>NZ_MUKU01000069.1 GCF_002081825.1 Chromobacterium haemolyticum | reverse complement strand
TCTTGCGCAGGCTTTCCAATAGCGGTCTGATCTGTTCGAACTGTTCACGACTTACGTCGCTTGGATAATGGCTTCTTCGCATTCGGCAATTATCTCAGGACGAAAAGATCGTGAACAGGCTCTAAGAGCCAGCGCAGCAAGCCGTAGACGACGAAACTGACCACAATGGCGAGCAGGGTCTTGCCGTTTTTCCACGCCACCGCGATGGCGACCAAGGTGCCGATCAGGTAGGCGTTGCTCAGCGACAGATCAATGTGTCCGGCCGGGGCCAGCGCCATCGGCGCCACCAGCGCCGACAGCACCGCCGCCGGCACATAGTGCAGCGCGCGGTTCAGCCAGTCCGGGAAAGCCAGCCGCTGACCGAACACCAGAAAGCTGGCGCGGATCAACAAGGTGGCCGCCAGCATGCCGAATATCATCCACCAATGGTTCATGCCGCCTCCTTGCGCTTGCCTTCCAGCAAGAGCCCGGCGCCGACGCCCAGCAGCGCCGCCAGCATCAGATCCAGCTTGTAGGGCAGGCCGCGCGCCAACAGCGCGGTCAGGCCGGCTACCGCTGCGGCCGCCAGCGTAGGCCGTTTTTTCAATTGCGGCGCGACGATGGCGGCGAAGGTCGCCACCATGGCGAAGTCCAGCCCCAGTTGCGCCAGCCCCGGCACCGAACGTCCCAACAGAATGCCGGCCAGCGTCCATGCCTGCCAGTTGCCGTACATCGCCAGCGAAGAGCCCAGCCAATACCACTGGCCGCCGGCCGCGCCTTGGGTGCGGAAGCGGTGTTCAACCACGGCGAAGGTTTCGTCTGTGAGCCAGAACGCCAGCGGCCAGCGCCAGGCTAGCGGCCATTGCCGGGCGTAAGGCAGCAGGGTGGCGCTGTATAGCGCATGGCGCAGATTGACCACGAAGGTGGTCAGCCATAGCACCGGCAGTGCGGCGCCGGCCGCCACCAGGCTGACGGCGATGAATTGCGAGGAGCCTGCGAAAACCAGCAGGGACATGGCTTGGGTTGTCAGCGGGCTGAGGCCGGCGGCGATGGCCAGGGTGCCGAAGATCACGCCGAAGGGCGCGGCGCCTATCAGCATGGGCAGGCTGTCGCGCGCGCCTTGCCATGCCCAGGCGGCGGGGGTAGGGCTTGTCATCGGGGCGTATCCTTGCGGCAATGAGATGAATTCATCATGCCGCCGAAACCGGCCGTCGTCTTGAACGATTTTGCAGGATGGGTTTGCGGTGTGGCTTGTCTCGCGAGCTAGCGTGAACTGACGCTCAGCGGCGCAGGCCCAGCGCGCGCTGATAGGCCGCCGGCGCCAGGCCCACGGTGTGGCGGAAGGCGCGGGTCAGGTGGGCCTGGTCGGCGAAGCCCAGGCTGAGCGCCACCGCGCCGGGCGTTTGTCCCTGCGCCAGTAATTGGCGCGCGCGATTGACGCGCAGCTGATTGCGCCAAGCCACCGGCGGCAGGCCGAAGTGCTGGCGAAACTGGCGGCACAGCTGCCAGGGGGAAAGCAGGGCCGCTTCCGCCAGCGTCTGCAGCGACAGATTGTCGCTGACGGCGTCGGCCAGCATCTGCCGCGCCAGCTCCACCGCGCGCGGAGCGGCCGCCTGTGTCTGGCCGCGCACTTGCATATGGCGTTGCAGCACCGCGCCGAATATCCGCTGCAAGGCCGATTCGCGCAGCAGCCGGTCCCGGCTATCGCGCAGCAGGTGGTGCAACTGGTCCAGACCGGCGGCCAGCGTCGCGTCCAGCACCACGGTGTCGCGAAAGTAAGGCCGGGCGTGGGCATCGCCGCTGATGTCGGCGGCCAGCCTTTGGAGGAAGTCCGCGGACGGGTAGAAGCCGCGATAGGCCCAGCCGCGTGCGTCGGCGGTTTCGCCGGTATGCACTTCGCCGGGGTTGATCAGCACCAGCGCGCCGACGCCGGCGCGGTGGGTGCCGCCGCGGTGGCGGTAGGACTGTGCGCCCAGGGTCAGCGCATTGACCACGTATTCTTCATGAAAATGCGGCGGAAACACGCGCTGGGCGTAGCTGGCGTCCAGGCATTCCAAAGCGCCGATGTCGTCGGCGCGGAAGAAGTCGGAACGGTCGGACGCCTGAGGGGACATGGCTGGGCGTCGCGGCCGGCCTCAGGATCCGGCCATGAAGGTGCGGATGCCGGAACCGACGAACTGCACGCCGATGCAGATCAGCAAAAAGCCCATCAGTCGCGTCATCACTTCGCGGCCGCCGCGGCCCAGACGCTGGGCGATCAGCTGTGAGGATTTTAGCGTCAGCCACATGCCGAAGCAGGTGCCGCCGATGGCGGCGAAGGTCATCGCGAAGGCCAGCGCCTTGGCCGGCAGCGTGGTCAGTTCGGCGATCTCGGTGGAAATGCCGATGACCACGGCAATGGTGCCGGGCCCGCTGATGCCGGGCATGGCCAGCGGGAAGAAGGCGTAGTCCTCGCGCTCGCCGGTCTTGGGCGCGTTGCCAGGATCCTGGGACAGGAACAGCATGCGGTAGCCGAGCACGGCGACGACGAAGCCGCCGGAAATGCGCAGCGCGCCGTAGGAAATGCCGAAAGCGGACATGATCACGTTGCCGGCCAACAGGCTGACCACCATGATGGCTGCCGCGAATACGCAAGCGCGGCGCGCCTGGTTGTCGCGCGCAGAGTCGCTCATCTCGCGGGTCAGGGTGATGAACAGCGGAATCTTGGATAGCGGGTTGGTGATGGTGATCAGGCTGAGCAGCCCGCCGAACAGGAATTGGAGCGACAACGTCTTGAGCATGGCACTACGCTGATGAAGCGAACATTACATGGAATGGACGCAGTCTGCCTGAGGCCGCGGGCCGGTGACAAGGGAAATTCTGCGGCCGGCGGCGCGAAGCGCGCGCGGCATGACATTGGCTGTGGCATTATGCCGCACAGCTGCCTGCGGCGGCTGTGCTAGAGTGCGGAAAACCCGAGGAATCCATTATGCAAAAGACATTGAGCGCCCTGTTGGGCCTGTGCCTGCTGAGCGCCGGCGCGATGGCGCACGAATTCAAGCTGGGCGATATGAAGATCGGCCATCCATGGAGCCGGGCGATGCCGGAAAGCAGCCCGACCGGCGGTGTTTACCTGTCGCTGAGCAATCGCGGCAAGGCCGCGGACAAACTGTTGTCCGCCAGCACGCCGCGCGCGGACAAGGCCGAACTGCACACCCACATCAACGACAAGGGCGTGATGCGCATGCGCGAAGTGGCCGGCGGCGTGGCCGTGGCCGCGGGCCAGGAAGTCAAGTTCGCGCCCGGCAGCTATCACGTGATGCTGATGGGCCTGAAGCAGCCGCTGCGCGTGGGCGACCGTTTCCCGATGACCTTGCGTTTCGAGAAAGCGGGCAGCGTGACCGTTGAAGTGGTGGTGGAAGACGGCGTCGCCGCCGCCGCGCCGGCCGAGCACGCGCATTGAACGGCAAGGCGCGATGCTACCGGTAACGTTGCGCCGAAGTTACATCGTGCAGCGCAGCAATCGGCGCGGGCTGGAGTAAATGCTTTACCCCGAGCCGGCGACTGGGCAGACTTGGCCTTGGGAATGTGTTGAGAACAAGACGTCATTGCCACTGCCGGCGCCCTGAACAAGGTCAAAACGCCAAGTCTGCACAAAGAGAGAAACGATGGAGGAGCGAGCGCTTGCGCCCGCACACAACAAAATCCAGGGACGCCGGCAGTTCCTTTCCCCTTCCATGATGTGTAGAAGTTCAGACCTGATCTGACAGTCTCCCGTTTTGACGGCACCCGACTGTCAGATCAATTCAAGTTGTCTACCTTCTCCCTCCATTCCCGTTTGCCATCAATAAAGGTTTGTACGGGCGTGCGGCCGCAGCACATCTTGCCTTGGTGGGTGCGTTCCTGATTGTAGCAGACCA
>NZ_MUKU01000068.1 GCF_002081825.1 Chromobacterium haemolyticum | reverse complement strand
ATACCACCAGCAGTGTTTGCGGCACGCTATCGCCAGCAGCGGACCACCGAACTATCAAGCAGTACCACTACCATGCAAACCTAGGACTTCTCTCCTTATCGCTGGTATGGCTGGAGGGGGAAGATCAGGGGAAGATCAGGGGAAGATCAGGGTAACCCCACCTATCGGCAAGGCCTGACTGTCAGATCAAATCGGAACTTCTACACGTAATCTTCATGATGGATGCCCCTTCCGTGAGCGGTGGTTTGACACTACCACTCTGACATCGATGCCATTAGGTGGGGGCGTCCATCCCATTAGAGCAGGTCTGAACTTCTACATTTAATGGCCTCCAACATTAGGGCAGTCCTGCGGACAGCTATCCAATATTTGAGCTCCGCTTTCATGGGCATCACAGCCCCCATCCACCCATCCACCCACTCACCCACTCACCCACTCACCCACTCACCCACTCACCCACTCACCCACTCACCCACTCACCCACTCACCCACTCACTCACTCACTCAACGACAACAACATAATAAGAATAGGAAATTAAATATTAGTTCAGAATTCGTGTGGAAATATCACTCAAGGATAAAATCTCGGTAATCCCGCAAGAAGAAATAGCTGATTTTGGCATATCAAACACTACACAACAATCCGCACTTTGTGCAATATTAAAAGCCCCAGCCTCCATCATTAAACGCATTCCTTCAGCGCCATCCTTACCTGCGCCAGTTAGAATAACCCCAATACCATTTTTACCCGCTGCACTTGCTAATGATGAAAACAACGCGTCAACCGAGCTTTGCACTCTTCCTGACTCTCCCAGTGAGACACATTCAATACGATAGCCCTCATTAGTTGCCTTAATCATCAGGTTTGAATCACCGCTGGAAACGTAAATACACCCTTTTCGCACAAACTCTCCGTGCTCTGCAATCTTAACACGGGCCAGACACAGTTGATCCAGCCTCTTAGCCAATGACCCCATAAAAACAGCAGGTAAATGCTGTACGACAAGCATAGGAGGACAGTCTTCTGGCATCAGCATTAAAATTTCTCGCAATGCGCTTACCCCACCTGTCCCAGCTCCTAATGCAACGATTTTATCATCGACTCTTGCTACTGCCTGCTCCTTTTTTACTGGTGTAGCATCACTCAATGACATTGCAGGCAATGGGGTGCTTAACTTACCAATTTTTGCAGTCGCAGCGATTTGAATTTTCCTATAGATTTCTGCCGCATAACCATCAATGCTTTCCGCCATATCAAGTTTAGGCTTTGCGATAAAATCAACCGCTCCCAATTCAAGCGACCTTAGTGCGGCCTCAGAGCCCGCTTCCGTCATGGTAGAAATCATGATAACTGGAATAGGAGTCAGATGCATCATGCGTTCAAGAAACTCCAAACCACTCATTTTAGGCATTTCAACATCAAGTGTTATTACATCTGGACGACACTCACGTATCATTTCTTTAGCTTCTACCGGATTTGGAGCAACACCAATACACTCCATATATTCATTTTTATCAATCAGTTTTTTCAACACAATACGCATTGTCGCAGAGTCGTCAATTACCAGCACTTTAATCATACCAAACCCTCAATCCAGTTTATATCAACCTATCATACTCATCACTCGGCCAGAAATTTTATCCAATGGACAAATTTCACTTACCGCACCAAGCTCTACTGCTTCTTTAGGCATGCCAAACACTACACATGTTCCCTCATCTTGTGCCACTGTCCAAGCACCAGACTGACGCATTGCTAGCAAACCACTCGCACCATCTTTTCCCATTCCAGTCAAAATCACTCCTATTGCCTTACGACCGCTATACTTTGCAACTGATCTAAACAGAGTATCAACGGATGGCCTGTGTCGATTGACCTCCTCCCCTTCTACCAGCTTACAGTAAAACCCCCTACTATCGGACACAACTTCCAAGTGCAGCTCCCCTCCAGGAGCAATGTAAGCGCAACCATAATGTAAACGCTCACCATGTTCAGCTTCTTTTACACTGAGCTTGCAAATAGTATTTAAACGCTCGGCAAATGACTGGGTGAATCCCTTAGGCATATGTTGAACAATCAGCACAGGCGGACCGTTCGCCGGCAGATCTTTTAATACTGATTTAATAGCTTCAGTCCCCCCAGTCGAGGCGCCAATAGCAATCAACTTACTCAATCGTCCTGCAGCAGCACCTAGACGTTTGCTCGCATCAGTCTTGTCTGCATGTAATATACCCACCCTTATATTTAACTTTGCACTAGCCGCAACATGAATCATATCTGCCAACTTAGCAGTATATTCAGCTAAAGCTGCCGAAGAAGAGAAATGGGGCTTATCAATAACATCCACCGCTCCAAGTTCAAGAGCCCGCATAGCAGCTACCGATCCTGTTGAGGTATAACTTGACACCACAATAGTTGGCACCGGCCTCAGCCTCATTAAACGCTCAAGGAAGTCTAGACCATTCATTCCAGGCATTTCCAGATCTAAAGTCACAACATCCGGATTAAGGCTCCTAATCATTTCACGAGCCATATTGGCACTTTCTGCCAAGCCCACACAATACATCCCCTCGGAATCATTTATTATTTTCCCAAGCAGGCTGCGGATAGTTGGCGAATCATCCACGACAAGGACTTTTATCATAATCAGTCAAACCATTCCACATTAGAAAAAACTTTGCCCGATTTATTGACTCTCTCTCCATAACCAGCCTCAAGATCGGCAACCTTGGTTCGAACAATATTCTTGGCAATTTTCTTGAGATAAACTCTACCATTACTTGGCGAAAATAAAATTTTCCTAGGTGAGGTCCCCAACACATCAGCCGCTTTAACCGGAATACGCTCCGCCATCAAATAATCATTAACAAACTCTACATTGCGCTCACCTATCTTTACATATTTTATTTCATCCACAACCATGCCACCACCAAATACTTTTGCAATCAAACGCTCTCTGATGGCTCCAAACTTGAGCAAACCATTGACAAGCTGTTCCATGGCATTAGCCCCATACATCATTGAGGAAATACCACCCTCATGTATTGATGGCCTTCCCTCCCCAGGCAACATAAAATGATTCATCCCACCAATTGATCGGAGAGGATCATAGATGCATACTGAAACACAGGACCCCAAAACTGTAGATAGGGTCAGGCTCTCATCAACCACTGCCATGCCACCCGGCTGAATCCTGACAACAGTCGCCCCCAACCCTTTGTCAAAATATACTGTGTACCCACTACCACCACATCTACCCGTTGTCATAATGCCTTATAAACAGATCTATCACTTCGAGCAAACAAGGCCGTTAATTCTCTCACATTCTCAGAGTGTCCAATATATAAACAACCGCCACGCTTGATATATCCTCTTAGCTTTTTCAAAACTTTTCTTTGAGTTTCCGCGTCAAAATATATCAACACATTCCTGCAAAAAATAGCATCAAATTTCTCCCCCACCACGTCCACATCATCAAGCAGATTAACCCTTCTAAATGTCACCATATTCTTTATACATGATCTTACTTGAGCATAACCTGAATGCCCCCCCATCCCCTTTAATAAATATTCTTTTTTTAGATGCACGGGAAGATTTTCAGTTTGTTTTTCCAAGTAAATACCATGCTGTGCAAAAGCTATTGCTTTAGTGTCAATATCGGAGGCTAAAATTTTCACTGAATCCGCCTGCGGACCCAGCACCTCACGCACTGTCATTGCCAAGCTATAAGCTTCTTCTCCCGTACTACATGCGGCACACCATATTTTAAAAGAAGTACCATGCTCCGCCACCTGTTTTTTCAGAATATGGAAATGATAATCCTCACGATAAAAATAAGTCAGATTCGTAGTTAGCGCATTAATAAATGCCTGCCACTCATCTTTTCCTTTCCCTGACTCAAGAAAATCTAAGTATTCAGAAAAGTTTTTAAAACCCAAGGTTCTCAATCGTTTCGAAAGACGTCCATAAACTAATGATTGTTTTGAGTCAGCCATGACAATACCAGCCCGCTCGTAGATGTGCTTGGCCACACGCCTAAAATCAGAAACTCTATAGCCAAACTCTTTACTCAGAAGTCCATTTGATAGATCATCCCTCATATTCCCCCTCACACTCCCTTATAGAAATATCGAAAACTTGCTACGTGGTCCGATAGCCACGTTTCTCCCTGAGCGTACTGCCCAGATCGCAAAACGCCTTGCTCTCCAACCTCTAGTAACGATTTTCGAGCTCCCTTAACATACCAATCCAACAAGCTAGGCCTAACCGATAATCAAAATCTCTTACAGCAGGCTACTTAAAACGTTTCCCACTCCCCTGCCAGCTCAGCCACCGCCGGCTGTGAACTGAGGCGCGGACTCCCCGCCGCCGGCATCCCCAACGCCATCGCCGCACCTGCCGCCGACACGCTGAACCGGCCCGCCGCCGCAGACAGCCGCTCCGCTTGATCCTGCA
>NZ_MUKU01000067.1 GCF_002081825.1 Chromobacterium haemolyticum | reverse complement strand
CAGCATATTCCATTAGGGGCAGAGGCGACGGCCTCGTCAAAAGCCCGGATGTATGGCTGCAATCCCAACCTTGTTCTTGGCTTAAACAAAAAGATGGCTTGGCAAAAGGGGGCGTCCATGTATGACAATCGAGCGCCGTCAAAACAGAAGGCTGCCAGATCAAGTCCGAACTTCTACCACTTATCCCACAGAACCCACTAAATTTGACGCCTGCGCGCCGGCCTTAAACAGCCAGCCCCCTGCCGTTCCCCAATCCATTAGTCCCAACCAAAACAATCCACGCCGCCATCAGCTTGACGCCCCACCCCCGCCTCAGTACCCTTTGTGTCGCGCAGCGCCCAATCACGCCGCGCAGGGTTTGGAAGCCCAGAAATTCGTAATCGCAGACTCGTTTGTGTCAGCTTTGGCACAACTACGTCTGCTGCCACGCTGTGCCCATTCGGATAGGCCGTGGCAGGGAGTTCCTTGTGAACTACCGGTCTTTGATTACGAATCCCGGTCTTCCAACCTTGTCACTGGCCTGTCCAAGTCTCACCGGACAGGTTTCCAACGCTGACTTGGAGACCGCAATGACTCCCCTATACTTCCTCCTGCCTTTTGCCAAACCGCCGCCGATCCCCCGCCAGGAACCACTGCGCCTGCTAGCCCAAACCCTGGACGCTTGCGCGCTGGCCCTGAACTGCCTCACCCAACTACGCGCCACCCTGGCCGCGATCCAAACCCACACCACCCCCGCCTCCCACCAGCAGCTATTAGCGCGACTCTCCGTCGAAGTGCTGGACCACTACGCCGCCCAACTGCAACACATCAACGCCACGGCCCAAAGCGAGCGCACGGCATGGGAGACAACATGAAACCCAGCTTGATGCAGTTGCATAAGGACTTGCTGCTGGGCAACACCCGCAGCGTGACGCTCACCATCCAGGCGCTCGACGCCATCGCCGGCCATCAAAAAGCCGGCGGCGCGGCCTTCACCCTAGTCAACGCCAAAGCCGCCCTGGCCGCCGCCCGGCAGATCGACGCCGCCCAGCTCTACCTCACCCCGCTGGCCGGCATTCCTCTCGTCATCAACGATAGCTTCGACGTACAAGGCCAAATCACGCGCGCCGGCTCCGTGGTGCTGAAATCCAGCCCGCCCGCCAGCCAAGACGCGGCCATCGTCGCCACCCTGCGCGCGGCCGGCGCCGTGCTGCTAGCCCGCGCCAATATGAGCGAGTTCTCCTACTCCGGCCTGGGCCTGAACCCGCACTACGGCACCCCGCTGAACCCCGGCGATCCCACCCGCGTAGCCGGCGGCTCCAGTTCCGGCGCGGCGGTCAGCGTGGCCCTGGGCATGAGCGCGGCCGCGCTGGTGTCCGACAGCAGCGGCTCCGCGCGCATCCCCGCCGCCTTCTGCGGCCTGGTCGGCTTCAAGGCCACGTCAAAGCGAATGCCGCTGCAAGGCTGCCTATCCCAATCCTTCTCCCTGGACTCCGTCGGCATCCTGGCGCGTTCTGCCCCCTGCTGCTCCGTCCTGGACGCCGTGCTCAGCGGCGGCTGGATGCCCGCCCACACCCGCAGCGGCCAAGCGCCGGGCATCAAAAGATGCCGGTTCTACGTCACCGAGGACTATCTCGCGGAGCAACTGGACCCTGCGGTGGCCCAAGCCTTCGACAAGGCGCTGACGCGCCTGTCCAAAGCCGGCGCCCGCATCATTCGCTTCGACTTTCCGGAACTCAGGCAGATTGCTGAAATGAACGCCCAGGGCGGACAAATCGCGGCCGAAGCCTGGCGCCGGCACCGCACGCGGCTGGAAGGAAAGGACAACGGCCGCTACGACCCGCGCATCGCCCAGCTCATCCGACAAGGGGCAAATCAGAGCGCCGTGGATTATCAAGACCTGCTTGAGCAACGTCGCACGCTGCAAGCCGTCGCCGCGCATCGGCTCTCCATGGCCGACGCCTGGCTCATGCCCACCGTGGCGATCCTGCCGCCCACGCTGGCTCAGTTGGAGGACGACGACGCCTACACCCGCTTGAACCGCCTGGTGCAGCGCAATAGCGCCGTCGTCAATCTGCTGGACGGCTGCGCCGTCAGCCTGCCCCTCTCCCCCCAAATCGGCTTGAGCGTATGCGGGCTGCACGGCAGCGACACCCACATTCTGAAATTGGCGGCCGGCATTGAAGCCACGCTGGCGAAAACGGAAGGAGAATGACATGGATGCCCCAATGCCCGTGATGGAGCAATTGAAGCAGCTGAATCAAAACTTGCTCGACGCCCAGCCGGACCAAACCGCACTGTCCCATCTGGGCCAGCAACTAAGCCAACAGTGCGCGGAAATGGATGCCTGTCTGCTGCAGGGCTTGATGGAACTGCGCGCCGCCCATATCGGCTTGCAAGCCATCCTGACCCTGCTGCAACGGCGCGATGAACCGCTGCAGTTCAGCAGCGATGAAGCAGTGGCGCTGCTGGAGCCGGTACAGCAACGCTTGAGCCTTGGCCTCAACCGTATCAACCAACTATTGTAGTCGGCCCTATCAGCCAGGGAGCGCCCCGACAATGGAGCCTATATAGAGTAAAAGCAGGCATATTGCTGCATGAGCTTTTACCTATAAGTCTTCATGAATTTTTAACAGCAATATTTATGCCCCGGCTACGGCTGGGGCATTTTTATGTGGGCTACCGCAAGGTGCTTGATCAGAAATTCGGTTTGTCACTGGTCGTAACTCGGCCGGAGCAGTCTGCCATCCCATCTGTCCTGTGTGCCTACTCTGAGTCATATACCGGCCATTTCTCTGCCATCAGTATCAAACGTCGGCTACCGACAACGGGGGACGCGAACTACTGACCCATTGTAGCCCATCGCTATATCGGTCAGAACTGCTCAGTAGTAGCGAAAACAGTCACTCGACAATCTGGCTCGACTAGTCGCGTGGAGCTAAACCCCGATATCTAGTTGCGAAGCGTATGTGCGTGTTGGCTCACTGCATTTTGTCTGCGTACCGTTCCGAAACTAGACTGTAAGCGTTCTATTGTTCGGAAAGCATCCCATGACGAAACCTGCCGTCGAATTCGTCGCCCATGGCAACAAGCTTTACCTTATCTACCGACCCAGAATTGACGCTTCATGGGTTTATAATCGCTTTGCGAGGGGTGAACCGCTCGACATTAAGGGCACCTTTCATCTGACCGTGGCTGACCTGGCGGAAGACCAAGCCAATCGGAATCCAAACGATCTCGATGATGGGGAATTTCGCTTCGTAGTAGCTACGGCCAAGGGCAAATACTTCGTATTTAAACCTGAAATCGTTGAGGTCTCCGTCCCCGTCCTAGTGGCGAGGGACGTAAAACCGACGTGGAAGTGGTTCAGTGCTGAGACAAAGGTGTCGGTACTGAAATTGCTAGCCGAACTCAAGCCCAGCCGTATCGTTATCGGCGGTGAGGCCACGGACGCAATTCCCGTCTTTCAATACGAGAAGTTGGTCGAGCAGTTCCCTACGCCATATGAGCTCAAGCGCTATGTGCGGTCTCGGCTCTCAGTAGTGTTTCGCGAACTCTCCGATGCCAAAGTCGATGCCGAGGCTGCACTACGGAAATACGTGGCCAAACGGGTCACGGCTAAGCCGCAGAACCTCATCCAGCCATTCCGCGAACTGGAGGTATCAAAGTACAAGTTCCTTCAACAACAGCTAACGGAGATGCTCGCGGCTGCAGAAGGGTACTCGGAACTCCAATGGCAGGAGCAAATTTTAGACATCGTGCGGCTCCTAAACCCGAAGTACATTGCGGCGTTAACGTCGGTCTCAATCAAGGACACTATCACTGGTGGGCGTCGTCAGGTCGACATCCTACTAGTCGATGCAAACGGAAATGTCGATGCCATAGAAATCAAGAAACCCTTCAAGGCCAAGATTGTTACTGAGACGACGTACCGCGACAATCACGTGCCGCACCGCGAACTCGCGGGCACGCTTACACAAGTCGAGAAATACCTATTCCACTTGAACCGCTGGGGAACGGCAGGGGAAGAACAGCTCACAAAACGTCTCAAGGAGAAGCTACCGACCGGACTAAAGATCCGGATCGTCAATCCCTGCGGCCTGATCATCATGGGCCGCGACAACGACCTTACAGACCAACAGAAGGCTGACTTCGAGATATTTCGACGCCAGAACAAGAATGTTGTCGACGTCGTCACCTATGACGACCTATTGCGCCGCCTGGAAAGAGTACTAACTCAGTTCGAGTCCGGGCATTAATTTGTAGAAGTTCAGACTTGATCTGACGCCGCCCCCTTACCCAACTTCCATTTTCAGTACATCAAGAAGCCCTCACCCTCCTGCGATTGCCCCGCCAAGGCCACACCCATGCCGTCGCCTCGGATGCGCGCGCCCTCGGCGTCTATCGCATCCATGATGTGCTTGGCGGCCTTGGCCAGCGTTGCCTTGCCCTCGTCCGGCCCCACGCCCTAATAGCCGCTGTCCAGCAACTTCATGGGGATCACCGCCGCTATCTATATCTTGCGCTGAGCATGAAATCTCTTCGTGGTTTCCAGCCTGACAAGATGTGCTTTGCCGTGGAGCGCTCTCTTCCAAGCCGCGAACGTGCCACACCTGTCCTTTAGAACTGGGCCTCTCCAAACCTTGACCTAGGTCGCTTGTTCCGCCGCAAGCCATCCAAATAGAATGTTTCCGCTCTCCATTGCGAACCAACATCAATAGGCCACTTTGCGTAAGTGGCTTTTCTTTGCGGACATTCTATTCCATGGATATCAGCCAGCTGCTTGCCAGTTTTTCCAGTGCCTTCACGCAAGACAATCGTCTGCTCACGCTGTCCCTCGGGGATGGCAGCATCGCAGCTGAAACCCTGTTGCCTCAGACGCTGGAAGGCGAGGAAGGCGTTTCAGAGAGCTATCGCTATCAATTGACCTGCCTGTCTCCCAATGGCTCCATCGAACTGAAGTCTCTGCTGGGCGTGGCCGCAAAGATAGGCATTGCCGCCGCCTCCGGGGAAGAGCTAGTGCGCTGTGGGGTGGTGTCGGAGGTGAAGCAGCTGGGGGCGGATGGCGGTTTCGCTCAGTACGGTTTGACGGTGGAGGCCCCTTTTTCGCTGCTGCGCTATCGGCGGACTTCACGCGTGTTCCAGGACTTGACCGTACCGGACATCATTAATCAGATTCTGGCGGAGCATCAGGCGAATAATGCTCAGTTCGCACGGGTTCAGACTTTGGACATTCAAGTGGGTCCGGCTTCGCCGCGCAGCTACTGCCTACAGTACCGTGAGAGCGACTATGACTTTATCGTGCGCTTGATGCATGAAGAGGGTTACGGCTGGCGGTTTGCCCACTCTGAGAAAGACAAGCTGCCGCAAGTACAGCTGATCCTGTTTGATGATCCATTTGGATTGCCAGCCGCCTGCATGGAGCGTCTTCGCTTTCACCGTAGCGATGCGACGGAAGAAGAGGATGGCTTAACCGCTTGGGAGTCTTCCCGGCAAATTGTATCCGGCAATGTCGCTCTGGCGAGCTTTGATTACCAGCCTGTCGCCAGCAATATGACGGGCGATGAAAGCCAAATCAATCAGGGCCAGAGCGGCAAGGCCTTACAGTCCACCTTGCAGGACTACGCGCCGCAGACGCTTTACTATGCGAGCGATG
>NZ_MUKU01000066.1 GCF_002081825.1 Chromobacterium haemolyticum | reverse complement strand
CCAGCTTGCGCCGTTCGCCGCCGTCGCGGCCGATGCCGTGCAGCTGCATCGGTTCGCTCAGGATCTGCTCCACGGTGAAGCGCGGGTTCAGCGAGGCGTAGGGGTTCTGGAAGATGATCTGGATGCGGCGTTTGTAGGCGTGGAAGGCCTTGGCGTCCATGCCCAGCAGGTCCTGGCCGTGGAACAGCGCCTGGCCGCCGCTGGCCTGGTGCAGCCGCACCAGGGTCAGCCCGACGGTGGTCTTGCCGGAGCCGGATTCGCCGACGATGCCCAGGGTTTTACCCTTGGCCAGCTTGAAGGACACGTCCTTGACCGCGTGGAACTGGCGTTTGCCGAACAGGCCTGCGCGCACGTCGAAGGATTTGCAGAGCCCGCGCACGTCCAGGATGATCTCGTCGTCCGCCCGGTAGCCGCGTTCGCGCTGCGGCGGCTCCACATAGCCGCCCGGCTGCAGGAAGTCGTCGATCACCGCCAGCCGCTGCGGCCGCCGGTCCAGGTGCGGCCGGCAGGCCAGCAGCGCCTTGGTGTAGGCGTCCTGCGGCGCGTCGAATATTTGCTGCACCTTGCCCTGCTCGCGGATTTCGCCGTGACGCATGACGATGACTTCGTCGGCGAACTCGCCCACCACGCCCAGATCGTGGGTGATGAACAGCACCGCCATATCGTGTTTCTTTTGCAGGTCGGCGATCAGTTGCAGGATCTGCTTCTGGATGGTGACATCCAGCGCGGTGGTGGGTTCGTCGGCAATCAGCAGCTTGGGTTCGCAGGCAATGGCCATCGCGATCATCACCCGTTGCTGCTGGCCGCCGGACAACTGGTGCGGGTAGCTGTCCACCTTGCTTTCCGGTTCCGGCAGGCCCACTTCGCGCAACAGTTCGATCGCGCGCCGGCGCGCGGCGCGGCGGCCCAGTTTGGCGTGCAGCATCAAGGCTTCCATGATCTGCTCGCCCACGCTGAACACCGGGTTCAGCGAGCTCATCGGCTCCTGGAAGATCATCGCGATGTCCTTGCCGCGCAGCGCGCGCATCTCGGCGCCGCTGGCCTTGAGCAGATCCCGCCCTTGCAGCAGGATCTGGCTGTCCGGGTGGATGCTGGCGTGCTGCGGCGACAGCAGGCGCATGATGGCCATGGAGGTCACGGATTTGCCGGAGCCGGATTCGCCCACCAAGGCCACGGTGCGCTTGGCCGGAATGTCGAAGCTGACGCCCTTGAGCGCCTGGAATTCGCCGCCGTTCTCCTGACGGAACGCCACTTTGAGCTTGCGCACCGACAGCAGGGTCTGGTTTTGGGTCATAGTCTGTTCTCCCCCACTCACTTCACCGCCGCGCGCGGGTCCAGCGCGTCGCGCAGCGCATCGGTCAACATGCTGAAGGCGGTGACCAACAGCGACATCGACAAGGTAACCGCCAACATTTGCCACCAATAGCCCTGAATCAGCTCGGTGGGCGCTTCCGCCAGCATCGAGCCCAGGCTGACCTGGCGCACGCCCACGCCGAAGCCCAGGAAGGACAGGATGGCCTCGTATTTGATCAGCGCCACGGTGAGCAAGGAAAACTGCACCAGCAACAGGTGGGAAATATTGGGCAGGATGTGGATGAACATCTTGCGGGCGTGGCCAGCGCCGATGGCGTCGGCGGCCTGCACGTATTCGCGGCCCTTGAGTTTCAGGTATTCGGCGCGCACCAGGCGGAAGCTGCCGGTCCAGCTGGTCAGCGCCATCACCGTGACGATGGTGGTGATGCCGCGGCCGGAAACGGCGGCGAAGGACAGCAGCAGCAGCATGTCCGGCACCGAAGTGAACACGCTGTAGAACCAATTGAGCGCATCGTCCACCCGGCCGCCGAAATAACCGGCCGCCGCGCCCAGCGCGCAGCCCACCAGCAAGGCCGCCACCGCGCCGAACACGCCGACGAAGATGGAGGTGGAGGTGCCTTTCAGGGTTTTCTCTATCACGTCGCGGCCGCGCAGGTCGGCGCCAAAGGGCAAGGTGGCGCGCTTGGGCGCGTCCACCTGCGCGTATTCGCCCGCGTGCTGCCGCGCCTGTTGCAGCTCCCGGCCTATCGGGTCCTCCTCCGGCGTCATGGTGACGATGGGGGCGGACGCCTGGGCGGGCTTGGCCGGCTCCGGCGGCAACACGTCGTCGGCGGAGGCCTTCACCCAGCTGGGCGGCGCGTAGGGTACGGCGATTTCATCGGTCCAGCCGCCGCCCACCAGATTGAACCAGCCGCCCACGGCCAGCAGCAGGTAGACCGCCACGATCCACAGCGAAACAAAGCCCACTTTCTTGCGTTTCAGCCTTTGCCAGCCCAGCGCCCACAAACCGCGCGAGGGGGCGGCCGGCGCGGCGCCGGCGCTATTGTGCAATGTCGTCATCTCCAGCCCTCTCTCACTTGAGCTGCACGCGCGGGTCGATCAGCTTGTAGACCAGATCGCCCAGCAGATTGAACACCATGGTGGCAATGGCGATATAAATGGTGATGGCCTTGATCACCGGGAAATCGCTCTTGTTCACCGCCATCACCACTTCATTACCCATGCCGGGAATGCCGAAGAAGCTTTCCAGCACCAGCGCGCCGATCAACATATAGGGCAGCGACATCATCACGCTGGTCACCACCGGGATCAGCGCGTTGCGCAACACGTGCTTGAGCATCACCGTGCGCTCGGACAGGCCCTTGGCGCGCGCGGTGCGCACGTAGTCCTGGCCGATTTCCTCGACAAAGAAGCTGCGGTAGAAGCGGATGTCCGGCCCCAAGGACACCATCAGGCCCATCAGCAGCGGCAGCGGCACGTAGACGAAGAGGTTGATCCAAAAGGAGTCCCCCCAACCGCGCACCGGGAACCAGCCCATCTTGAAAGCCAGGAAATACTGGCCGGCGATGATGTAGACCAGCGCGCTGACCGACATGGCCACGGTGCAGGCGATGGTGACGATGTGATCGGTGAGGCCGCCGCGGAAATAAGCGACCAGCGCCGCCAACAGGATGGCGATGGCTAGGTCAACCACCAGCATGGCGCCGGTCAGCGTCAACGAGGGGCCGACGCGGCTGCCGATGATATCGGCCACCGGCTGCTGCGTAGACCAGGAGGTGCCGAAGTCCAGCGTCAGCACCTGTTTGACGAAGATCCAGAACTGCTGCGGCAGGCTCTGGTCCAGGCCCAGCTGGGCGCGGATATTGGCCAGCACGTCCGGCGTCAGGTGCTTGCCGGCCAGCACCAGCGACGGATCTCCGCCCACCAGGGTGAACAGGATGAAAACCAGCAGCATGACGCCAAATAGGGTTGGAATCATCTGCAGGATGCGACGGATGATAAAAGCGGACATGATGTTCTCCTCGCCTGCCGCTTACTTCTGCACGTCCAGGAAACGCCAGATGTAGTTGTAGTTGGGATGCAGCTTGGCGCCTCGCACCCAGGGCTGGATCAGCGTGTTGCGGAAACGGATGTCGCTGAAGGCCCAGGGGGTGTCCGCCATCACGATTTTGTTCATCGCGTCGTACAGCCGGTTGCGTTCCGGGCCGTCCTCCAGATTGCGAGACTGCTCGTACAGCCGGTCATAGCGCGAGGACTGATAGCAGGCGTAGTTGACGCCGCCGGTATTGGGGCCGTATAGCAGCTGTACAAAGTTTTCGCCGTCCGGGAAGTCCGCACTCCAGGCCGCGCCGTTCATGCCGAACTTGCATTCGCGCTGCGCCTTGATCTGTTCGTTCCACTGCATCACGCGGAAGTCCACGCGCACCTTGATCAGATCAAAGGCTTTTTGCCAGTACTCGTTCCATTGCTTGTCAATGGCGGTGGGGCCGGTCAGGAAGTCCACCACCAGCGGCGCGCCGTCCGGCTGGCGGCGGTAGCCGTCCGCGCCCTTTTTGTAGCCGAAGCGGTCCAGCAAGGCGTTGGCCAGCGCCGGGTTATAGGGGAAGGCGCCGCGGAAATCCGGGTTGTGGCCGGCCACATTGGGCGGCACCACGTACTGGACCTTGACCGCCTGGTTGCGGCGGATGTCGCGTATGGTTTCGTCGGTGTTGAAGGCCATGGTGATGGCGCGCCGCAGCGCGATTTTGTCCTTGCCGTAGCCGCCCACCACCGGGTCTTTCATACCGAAGGCGTAGAAGGTGATTTCCTCGTCCAGGCTGCGCAGCAAGCGGATGCCCTGACGCTGGAGATCCGGTTTCAGCTCGGCCCGCCACGGGTTGCTCGGGTCCATGCGCAGCAGTTGCCGGATCAGCGGCTGGGGGATGCCCACCAGGTCCAGCTCCGCGCTCTTGAACGCCAGCCAGGTGGGTTGTTCCTCCTGGATCACCGACACTTCGATGCGGCCGATCTGCGGGTAGCTCTTGCCGTTCATTTCGCGGGCGACGCGCTGGTCTTCCGGATCGCTGCCCGGTTGATAGTTGAAGGTCTGCTTGCGGAAATTGGGGTTGGCCACCAGCGAGATGTGGGTGCCGGGCTGCCACTTGGCCAGCATATAGGGGCCGGTGCCCACCGGATGGGCGTTGGTGTTGCTGCCGTAGGCTTCCACCGCCTCGCGCGCCTGGCCTTGCACGAAGGGCGCGGCCAGGATGTATTTCAACGCCGGATAAGGCTGGATCAGCTTGAGTTGCAGGGTGTAGCGGTCCAGCGCGCGCACGCCAGCCACCGGCGCGTCATAGTTGATCTTGCCGCCGGCGGGCTTGGCCCAGGCATCCAGACCGACGAATTTGCCGGCCACCAGATCGCTCATCGGCGAGGCTACCGCCGGATCAATCAGCCGCTTGAAGGCGTAAACGTAGTCTTCCGCCGTCAGCTCGCGCTTCTTGCCTTTGAAGGCGGGGTCCGGCGCAAAGTACACGCCTTTTTTAAGGGTGAAAGTGTAGGTTTTGGCGTCGGCGCTGACCGTGGGCATGGCGGTGGCGACATTGGGCACCACCTTGACCGGCCGCGCCAGGTAGTCGAAGGTCAGCAGCGGGTCGAAGATGTGTTCGATGATGGCGCCGGAATAGATATCCGAGGTTTTGGACGGATCGAAACCGGTCTCCGGCGCATTGAAGGCCACATGCAGCACCTTGTTCATGTCCGCGGCCTGCGCCGACATCCCTCCCCACGCCATCAGCGCCAGCAGCGCGCATCGCTTCAGGCTCATGATTTTCTCCTTTGTTGTCGCTCCGGCCTGGCGTCTTGCGCCAGCCGATTTTTATGTCGCCGTTTTAGCGGCTCTTGGAACGTGTTTACGATCTCGCGAGCTAAGGCGAGACAAGGCGAAAACAAGCGAAAAAGCGGAATGTACTCGTGGTACATGAGCATTTTGAGCTTGGTTTTAACGCCCATTTCTATCCATCCCGCCAACGCGCAGCAGATCGTAAACAGGTTCTTAACACTCATGAACAAGGTGCGCCGGCCTGGCTTGTTGACAAGCGGCAGCGGCGACGCCATCGTAAAAGCATCCCTTCGAACCACCTCAGGCGGACGCAGTCTCTCTCCGCCTGGCACATTACTCAGGAGCGCCTCATGAAAACAACGCTAGCGCTGTCCCTGCTGGCCGCCAGCCTGCTGACCGGCTGCGCCACCCAGGCGGGTTACGCGCAAAAGGTCTACGGCTGGCAAGGCCGCGACGTCAACGAGATGCTGGCGCAATGGGGCGCGCCCACCAGCCAGCTGACCATGCCCAACGGCAATCAGCTCTACACCTACCGCAGCGCCTACAGCCAGGAAATGCCCTATCAGGGCGGTTTCTACAACTACCCTTGGGGCTTCAGCGGCGGCGGTTCGGTGTATTACCGCTGCACCACCAACTTCGTCGCGGATCCCAAAACCCATACCATTCAGTCGGTGAGCTTTGAGGGCAACGACTGCGTGGCGCCCCCTAAAAATTAAACACCGTCCTCGCCAAAAGAAAGAGCCTGCGCAAACGCAGGCTCTTTTCGTTTCAATGTTCGGCCGCCGGCTGGTGCGCCGGCTTGCCGCCCAATAGGCGGCGCACCCGGCTGCGCAGGCCGTCCAGATAGGTGTAGACCACCGGCACCACGATCAGGGTCAGCACGGTGGAGGTCAGCAAGCCGCCGATGATGGCGTGCGCCATCGGCCGGTTGCTTTCCGAACCGTCGCCGGTGCCCAGCGCCAAGGGCAGCATGCCGAAGATCATCGCCAGGCTGGTCATCATGATGGGGCGCAGCCGCACCCGGCCGGCCTCGACGATGGCCTGGTTGCGCTCCATGCCTTCGCGCCGCGCCTGGTTGACGAAGTCCACCAGCAGGATGCCGTTCTTGGCCGCCAGGCCCATCAACATGATGATGCCGATCACCGAGAACATGTTCAGCGTGGAGCCAAACAGATAAAGCGAACAGAAGACGCCGACGAAAGCCAGCGGCAAAGCCATCATGATGGTGACCGGCAGCGTGAAGCTGCGGAACTGCGCGGCCAGGATCAGATAGATGAAGATCACCCCCAAGGCCAAGGCCTGCACCGCGTAGCCCAGCGATTCCTGCATATCCTTTTGCTGGCCGCCCTGCACCAGCATCACGCCCGGCGGCAGCTTCAGGCCTTCCACCAGCTGATGCACCTCGGCGGAGACGGTACCGGCGTCGCGGCCTTCGATATTGGCCAGGATGGTGATCTCCCGCATCATGTTGACGCGCTTGATCTGGCGCGGGCTGATTCCCTGCCGGGTTTCTATCAAGGAAGACAGCGGAATCATATTGGCCGCGCCGTTGGCGTCCGGCCGCCCGGCCACCGTCAGCGCGTCCAAAAGCTCCTGGCGGCGTTCGGACTTGGGCACCCGCAGCTTGACGTCGTAGTTTTCGCCGTCCGGCGCTTCCCAGGTGGTGACCGCGTTGCCGGCCAGCAGGATGGACAGCGTCTTGCCCACGCGGGCCAGGTCCACGCCCAGGCTGGTGGCGGCGTCGCGCTTGAGCACCAGGTTCAAGGCCGGATCGCCTTCGCTGAGATTGGACTCGATATCGCGCACGCCTTGGATCTTGCCCAGCCGGCGCATCAGGTCTTCGGACACCGCCGTCAGTTCGCGCAGATCGCTGCCGCGCAAGCCCACTTTGACCGGCTTGCCCTGCTGCTGCTCGTTGGCCACCGATTTGATGGTGACGCCGGCCACGGGCAGCACTCGCGCGCGCGCGTCGGCGATCACCTGGCCCAGCGTGCGCTGACGGCTGTTCTTGTCGCCGATGTCCACCGTCACCGAACCGTCGTTCTTGCCGGCGCCGAAGTTGCCTTCTCCCACATTCATCGAGATCGACTTGATTTCGGGAATGCCCTTCACCGCCGCCGCCAGCTCATGGCCCTTGGTGGCGGTGTATTCCAAGGCCGAGCCGGGCGCGGTCTGGTAGCTGATGGTGAATTTGCCGCTGTCTCGCTCCGGGATGAATTCGCCGCCGATGCCGGGCACCAGCGCGAAGCTGGCCACGGTCAGCAGCAAGGCGGTGCCGACCACGGTCTTGCGATGACCCAGCGCCCAGCGGATCACGCCGACGTAACGCTCCGACAGCCGGTCCAGCGAGCTTTCGAAGGCATCCAGCATCCGCCCCAGCGGGCCGCGGTGCTTGTCGCCGTGGTGATGCGGATCGTGCCAGATGGACGACAGCATCGGGTCCAGCGTGAAGCTGACCAACATGGAGATCAGCACCGCCACCGCCACGGTCAGGCCGAACTGGTGGAAAAACTTGCCGATGATGCCGCCCATGAAGCCCACCGGCAGGAACACCGCCACCACGGTCAGCGTGGTGGCCAGCACCGCCAGGCCGATTTCATTGGTGCCGTCCAGCGCCGCCTGGTAATGGCTCTTGCCCAGGCCTGCGTGACGCACGATGTTTTCGCGCACCACGATGGCGTCGTCGATCAGCAGGCCGATGGACAGCGACAAGGCCAGCAGGGTCAACATGTTCAAGGTAAAGCCGAACATCTGAATGGCGAACAAGGTACCGATCAGCGACACCGGCAGGGTCAGGCCGGTGATCACGGTGCTGCGCCAGCTGCCCAGGAACAGGAAGACGATCAGCACGGTCAGGCCCGCGCCTTCCAGCAGCGTGGATTCGACGTTGTTCAGCGACTTCTTCACGTCCTCGGCGGTATCGTAGGTGTAGCGCACCTTGACCCCGGCCGGCATCTGGTTCTTCAGTTCGGCCACCCTGGCCTTGACGCCTTCGGCCACTTCCACCACGTTGGCGCCGCGCGCGGCGCGCAGGTCCAGCGATACGCCGGGCCGGCCGTCTATCAGCGAGATGCTGGACTGCTCGGCCTCGGTGTCGGCCACGGTGGCGATGTCCTCAAGCCGGATGGGCGCGCCGTTGCGGTAACCCACCGCCAGTTGCGAGAAGTCCTCGGCCGATTTCAACTTGCCGGCGACGCGGATCGCCCATTCCTTGCTGACCGCCGACACCGAGCCGGCGGGGAAGTCCTGGTTGGCGGCGCGCAGCGCGTCGGCCACGTCCTGCAAGGACAGGCCGGAAGCTTCCAGCCGCACCGGGTCCACGTCGACGCGGATCTCGCGGCGGACGCCGCCGATCAGCTTGACGTCGCCGACGCCGGCCACCATCTGCAGCCGCTTTTTCAGCACCTTGTCCACCCAGGTGGTCAGCTCGCGCGGCCGGGTCTGGTCCGAGGTCAGCACCAGGGTCAGCATGGGGTTGTCGTTGGGGTCCACCTGGGACACGGTGGGCGCGGATATCTCGCGGCGGAACTGGCCCTGAATGGCGCCTATCTTGTCCCGCACGTTCTGCACCGCCGACACCGGATCCACCGACAACTCGAATTCCACCACCACGGTGGAATTGCCTTCCATGGAATAGGAACGGATTTCCTTGATGCCGTTGATGGTGTTGACCGCTTCTTCCACCGGCTTGGAGATTTCGCTTTCCACCACTTCCGGCGAAGCGCCGGGATAGTCGGTGGATACCAGGGCGATGGGGAAGCGGATGTCCGGCATTTCCTCCACCGCCAGCCGCTGCCAGGAAAACAAGCCCAGCACCACCAGCGTCATCATCAACACGGCGGCGAAATAGGGATTGCGGACGCTTACTCGGGTCAGCCACATGCTGCGCCCCTCCGCTTAGAGTTTGCCGCCGGGCAGGGAAACCGGATCGCCGGCTTTCACCCCCACCAGGTCCACGGCGATCACGTGCTCGCCCGGTTTGACGCCGGACACCGCGGCCAGCCGGTCCGCCTCGGAGCGCAGCAACAACTCCACCGGCCGCCGCTCCAGCCGGCCCTGGCGCGCCACCAGCACCCAGGGCTGGCCGTCCGGATCGTGGATGGCCGGCAGCGGCAGCACGATCTGGTCGCTGACCTGGCGCAGCACAATGCCGCCCTTGGCGAACTGCCCGGCCTTCAGCTTGTGTTCCGGGTTTTTCACGCGTATGTAAAGGGTGAAGCTGCGGGTGCCCGCCACCGCCACCGGGTTGATGCGCACCACTTCGCCGCGCTGGGGCTCGGCCAGGCCGTCCACGCTGAAACTGGCCTGCATGCCGGGCTGGATCTGCGAGATCAGCCGCGCCGGCACGGTGGCGGCGATTTCCAGCACCGATAGATCCGCGATGGCGAACAGCACCGCGTTCTTGCCGGCCACTTCGCCCGGATTGATTTTGCGCTCGTACACCACGCCGTCTATCGGCGCGCGGATCTGAGTGTCCGCCAGCAGCCGGCGCGCGCGCGCCAACTGGGTGGCCTGAGCCTTGGCCTCCCCCTCCTTCACCCGGTAGTCGCTGTCGAATTCGTCATAGGCGATCTGCGAGATGAAGCCCTTGTGCAGCAGTTCCCGCTGTTTTTCCAATTTGACCTTGGCCAGGCGCAGCCGCGCCTCGGTATTGGCCACTTGGGCGTTCTGCTCCGCCACCGATTGCGACAGCACTTCGGCGTCCAGCACCGCCAGCACCTGGCCGCGTTTAACCGCCTCGCCCTCGCGCACGCGCACTTCCTTGACCCGGGCCTCCACCTCGGCGGCCACGGTGCCGCTGGTCAAGGCGTTGAGCGATCCGGTGAAGGCTATCGTCGCCGCCAGCACGCGCGGCTTGGCCGCCATCACATCGGCGGAGGACAAGGTCCGCGCCACCGGCGCGGAAGCCGCGGCCTTGCCGGCTGCGCCCTCCTTGGGCGGGTCAGCCGGTTTGGCGCCGCAAGCCGCCAGCGCCAACGATAAGAGCGGGACTATGACAAATCGTGTGTTCATCTGTGTTGTTCTTTTCTATGGTTGAGCCGCCCGCGACGTGGAGCTCGGACACGCGTGATCGGCCGCCGCGTCAGGCTCGGCGGCCGCGCATCCCGGACGATGAAACGACGCAAGACTCCCCCTTGCGCCGGCGCGGCCGGACCAAGGGTCCGCTCGGCATCATCCCACAGGCGTCACCGCGGGATATGCCATTGTGTGGTCATATTGTCTTGTTGTTGTGAAGCGTGGGCGGACAAGCCGCAGTCAAGCATTTGGGCGGCCTGACCGCGGCCGCCCGTTATCATGCCACAACACTATCCATTAGACATATGTCATTGCACAAACTGCTCGGAGCCCACAATGCCCAGCTTGGTCACCCCCAAACGCTGCGACTCCGCCAGCACCATCGCCACCGGCTCGTACCCCGCTTCCTTGTTCGGCTTGATGTGAAACTCCGGCTGCGGCA
>NZ_MUKU01000065.1 GCF_002081825.1 Chromobacterium haemolyticum | reverse complement strand
AGTTTATGTCTGGTGGCCATAGCGAGGTGGTCCCACGCCTTCCCATCCCGAACAGGACCGTGAAACGCCTTAGCGCCGATGATAGTGTGGCATTCGCCATGTGAAAGTAGGACACCGCCAGACGCCCCATTGCGAAGCCCAGCTCACACGAGCTGGGCTTTATGCATTTGCGCCTCGGCGCCACAGCCAAGCCTCCCCATGGGAGGCTTTGGCGTTTCCAGAGCTCAGTAATAACTGACGACCAATTGGCCGCGCTGGCTGTTTTTGGGCGTGGCGATGCTGAAGCTGCGCTGGTTGTCGCTGCGATCCAGGTCGTAGCCGTTGGCGGCGGCCTGGCTACTGGATTTTGCGTCGGCGTTGGCCCGTACGGGAAGGCTCTCGCCGTTGGCCGCGAGGGCCTGGATGTGGACCGGCGCTTTGCATTTGCCGACTTCCAGCCGGCTGGGGCCATTGAGGCGGTTGGGCGCGTCGAGCGCCATCGGACATTGGGCCTCGACGATGCGGCCGCTGAAGATGATGACGCCGCCGTCGGCCAGTGCGACCGACGACAGCAACAGGCAAGCCATGGCGGCAAGCGACGCTGTTTGTTTCATATGGATACCCCGTTTGATCGGATAAGCTTGTTCCCAACGGCTCTGGCGGCCGCTGTGGCGGTGTGGCCTTCTAGGTATAGGTGGTATCCAGTTTGATTCCAGCAAAAAATTAATATGTTAAAGCTGAACTTAATAGTAAATTTCTATAAAAGTTATAAATCAGCGGTTTATTAATTCAATATTGTTTAAAATTTGCGCGACAAAAGCCGCTCTCCGGTTCCGGATGAGCGGCTTTTTGCATTGGCGCGACCAGAAGGGCGGGTGCTCAGCAGGCCAGGCTGGCGCGTTGTTCCTGCTCCCGTTGGCGTTCCGTTTTGATGATTTTGTAGATCCACTGCAAGGAGACGCCGTAACGACGCGCCAGCTCGGCGTGGTTGCCGCCGGTGAATTCGCGGTAGATCTGCTGGTCGCGCTGGGAGGATTTATAGGACAGACCAATGGGGAAATAGATGTTCTGTCCGCCCCAGTGCTTGGCCATGCGTTCGGCGATTTCCTGGCCCAATTGCTCCGCTTGTTGCTGCTCGGTGTTGGCGAGCTGCTTCAGCGTCATGGCCACGTGTTGGGCCAGATCTACGAGCAGTTCCGGTCCTTTGCTGCGAAAGCGTGCTTGCATGGCGTTGTCCTTTTGCGGCGGTGTCGATGAAGGACATTATCGTCGCCTTCGCGCGCGCGGCCTGGATGACGCGTGTCAGCGCCGGCGGGGAATGTCGGCGGCCGCTTTTCTGTAAAGCGCGTTAAAAGACCGTCAGGACGCTGGCGGCGCATCCTTGCCCTCGTTCGATGGCCAGGCGCCGTCGGTAACCGCCATTGCGAGTGATCTCGCCTTTCTTCCCACGATGTCCAGGAGCCCGCCCGTGGCCAGCACTTCCCAAATCGTTGACGCGCTGTTGGCGCGTTTGCGCGGCGCTTTGCCGTCATTGAGCGTCGAGCATTGCGCCGCGCCGGCCGATTACCGGCTTGAACATCCGCAAGGCGCGCTCTTGTTGAGCTATCGCGGCAGCCAATTCGCCTTGCCGCGCGATGTGGCCGGCGTTTGCCAGCAGCGCACGCTGCAGCTGGAGTTGACGCTGCTGCTGCGGCGCGCCAACGCGCAACTCAACGATACGGAAGCGCTGGACGCGGCGCGGAGCGCCTGCCTGGGATTCCCCGCGCCGGATTGCCGACCCGTCTGCTTGTCGAGCGAAACTTTTTTGGGCTTCAGCGACGGCATCGCCCGTTACGTCATTTCGCTGGCTGCCGACACCTGGCAGGTGGCGGAGGCGGCCATTGGACATGAGCCTGTGTTAACCGCAGTCACTAAGGAGGAGCAATCATGAAGTACTTGTATTCCGGGCCGATCAGCGGCGTCACCCTGGCCGACGGCCAGGAAATCATGTTGTTTCCCGGCGCCAAGGTGGACATGCCGGAGCAGCACGATTACACCCGCATGCTGCTGGCTTTGCAGCACCTGAGCCCGCTGCCGGCCGCGGCGGAACCGATCTCCCCTAGCGCTGAACAAGGAGTTTGAGCATGGCAGCCAATTATCTGCATGGCGTGGAAACCATTGAAGTCGAACGCGGCGCGCGCCCGGTGCGCACCGTCAAATCGGCGGTGATCGGCCTGATCGGCACTGCGCCGTTGGCGCCGGAGGCGGCCAATACCCCGGTCTTGTGTTTGTCGGAAAAAGACGCGGCGGCCTTCGGTCCGCAACTGGCCGGCTTCACTATTCCGCAAGCGCTGAACGCGATCTACGATCACGGCGCCGGCACCGTGGTGGTGATCAATGTGCTGGACCCGGTGTTGCATAAGAGTTCGGTCCCCAGCGAGGTTGTGACGCTGGACGCGGCTACCGGCCAAGGCAAGACCGCCAAGGCAGCGTTGCTGAATGTGATGGTGAAGAGCGCGGACGGAGCCACGACTTATGTGCCCGGCATCGACTACCTGTTGGATGCGGTCAACGGCAAGATTACCCGTCTGAAAGACGGCGCCATCGCCGCCGGCGCGGGCCTGAAGGTCACTTACGATTATGCCGACCCGGCCAAGGTTACCGCCGCCGACATCATCGGCGCGGTCAACGCCGCCGGCAACCGCACCGGCTTGAAGGCGCTGCAAGACACCTATAACCGCTTCGGTTTCTTCGCCAAGCTGTTGATCGCACCGGGCTTTTGCACCCAGAACTCGGTGGCCAGCGCCATGGTGGCCATGGCCGACAAGTTGGACGCCATCGCCTATGTCGACGCGCCCATCGGCACCAGTTTCGCCCAGGCGCAAGCCGGCCGCGGCCCGGCAGGCGGCATCAACTTCAACACCTCCAGCGACCGCGTGCGCCTGTGCTATCCGCACGTCAAGGTGTACGACCCGGCCACCAACGACACTCGCCTGGAGCCGCTGTCGGCCCGCGCCGCCGGCCTGCGCGCCAAGGTGGACAACGACAAGGGCTTCTGGTGGTCCAGCTCCAACCAGGAACTGGCCGGCGTCATCGGCGTGGAGCGCCAGCTGACCGCGATGATCGACGATCCGCAGTCCGAGGTGAACCTGTTGAACGAGCAGGGCATCACCACGGTGTTCTCCAGCTTTGGCTCCGGCTTCCGTCTGTGGGGCAACCGCACCGCCGCCTGGCCCACCGTCAGCCATATGCGCAACTTTGAGAACGTGCGCCGGACCGGCGACGTGATCAATGAGTCGATCCGATATTTCAGCCAGCAGTTCATCGACATGCCGCTGAATCAGGCCACCATCGACGCGCTGGTGGAATCGGTGAACGGCTACGGCCGCAAGCTGATCGGCGACGGCGCGCTGCTGGGCTTCAAAGCCTGGTTCGACGCGGCGCGCAATCCGGAAACCGAGCTGGCCGCCGGCCATCTGCTGATCAGCTACAAGTACACGGTGCCGCCGCCGCTGGAACGTCTGACCTTTGAGACCGAGATCACCTCGGAATACCTGTTGAGCCTGAAGGGAGGCAATTGATCATGGCAGGCAAGATTGAAATCAACCGCATCACCAACGCCAACATCTACATCAACGGCAACTCGCTGCTGGGCCGCGCCGAGGAGATCAAGCTGCCGGACGTGTCCGCCATCATGCAGGAGCATAAGGCGCTGGGCATGGTGGGCAAGATCGAACTGCCGGCCGGTTTCGACAAGCTGGAGGGCGATATCAAGTGGAACTCGCTGTACAAGGACGTGGCCAAGATCATCGCCAATCCGTTCCAGGCGGTGCAGTTGCAGGCCCGTTCCAGCATCGAGACCTACGGCGCGCAGGGCCGCCTGCAGCAGGTCAGCCTGGTGACCTTCCTGACCGTGATGTTCAAGAAGAACCCGCTGGGCACTTACAAACAGCATGAAAACGCCGATTTCAGCTCCTCCTTCTCCGCCACCTACATCAAGCAGGTAGTGGACGGCGAGGATGTGCTGGAGCTGGACTATCTGGCCAATATATTCCGGGTGGGCGGCAACGACATGCTGGAACTGTATCGCCGCAACATCGGCGGCTGATGAAGGGCTGGCCGCCGGCCGGCTTGTCGACAAGCTCCCGTTTCCATGAAGGTGGGCCCGGCTTGGCCGGGTCCGCCGGAGCCGCGGCGATTCAGTTTGTAGGCAAGCTGGCTGGCGCTTTCAAGCCTTTCCCTAAAGGGCTTTAACAGACCCGCCGGGCCGTAAACCGGACAATGAAGTTCATCAACCACGTAGCCCGCGACCAAGGAGCTCCCATGAAGATCAAACTCAAATACCCGTTCACCAATGCCGCCGGCGAACGTTTGGACAGCCTGGAAATCAGCCGTCTGAAGCGCGCCGATCTCAAGGCCGCCAGCCATCACAGCCAGGACGACGCCGACCAGGAGGACTTCCTGTTCGCGCGCATGACCGGCCTGACTCTGGAAGACATCGACCAGCTCGACATCGCCGACAGCCGCGCGCTGGCGGACTGCTTTCGCGACATGGTGGGCGTCTCCGACGACGCTTAAAGACTTCGACGAAGCGCTGCTGACCGTGCTCGGCCTGCCGCCGTCGGAAATCGACGCGCTGGCGATGGACGACTACTGGTTTTGGTGCGAGGTGGCGGAGCGAGAGGTCGAGCGCCGTCACGAGCGCGAACAGCAGTAGCGGGATCGAGACTGATTTTTCCTGAGCCGCGCGTTCGCGCGGCCCGGGGCCGGCCCGTCCGTCAGGACGAGCGCCGGCCCCACCCTGAGCTGCCGGCCTTGGCCTGGCGGCCCTTCCTCCTCACTCTCACAGGCTAACACCATGGTAAGCGAGTTTTTCATCGGTCTTAAGGTGGGAGCGACGCTGTCCGGGGTCTTCGACAACGCCTTCCGCTCCGCCCGCGCCTCCTTGGACGAATTGGGCAAGACCAGCTTGCGCCTGCGCGACCGCCAGCGCGAGCTGAGCGACAGCGTGGAGCGTTCCCGCAAGGCTTTCGCCGCGCTGGATCTGCCGCAGCTGGAGCGCGACCACCACAAGCTGGAGCTGACGCTGGACCGTTTGCGTCAGCGGCACGACGCCTGGCTGGACAGCGTCAAACGCGGCAAGGGCGTCAAGCTCGCCCTGCCCGGCGTGTCTCAGGTCAGCGAATTGGTGGCCAAGTGCCGCGTCGAGCTGCAGGCCTCGGTGAAGGTCAAGGCGGTGATCGAAGTGGAGCAGCGGGTGCTGGAAAGCCAGGAGCGGCAAAAAGACGCCACCTGCAATCCTCGGCCGCCGACCTGCCCAAAACGGCCGACTCCCCGCGGCGACGGCGACGGCAAATCCAAAGACGCGCCTCCCGATCTCGAATCCACCCTCAAGCGTCTGCGCACGCCCGGCATCCAGCGATGGATAGGCGTGGCCGACGCTGTTCAGTTGTCCTCGCGCTGGCTGTCCGACGCCGCCGGCAAAACCCACGAAGTCTTATCCAAAGGCCTGGGCAATAAAGCGCTGCGCTATGTGCACGGCAAGCTCAACCCGCTGCTGGGCGGCAAGCTGCCCAGCGTGGACGCCATGCTCGGCGCGCTGGAGAGCACTCGAGACGCCGGCGACGCCATCGCCAAGGGCGCGGCCAGAGTGGGCCGGGCGCTGCGTCGTTACGCCGATGCGCCAGGCAGTGTGCTGGCCAAGATCGCCGCCGCCAGCGAGGCGCTGTTGAAAGAAGACGGCGCCAAGGCGGCCGCGCCGGGCAAGGCGGGAGGCGCGGGGGCAAAGGGCAAGGCCGGCGGCGGCAAGATCCGCTCCGCCATCCGCCTATTGCAAGGCCTGCCGGCGCCGGACGCCACGCCCTTGATCGAATTCAACGACAAGGTGGGCAGCATCAGCCGCGATGTGGCCAAGGCGGCCGGCACGGTGCACAAGACCTTGTCGCAAGGCATGGGCAATAAAGCGTTGCGCTATGTGCACGGCAAGCTCAATCCGCTGCTGGGCGGCAAGCTGCCCAGCGTGGAAAGCATACTTGGCTCGGTGAAAGCGCTGGAGGAAGGCGCAAGCAAGGCCGGCGAGATCAGCGACAAGGTAGGCAAATCGCTGCGCCGCTATCAGGACACCAAGGGCGGCTTGCTGAGCAAGCTGTGGGCCGCCGGCACCGAATGGTTCAAGGAAGACAAACCGGGCGCCACCCAGAGCCAGGCCGACAAGCCGGGCGACTGCATGGAGGCCAAGTCCGAGTGCTGCTGCTGTTGCTGCCAGCCGGTTACGTGTGACCTCGACAAACCCGGCGACAGCATGGACCCGGACCGGGACGAGCGCAAAAAGGAAGACAAGCGCGATAAGGAGAAAAAGGACAGCCGGCGCGACAGAGACCGCAAGGAGCGACGACCCAGACCCAAGCCGCGTCCCAAGCCCAGCCCGAAACGGAGGCCCAGTCCGAGACCTAAGCCCAGTCCGAAGCCGAATCCCAGAAGGAGCCCGCGTCCGCGGCGTTTGCCCAAGGGCCGCGGCTTGCCCGGCGGCATCGGCGACCTGTTCCGCCGCGGCGCGGCCTTGGCCAAAGCCGGTGTCAAAGGTCTGGGCAATGCGCTGAAGCCAGTGCCGGGCATGTTGCGCGCTGGCGCGCAAAAGACGGGAAACTGGCTCAAGAGCTTGCCGGGCAAGGCCAAGGCCGGCGCGCAGAGCGCGGGCAAGCTGGCCAGAGCGGCGGCCCAGCGGGCGGCGCCCTTGTTGAAGGCGGGGGTTGGCGTGGCCAAGGCCGGCCTCGGCATCGGCAAGGAAGTGTTCAAGCGCACCGGCGGCCTGCTCAAGGCCGGCATCGCCGGTTCGGTGATCACGGTGATGGAGGCCGGCCAGGAAGCCTGGAACGTCGGCAAGTCCAACCGCAGCCAGACAGAGAAGAACAAGGAGTACTGGAAGATAGGCGGCAAGGCCGGCGGCTCCATAGGCGGGGCGGCGATGGGCGCGGCCATCGGCAGCATGATCCTGCCCGGCGTCGGCACCCTGGTGGGCGGCGTCATCGGCCACTTCGCCGGCAAATACGCCGGGGAATGGGCCGGCGGCAAGGTGGGCAACGCCATCCACGGCGCGCCCATGCCCGGCAAGGCCAAGCCGCCGCCCGCCGCGCCACCGCCTGCGGCCACCCAGCCGCTGTCGCGGCCGCCCAAGGTGGATTTCAGCAAGCCAGAGGGCAAGCGCGGCGGGGTCAGCGCGGAAGTGACGGCCAGCGTCTCGGTGTCCGCCCAGGCGGAAGTGCGCGCTCGGCAGCTGCAACGCCTGCAACAGGGCGGCGCGGCGGCCAAGGCGCCGGCCAAGAACGCCGGCGGCGGCATGAACGTCACCTTCGCGCCGCACATCACTGTCACCGCCAGCGCGGCGGCCACGGTGAAGCAGCAGGTGCAGCAGGCGGTGCAGTTGTCCTACGCCGAGTTCGAACGCCTGATGCGGCGCTACGAGGCGGACAGGCAACGGCGCAGTTACAGCGCCCGCGCTTGAGTCGCGGAGCCCGGCGCGCTCGCGCACCGGGTTCTCTTTCCACCCATTCGGAGGGCAACCCATGTACGCGGTACTGGGCAATATCGAGTTTGATCTGATCAGTTATTTCGACGGCCTGGAACAGCGCAGCGGCAGCGACTTCGCCGAACACGGCCGCATCGGCGGCAAGCCGGTGCTGCAATTCGTCGGCGACAAGCTGGACGAAATCCGCATCGACCTGGTGCTGCACGCCGCCTACTGCCAGCCGGACGAGGAGCTGCAAAAGCTGCAGGCGGCGCGCCAGCAGCACCAAGCCTTGGCGTTTGTGCTGGGCAACGGCGACTACAAAGGCCGCTTCGTCATCGCCGAACTGCAAAGCACCGGCCGCCAGACCGACCGCAGCGGCAGCCTGCTGGCGGTGGAGGCCCAGCTCAGCCTACGCGAGTACGGCGGCGACGCCCCGCCTAAACCCAAGCCGGCGCTGGCCAAGGCCGCGGCCAGCCTGCCCGCGGGCAAGCTCAAATTGCCGGCCGGGCTGGAGCGCTTCAAGGCCGATATCGCCGGCCTGGCCAAGACCGTGGCTCAAGTGAAAAGCGTGGTGGGCAAGGTCAAGACCGTGATCAACACCGCGCGCGAGCTGCGCCAGCTGGCCGGCCGAGACCCGGCCGCGGCGCTGGAAAAGCTGCCCGGCCTGCTCAAGGAGGTGCAGGCGCTGGCCCCCGGACTGCAAGTCAGCGGCGAGCAGATGGCCAAGTTCGAGCAATACAGCAAGCTGGCCGGCGACGCGGTGCGGGTTGGCCAGAGCCTGCAGCAGGCCAAGCTCAATATGACGGCGATGGGCCGGCTGCTGACAGGCACCCCGGCCGGCCAGGTGTTGGACAAGCTGGCCGCCTGCGAAGAAATCAACGGCCGCTCCGAAGTGGCCTTGCGCGAACTGGCCGAGCCGCTGGCCGGCTTGGCCGCCAAGGCCGCGGTGCGGCGCATCCTGAGGTGACGCCATGTTCCTGAACCATGTGACCCAAGAAAACGAACGCTGGGACCAGATCGCCTGGCGCTATTACGGCGATGTCGGCCAAATGGCGCAACTGATCGCCAACAATGCCCACATCCCCATAGGCGAAACCCTGCCCGCCGGCCTGACCCTGGCCATTCCGGTGCTGGAGGCCGCGGACAGCGAGGCGCTGGAGCAATTGCCGCCGTGGAGGCGCTCATGAGCGACAGCCGCGCGCAGGAGGTGCCGACTCCGGCCTTCGAACTCAGCTACAACGGCAAATCCATCACCGCGGACATTGCCCGCCACGCGCTTAGCGTCAGCTATACCGACCACCTGAGCGGCGAGTCCGACGAACTGGACGTGGAGTTGGAGGATGTGGACGGCCGCTGGCTGGACGGCTGGTATCCGGACAAAGGCGCCACGCTGGCGCTCAAACTGGGCTATCGCGGCGCGGCGCTGGTGGCGGCGGGCAGCTTCGATATCGACGAAGTGGAATACCGCTCGCCGCCGTCCACCGTGCGCATCCGCGCGCTGGCCACCGGGGTGCAGCATCCGCTGCGCACCAAGAACGGCCGCGCCTATGAACAGATCACCTTGCAAGCGCTGGCCCAGCGCATCGCCAAGCGCCACCGGATGAAGCTGCAGGGCAAGATCGAGACGGTGAACATCGACCGGCTGACCCAGTATCACGAAACCGATCTGCAATTCCTGCAGCGGGTGGCGGACCAGCATGGCTATGTCTGCAAGGTGATGGACAACAACCGCAAGCTGGTGTTTTGGAAGCGAAGCGATCTGATGCAGAGCGCCAGCGTGCGCCGTTACACCCCGGCCCAGCTGATGGCCTGGCAGGCGCAGGACCAGCTCAGCAAGGTGCCGGCTCAGGTGGATGTCAGCTATCACGATCCGGCCAAGCGCGCGCTGCGCACCGCCAGCGTGCGCGCCGACGCCAAGGCGCCGGGCGGCAAGGCCAGCAGCGCGGATATCGTCAAGCTCACCCGCAAGGCCGCCGGCAAGCGCCAGGCCGAGCAGATGGCCGCGGCGGAACTGGAGCGCCGCCAGTTGGACCGCACCCGGATGTCCATCACCGTGGACGGCTCGCCGCAGCTGGCCGCCGGGAGCAATATCGATCTGGACGGTTTCGGCAAATTGTCCGGCCGTTACCAGATTCAGCGCGCCAGCCACCGCATCAGCCGCCAGGACGGCTATGTCTGCGAACTGGAACTGAAACGGGTGAGCGCCGGCGCCGCCCAAAACAAAGCAAACGAGAGGAGCAAGTCATGATGGACGTACCCCTGCCGGAAGCGCTGGCCACCCTCAAGTTCGGCAGCGTCTCCGCCGTGGACGCCAATACCCAGCGCGTGCGCGTGCGGCTGCCGGAACTGGGGCGGCTGCGCACCGCCTGGCTGCCGGTGCTCAGCCGCAAGAGCGGCCGCGACAAGGACTACTGGCTGCCGGACATCGGCGAGCAGGTGGCGGTGCTGCTGGACGCGCGCGGCGAGGACGGCGTGGTGTTGGGCGCCATCTTCTCCTCCGCCGACGCGGTGCCGGTGGCCAGCGTCGATAAATGGCATCGCCGCTTCGCCGACGGCGCGACGCTGGAGTACGACCGCGCCGTCCATCAGCTCACCGTCAGCGGCGGGGTGCAAAAAGTGGTGGTGGAAGCCGGGGCGGAAATCGTCCTCAAGGCGGGCGCCAAGGTCAGCATAGACGCGCCGGCCACGGAAATCAGCGGCACCCTGCTGGTCAAGGGCCTGCTCACCTACCAGGGCGGCCTGAGCGGTTCCGGCGGCAGCGGCGCCAGTTTCTCCGGCAATATCAGCCAGAGCTGCGGCAGCTTCAACAACGCCGGCGGCGACGTGGTGGCCAGCGGCAAGAGCCTGGCCGGCCACGTGCATCCGGCGCCGGGCGGCATGACAGGCGGACCGGTGTAGGCGTCGCGTTTAGCCTAACCACAGGGTTAATAAGCCAGCCCCGACGGCGAGAGCCGTCGGGGCTGGCTTGCGTCTTGAGGCAAGGCTGTCAGAGCAAGCGGTTCAACTCGCTGGCCGCGTTCACCTGCATTGCATGCAGCGGCTCCAGCATGAAGGCGAGATGGCTGCCGTGAGCCCCTGCGTCCTCGCCTTGCCACAGCAACTGCAGGGCCGCGCTGAGGCTGTTGTTGGCGGCGTCCAGCTCTATCAGGTGGCGGCTGGCGATCTGGCGGATGGATTGATGACAGCGGCTCAACTCGTCTATCACCGCGTCCAGCATGCCCAGCTCCGCGTGTTGCTGGCGCAGCGCCTGCAATTGGGCGATGGCTTGTCCCAGCTGATGAGTGGGCTTGCCTTCGGCGGCGGAGGGGGTGGGGGG
>NZ_MUKU01000064.1 GCF_002081825.1 Chromobacterium haemolyticum | reverse complement strand
CTGCAAGTGCGTGCTGCCATCTTGAACCGCTTCAGCATGCTGGGCCGTCCATGCACGGTGGCGGTGGCATAAGTCCGCTTGGGGAAAGGGGAAACTCGCCCTGTTCAGGATTTGTGCAACAGCGCCTCTGCAAGGCGGTAATCCAAGCCTTCTGATGCACGAACTCGCCTGGATTGCCAGTTTGCAAAAAATCACGTGACGCCCCCCAAAATGGCAGTTTGTCTAGGAAGTTGCGTCGAATGTGGTCGCGGTATTCATGTCGTGGCCTGGTTCACTAAAAATTTCGGGGTATTCGAGGTGCCCTTTGGCATACCTACCGGGGGAAGATCAATCTAGACCATCAAACATCCACAGCATTTTCCGCGACTCCGCATGAGTCAGCGAGTGGAGCAGGAGCAAAAGCAGGAAATTTTAATCAATTTTAAATGAGCCTTGACCCTATCCTAGGGGCCGGTCACATAACCCGAAGTTTTGGCACAGCTCCGAAGATGTCGCGATCTCGGTTATCGCATAAAGCATCGCTCAAAAAGAAAACAAAACAGTTAGGGCACACTAACAATAAACTAAAATCTCACTTAAGGAACGGCACTCATTGTTAATTGAAACATCCCAAAGTAACGTCCCGCCTTAAATTTTCCTCTAGGCAACCTCTCAGTACTAACTGAGATAATCTGCTTACTGCAGCCACGATACGGACCAAAAGAGCCAGTATCAAACAGATAATTGTGACCTGGCACCATAGGTTTGTTTCCAACTATTGAGAAAAACACGTTAAACGGAATACTTTCGCCTGAGCCACTCTCGTGCCGTAAAATAGACTCTGAACTCAAGCGTATATTCACATCAGGTGAGCCAGGTCTCTCACTACGGTCAATTTTTTTTCCACAAATAGATATATCCGCTGAACCGTAAAACTCCATAGCCGCCCCCCCAATAGCTTGATTAAATTCATACATTTTCATATGAATATTTGTGTCTCCCAATATTTTTAAAGCTGGAGCAAGCACTTCAACAGAAATTTTTAACGTAAATGGTACCGCCTTAAATAAAGTACCCTGTTTGTCGCGGCTGACTGTGTCCGCCGCGACAAATTCCAAAGGCACCTCAGCAATCCAACGTCCGGGCATTAGTAGCGCAACAAGGCCTGCCGATTGCAAAGACATCTTCCAAGTCTTAGGATGATGATCAAGAGCCCCAGGCCTAAATGGTGCTCCACAAACATCCTCTCCTCTCCCATCCCAAACAAGATTTCTTTTTTGTAAGTTATTTATTGTACATTTCAGTGTTACTGGATCATGGCTAGTTTTATATGACCATGCACCGACGTTATGATGGACCCGCTCCCCAGTTTTCTCATTCACGAATACCATTGGAATCGTGTAAAGAAGGCACCCTGAACACCGAATGTATATAGTAGATGGAGCATCATAAAAATAATCCCTATATAATTCAGACACAATATCAGGAGGCAAAAACTCCATTATCACAGTGCCAGGATTCACCTTTTCCACAAAAAACTCACGACTAATAACACCTGACCATGCATTCATCACCCATAGCTTTAAAAAAACCATGAAAATATATTTATACATATAAAAATAACCCTACAAAATCAAACAAATATTATGAATTAGACCACACCCACTCTGTTCACAAACATAAATCGGTACAGCCATTGCAGGAAATATAATTGCGAAGCAAGCCATTGCATTACTTTCGCAGTAAGAGTTATAGTCTCTCAACTACAATGCTGGCCATCTATCACAACCTGCATGCTCAAAGCATTAGTATCACGCCAATACCCTACATTCAAACATCAGAAAACGAAAAATATTTCAAAAGCACATGCCGCTCATATGATCTATTAATTGCCCTCTAAAATTCCATCATTCAGCGACGAAAAATTCATATTTTGTGTGGCTTTGCTTCTTGAATACTCTCAAGCAACCGGCATTGACTGGTTCCCAAGTAAACCAACCCTGCAACATGGCGCTGCGGCACTAAATCACATAAGAATTTACCATGCGATGGGTGAGATAAATTCAGCACCTTACCTAATCGACTACTAGTCTGGAATAATGCGCCTTCGCGCTCATCCAATTGAGAGCTTGTGCCCAATATAGTCGCCCCCATCAACGAAATACCTTCAGCTTGAAAACGGCCTGCATAACTGAACTGTAGGCCTCCATTCACGTGAATGGAGCGAATACGGCCTGGAGTTAGAAAGCTGGGATGGTGGGGCAAGCCTTGCAGATGGATATCGCTAGCATCAGAGCCATCAGCAACTCCGTGCAAACTTATTTTGTCACTTTGGTAACCATCAACTCCAAGGAAAGTCATAGTGTCGTGTGGCGCATCCAACTCAAACCCTGCTTGACGTGACAAGCGGACTCCAGAAGCTCCATCCAGTTTCGGCAACTTAAGCAATATGCCGCTAGGTGCAACCCCTCCCCCCCCTCCGGGCCCCCATCCCATACCTTCCCTGCTTAACGCAAATGTTGAACGGTGAGCCAAACTGAACTGGCTACCCCACTTATTAACTTGCCGCTGCATATCGATTACAGCTTGGTTATCTCCGAAACGACCCGTACTAGTAGCACTCATGTGTGCTAGATTCACACCATTGCTCTGATCTCCTCCCACTGCCAAACCCCAGCTACGCTGGCTACCATTCTGTTGAGAAGCAGCGTGCTCTAACCGGTAGCTACCTACTCCACTGCCTTCCTTACGCCCCGCTTGTAAGTTCAAATTGGTCGTTGTCTGTCGTCCAACGTCGGAATGAGGAGTGGCACGACTCATTGACAGCGTCAACATACCACCCCGCTGGCGATTAGCATGCCGAGAAACATTCTGTCGGCTAAAGACGTTGACCTGGGTGTTCAAATTAAATCCCCCCCAACGCTTACTATGGCTCAAACCAAGCATTTTTGAATCCACTCTACGGGGAGTTTGCCCAAACATCTGTTCATGGCTTCGAGTATAACCTAGAGTAACACCATACGGACTAAACAGATTATTACTATAAAGGTTGACGTTAAAGCTTTGTCGACAACCACTAAAACGCTGCACAGCGGTTATTAGTAATGCGCAATTTTGCGTCACTTGTTGATAGTGGCTTATTTGTGCTCCAATCCCATTATTCCATGCTACAGTATGCGCCCTTGACACGATATCACGATTTGCACTCTGCATATGTGAAGCACTAAAATCCAAATTCCCGATCACCGTAGGTTTCCGCCATTCAACTTTTAGCTCATGAAATATAGATTTACTGATCGGCCATTCTGTCTTCTTACTTTCTAATGGAGAAAATGCCGACACACCTACGCTCAGCCGCAAACCGGTCATAGGCATGAAACGCATACCTATCTGGGCGCTATGTGAATTATCTGCTCTCTTCTCACTTTGATTTACAACCTGACCTGCTTGGAAAAACCAGGCAAGGTCGCTATACCCCAGTCCCATACTATTTTTAGTAAATGACTGAATTTCGTGACGCTCCCCCCCACCATTATCGTGGATACGCAAAACTATTTGATAGCTCCCCTCAGGAAATAATGTCGTATCCAAGACATGCATACCACCATCCAAGTAGTAGGTATTTAGTAAAATATCACCTCGAAATGCTTCTACTTTTGCCCTCTGCGTTAACTGAACAACAAGAGGCGATGCCAAATCTTTACTAATACCAAGATTACGATAAGCATCTGTACTTCCGACTCTTACTCCTTGAATATCGACAATTGGTAGGGTATTAAAACTAAAACCACTGCCAGATAAGGCATACAAGCCATTGGCACTCATACGCCCTACCTGCAGGTAGTGTCTAACATTCCAATCATAACGATAATACAAATCTTCCACTAAAGTCCGTCGACTCTCCCCGCCTTTGGACTTGGCAACAACCCCATTCCACCGCAAGCCTAAATAGCTCTGCTCACTCATGCCCCATGCACCATTGCCCTGCAAGGAGAAATAGCGATTTCCATTCAGATCACTACTTGCATTGAGAGCTTGATGATGCACCAAAGCACCTATATTTTCTGGATCAGGCTGATGAAATACACTCTCACTAGCTTCCAGCGGAAGCCATTCTCTTGCAAAAAAGAGCTCGACACTACTATTGTCATCATCAAATATTAATGCAACACTATTTGTATCAATGTGGCCACAATCTTTCTGCCCCGCTATGGAGCACAGCCACTGGCTATTTTTATCGAATACCTGCCTCAAAGCCTGCCTCAAGGGCTCCTGTTTACGAGCAGCAAATGGCAAACTGCCCCACAACTCTTCAGGCTCCTCAAATTGTACAGTCCCTGATCGTAACACTGCCATAAATTGACCAAGAGATTTGCCATGTAGAAACACATCCACTAAACGCCGGTCTTCCTCCAGTAAATTTTCAAACTCAGGAGGGACTTTTGCAGCATTGACAGAAAGCGGAAATCCCGCCAAAACGAATAGAAAAACCCCTCCTCTCAATAACTTCTGCTTTAATATCATTAAAATTATACCTTACCCAAAACCAATATAGCCGCACTAGCGACTATATATTTTGTGAACCCAAAAACAGGAGCTAATCACAAGCAACAAAACTCAGTAGCTGACACAAAAAAGGCATGGCTGGATGTCCATGCTTAGGGGATTCAGATCACAGCCATGCCTTCATTAATTAACTTTCCATCTCAAATCTCAAATATACCTTCCCAGTATAAACTCCAGATACTGCCTTCCCTTTTGCTTGATGCAAGGAGTTGCTTTCAGCAACAGCAGGAGACGCATCCGAAATAATAATGTTATTAACATGCAAACCGTTAACAAAGCCGTTTGCAGCCACTGTAACCGGAGCCCCCATCGTTATAGGCTGAGTACCAATGGCCACACCAAGCTTGATGCGCTTCTCACCTGTTGCATCTATTAGAAATGGCTCTTGAAACAAAGAGACTTTCATTCCTTTATCTTGGATATTTGTTACCGCCTCAAACTCCACAAGTTTAGCATTCAGGCCTACATTGGGTGTATGAACCATGGTTACGTTGGTATCCAAGAGACCACCACCACGAGCACGAACGTCCAGCCTCGAACTAATATCCGTCGTTACATTAAAAACACGATCTACTGACTCGGTAGCAAACGCACCTACAGCAAACATGGATAGGGCACTGCACAGAATAAGCTTTTTAATCATTTAGATAATCCTAAAATGGGAAATCAAATCCCTTTTCACTATCAAAGAAAATTGCACGACACCTACCTTTAAATTTCTCCCAGTGCAACACAAAGTTTTTTTACTCACTATTTTTTGCTAGTAGCTCATCGGCAACTACTTCTTTTGGCTCCTTATTATCAGGTTGAATAATAAAACGCATATACTTAATCTGATCCGAGTCACCCAGGATCATGACTTGATCTGGGTATAAATTACGCTCAGTGAATTTATGTGGTTTGCAATCATTTCCACTTACACACATACGCAAGTTTTTAACACGAAAACGCACATTTCCAGTGTTCCTCAAGCCACCATCAGGTTGTAGAGCAAAATCTACTTTTTGTTTTTTTGGCACCAATCTAACTAAAGCTCCCCAACTAATGCTTACACCCAAGGTGGCATTGATACCAAGTTGACTTTCAAATCCCCCCTCACTCTCGCGCTCTCCATCAACTGGAGAAAAGCGCACTCGAAACACTCGTTCCTTTAGACCCTTATCATCTTGAGGCAAGATACTAGCCACTCGTACAATTTTGTGAGACCGTGGCTCCAAAATTAACTTTTGAGGTGTCACCACCAAAGCCCCCCATTCAGCCGGTTGCACTTCCAACTCTTCCGGAGTTGCCGGATTTTTAATTTCATGCACAGAAATTTTTACAAATTCTTTTTTACTTCCCTCAGCCTTCACTTTAAAAACAGGGCTTTTCTTCCCAGCATCTACCACCACCATTTCGATAGGATCTACGCTAATACCTGCCACTACAGGGAATGACCAAAATACCAAAAACAAACAAGAAGAAATTTTACGAGACATGATATACCTATGAATGGCGCAGCGATTTGCGTTAATCAGTAGATCGCATTATACGAACTAACCTCCGCAAACGAAACTACATGTATTATTTAAAAATCTAAAAATTTATTACAATATCAAATTATTTAAAATTTTTGCTTCTGATTTTTACCGCGTCCATCTCCGCGTACCAACAAAGTATGGTAAGTAGGTAAAGTATGGCACCTATTTCCAATAGCCTCAGCGGCTCCTATTGATCACTGATCAAGAGAAAGGTGATCAGCATGCCCCAGCTCCTGTAAGCAATCCTGCCCTATGATTTGAACATAGGAGGATGTCCATAAGCACGCAGCGCTTCACCTCTGAATTCCAAAGAAGAAGCCATCAAACAGGTAACTGAGCACGGTTACTCGGTTGCCGAAGTTTCCGCCCGACTTGGGGTTTCCAGCCACAGCCTCTACAAATGGGTGAAAGCGGTCAGTCCAGATAACTCCGAGAAGCAGGCGACCGAGCTGATTGAGGCCAAGAGCGAAATCCTTCGCCCTAAGGCGCAACTGCGCCGCACAGAAGAAGAGCGAGATATTCTAAAAAAAGCCGCGCGGTACTTTGCCAGGGAGTCCGAGTGAAGTACCGCTTCATGAACGAGCATCGTCATGCCTGGCCACTGACGACCATGTGCCGTTTATTGCAAGTTGCCCGCGCCGGCTTCTATCAATGGCTGCATCGCCCCGAGTCCGACCACGCCAAGGAAGATACTAGATTACTGGCTCTGATTCGTGACTCGTGGCAGGCCAGTGGTGGGGTCTATGGATCTCGCCGTGTTCTGGGCGACCTGCGCGAAATCGGCGAGCTGTGTGACAAGCATCGTGTCGCCAGAATCATGCGGCAACACAGAATCAAGGCTCAGCGCGGCTATAAAGCCCCACGGCCCATTGCAGGGCGCCCCGCTTTGTTAGCCCCCAACCATCTGAACCGTGGATTCACGACATCACAGCCTGACCAAGCCTGGGTAACAGACATTACCTACATCCGCACCTGGCAGGGCTGGCTTTATCTAGCGGTAGTGATCGGCTTGTTCTCACGCAAGGTGGTGGGCTGGTCGATGAAATCTACATTGAGCCGCGAATTGGCGTTGGAATCCCTGCTGATGGCGCTGTGGCGGCGCAAGCCTACTGGTTGCGTGGTGGTCCATTCCGACCAAGGGTTGCAATATAACAGTAATGACTGTCACCGTTTCTGCCTCTCTCACGACCTTGAATACAGCATGAGCCGACGTGGCAATTGCTGGGATAACGCCGTAGTAGTGTCCTTCTTCAGCAGTCTGAAAAAGAAGCGTATCCGTAAATGAATTTACAAAACCCGCGACTTGGCCATGTCAGATGTATTCGATTACATCGAGGCTTTCTACAATCGAACCCGCCACTATAGTTACCTGGGTGGCATCCGCCTCGAGGCCTTTGAGCGGGCTTCGGCGTGAGACAGAAATTTGTCTACGGCACCCGGGGCAGTCCAGTCGAGGATCTGCGCCAGACGCATGCCGCTCATCGCACGCTCAGGAGCAATGATCACCTCTTCATGGGCCGCATCATCACCGATAGTCAGTCCGACCTTCTGCAGTCCGGTCAAATACGGACCCAATGGGCCAGACTTGAGGCCGGCAGCAGACACCCCAAGCGGTGAAGATCGGCCACTGGATCTACTTCCACTTGCCAATTTACAGCCCCTCCTCGGCATAGAGCCAATCCCTCGCTTGTGATTGGCCACCCTACAAACCTGCCATAGCTTGGCGATAATTTTTCACTGGCAAAACAAGGCTGATAAGGCTTGCCCATAAAGCCTTATTCATGATTAATTTGATTTAATGTATTGAAATAAATATCAATGATCCAGGCCAGTGAATTCATGCAAAAATATAGTCGCTTAATCTAAATACATTATTTGATTCTTGTATGCCTTGTGACGCCTCTTCTGCTCCCGGCTCGGTGCTGGTAGCATTTTTGACTTAACATAAAGGAAAGTACATGCGTGAACTGAGCGACTTGCTGACGAGCGATCAGATGGCCCCGTTGAGCACAACGGAAGTTCGACATTATTTAGAAACAATCAGCCAGATGGCCTCGGAAAATAGACTTAGTTTTCAAAACTACACACAGAGCCAGCTTGATCGCAGCCAGATATATTCTAGCCCGAGCTTTGAACTGACCTTGGTGAAGTGGAAAAATGGCCAGCAAAGCCATATCCATGACCATCAGGGGTGCATATCCGGTATACTGGTCTTGGATGGCATCGCACTTGAAACCGCGTTTAGACGCAACGGATTTGGCTTTATCTATCCAGTGAGGTTACGCTGCTTGATGAAAGGCCAGATCATAATTTCATGCAATGATGAAATTCATCAGATTGCTAATCCTCATGAGGGGCACTTGGTCAGCCTACATCTACACTCCCCTCCGCTTCGCACTACAAACGTATATACACTTGACACCCCCCATGCTGAAAAAGCTTTTGGGGTTGAAGTGTGGGACTGCGCTCTGTAACAGTATCAATTTTGTTAGGGCATCAAACCCCAGTGGCTTGATGCCCTAAACCAATTAAAAATCATGAATAGGCGCCAGATTTAAATCCGCTTATCCCCTCTATTTTAGTCGCAGAATTTTCAACGGCATAAAGCGTTGGGACGTCACCCGACTCTAACACTCTTTTTTCTCTTCAATAACTGCGATTTTTTTTGTCAGCATCTGGATTTCGTCTTGTCTTTGATTAAGAGCTTTATCTTTTAGGTCCAACTGGCACTTACACTCCATTAGCGTCAAAAAGGTTCGTTGCAACTCTTCGCGAAACACGGTTAGACTTGCATTCAACAAAGTGTTGTTTTGTTCTAATTCAACAATTTGGTGGATATATTGCGCATTTATTATATTAGTCTTCATTTGAACCTACCTTTGTAATACATTCAACATTGATGCAATACTATCTATACACCCCGCCTTCAGCAAATTACTTATCATTACCAGCGCAAAAAAAACATTACCCTCTCTTCAAGCCCTTTGCGGATGCCTTCTGCACATTCAATCTCTGCATACACACTACTTCGAATACGGTTTTTTTTCACAGAACAATGAAGGTAAGCCAAGCCTTACGAGGGCCACATAGTTGTCAACATTTTGAATGGATACACCATAAAATGTTCCAGGAGTAAGTATGTTAAAGTCATCGCCCAACGTGCCTGACTCTGACTTGTTGATAGTCGCAGAATCAATCTTGATTTTATTTATTTTACCAAGCCAATTATGCATAATTTGAACATGTGCGCTACGCAAGACATGGCTTCCATCTGACGAGTCGAAGACAAATACGATACTTTGCGAAGGGAAATCAACATCAATAAAACCATGGATCGCTGTTGAAACACCCCTTCGTTTTGGAAGATCCATCTTCCCAATATTGGCCCTACATTCCAAACTTAAATCGCTCCTGTAGTTATATACATAGGCCCCTAAATACGCGGCAAATAAAGCAACAATTAGTAATTGAATTTTATGAGATTTTCGCATTTTACCCCCGTGCCATTGTCATTAAATTTTTTACATACGTAGGTATTTTCTGAAACTTTAAATTTTTTATAGTAAATCACCTGAACACCGGTTGATACTGACAAGTTTTTAGGCATCACCCCATCAAGCAGAACCAGCTTAACACCTTGTTCAGATACTGTTCTTTCTATACCGGGAACAATAAAATCAATTGACCAAGCAGCAACCCAACCAATTGCCGCCCCCACAAAAGAAAAAATCAATACTTTTTTAAAGTACCAAACCTTTCCATTTTTTAGCTCCTGAAACGAAGGCGAAAGCATAACAACTTCTTTAGATTCCACTGTCACAGTGGCACAGTGAGAATCAGCCCCCACGTCCTCAGAATCTTTTGATAATTTAAATTCATCTAATTCATCAGAGACAAGTTCAAATTTCCCCATATATACACAGCCACGTCTCGGAATGGTTTTTATCAACTCAGGATTAAGACCAACTTCTATGAATTTTTTTCTCAAATCAAAAATCAATTTATGGTAACTTCCTTCGCTAACAACCATATTTGGCCAGACAAAATCAATAATGTTTCTCTTGTCGCTCACACCATCCAAGAGACATCTCAACAAAAGCATTTCTGTATGCCGCAATTGTAAAGGTGGCGCGCCATTTTTCTTTAGCACACTGGCTGCGGCATCAAAAACCACTAGCCCGTCATTTAAAGAGTAGATCATTTTTTAAATTGCATCTTGATGAGTAATGTACAATAATATAATTTTATACCATATTAATTTTATGGCAAAGAAATTTATATTACATCGCCGATAAACAATCTAAAATCACCTCACTCACCCCACCACAAGATCTCCCTACCAATTGGCAAGCATCGGAGCACTATTCCGTAGGGGGGACATCCAATCTAAAACACCTCACAAATCATTACATATGATTTTGTAAGTATTATTAATTTGCAAATCACAACCCATTCTTCGAGTATTGAGAAAGTGCAAATGTCGCCATGTACGAAGGCGAAGGAGGTTAAAAATGCAACCAAAACGACAAAAGGGAAGAGGCTTACAAACCGTAACCTCCGAGCTCGCAGCCATAATAGACCAATGTCTACTAGTGAAAATTGCTATCAAAAAATCCATCGAAATAAATCATTTGCTAGACGAGGCGGACATTGAATTCAAAGGGCATATCCATAAGGAGATATTCATTTGGAGAATAGCCTCGTTACGTCACGCTGGAATAGTCCTATTTACTGAGTCTAGGCACAACGAATGCGTTCAACACTTCTTAAGCCTCAAACCCCGTTATTTTAAATCCCAAAAGGTAGCAAAATGAAAAAAACCATATTAAAGATCGTTGCTTTATTAATCCTAATCAAATCACCAATCTCCATGGCTCATGTTTTGCTAACCTGCATTCCAGAACTTCCTCAGAAAGGAGAATTCAGCAAAGAATTTAATCAAGCCTTCCCAGATCTCTTGAAGGTTTCCTGATCTGCTCCCCTTAGGCCTTACCAATCAAAAGTAGAGAGAAGTCCGTCACTGAAGGAGAATGACGGACATGAAGAAGAGCAGATTCACCGAAGAACAGATCATTGGCTTTCTCAAGCAGGCCGAA
>NZ_MUKU01000063.1 GCF_002081825.1 Chromobacterium haemolyticum | reverse complement strand
CAGCGTCAGACCGACGGATCTGAGCTTTACGACGGCGCTGCATTATTTGCGCTACGAGTGGAGCTGGCTAGCAATCAGCAGCCCCGGCACCTTGCCGGCGCGGCTGCTTCGCCTGCGCGAGCGCTTGGGTGAATTGCTACTTTCGAAACAACGGCGAGGGCGTGAATGCCCTCGCGTTGTGAAAAAGCAGCCGTCCCGTTACCCGATCAAACAAGTTCGATCCGCTAAGTGAACGGCATTACCGCAACGCGGGGCTTTTTGTTGTGAGACGGTCAGCGCTTGTGCGCCAACTCCAAGCGCTGCTCCACGTAGCGCTGCACTCGCTCGAAACTGGCGCTCAACACCCAGTAGATCGCTGCCGCCGCCAGATACAGCGGCAAGGGCTGGAAAGTCTGGGCGATAACTTCCTTGGTCGCCAGCATCAGCTCGGTCACCGTGATCACCGACACCAGCGACGTGTCCTTGATCAGGCTGATCAGCGAATTGGACAGACTGGGCACCGACAAGCGCAATGCCTGCGGGACAATAATGTGGCGCATGGTCTGCCACCAGCTCAAGCCCAAAGACAGGCCCGCATCCCACTGTCCACGGTGCACGCCGGCGATGCCGCCTCGCAGGCTTTCCGACAAGTAGGCGGCCACGTTCAGGGTCAAGGCCAGAATGCCCGCCGTCACCGGCCCCAATTCAATGCCCACTCCGGGCAGACCATAATAAATAACGAAAATCTGCACCAAGAGCGGGGTGCCGCGCATTGCGCTGACATAGAAAGCCGCCGCCTGCGCCAACAAAGGTACCCTGGCGACACGCAGCAAGGCCACGATAAAGCCCAGCGCCAGCCCCAGCACCATCGCGATCACCGCGAACATCAAGGTATAGCCCGCGCCTTGCAATAACACCGGCAGCGCCGATTCGAACAGGACAATCCAGTCAGTCATTCACGTTTTTCCAAAAAGCCGACGCCCCCGCGCAAGCAGGGGCGTCTTGTCCTATCCACTCAAAAAGGTTCCCCGCTTACTTCTTGGCCGCCGGCGCTTTCGACACATCGATGCCGAACCACTTGACCGAGATCTTCTTGAAGCTGCCGTCGGCTTTCATATCGCCTAGAGCTTTGTCTATCGCCGCCTTGAACTGCGGATTGTTCTTGGCGAACGGGATCGCCATCGTCGCCACTTCGCCCACCGGCGCGCCGGCCTTCAACGGCAACTTTGCCTGCTTGATGGCGAAGGGAATCAGCAGGCTGTCGTTCAGCGCCGCGTCCACGCGGCCGCTGGCCAGATCCTGCAGATATTCAGGCGCGCCCGGGTAGGTTTTCACCTCAATGCCGGGCACGGCCTTGGCCATGTCGGCGTAATTGCTGCCCTGTCCCACGCCCAGCTTCTTGCCCTTCAGATCCGCCAAGCTCTTGAACGCGCGGGTTTCGTTCTTGCGCACGATCAGTTGCGCGCTGGAATACGTATAGGGCTGGGAAAAGTCGAACACTTCCTTGCGCTTATCGGTCAGGCCCACCTGGTTAACCACAATGTCGAACTTGCCGGCCTGCAAGCCCGCCAGCAAACCGCTCCACTCCGCGGTGGTGAATTCCGGCTTCACTTTAAGGCGCTTGGCGATTTCGGTGGCGATCTCGACATCGAAGCCGGTCAATTGCTGCTTGGCGTCCTTGAAGTTGAACGGCGGATACGTGCCTTCCAAAGCGATTTTCAGACTGCCGCGCTGCTTGACCGTATCCAGCAGGTCCGCCGAAAACGCCTGGCCAGCCAGGCCTGCCATTACAAGAACCGTCATCAGCTTGCGCATATCAATATAACCTTTGGTAATTTTGAAAAACAAAATAATCAAAAGTGAGAATATCACTAGCCGCTGGCGCTGCCAAGTTCTAGATAGGACAATGGCCGCGAAAAGCGGCCATGATGTCAATTCATCTTACTCTGCTTGCAAGCGCTGGCGCAGGGAAATCCACAGTTTACGCCCCATCCCGATCAACACCGCCAAAACAAAGCCCCCCAGCCCGGCCAGCAACACGATCATGGTCCGTTTGGGTCCCGCCTTTTCCAAAGGGCGGCTTGCCGGCAGCACCACCTGCACATCCTGCGGCATCAACGCCCTGGCCACCAAAGCCTGTTTCTGCAGCTCTTCCAGCGTGGCCTGGTAGAAGAACAAATCGCGCATCGTGGCCAACTGCCGCTGGGAGATCGACTTTACCAGCGGACTGCTGCGCTCCAATTCCGCGCGCAATTGCAACAAGGACGACTGTACCGGACTATTCCCCTCCATTTGCTGGGCGTTCATTTGCGCTTCCAGACGCGCGAAACTCTCGATCACCCGCGCAGACTCGCTGTTCAAGAAGGCATCCGTTACGCCACCCAACTGTTTCTGCTGACGCCTCGCCTCCAATACCTGGCCTTGCACAACCTTGAGCCGCTCCTGCAACACCAGATATTTCTTGCTCTGTTCCGTCACGTGCAAGCCCAGAATCCGCTGCCGGGTCTGCTCCACTAGATAGTTGGCAAGCCGGGCAGCAAATGCCGGGTCCACATCGGTGACCGAGACCTCAAGCAAACCGTCTTTACCTGCGGTAACCTTTAGGTTATCCAACAGGCTGAGCTTGGTCTTGTCCATCCCTACCACATCGTAATGCTTGGCCAGTTCAAAATGAGCCACGGCCTCCCCCAGCATCGCGTTGTCTTTCAACACGCTGGCTCCGCCTTGAGGCCCCAGCGGCGCGGGCACCAGAAGCAAAGAAGTCGCCGCGAATCTGTCCTGCATACTCAAGGCCAAGGCTACCGCCGCCAGCGCGGCGACGATGGGCAGGAAAACCATCAAACGCCATTGTTCCTTGCAAAAACAAACAACATCAATCAAACCAATTTCATCCACAATTTCAGCTTGGCGTTCCAAAACGTATTCCCTTTTATCAACATCCAGCCGGCATCATATTGCCGCATCTCAGTTTACTTCCAAAAAAAAGGCATGCGCCAGAGCCACATGCCTTTTCTTCAGTTAATTATGATTAAACATTAAATAAGAAGTTCATCACATCGCCATCCTGAACCACATAATCCTTGCCTTCGGCCCGCATCTTGCCGGCCTCCTTGGCCTTGGCTTCACCGCCCAGCGCAATGAAGTCAGTATAGGCAATGGTCTGCGCACGGATGAAACCGCGCTCGAAATCGGTGTGGATCACGCCGGCCGCCTGCGGCGCGGTGTCGCCGATGTGAATGGTCCAAGCGCGCACTTCCTTAACGCCGGCGGTAAAGTAAGTTTGCAGGCCCAGCAGCTTGTAGCCGGCGCGGATCAGGCGGTCCAGACCCGGCTCTTCCAAGCCCAGCGTCTCCAAGAATTCGGCCTTGTCGGCGTCGTCCAGTTCGGCAATCTCGGACTCGATCGCCGCGCATAACGCCACTACCGGCGCGCCTTCCTTATCGGCCAGCTGCTGCACCCGCTCCAGCAACGGATTATTGCTGAAACCGTCTTCAGCCACGTTGGCCACATACATCGCCGGCTTGATCGTCAGCAGACACAAGGGCTTGACCAAGACCATTTCTTCCGGGCTCAAGTCCAGCGAGCGCGCCGGCAGACCTTGATCCAGATGCGGCACCAGCTTTTCCAGTACCGCGATCAACGCGCGCGCGTCCTTGTCGCCGGATTTCGCCTTCTTGCCCTCGCGGTTCATCGCCTTTTCCACCGCGGACAGATCGGCCAGCGCCAGCTCTGTGCCTATGGTTTCGATGTCGGCGATCGGATCCACCTTGCCGGCGACGTGAACGATGTTCTCATCCTCGAAGCAGCGCACCACGTTGACGATGGCGTCGGTCTCGCGGATATTGGCCAGGAACTGGTTGCCCAGGCCTTCGCCCTTGGAGGCGCCCGCCACCAGGCCGGCGATGTCGACGAATTCGACGATGGCCGGCTGGATGCGTTGCGGATTGATGATCTTGGCCAGTTCGGCCAGCCGCTGATCCGGCACTTCCACGATGCCGACATTGGGCTCGATGGTGCAGAACGGATAGTTGGCGGCTTCGATGCCGGCCTTGGTCAGCGCATTGAACAGGGTGGACTTGCCCACATTGGGCAGGCCAACGATACCGCATTTCAGACTCATGTCCGCATTCCTTCGAATTCTTGAAAAATCTTGTTCTGCCGCAGCATAGCGGCAAGCCGGCGATTTGCCCAGCCGCTCATTTGGCCGCGGTGTGCAATTCCTTCATCGCCGCCGCCATCTTGCCGCCGATGGCCGCCGGCAATTGCCGTAAAGCCTGCTCGATCGCCTCGTCCAACGCCTGCTGTTCCTCGGCGCGCGGCTTCTTCAGCACGAAATTGGCGACTTCGTTGCGATCCCCCGGATGGCCGATCCCCAGGCGCAAACGCCAGAAGGCCGCCGAGCTCAGTCGCGCGGCGATGTCCTTCAAACCATTGTGGCCGCCGTGGCCGCCGCCCTGCTTGAAGCGGGCCGCGCCCGGAGACAGATCCAGTTCGTCGTGCACCACGAGGATCTGGTCCGGCAGAATCTTGTAAAAATGGGCCAGCGCCAACACCGCCTGTCCGGACAAATTCATATAGGTCATCGGCTTGAGCAGCCAGACGTCCTGTCCCTCGATATCCACGCGGGCGACGTCGCCTTGAAACTTGCCTTCCGTGCGCCAGCTGCCCTTATAGCGCCAGCACAACTCGTCCACCAGCCAGAAACCGGCGTTATGGCGCGTTCTATCGTATTCGGCGCCGGGGTTGCCCAGGCCGACTATCAGGCGAATGCCGGACATATTCTCTGTTCCAAATGAAAAAGCTCGTTGCGGGCCGACGGCTAGCAACGAGCTTTTCAACCGTTACCGTCAGACGGCACGGCAGCTAGATTACACGCGAGCGAAGTCGATGTGCATTACTTGCTGTTTGTACGGGTGCATTTGGAACGCAGCCACTTTAACTTGTTCTTTCTGGCCGTCGATCACCAGATCCAGAACGGAAGTGTGGAACGCTTCGTTCTTCAGCGCGTAGTACATGGTGTTGTGGTCCAGAACGATGGATACGGCTTCTTTGGAAGCGCCGTAAACAACGGCCGGAACCTGGCCGGCGTGACGCAGGCGGCGGCTCGCACTCGTACCCGACTCTTCACGCTTGCTGGCGGTATATTCAAAAGACATGGCAAAACTCCAGTTTCAGATTAAAAGCACCCGGCCCGCCGCGACCAGCGGGCCCGATGTTCACGGCAGGCAGGCGCCCGCCGCAACCAGTTCCTCATTGAAGAGGTAGGACACCGATTCTTCGTTGTTGATCCGGCGCAGCGTCTCGGCCAGCAGGCCGGCGATGGAGGCCACCCGGATGTTCGGGCAGGCTTTGGCCTCGGCGGTCAACGGGATGGTGTCGGTCACCACCACCATATCGATGTCGGAATTCTTGATGCGATCGATCGCCTGACCGGAGAAGATCGGGTGAGTCGCATAGGCCAGCACGCGCTGGGCGCCGCGCTCCTTCAGAGCGCTGGCCGCCTTGCACAGGGTGTTGGCGGTGTCGATCATGTCGTCGACGATCAGGCAGGTGCGGCCGGACACGTCGCCGATGATGTTCATCACCTCGGCCACATTGGCCTTGGGACGACGCTTGTCGATGATGGCCAGATCGGTATTCAAGGCTTTTGCCATAGCACGGGCGCGGACCACGCCGCCCACGTCCGGGCTGACCACGATCAGGTCTTCGATGCGCTGCGAGCGGATGTCCTTCAGCAACACCGGCGTCGCGTAAACGTTGTCCACCGGGATATCGAAAAAGCCCTGAATCTGGTCGGCGTGCAGGTCCACGGTCAGCACGCGGTCGATGCCGGCGCTGGTCAGCATATTGGCCACCAGCTTGGCGGAGATCGGCACGCGGGCGGAACGCGGGCGGCGGTCCTGGCGCGCGTAGCCGAAGTACGGGATCGCCGCGGTAATACGACCGGCCGAAGCGCGTTTCAGCGCATCGGCCATAGTCAGGATTTCCATCAGATTGTCATTGGTCGGCGAACAGGTCGACTGCAAAATGAATACGTCGCGTCCACGGACGTTTTCCAGCAGCTCCACCGCCACTTCGCCGTCGCTAAACTTGCCGACGTCGGCGCGTCCCAACGAGATATCCAGATGTTTGACTACGTTTTGGGCCAGTTCCGGGTTCGCGGTCCCGGTGAATACCATCAAACTGTCGTATGCCGCCATGATTCGTGTGCCTTAGCTAGATAAAGAAAAAGCGTGTAAGGGATTCTTACACGCTTTTTTCATGCTCTCTCTTATTGAGAGAAAGTCTTGGCTGGGGAGGTAGGGATCGAACCTACGAATGCCGGAATCAAAATCCGGTGCCTTACCACTTGGCGACTCCCCACTAACCTTTATTCAGCGTTGTCGATCAAGGGATGGACATCGAGTCCTTTTGCTAAAAACCCCTTATATTTTATCGACACCGCCTGATAAACTTTATCGGCTTCGTCTTTAGACTGGCACTCCAGAAACACACAGGAACCGGAACCAGTCATCAGCGGCGAACCATATTTTCTTAATTCGGTCAGCACTTCATTCACCGCTGGGTACATATTCGAAACAACGTTTTGCAGATCGTTTCGTCGCTGCTGCGTTGTTTCGAGGATTCGCATTATGCCGACGCCCCCTATCTCTGTCAACACCTCATGCGAAAAATTTTGAAATACTTTGCCGGTGGGCACTTGCACCTGAGGGTGAATTACCACATACCATGCCGGCTTCAATTTGATTTCATTCAGTTTTTCGCCTACGCCGGTGGCCAGCGCGCTGCGGCCAAAAATAAACACCGGAACGTCCGCCCCCAACTTCAAGCCCAATTCCTGCAACGCCGCCCGCGGCAGATTCAGTCCCCACATGCGGTTCAAGGCCAGCAAAACGGTGGCGGCATCGGAGCTTCCTCCTCCCAAGCCCCCCCCCATCGGTATCTGTTTGTCCAAGCGGATGCTCACGCCCTGCCTGCAAGCGGCATGGGCTTGCAATAGACGCGCCGCGCGCACGGTCAGGTCCTGCTCCGGGTCCACGCCGGCAATCGGCGTTTCCAGCACGATGCAGCCGTCGTCGCGCAAAGCCAGCGACACGGTGTCGCTGAAATCGATGAAACGGAACACCGTCTCCAGCAAATGATAGCCGTCCGAGCGCTTACCGACGACGTGCAATAAGAGATTGAGCTTGGCCGGAGCCGGGAAGTCTTGGAATACGGGGGAACTCATCAACAAAACACCATGGCAATCATTGAAATAACACGAATATGGTGATGCGGTCAGCGCCAATCACGGGCTACCACTCTTACCGTCAATCCGTCTCTGGCCAGGTCCACGCGCTTGGGGTAGCGCTCGCCGGACTCGGCCTCGCGCACGAAGCGGATGCGCCAACCCTGCTGCAGCAATTCGCCGTCGGGACGGATCTCGCTAGTTTCGCCCGGCACCGGCATGCCGCGGATCCACCAGGCCAAGCCGGACAGCGGCAGCGGCCACCCCAGGGTTTTCTCGGTCAGGCTTTCCACATCCGGCGCCTGCCAGGCCTTGCCGTCCGCTAGCAAAGTGACGCCGCCTGCGTCGCGGATCACTTCGGCCACGGTATTGCCCAGCGGCGAGTTGATCGCCAGCTGGTCGCGCTCGGGCTGGTGCCGCCAATCGAAGTTGGCGACATGCCCCTTGCCGTCCAGATTGATCGACAAGCGCCCGCTGACTGCGAACGGCTGGTCCGCGGATTGCGTCGCGGAGGGCATGAACACCGCATCCCGCGTCGCGCAGCCGGTTACCGCAAGAGACAAGGCCAGGATCAGACCGCCCCACCTCATCAATGCGCCCCCAGACGGCGCATGGTATCTCGCAGGACGTCATGTTCCGGGCTAGCCTCCAGCGCCTTGCTCCACACCGCCAGCGCCTCCTCTTTCTTGCCCAGCTTCCACAGCACCTCGCCCAGATGGGCGGCAAGCTCCGCGTCCGGCAACAGCGCGTAGGCCTTCTCCAGCGTTTTCAAAGCCGCGTCCAGGCGGCCCAGCTTGTATTGCGCCCAACCCAGGCTGTCCAGAATGGTGGGGTTGTCCGGCTCGCTCTTCAGCGCCTTCTCGATATAGCCGAGCGCTTCCTGATGACGATTGGTGCGGTTAGTCAGGGTATAACCCAGCGCGTTCAGCGCCTGGGCGTCGCCCGGCTTTTCCTTCAGTACTTGCTTGAGATCCCGTTCGGCGTTGCCGACGTTGCCCAGGCTGTCCGATACCAGCGCCCGCTCATACAGCAGTTCCGGCGCCTTGGGCATGCGCAGCAGCGCCTTGCTCAACAAATCGTGAGCCTTGCCCGGCTGCTTGGCCTCGCGCGCCAGTTGGGACTGCAGCAAGGCCAAAGTAATTTTCTCCTGGTCGTTGCCGCCCAAGGGCGCCAGACGCGCCAGGGCCAGATCCAGCTTGCCGTCGCCCGCCTCCATCACCGCCAGCCGGCCTTGCGCCGGCAGGAATTGCGGCCCGGCGCCCACCAACTCGTACCAGCCCTTGGCCGCGCCGACGTCCTGGCGCTCCTCTGCGATCTGTCCCAGGGTGTAACGAATGAAATTGGCCTCCGGATGGCCGGCCTCCAGCGCCTGGCGCAAATGCCGCTCCGCCGCCGGAAGATCGCGCATCTGGTAAGCCATCAGGCCGGAAGCGTAGAGCAGATCCGGGTTATTGGGATTGCCCGGCAAGAGTTGATCGAAAGCCTGGCGCGCCTCGGCGAAGCGCTTGGCGCCCACCAGCAAACGCGGCTTGGCCAGCTTCAGCTCCAGGCCGGCGTTCGGCCGCCGCGCCAGTTCACGCTGCAGAAAATCGATAGTCTGCTCCGGCTGCTCGCGGCGAAGCCGGTCGACTTGCCAGGCCACCGGCAAGTCCCAGGCTGGCGCGATCTGCGCCAGCCGGTCGAACTCGCGGTTCATCGTGGCTTGGTCGCCAGCTTCGGCCGCCACGGCCAAGAGCGCGAAGCGCGCCTCGGCCAGGTCCGGATAACGGGAGGCGAACTGCTTGACCAAATCGTAGGCGGCCTGCTTGTCGCTCTGACGCGAGGTCAGCCGCGCCAATTGGACGAAGATCGCCGGCGCCCGTTCCGGCTCTTTCTGCAGTAACGCCTCGATAAGCGGCTTGCTTTCCGCCAGTTTGCCGGCGCGCAGCAGGGTGATGAACAACTGCTCTCTCGCCGGCACCGAATCAGGCGCCAGCTCCATCCACAAGGTCAAGGCTTCCGAGGTTTCCTTCAGCAGCCCGGCGAACATAGAAAACTCAGCGGCTCGCTGCGCCAACCGCGGATCACGCGTTTGGCGCGCCAGCTCCAGATAGGTCACGGCGGAAGCGCCCACCGAACCGCGCTGGGCGGCGATTTCGCCGGCCACCACGCCATAGAGAATTTCCGGCGTCAGTTCCGCCTTGGGCAGTTGGCTTTCGTCCTCTTTCTGCGTTATCGCGATCTCGTCGCCGGCCGGTTTGCCGGCATTGACCGACTTCGCCGCGCCCGGGTGCTTGAAATTGGCGCATGCCGACAGCAGCGCGACCATCAGCAAAGGGAGTGTTTTTTTCAGCCGTTGCATTCGCATGGAGTCAGAGACCTGCTTATAAACCTGTTGAATGCGTAGAATAGCATGACCTGTTTTTATCTTCGCGCCATTCTACCCATGCCTGAACTGCCAGAAGTCGAAACCACCCGCCGCGGGATTCTGCCCCATCTATTGAACGCCAAGCTGGACGGCGCCGTGGTCCGCCATGCCGGCCTGCGCTGGCCGGTGCCGCCGGAGCTGCATGCCACCTTGCGCGGCCTGACGATACGTTCCGTCGACCGCCGCGCAAAATACCTGCTGCTGGGCACCGACGCCGGCACCCTGATCATCCATCTGGGCATGTCCGGCAGCCTGCGTTTCCTGCCTGCGGACACTCCGCCGGAGAAACACGACCACGTCGACCTGCTGTTGGGCCCCGATGTATTGCGCTACCGCGATCCGCGCCGATTCGGCGCGGTGCTGTGGCATGTCGGCGCCATTGAGCACCATCCCTTGCTGCAAGCGCTGGGGCCCGAGCCGCTGTCCGACGACTTTGACGGCAACACGCTGATCCGGGCCGCGCAACGCCGCGGCAGCGCGGTCAAGCTGATGCTGATGGACCACCACGTGGTGGTCGGTGTCGGCAACATCTACGCCAACGAGGCGCTGTTCCACGCCGGCATCCATCCCGCCCGGGCCGCCAAGGCGGTGCGCGACGGCGAATACTGCCGGCTGGCCGAGGAAATCCGTAGCGTGCTGAACCGAGCCATCCAGGCCGGCGGCAGCACGCTGCGCGACTTCGTGCACAGCGACGGCAAGCCCGGCTATTTCCAGCAAACTTATATGGTGTACGGCCGGCAGGACCAGCCCTGCCGGCAATGCGGCACGCCGATCCGGCATTTGCGCCAGGGCCAACGCAGTTCCTACTATTGTCCGCTATGCCAGCCATGCTAGAGTTACGGCCTCAACCTTGCGCACCGAGCCTCAAAGCATCTTGAAGTCAACCGCCACAACCTCTTCGCTCACCCGGATAGGACGCGTCGCGCGCCTGTTCGGCCACCTGGCCATCGGTGTCTTCATCCTGGCCACCCGTTATTCTCGGCTGGCCCACGCCGAACGCGCCGTCGTTACCCGGCGCTGGGCCGCCCACGCGCTGAAAATTCTGGGCATCAGCGTACGGATCAACGGCGTCAATCCTGGTTTTTACCCGCCCAACACCTTGTTGGTGGCCAACCACATTTCCTGGCTGGACATCTTCGTGCTCAATAGCTGCACGGTGTCCCGCTTCGTCGCCAAACGCGAGATTCGCTCTTGGCCGGTGCTGGGCTGGCTGGCGCACCTGGGCGGCACCCTGTTCATCGACCGCAGCAAGCGCAAGGACGCCAGCCGCGTCTACAAGGCATTGGCGCATGCGATGGAAAACGGCGCCTGCATGGCGGTGTTTCCCGAGTCCACCACCTCGGATGGCCTGAATCTCTTGCCGTTCAAGGCCTCGCTGTTCGAAGCCGCCTTGCTATCGCGCGGCACCGTGCAGCCGGTGGGCTTGCGCTACTACGGCGCGGACGGACAACAAACGCTGGAGCCCGCATTCATCGGCGATCTGACTTTTCTGCAAAGCGTGCGCAAAGTGCTGGCGATGCCGGCGATGGAGGTAGAGGTCAGCTACGGCCAGCCGCTGAAAGCATGGGAAAACGGACTGGAAACCCGCTTTGCGCTGGCGGAGCGGGCACAACAGGAAGTGGCGCGCGCGCTGCGCCTGAGCACGCCTCCTGCCGCGGAAGCGGCGCAGGAACCGGCTCGGCAACACTGAGCACCGGCTGCGAAGCCTCGCCAATGCAAAACCCCCGTCAGGGTAATGCCAGTCAGTTAACGCTGACTGGCATTTTTCGTTGGATATTTGTGTGCCCTGTTCTTCACGACTCGCGGGCAATGTCGGCCTGGTCTGCGTGGTGGCAGCACAAACAGCCTCGACTGCTCCAGTAAGCGCGCCAATTGGGCGGGTAACGTACCTGCTGATGCCAGACTGGCAAAGCACAACACATTCAAT
>NZ_MUKU01000062.1 GCF_002081825.1 Chromobacterium haemolyticum | reverse complement strand
CATCTGCTCGCGACGCAACTGTTTCTTCAGAGCTGTTTTGCCGTGTCCATCTACGCCGTGAAGTTGGAAAACGTTCTTTGCCAAGTCAATGCCGATAGTCGTAATCTTCATGGTGAATGCCCCTTCTGTGAGTAGTGGTTTGACACTACCACTCTGGCACATCGATGCCGCCAGGTGGGGGCGTCCATCCCATTAGATCAAATCGGAACTTCTACACATCAGGGACAGAGGCGACGGCCTTGTCAAAAGTCCGGATGTATGGCTGCAATCTCACCTTAGTTCTTCGCTAAAACAAAAAGATGGCTTGGCAAACGGGGGCGTCCATGTATGACAGTCTCCCGTTTTGACGGCACTTGGCTGTCAGATCAATTCAAGTTGTCTATCTTCTCCCCCCATTCCCGTTTGCCATCAATAAAGGTTTGTACGGACGTGCCGACGTCCCCCATGTTCAGTAGCAGAGGGCTTTAGAGTCCGGGCTTAATTTACCTGATTTCTCTGCAAGTGATTCGGCATAGGCAGCCGGCGTCAAACCACCCAGTGTTTTCTTGGGACTTTCGTTGTTGTATTCTCTGCACCAGGCTTCGATGACGATCTGGGCCTGGTGCAGGCTGGTGAACCAGTGTTCATTCAAGCACTCATCCCGAAAGCGCCCATTAAACGATTCGATATAAGCGTTCTGATTGGGCTTGCCTGGCTCGATGTGAATTCCACGGGCCTGTGCCCAGGTCAACATCGCGCGGCTGCAGAACTCCTTGCCGGAGTACCTGCAGAATAGTGGTCAACCATCGTCAAGATCCGCATTTTTTCCGAGCGACTTGAACCGATGAAGGAGCTTGAGATGGCTGACCCAATCCATGATGTGCGCCCAGCAAACCTGGGTGGCAATCGATATCGCCAAACAATTTCATGCAGTATTGATTGAAACCTCGCAAGGTCGACTCCAACGCTTCAAGATGGCTTCGACTGCCTGTGAGCATGATCGACTCATTGCGTTACTATCCTCATTGCCGCCGCCGTGCCGAATTGCTTTCGAACCGACTGGTAATTTCCACCGGACATTAGCGTGGCGCTTGCTAGCTGCCGGCTTTGACGTGGTCACCGTTTCGACGGTGGCTGCCGCCCGCTATCGGGAAGCGCGCTTCAACTCTTGGGATAAGAATGACCCTAAAGGCGCGCAAGTCATTCTGGAAATGCTCAAACAGGGTCTGACACAGTTTTACCATGAGCCCTTGCTGACGGGATACCATGACTTGCAGGAGCTGTCCAAGACCTATCACCAGGTCGCCTTGGCCCGCAAGTGGCTGGCCGACACGCTGCTGAACCACTACCTGCCTCTCTACTTTCCCGAAATGGCGCTATTGGGAAGCAACACGCGCCGAATGGTTCATTGCCTTTCTGCAGCGATTTCCCACGCCAGGGGCCATTCTGACGTTGAATGAAAGCGAATTTGTGCAAGCCGCAGGGCCATTGCTGGGCCGCAAGGTGAACAAGACCGGAAAGCTGTTGGAGATGTATGCGTTGGCGCAACATAGCTCGGCTTTGCCCATCCTGGAGGATTCGCTGGCCGTGCAGACGTTCCGGCAGCAGTTAGCGCATATGGCCCATGTCGCAGCACTGCACCGGACTTTGGAACAGCAGGCGCAGGCCCTTCTCCAGGACCGCTGGGAATTTCGTTGCCTGTCGTCTCTGCCTGGCATCGCAACCATCTTGGCCCTGATCATTCTGGCTGAGGTTGGGGATATCCGTCGCTTTGGCCACCATCGACAGTTCCTCAAATATTGTGGCCTGGATTTGGCGAAGTCCCCGTCGGGGCAGTCGAAAGGAAAGGAGCGGCTTTCCAAGCGGGGCAATGCGCGCCTTCGTTACGCTTTCTGGATGGCGGCTTTAGTGGCGGTGCGCTTGACCGAGAACTCGTTTCGCGACAAGTACGAACGCTATCTTGCATCGGCACCCCATGACGCGGATCGGAAACGGATGGCGCTGACCGCCGTTGCCGCCAAAATGGCGAGGGTGGCTTATGGACTACTGAAGACCCGCACCTTGTATCAAGACTATTTCGAACACGCTTTACCCGGTGGATCGACCTCTCTCGCGCTGGCCGTTGAGGCAACTATGACCTCGTAGATAATGCTTGGGCCTTCCACCGGGACTTCTATGCTGTTTTAGGTTAGGTCAGGGTCAGCCGCTGGCTGGATCCTATGTTCATTATGGTCAGCGGGATTCCCGTCAAAGGGTGGAAGCACGGGGGCGTTGTGTGCATCGAAAAGTGTTTTTACAGACGATTGCTCGTCTGAGGATCAGTGTTGCCTGACGATGGGAAAACCACTTGCAGTTAGTTCGTTGTCGATCTGAATCCACTGAGGTATTCTGCGCAAAGCTTGTACATGCCGCAATCGCGACAACATCCTCGGCTTTCAGCGCGAAGTCCACCGTGATCGCCAGGCTTTCCCGGCTAAAGTTATCAACTACAGTTAATGCCCGGATTTTCTGGCTGTTGAACAGCTGATCGGCAACGAAATCCATGCTCCAGCACGAATTCAAATTGGAGGCGGCGGGCCGAGCGTGGCGATGCGCCGCCGCCACTCGCCGTTTGGGCCGCTTGCGCTGCAGGTTCAAACCTTCCTCGCAGTAGATCCGGTAGGTCTTCTTGTGATTGATTCGCCAGCCTTCGCGCCGCAGCAGGACGTGGATGCGACGCGCGCCATAACGAATACGCGTGGCGGCGATCTCGCGGATTCGCAGCTGCTCCGCTCGATCGTTACGAGGGTGGGGACGATAAATACGTCGCTTGCCGCAACTGAATAACGGCTGTAGCGCGATGTAGACTGACGCGGTACGCACCGAGGAAGTTGAGCCGCTCGCGTTCGCAGGCCGGCCTCACAGCTTTTTTTGGATGACTTCCTGCAGCATCTGCTTGTCCAGGCTCAGGTCGGCGACCATGCACTTGAGACGGGCGTTCTCTTCTTCCTGTTGTTTCAGGCGGCGCAGCTCGCTGACGCCCAGGCCGCCGTATTTCTTCTTCCTGTTGTAGAAGGTGGCTTCGGAGACGCCCATCTTGCGGCAAACCTCGGCGACGGTGGTACCAGACTCCGCCTGGCGCAAGGCGAAGGCGATCTGCTCTTCGGTGAACTTTGATTTCTTCATGACAAACCTCCTGCCCGGATGGGCTTAAATTTGCCAGAAATCTCTACTTTTCGCCGCTACGTTTTTGCGGGAGGAGGTCAATTAAGCCCGGACTCTAAAACCCTCTGCTACTGAACATGGGGGGACGTCGGAGTCGAAGGTGTCAGGTGAGTGCAATTAAAAAGCGGTATTAATGTGAAGTATCCTTTGCCGTCTTAATTTAGTACTGGTCCTATTAAAATCCGGAAAGATTAAGCGTAGCGTTGCGTCTAGCATTATCCCTGGCTGCGAGGCCTGTCGGTTGTGATTTCGGCTTGTCTCGCTCTTGCTGGCTAGGTCATGAACACGCTCTTAGAACGTGTTTACGATCTAGCGAGCTAAGGCGAGACAAGGCGGAAACGAGCGAAAAAGCGGAATGTACAAGTGGTACATGAGCATTTTGAGCTTGTTTTCAACGCCGTATCGCCGACGCGCAGCAGATCGTAAACAGGTTATTAGGCAAAGGTATAGATATCATGCTGAAGTCATTTCATGTCGCTGTCGACGACTCTTTACTCAACGCCTTGTCCAATGAAAACAGGCATATTCAGCTAAGTATCAGCATTGGTCATCATAAAGTCAGCGACATCACCTTAAGCCAGGGCGATATTGAAAATATTGTTACGCATAGCGCGGCTTTTTCGGTGGAGGGAATTAAGGCGGACAATGGGATGACCACTATTGTTTTGCAGCTGTCCTCAGGTCTGTGTGAGCAGGATATCTTGAAGTCCATGCATGCCCCATGGCGCGCGTACTCATTACCGACAGAAGCGCGTAAGTCTCCTCAGCACATCATGCTATCCGGAGCCTCTGGAGATCATTGGTAGGTTGACGTCTGCCAATACAATAGCCGCTGATCAACATCGGCCTTGGGGGACAAGCCGGCGCACCGTCAGCTTGAGCCTGACGCGGCACAGCTTGCCGGAAGGCGCTAGCGTATTCGCCATAGCGGTTTCGCCGTTAAACCACCTAATTTGGGGCTCTATATGAATATCTTGCTATTGGCGGCCTTCCCCGCCGAATCCGCCCGGCTGTCGCAACAGCTGTCCGCCGCGTGGAAGCCTGAGCCCATGCTCGGCGCTTTGTCCTGTCGCAGCCTTCAATACAATCTCCACCAGCTTTACCTGGCCGAAACCGGCGTGGGCACGGAAGACGCCGCCTTGACCACTCAAGCCGTGCTGTTGCAGCGAGATATTGATCTGGTCTTGTTGATGGGGTCCTCGGGCGCGGTGGGGGATGGCTGGGAGGTTGGCGATGTCGTTGCCGGCAAGCAAGTCGTGCAGATGGATCTTTACGGCATCGACACCATCCTGAAAGGCACGCCGTTTGAGTCCTGTCTGTTTAACAGCAATACGCATGCGCAGCTGGAAACGGCATGGGATGTGGACTCCTATTGGCTGGAGAAGCTGAAAGCCCTGCCTAGGGTGAAGCCGGGGTTGATCTTCAGCAGCAACCAGTTTCCGGTGCCCGCCGACAAGTTTCCCACAATGCTGGAACTGGGCCGCGGCGTGATTGAGATGGAGGCCTCTGGCGTGATGCGCGCTGCCCGCCGGCTGGGTTCTACGCCGGTGCTGGTGCTGCGGGCGGTCAGCAACATCATTGACGGCCAAGGGCGGGATACGGGCACGCCCGAGCAGGGCATTGAGTTGTGCGCGGAGCGGCTATCCACCGCCGTGTTGAAGCTGCTCTCCACCATTTGAGGCCTCCCATGGATTTGTTCAAAGTCTTGCTCTGGTTCGCCGGGCTTTGAACAGGTTCTTAAGATCCGCTAACAAAACCCCTGATCCTGCGTTGCGCCTCCTTGTCGTACGACTTGTACTGCCTGCGTCGGCGCGCCTTGGCTCAGGTTCTCTGCGAGGTTTTCTTCGCGGTTCTAAGTCTCTCAATCCTGCCCCGCGCGGCCGTCTCCGGCTTGACGCTCCGCCCCCGTCTCAGTACTCTTTGCCTCGCGCTGCGCCAAATAACGCCGCGCCGGGCAGGCAAGCCTATCAATCTCCGTGATCGCAGTCATGTTGCGTCTATTTGGGCGCTGCACGTCTGTTGCCACGCATCTGCATCTGAGCAGGGCGTGGCAGGGAGCCCCTTACGGGGCTGCCGGTCGACATCACGGAGAACCGGTCTTGCCACCTTGTCACGCTCCTGCTCGTATCCGAGCAGGCTTTCAAAGCTGACTTGGAGACTGCAATGACTCCTCTGTTTTCTCTTCTTCCTTTTGCCAAACCGCCCCCGGTCAACGGGCAAGATCCACTGCGCCTGCTGTCCCAAACCTTGGATGCTTGCGCGCTGGCCTTGAACGGCTTTTCTCTATTGCGTTCCACCTTGGCTGCCATCCAGGCCAGGTCCATTCCCGGCTCCCACCAATCCTTATTGGCGCGTCTATCCATCGAAGTGCTGGATGACTACGCCGCCCGCCTGCAACAACTCAGCACCGCTGTCCAAGACGAGCAGCAGGGAACGGCGCCATTGCCTTTCCATGCAGGCGTCGGCGGAGGCGCGCGCGCTACTTGCCGATAGCCGCGGTGTCCGTTCGCGGCCTCAGAACCTGTTGACGATCTGCTGCGCGTCGTGAGACGTGGCATGGTGAGTACCGTTTCGAAATGCTCATGTACCACTCGACCATTCCGCTTTCTCAGCGGTTTTCGCCTTGCCTCGCCTTCGCTCGCGAGATCGTAAACACGTTCTTAAGCGTTCAATCTAGGAGTTCAATTAGGCGTTCAATCGCCTACCGCCTTTAGGAGAGCCTTATGTCGCAATGTCATGAGTTTGCCTCGCGCCACAGCAAGGCGTTGGCCATGCAACGCTTCTGTTTCGCCCAGGAAGGGGAGGCGGCATGAAACCCACCGTGATGCAATTGCACAGGGATTTGCTGCTGGGCAATACCAGCAGTGTGGCGCTGACGGAGCAGGCGCTGGACGCCATCGCCCGCCACCGGGAAGCCGGCAAACTGGCTTTCACCCTGGTGAACGCTAAAGCCGCGCTGGCCACGGCCCGACGGATGGACGCCGCCGGGCTCTATCCCACCCCGCTGGCCGGCATTCCCGTATCGATCAAGGATCTATTTGATATCCAGGGCCAGGTCACCACGGCCGGTTCCGTAGTGTTCAAGCGCAACCCGCCGGCGGCCCAGGATGCGGCCGTGGTGGCGACGTTGCGCGCAGCCGGCGCGGTATTGTTGGGGCGCACCAATATGAGCGAGTTCGCTTGCTCCGGCCTGGGGCTGAATTCGCACTACGGCACGCCGCGCAATCCCGGAGATCCGGAGCGCGTGGCGGGCGGCTCCAGCTCCGGCGCGGCGGTCAGCGTGGCTTTGGGTATGAGCGCGGCCGCGCTGGGCGCGGATACCGGCGGCTCCGCGCGCATCCCCGCCGCTTTTTGCGGCCTGGTTGGCTTTAAACCCACCGCGCGGCGGGTGCCGATGCAGGGTTGTCTTCCTTTGTCGCCGTCGCTGGATTCCATCGGGATGCTGGCGCGTTCGGTTTCTTGCTGCGCCATCCTGGACGCGGTGCTTAGCGGCGGCTGGACGCCCTCCCACGCGCGCGGCCTGCCGCCTGATGTGAAAAAGCGCCGTTTCTACGTGACTGACGATTATCTTTCCGAGCAGGTGGACCCCGCCGTGGCGCAGGCCTTCGACGACGCCCTGGCGCGCTTGTCTCAGGCTGGCGCTCGCATCATCCGTTTCGATTTTCCGGAGTTGGGGCGGATTGAGGACATGGAGGCCCAAGGCGGCTTGGCGGCGGCGGAGGCCTGGCGCTGGCACGGCCCGCGGCTGGAGGGCAAGGGCGGCGCTTGCTATGACCCGCGCACTGCCCGACGCTTGCGGCAAGGGGCCGGCCTGAGCGCGGTCAGGTATCTGGAGCTGGTGGAGCAACGCCGCGAGCTGCAAGCCGCTGCCGCGTATCGCTTGTCCATGGCCGACGCCTGGCTGATGCCCACGGTGGCGATTTTGCCGCCCAAGCTGGCGAAGTTGGAGAACGAGGACGTTTACGCTCGCCTGAACCGGCTGGTTCTGCGCAACAGTGCCGTCGTCAATCTGTTGGACGGCTGCGCGGTGAGCTTGCCGCTGACGGATCAGATTGGTTTGAGCGTGTGCGGGCTGCATGGCCGCGACTCCCATATTTTGAAAATCGCCGCCGGCGTTGAATACGCGCTGGCTCACCCATAAGGAGAGCGGCGATGAAAGACCAATTGCCCGTGATGGAACAACTGAAACAACTGAATCAGGACTTGCTCGAGGCCCGGCCGGATCAGACCGCGTTGTCTCAGCTTGGCCGGCAGATGGCCGAGCAGTGCGCGGAAATGGACGCTTGCCTGTTGCAAGGCTTGATGGAGATTCGTTCGGCTCATGTCGGCTTGCAAGCCATCCTGACCTTGCTGCAACGCCGCGACGAGCCCTTGCTGTTTAGCAGCGAGGAGGCGGTGGCTTTGCTGGAACCGGTGCAACAGCGTCTGTATCACGGCTTGAACGGTCTTAACCGCCTGGTTTGAGCCTTGCTTCCGCGCCCGCAATAAAGCGTGGCTGCGCCGGCTTTTCGTACTGGTCAGATATTTTTTCGCGGAGCGTTTGCGCATACTTTGCCCATCTTATGCGGCGTTCTTTGCATAGGGTCTCACGCCGATCCCCCGGTGTTGAGCTGCCTAGTGTCTATTGCAAACCCATCATGTTTGCCTCCCTCTCCCTGCGTGGAGAGGGATATTTTTTTAACCGGAACCCCGCTCCGGCCTGTCGGCATGCGCTGATCGCGCCGTTTGCGAGCCATCTGCCAGGAGAACGCATGAACTTCAATATGAATGCCGCCCAGTTCCAGCACAAATTGGCCGAAATGGAGGAGGAAAACCTCATGCTGCGCTTGCAGCTGGATGTTTACCGCGATGAGCTGTTCAAGAAGTACGAGTCGTTTCTCGATGAGAAACTGACAACGGAAATGGAGAAAAAGCTGAGCCTGGACGTGCGCAAGGCGGAGGCGGACATGCGGCATAGGTTGCAAGAGGAAATCAAGCTGCTGAAAGAGGAGCTGCAGCGCCTGCGTGGGCCGGCCAAATCCGAAATCAAGCTGAACAAGGTGGACAAGGCGGTTGAGGTGCCGACTTTGTTGGCCACGGCCTGAGAGTTAACCCCGCCCTTGAACGCGAGGCATGCACTGAGACGGAGCCCGACGGCGGAATCAATGGAGTGTAGTGAATGAGAGCGTTACTGTTGTTGTGTTGGTTTGTTCTGGCACTGGGCGCGGCGCAAGCGCAGGTTGTGGTAGGGAAGGATTATCTGGTGCTGCCCAAGCCGCATCCGGTATCTAGCGGCGACCAGATCGAGGTGGCGGAGTTTTTCTCCTATCCGTGCCGGCATTGTTATGCTCAGGACGCTGCGGTATCGGCCTGGCTGAAGACCCAGCCGGCGGATGTGCGCGTGGTGCGCAAGCACGTGGTATGGGGCAAGCCGATGGAAGGGTACGCGCGGGTGTTCGCTACCTTGAACGTATCCGGTCTCTCGGACCGTTTGCATGGCGCGGCCTTCCGCGCGGTGCAACATGACAAAATCAATTTGGGGAATGAGGCGGAATTTGAGAAATGGCTACGCCGCCAGCCAGGCGTGGACGTCGCCAAGACCATGGCGGTGTACCGTTCCTTCGCGGTGAAGGCTCAAGTGGAGGCTATCGCCAAGTTCACCAAGGATTACCGGATCTTCAGCACGCCCATGCTGGTGGTGGACGGCAAGTACGCGATTGCCGCGGCCACGCCGGAGCGGACACGTGAAGTTCTGGACGCTTTGCTGAGCAAGGTACGGGTGCAAAGAAAGACAGGCGTTTTATAGGCATTTTGTTTGCAGAGGTGATTGCGATTTTTGCCTGTTTTATACCTTCTGGTTCGCCAAATATATAAGCTTGAATTGCTAAGAAGTTGGCATCCAGGATGGCGCTGGTGGCATGTGTGGGGTGAGGCTGTGGTTTGTTAGGTGGTTATGCTGCAAACTTCACTATCATTAGAGTTTCTGTCAGAAATTTTTATGTGGATTTTATCTTTCTGGCTAAATGGTCTGTAGTTTTTTATGGCTTTTGGTTTTTTTGATTTATTGAAAATTTAACGGGCTTGAGTGCTCTGATTTTAAATTAAACGCTGCTTGTGTGCATTTTGCACCCGGCAGCGTTTTTTTTTGGTCGTCATTTGTGTGAAAAATTATTTTGTATGGATTTTGCTTGGTGCATGTTGTTGATTCATGGGGGGTGTAGTACTGAGAGATTTATTTTGGGTTTGTGATGACTGGATCAGAAATATGATCTCATATTCCAATGGATGTGCTGTTTTGGTATTTTTAGTTTGTATATTTAAATAGCAATTAAAATGTCCAAGGGATATGTCTATGTGTGAGAGTGAAGTTTTTCTGCCAGACGAGTGGTCCAATCCTCCTGTTAAATCTACGGTGGTATTAATGAAGGCTATTAAGGAGCAAGGCTTAAGTAGGCAGGTGTCCGCAGGCTACGAGATACGTTCAGAAATGTATTGCGACAAAGTGTTTTTTTTTGAGACAGGGTCTTTGGTGGTTCGTTTGCAAGAGTCCTGCATCGTTGGGCACTTAAGCCATGGAGCTGTGTATGGGATGAATAATATATTTGGTGGCGAGCAGCCTGCTTTAAGTTTGCAAGTGGCATCTAATTCGCTGTATTACGAATGCGGCGTGGATAAATTCAGGGGGATGCTAGGAAATCCAGAGGTTTCATTGGCAGTGGCAGAGCATATTGCTTGGCATAATCGTCTCGTGACAAGTCATTTAAGTGTGATGTTGAATAGCAATTCCTATAAGAAAATAAAATTTGCTATTGAGTGGTTTTCTCAATCAGCACATGTCTTTCAGAAAAAAAACCCATTTGTGAAATTTGTTGCGGACAGAACAGGGCTATCTAAAGGGCATATTCATGCTGTTTTGAAACAACTAAGAGAGGGGGGGTATGTGGAGATGGAGGGCGGCTATTTGTTAAAAGTTTGTAAATCGCTTCCTGTGAATTATTAATGCCAAGAAAAAGGATTGATCATGGTGGATATGTTTGAGAAAAGTTTTGAGAGAGTGATTGGGCATGAGGGCGGGTATGTAAATAATCCTAAAGATCCAGGAGGGGAAACCAAGTGGGGGGTGACCTGTATGCTTGCCAGGGCGAAGGGTTATAGCGGCAATATGCGTGATATGACGCGGGATCAAGCAAGGGAAATATATAAATCAGCTTTTTGGGATGGCGGCTGTTATGAGTTTCTTGGTCCAGTCATGTCGTTTCAGTATTTTGATACGGCAGTCAATCATGGTGTTCTCAATGCCACAAAATTGCTTCAGCGAGCATTGGGGATTAAAGATGATGGTGTATTTGGTGACATGACTAAGCAGAAGGTGAAGGCTTGCTTAGAAATGGATTTGTTGTTGAAGTTCAATAAAGAAAGAATTGAATTCTATACAGGCTTGTCAACTTTTTCTGTTTTTGGAAAGGGTTGGATGAGGCGGGTGGCCATTAATATGGCCTATGGCGTTGATGATAACAAGGGGGGTGTATGAATTGGTCGGACGTTGCAAAGAAAATTGTACAGGCTGGGGCCCCAATTCTGGGAGGGATTTTGGCAGGCCCTGCCGGTGCGTCGGTTGGCACTATTTTGGCGCAAGAACTGGGTGCAGAACCCAACCCAGATTCTATTAATCAGGCATTGATGGCGATATCAGAGCGGGAAATGCTGGCTGGAAAATTGAGGGATATTCAAAACAGGCATCTGGAAACGCTTCGAGCACTGGAGTTGATGGAGCTGAAAATACAATCGGAAGATATCCGACATGCGCGAGAAAGCAATCAAGAACACTGGATGCCTTCGGCATTGACCATTACATTGGCTGTTATGGTGGCGGCTATCACGGGCATGCTGGTTTTGATTGCGGTTCCAGATAACTCCAAAGAAGTGGTATTTTACTTGGCAGGGCAGATTGTAACATGCTTTTTAACAGCAGTAAGCTATTGGTTGGGGGCTTCTAGGATTTCCTCGGTTAAAGATGGCATGTTTGGTATGTTCAGAAAAAGTAAGGTGGACTGAATTAGCTGAACTACCTGGATTTTATAGATAAACTAAGCCATTGAGGCTTCCCCAAGATTCGGGCCGGTAGTTAGTGGAAACTTCTGGCTCTCATAGGGTATGAAATCGGCTGGATCCATGTGTGGTGGGGAAATTCAGCCGGTGTTTCTGATTCCTGTGCAGAGTGGGGTGTGCCTTCTTATATGTAGAAGTTCAGACTTGATCTAATGGGATGGACGCCCCCACCTGGCGGCATCGATGTGCCAGAGTGGTAGTGTCAAACCACTACTCATAGAAGGGGCATTCACCATGAAGATTACGACTATCGGCATTGACTTGGCAAAGAACGTTTTCCAACTTCACGGCGTAGATGGACACGGCAAAACAGCTCTGAAGAAACAGTTGCGTCGCGAGCAGATG
>NZ_MUKU01000061.1 GCF_002081825.1 Chromobacterium haemolyticum | reverse complement strand
TTCGGCCTGCTTGAGAAAGCCAATGATCTGTTCTTCGGTGAATCTGCTCTTCTTCATGTCCGTCATTCTCCTTCAGTGACGGACTTCTCTCTACTTTTGATTGGTAAGGCCTAAGGGGAGCAGATCAGCATCACTTTGAATGTCTACTTTCCAACACTCAACACTAGTGACCACGTTGGGCCGTCAGCAGTCACTTCCCCTAAGCCTTCAGATCGCCCTCTAAAAACTACCCCTCCTCGCCTTCTCAATCCCCGCAATATCAATCTTCACCATCCCCATCATCGCGTCGAACACCCGCTTGGCGGCGGCGCGGTCTGGATCGGCCAACGCCTCGGTCAGCACCCGCGGGGTGATTTGCCAGCTTAGGCCCCATCTATCCTTGCACCAGCCGCAAGCGCTGGCCTGACCGCCGTTGCCGACAATGGCTTGCCACAGGCGGTCGGTTTCGGCCTGGTCTTCGGTGGTCACTTGGAAGGAGAAGGCTTCGCTATGTTTGAAGGTGGAGCCGCCGTTGAGGCCCAGGCAAGGGATGCCCAGCACGGTGAATGCCACGGTGAGCACATCGCCTTCTTTGCCGGCAGGGTAATCGCCGGGCGCGCGCAGCACCGCGCCAACGCGGCTGTCCGGAAAGGTGGCAGCATAGAAGCGCGCGGCGTCTTCGGCGTCGCCGTCGTACCACAGGCAGATGGTGTTTTTGTGCATGGTCCCCTCCTCCGGCGCGCTTGGGTTTTGCAGGCGCTCAGAAAGAATGACGTATAAATGAAACCATTTTATAGCACATGGGCATTTTTTGCGGCATTGATCCAAAACAGCCGCGCATAAAAAAAGCCTCCCCTAAGGGAGGCTTGGCGCTGTGCCGGCTGGCCGTCGCGGTGGCCAGCGGCCTTGCGCTTACATGCTGCCGTGGAAGGTGCGGTTGATCACGTCCAGCTGTTGCTCGCGCGTCAGCTTGACGAAGTTCACCGCATAGCCGGACACGCGGATGGTCAGTTGCGGGTACAGCTCCGGGTGTTCCATCGCGTCCATCAGGGTTTCGCGCTTGAACACGTTGACGTTGACGTGGAAGCCGCCGGCGTCGGAGAAGCCGTCCAGGCAGTTGGCCAGGTTGGCTACGCGTTCTTCTTCGCTATGGCCCAATGCGTCCGGGGTGGCGGAGGCGGTCCAGCTGATGCCGTCCAGCGCGGCTTCATACGGCAGCTTGGCTACCGATGCGCCCGCGGCGACAAAGCCTTTCACGTCGCGGCCGTTCATCGGGTTGGCGCCCGGAGCGAACGGTTCGCCGGCGCGGCGGCCGCACGGGGTGTTGCCGGTTTTCTTGCCGTACACCACGTTGGAGGTGATGGTGAGCACGGACTGAGTCGGCATCGCGTTGCGGTAGAAGTGCGGCTGGGCCTTGATCTTCTCCATGAAGGTTTCGGTCAGCCATACCGCGATGCTGTCGGCGCGGTCGTCGTTGTTGCCGTAAGCCGGGTAGTCGCCTTCGATCTTGTAGTCCACCGCCAGGCCCGCTTCGTTGCGGATGATGTGCACTTTGGCGTATTTGATGGCGGACAGGGAGTCGGCGGCCACGGACAGGCCGGCGATGCCGCAAGCCATGGTGCGCAGGATGTCGCGGTCGTGCAGCGCCATTTCGATGCGTTCGTAGGCGTACTTGTCGTGCATGTAGTGGATGCAGTTCAGCGCCTTGACGTAAGTGGCGGCCAGCCAGTCCATCAGCAGGTCGAACTTGGGCATCAGTTCTTCGTAGGTCAGCACGTCGCTCTTGATCGGCTCGAAACCCTTGGCCACTTGCAGGCCGGACTTCTCATCCACACCGCCGTTGATGGCGTAGAGCATGGCTTTGGCCAGGTTGGCGCGGGCGCCGAAGAACTGCATTTGCTTGCCGATGCGCATCGCGGACACGCAGCAGGCGATGCCGTAGTCGTCGCCCCAGTGCGGACGCATCAGGTCGTCGTTTTCGTACTGGATGGAGCTGGTGTCAATGGACACTTTGGCGCAGAAGTCTTTGAAGCCGCGCGGCAGCTGGGTGGACCACAGCACGGTCAGGTTGGGTTCCGGCGCCGGACCCAGGTTGTACAGGGTGTTGAGGAAGCGGAAGCTGCTCTTGCTCACCAGGGTGCGGCCGTCTTCGCCCATGCCGCCGATGGATTCGGTGACCCAGGTCGGGTCGCCGGAGAACAGTTGGTCGTATTCCGGGGTGCGCAGGAAGCGCACGATGCGCAGCTTGATCACCAGGTCGTCGATCATTTCCTGGGCTTGTTCTTCCGTCAGCGCGCCGGAGGCCAGATCGCGCTCGATGTAGACGTCCAGGAAGGTGGCGACGCGGCCGAAGGACATGGCGGCGCCGTTTTGTTCTTTCACGGCGGCCAGGTAGGCAAAGTAGGTCCACTGCACCGCTTCGCGGGCGTTGACGGCCGGGCGGCTGATGTCGAAGCCGTACTTGGCGGCCATTTGCTTCAGTTCGTCCAGCGCGCGGAATTGTTCGGACAGTTCTTCACGCAGACGCAGCACGTCTTCGTTGAAAACGGCGTCGTCCAGCTCATGGAATACTTTTTGGCGTTCGGCGCGCAGGAAGTCGGTGCCGTACAGGGCCACGCGGCGGTAGTCGCCGATGATGCGGCCGCGGCCGTAGGCGTCCGGCAAGCCGGTGATCACGCCGGATTTACGCGCGGCCATGATGTCCGGGGTGTAGGTGTCGAACACGCCCTGGTTGTGGCTCTTGCGGTAGTGGGTCCACACGTCCTTGATGACCGGGTCCAGCTTGAAGCCAAAGGCTTCCAGGCCGTTCTCAACCATGCGCAGGCCGCCGTTGGGCATGATGGCGCGCTTGAGCGGCGCATCGGTTTGCAGGCCGACGATGACTTCGCTGGCTTGGTCGATGTAGCCGGCGTCATGCGCGGTGATGGAGCTGCCGCGGTCCGCGGCTACGTCCAGCACGCCACGGGCGCGTTCTTCTTTCAGCAACTCGCTCAGGGTGTCCCACAGCTTTTGGGTGCGCGCGGTAGCGGGCGCCAGGAAGCTGGCGTCGCCTTCAAACGGCTTGTAGTTCAGCTGGATGAAGTTGCGGACATCCACCTTGCTTTGCCATTCACCACCGGTGAAATCGCGCCAGGGGTTGGCTTGAGTCGCGTCACGATTCAGAGCATCCATGTGTGCCTCCTAGTAACTATCAGTAAATGTTGAGTACTGAACATATTGTACATTCGGTTTCGAAAAAAATCGTTTGATCAAGATCAAATGCCGCAGACTAAAACCCGGTTTCCAAACCGGGCGCCGCGCCGGCAAAATTCCTTAAAAAACGCTTTATTTTCAATACCATGAAAACCACCATCAACACGCCGTCATTGTAGCCGGCGCATTACATTCGAAAACGAACATCAAACACGGCTTCCGAGCGCCGTCGCGGCCGGTTTTGCGGCTTCGCGACGCACCGGCAGGGTGTGGCGCTCCAGCAGGTAAACCACCAGGCCCACGCCCAGCGCGCCGCCGGCGATATTGCCCAGGGTGGCCGGAATCATATTGTGCAGGATAGCGGCGGCGTCCAGGCCTTGCATGCCGTGCAACAGGGCCAGCGAGAAGAAGGCCATATTGGCGATGCTGTGCTCAAAGCCGGAGAAGAAGAACACGAAGACCAGCAGCAGGATCATCAGCATCTTGGCGGCGTCGCCGGCCATGCGCAACGGCACCCACACCGCCAGACAGATCACCCAGTTGCACAGCGCGCCCTTCCAGAAGATTTCCCAAGCGCCGGCGTGCACTTTGTGCGCGGCCACGTTGAACAGCAGGTGGTCGGCCGGCAGGCTGCCCATGCCGCCCGCGCCGGCAAACACCGCGGTGAACAACAACACGCCCAGCAAATTGCCCAGATAGACCATGGTCCAGCTGCGCAGCAGATTGCACACGCGGCAGTCGCCGCTGAGCACGCCGATGCTGAAGTACATGACGTTGCTGGTGAACAGCTCCAGCTTGCAGACGATGATGCTGACCAGGGCCACGCCGAAGAAGCCGGCCACGGCGATGTAGTAGCCGGGGGAGCCGACGGCGAAGAAGACCTGGCCCAGCTTGAGGCTGACGCTGAGCACGACGGCGATCAGCGCGCCGGCCATGCCGGCGCTTAATAGGTAGCGCCCGGGGTGCTGTCGCAGCACGGTCTGTTTGGAGGCGGCTTCGGCCGCGACGTAGGCGAGTGTGGAGGCGTGATTCATGTTTTTCATTTCGCGAGCTTGAGCAGAGCCGCTGTCATGCATGCGGGTCAACCTTATTAGGAAGCCTATCAACTGATCATGCCGTCTCTAAGGCTGGCTGGCGGAGAGGCCGGCTCAAGCCCAGTTCCTGCAATGTGTTTGTTGGCCGCCTAAGAGGTTGGTTCCCATGCGAACGGATGCGCTGATTGTTGGTTCACGAAAATTTTATGTTCGTATTGCATCATTGTTGTTTGATAACTATCAAACGCAAGCCTTTCCCTTGCACACTTCTGCTCAAGCCTTTCTTTTTACAACATGTCCGGCAAGGGATTTTCGGCCCCGCCGCGGTTCAGCCACCGCCTAAGAGCCTGTTCAAAGTCTCGCGAGCTAAGGCGAGACAAGGCGAAAACAGGTTCTAAGAGCCTGTTCACGATCTTTTTTTCTGTGAGTTGAAACACGGTTTGGTGCACAGGTAACCGCGTATCCGACGCGCCCCGGGTCCCTTCAAGCCTGCCGTCGGGTGGCAGGTCCGAGGTCTTAAGCGGCTGCCTGTTTGAGCGATTTGACGCTAGCAAATTAACACTGAGCGAATCAAAGATTCGCACGTAGTGAGTTCAGCCGCGCCTCGGGCCTGACGGGACCAGGCGGGAAGCCGTAGGCCAGGCTTGCAGGGTGGCCTTTAGGGGTGGAGGGGATATTTGGCCAAGCAAATATCTCCTCCCTGCTCGCCGGGCAGCCCCGGCAATCAAAATCATCATCCGCGCAGCGGATTCCAGGTCTTGGAGCCATCACTCGGAAAGATCGTGAACAGGTTCTAAGGCCACCAGCCCTCCTTACGAACTTCAAAGTCTGCCGCGCTTCTGCGGAAGAGTCAGATGGAGGCCTTGCAAGCGGCTTCAGAATGCTCATGCGTCACTTGTACATTCCTTATCTTCAACGACAAGGTCACGCCTCGTTCTTGCTCGCGAGACTTTGCACAGGCTCTTAGGCGAATGAAAAGCTCGATAGCAAACAATGAAAAACATCATACAAATCATATAGATAATAGACAAACGATCGTTTGAAAGCCGATGGCATGTTGGAAACCAACCAAATATTGTTCGTTTTGAAATATTTTTGTTCGTTTTCGAAAACAATTTTGTCGCTCAAATTTCATATTATGATACTCCACAGCCTCTTCCCCGCCAGACTGATATAGCAAATATCTTGACGTAAACCCCTGCTCCCAACACCTACCCCGCTACCCCTACCCTCGGCACAAACCTTAAATTAACTCATTATATTCCTCACCTTACAAACAAATCGCCAACCTTTCTTCACCCTCTCCCTATCAGCGCCCCCATACCTAATCCATAGCGCACACCATGCCATTGGCGTGTTGCTCCGTGCTACAACTGCCTAGAACTATTGTGCAAAGTCGATGCACTTTTTCAAGCAAGCGCTCGATTTCACTCAGCAACAATCAGCAAAGCAACAGAAATACAAAACAATCCGAAAATTGGAATATTCCCCATAATGGTGCATTTCTAAGCCATTTTCTAATGATTACCCTCTATTTTTCGTATTTTTAAACCAAAAATAATTAATTATCATGATATTGATAAGACATCAACAGCAAATAGCAATTGTTCGGATGTTCGTTTTGCTTCAAAATAAAGTTGATTAGAATCAACTGATGTTCTGAAAGGTGTAACCGCTGCGGTACAACTGCCTATACCATGCACATCAATGAAGCGTGACTCACTAATCAGCGGTTCCCGCTACTGACTAAAAGTCTAGCTAGCAAGAGATAAACGGCGCGTCGCTGAGCGGCACGTCAAAACGATTACCCCATTTGTCTTTTATGAAGGCCAATATCATGTCTCAAGCCGTTTCCACCCCCCTGCCCAAATCCGGCGCTTCGTCCTCTTGGACCAAGCAAGATACCGTCTGGATGTTGGGTCTGTACGGCACCGCCATTGGCGCCGGCACCCTGTTCCTGCCCATCAACGCCGGCATCGGCGGCCTGTGGCCGCTGATCGTCATGGCGCTGCTGGCCCTGCCGCTGACCTTTTTCGCTCACCGCGGCCTCACCCGTTTCGTGCTGTCCAGCTCCAAGCCGGGCGCGGATATCACTGAAGTCGTGGAAGAGCACTTCGGCGTGGGCGCCGGCAAGTTGATCACCCTGCTCTACTTCTTCGCCATCTACCCCATTCTGTTGGTGTACAGCGTGGCCATCACCAACACCGTGCAGTCCTTCATGGTCAACCAGCTGGGCGTGTCCGCTCCGCCGCGCGCCATTCTGTCGCTGATCCTGATCCTGGGTCTGATGGCCATCGTGCGTCTGGGCGAGCAGATGATCGTCAAGGCCATGAGCGTGTTGGTTTACCCCTTTGTCGCCTGCCTGATGCTGCTGGCGCTGTACCTGGTTCCGGAATGGAACAGCTCGGCCATCCAGCAAGCCGGCAGCCTGGGCGATGCCCTGTCCCACGGCGCCTTCTACAAGACGCTGTGGCTGGCCATCCCGGTCATGGTGTTCTCCTTCAACCACTCGCCCATCATTTCGTCCTTCTCGGTTGACCAGCAGAAGCTGCATGGCGACGCCGCAGAACCGGCCGCCGGCCGCGTACTGATCCGCGCTCACGTCATGATGGTGCTGTCGGTGATGTTCTTCGTGTTCAGCTGTGTGTTCAGCCTGTCCCCGGCCGACCTGGCCGCCGCCAAAGCGCAGAACATTTCCATCCTGTCCTACCTGGCCAACCACTTCCGCAACCCGGTGATTGAATGGGTGGCTCCGCTGATCGCCATGGTCGCCATCAGCAAGTCCTTCCTGGGTCACTACCTGGGCGCCAAAGAAGGCTTCAACGGCCTGATCATCAAGCAGCTGCGCCAGAGCGGCAAGACTATCGAAACCGCCAAGCTGGACCGCTTCACCGCCGTGTTCATGATCATCACCACCTGGGCTGTAGCCACTTTCAACCCCAGCATCCTGGGCATGATCGAAACCCTGGGCGGCCCGGTCATCGCGATGCTGCTGTTCCTGATGCCGATGTACGCTATCGCCAAAGTGCCGGCCATGAAGAAATACTCCGGCGTCGCCAGCAACATCTTCGTGGTTCTGATCGGCCTGATCGCCATCTCCGCCATCTTCTACGATCTGTTCGCCTGATCGCCCTTCTCTGACAGCCCGGCCGGTCACGGCCGGCCGGGTTCCTCAGCATCAAGCCAAAGTATCAAGCCAAGAGGTAAGCAATCATGTTCAGCATGACTGATATCTACAAAATCGGCGTAGGTCCCTCCAGTTCCCACACCGTCGGTCCGATGAAAGCCGGCCACCAGTTCCTGGGCTCGCTCAAGGAAACCGGCCGCTTCAACCAAGTCACCCATGTCCACGTGGATTGCTACGGCTCGCTGGCTCTGACCGGCAAGGGCCATTGCACCGACCACGCCATCATCCTGGGCCTGGCCGGCAATCTGCCGGACACCGTGGACCCGGAACAGACTCCGGCCTTGATCGCCGATGTGGAAAAAACCCACCAGTTGACGCTGGGCCGCACCCATCAGCGCGTGGGCTTTGACATGGACTTCCACACCGCCAACCTGCCGATGCACGAAAACGGCATGCAGATCCACGCCTTTGTTGGCGACGAATGCGTACTGACCAAGACGTATTATTCGATCGGCGGCGGCTTCATCGTGGACGAGGAGCATTTCAATCAAAGCTCCTGCAGCGACACCCCGGTGCCTTATCACTTCCTCAGCGCGCAGCAGATGATGGATATGTGCGAGGAAACCGGCCTGTCCATTTCCGCGCTGGTGATGGAAAACGAAAAAGCCTTCCACGAAGCCAAGGATGTCGAGCAGCACTTCGCCAAGGTGTGGGATGTGATGAAGACCAGCATAGACCGCGGCATGCGCACCGAGGGCAACCTGCCCGGCCCGATGCGGATTCCGCGCCGCGCGCCGGCGCTGCACCGCATGCTGACCAGTTCCTTGCAAGTGGCCAATGACCCGATGAGCGTGATGGACTGGGTCAATATGTACGCAATGGCGATGTCGGAAGAAAACGCGGCCGGCGGCCGCGTGGTCACCGCGCCCACCAACGGCGCCTGCGGCATCGTGCCGGCGGTCTTGGCTTACTACAACCACTTCATCCAGCCGCTGGACGAAGACAGCTGCCTGCGCTTCTTCCTGTCTTCCGGCGCCATTGGCTGCCTGTTCAAGCTGAACGCGTCGATCTCCGGCGCCGAGGTGGGCTGTCAGGGCGAGGTGGGCGTGGCTTGTTCCATGGCTGCGGCCGGCCTGACCGAGTTGATGGGCGGCAGCCCGTCCCAGGTGTGCATGGCGGCGGAAATCGCCATGGAGCACAACCTGGGCCTGACTTGCGACCCGGTGGGCGGCCAGGTGCAGATTCCCTGCATCGAGCGCAACGCCATCGCCGCGGTCAAGGCCATCAACGCCGCGCGCATGGCCATGCACCGCGTCAGCAGCCCCAAGGTGTCGCTGGACAAGGTGATCGCCGCCATGTACGAAACCGGCAAGGACATGGACGCCAAGTACCGTGAAACCTCCTGCGGCGGCCTGGCCCTGCAGATCGTGACCGAAAACAAGGTAGCGCCAGCCCAAGCCATCCGCTGGGTGAACGACGCGGCCTGAAGCTGAGGCCAGCCGTCAAAAGACAACGCCGCCGGGGCATACCGGCGGCGTTTTTTTTTACGCTGCGGCTCAGAACCTGTTTACGATCTGCTGCGCGTCGGCGGGATGGATAGAAATGGGTGTTGAAACCAAGCTCAGTGCCCATGTACCACCGGTACATTCCGCTTTTTCGCTCGTTTCCGCCTTGTCTCGCCTTAGCTCGCGAGAGCGTAAACACGTTCTCAAGAAACCCGCAACTGACGATGCGCCGCCTCCGCCAATCTCCCCAGTTCATCCCGCGCCAAGCCGGCCGACAAGGCATAGGCGAAGCGGCCGTCCCACCAATAAAACACATTCACCGGCCCCTGGCTGGCGAAGCGGAAGCCGGCGTCGCGGCGCGCCGCGGCCGTGGTGGCCACGTACAAGGTCATGCGCTGACCGGCGGCGTTGTGGTACATGAACTGGGCCACCGGCCCTTGTTCGCCCGGCAACAGCCGGCCGCCGATCAACTCATACCCTTGCGCGCTCAGCAGCGGCGGCTTCACCCGGCTTTGCAGGCGCTTGGACAGCCAGGCCACCAGCTGGTCCTGATGCTCGGCGTCGATTTCCACCGGCCGCTTCACATCCGGGCTGTACACCACATGCGCCATCGCCGCCAAGCTGGGCAGGCGCTCCTGGCTGTCCGCCGCGGCAACCAACGGCGCAGCCGGCGCTTGCTGCTGACCGCGCAGCAACCAGCCGCCGCCGCCGCCCAGCGCCAACATCAATAGGGACGCGGCCGCGCCCTGCCACCATGGCACGCTCCACCCTCGCCGCAGCGGGGCCGGCGGCGGCAGCGCTGCGGCCAGCAGACGCGGCGGGATAGGCTCTCGCAAGGCCGGCTCGAACAAGGCGCCGATGTCGTCTTGCAAGCGGCGGTAAGCCCGCAGCCGCTCCCGCGCCTCCGGGTGGTTTTCCAAATAGGCCTCCACCGCCGCGCGCCGCTCCAGCGGCAAGGCGTCGTCCAGATAAGCCTGCAATTCCTGTTCCGTGACCGTATCCATCAAACCCCTCCTCCGACGGCCGGCGCGGCGCCCGCCTCCATCAAACCGCGCAAGCGTTCGCGCCCGCGGCTCAGCCGCGACATCACCGTGCCCAGCGGAATGTCCAGCGCCGCGGCAATTTGCTGATAGCTCATGTCCTCCAGCGCCAACAACAGCAGAACGGCGCGCTGTTCCTCCGGCAGCCGGGCCAGATTGGCCGCCAGTTCGCGCAGCGCCAGCCCGCGCTCCTGCGGCGCGTCCACCGTCAGCTCGGCCATATCCTCCGCCAAGGGCTGCCGCCTGGCGCCGTAACGGCGGAAGTCATCGATATGCTGCCGGTGCATGATGCCGAACAGCCAGGGGCGCAAGTCGCGGTCGTCCCGCCATTGCCGCCACTTGCGCCAGGCTTGCTCCAGCGTGTCCTGCACCAGATCGTCCGCCGCGCCCTGATCAAACACCAGGGCGCGGGCATAACGCCGCAAACGCGGAATGCAGTCCACCAACAAATGGTGGAAGCGCTGTTGGGCGGCCTCGCTCATCCAGCGGCGGGGGCCAGCACCCGGACAATGGCCTTGCGCGTCAAATCCACCTCCGCAATGCCCAGGTCTTCGTTCAACACCCAGGCCTTGCCGCTGTCCCGGCTGAAACTGATGGCCTGGCGCGGCCCGCTGAAGCCGGTGATTTCCCCCACCGCCTTGAACGCCGGCAAGGCCACCACAGTGAGCGAGTGGCTCTTGAGGTTGCCGGAATACAAGAAGCGCCCGTCCGGCCGCAAGGCCGCGCCGTAAGGTTCTTGCCCCACTTTCACCGTCTTGATCACGGCCCGGCTGGGCACATCCACCCAGGACAGGGTGTCCGCGCCGCTGTTGGCGGCGAACACGCTGCGGCCGTCGCCGCTGACGGAGATGGCGCGCAGCTTGTCGAAGCCGCCCACCTCGGCGCGGGCCTCCAGCTTGGCCGCGTCCACCAGGGTGATCTTGTCGCCCAGAAAGTTGGTGACGAACACGGTGCCGCCATCCGGCGACACCTTGATGCCCTGGCGCGGCTGAGCGAAACCGGTCAACACTTTTTCCACCTTCCATTGCGGCAGGTTCACCACGGTCAGGCTGCCGGCGGCCTGATTATTGACGTATAGCCGGCGGCCGTCCCGGCTCAGCGCGGTGCCGAAGGCCCCCGGCCCGATAGCCAGGCTGGCTTCCCGCGTCCAGCTGCCCGCGTGCCAGCGCTCCACCACGCCCTTGCTGCTGTCCGAGACGTAGAAGCGCTCCCCGTCCGGGGAAAACACGATATTGCGCGGCGTGACGAAGCCCGGCAGTTCGCGCAGCAGCTTGCCGGCGCGCAAGTCATAGGCCAGCAGCGTGCCGCGGGAGCTGTTGCCGGCCAGCGCCAGCGTTTCCGCAGGGTTGACCGCCAGGGTGTTGTTGCGGATTTGCGGATCGAAAGCCGCCGGGTCCTGCGCCCAGGCCAAGGGCGTAGACAGCGCCGCCAACAGCAGCGCGGCCCTCGCGTTAACGCGCCACATGCCATACCTCCTTGAAGCCGTCGCCGGCGCGCTCGCCCGGCTTGCCGTCCTTGGCGAAGCGGTACAAGGGTTTGCCCTGATACGCCCACTGCGCCTGGCCGTCGTCGCGGCGGATCTGGCTAAAGCCCTCCGGCGCACTGTCGTCCGCCGCCGCCAGCAAAGGCGGCCACAGCGCCGCGCAAGCCTGATTGCACACGCTGCGGCCGCTGCCGGCCATGTCCTTGTCGAAGACGTATAGCGTCATGCCCTGCGCATCCACCAGCGCGCCGTCGCGCATCGACGCCGCCTCCCCCGCCAACGCTTCCATGCTCAGCGCCGTCAGCGCCACCGCCATCCATGCTTTCATCGCCCATCCTCCCGTTGTAGAACACGCGGCAACTGCCGGCCCTCATCTCAAGGCCTGCGCGCCGCAACGCTCCATCTTGACGAAACCGCCGACCATTCGGCGTCCAGTCCGGGGTATACGGATGGCATCCGCGGTTTATTCCCGCCGGGCTGTATTTTTTTCAGTTCCTCCCTCCTGGCCATGAAAAAACCGCCGGTTTCCCGGCGGTTTCGCGTGGACAGACACAAGGTGTTTAGAGCCTGTTTACGATCTCGCGAGCTAAGGCGAGACAAGGCGTTGCGGCTGAAGAAGCGGAGTGTACATAGAGTACATGAGCATTCTAAATGCCGGCACTCATCGCACAATATTTCTACCGACGCGCAGCAGATCGCCAACCGGTTCTCAAGCCGGCGCCATGCCCACCCAGCCCTGCGGAATGGACTCCAACAGCTTGCGGGTGTAGCTCTCCCGCGGTTCGCGGTAGATCTGGTCCGCGTCCGCCTGCTCCACCACTTCGCCCTTGTTCA
>NZ_MUKU01000060.1 GCF_002081825.1 Chromobacterium haemolyticum | reverse complement strand
ATTGAATGTGTTGTGCTTTGCCAGTCTGGCATCAGCAGGTACGTTACCCGCCCAATTGGCGCGCTTACTGGAGCAGTCGAGGCTGTTTGTGCTGCCACCACGCAGACCAGGCCGACATTGCCCGCGAGTCGTGAAGAACAGGGCACACAAATATCCAACGAAAAATGCCAGTCAGCGTTAACTGACTGGCATTACCCACAACGGGGGCTTTTCATTTGCTTAGAGCCTGTTCAAAGTCTCGCGAGCTAGGGCGAGACAAGGCGAAACGGCTGAGAAAGCGGAATGTACATACGGTACATGAGCATTTCGAAGATGGTTTCAACGCCGTATCGCGCGACGCGCAGCAGACCTTGAACAAGTTCTTAGTCCACCGGGTTGACCTCGCCCGGCAGGCTGGCGCGGGCGCGTATCACCTTGCCGGTGGCGCTGTTGCGCACGCGGATGATCTCGCCTTGGCGGCCGTTGCCCAGCGCCTCGCCGGCGGCGACCACCTCGATGCCGCTGTTGCGCGCCACGATGCGCACCTCCTCGCCGCGCTTGACCAGCAGGCTGGCTTCCAGCGCCTTGAGCCGCAGCGGCTGGCCTTGGCGCAGTGCGGTGCGGTTGCTCAGGCCTTCCAGCTTGGTCTTGGCGCCCACCATGTCGGCCGGGTCCAGCACTGGTCGTTCCTGCCATTCTATGTCCCCGGCGTCCAGCAGGCTGCGCGCCGGGATGTCGCGCGCCGCCACCGCTACGCGGGCGCTGATTTCGGCGCGGACGATGAATTCAGCGTCCCAGCCGGCGGCGTCGCAGCTTGCCTGCAAGCGCATGCGGCTGGGCGCGCGTTCATCCAGCGCGGCGACGCGCACCGGTTCGGGGCAGGGCGGGGCGTTGAAGCCGCGCGGCGGCAGCGCTTTGACGTTGACGCGGGCCGCTTCCAGGCCGACTTTTCCCAGTTTTTGCAGCAGCAACGCACGCGCGGTCTGTTCCACCGCGGCGGCGGCCGGGTAGGGGGTCGCCAGCGCCGGAACGCTGGTCAGAATGAGCAGCGCAGCCAATAGCGGCGCGGCTTGATGCCGAGGGGGTGTGAAAATTCCCATTAAAGATGACTTGGTAATTATCCCGTATACGCGAGAGGGTGCGGTTATTAGTATCGCTTTTCAATCGACCGGCCATTTAATGTGAATTAGATAGCCGATGTTTAAACATGGTAGAGAACCGCATGGGTCTAGGCAATGGGTTTGCACCTTGATAAAGCATTGAGCGTCCACCCTGCTGCCTTGCAGTTGAGGGCGGAGCGCACCCGTATTCTGGCTTCCAACATCGCCAACGAGAACACGCCCGGCTATCAGGCGCGAGACATCGACTTCAAAACAGCCTTGGCCGCTTCGGCGGACGACACGGCGTTTCCGCTGGATTCGCCGTCCGGCGAATTGCAATACCGGCTGCCCAACCACCCGGCGCGCGACGGCAACACTGTGGAGCTGGGCGTGGAGCAGGCCGAGTTCGCGCAGAACGTTTCCGAATTCCAGACCAGCCTCGCCTTCCTGAACATGAAGTTCCGCGGGCTGGCCAAAGTGATAGCAGGTCAGTAAGCCATGTCCTTTCGCGATATTTCCCGCATTGCTGGCTCCGCCATGACGGCGCAGACGGTGCGTCTCAACACCGTGGCCAGCAATCTGGCCAACGCCGACACCGCCGCCGGCAGCGAACAGGCGGCCTACCGCTCCCGCAAGCCGGTGTTCGCCACCCAATACCGGGGCGGCGACGGCTTCGACGGCTGGCGCGGCGCCAGCGTGGGCGTGTTGGACGTGGTGCAGAACCAGGAGCCGGTGCGCAAGGCGCACGAGCCGGGCAACCCGCTGGCCGACGCCGACGGCAATGTTTTCTATTCCAATGTGAACGCGGTGGAGGAGATGACCGACATGCTGTCGGCCTCGCGCGCGTTCCAGACCAATGTGGAAGTGCTGGCACGGGTCAAGGGCATGCAGCAGGACCTGCTGAAACTGGGAGACAACGCATGAGCGTGAACGCCGCGCAAAACGGGCAGCAGAGCCCGTCCGCCGCCTCCAACGGCGCCAATCCGGCGGTGGCCCCGGCCGCCGGACAAAACCCCGGCATGGACGATATGTTCATGAAGCTGCTGCTGGCTCAGATTCAGAACCAGAACCCGCTGGACCCCACCGACGCTTCGCAGTTCGTCAGCCAACTGGCGCAGATGAGCCAGATGAAGAGCTCCGCCGATATGCTCAAGCAATTGCAGGGCAACGCGCTGATGCTGCGCGAGCTGCAGGGCGTATCGCTGGGCTCGCAAGTGGGGCGCCAGGTGCTGGTGCAGGCCGATCAGGCGCACCTGAGCGGCAAGGACGCCTTGTCCGGCCGCGTGACCCTGTCCGGCGAAGAGCAGCAGGTGTCGCTGGTGCTGACCGACGCCGGCGGCAAGGAGACCGTGATTGAGCTGGGCAAGCGCCCGGCCGGCGAGTTCGATTTCAACGTGGACCCGAGCAAACACGGCCTGGTGGAAGGCGATTACAAGCTGGAAGTGCGCACCGCGTCCAAATCCAAGGCCGGGCTGGAAATGCAGGCCACCGTATCCGGCGTGCGCCTGCCCATCAACGGCGGCGAGCCTACGCTGACGCTGGCCGGCCTGGGCGAATTCCCCGCTTCCGCCATTACCCGCCTGCTGGGCAAGACCCAGGCCTGAAGCGCCGATTCAAAATACCTACGAACTTTGGAGCGACCATGAGTTTCGACATTGCTTTGTCCGGCATCAACGCCGTCAACAACCAACTGGGCAATATCAGTAACAACATCGCCAACACCGGCACCTACGGCTTCAAGTCCAGCCGCACCAGTTTTTCCGCGGCCTACGCCGGCGCGCAGCCGATGGGGGTGGAAGTGGTCGGCCACAGTCAGAACATGGCGCGCAACGGCAATACCGTGCGCACCGGTCGTCCGCTGGACGCCGCCATCGACGGCCGCGGCTTCTTCGTCAGCCGCGATCTAAACGGCGGCATGGCCTATTCGCGCGTCGGCATCTTCAATGCGGACAAGGACGGCTACCTGGTGGACGGCTTCAACCGCCGCGTGCAAGGCTATGGCAAGGCGGACGGCAATGCGCTGGGCGCCTTCGGCGACATCAAGATCCCCAACGGCAACATCCCGGCCAAGGCCAGCGACAAGCTGCAATACGTCGGCAATATGTCGGCGGGTTGGAGTGTGCAGACCGTGCCGTTCGACAAGGCGCAGAACACCTTCAACAGTTCGGCGGTGTCCACCGTTTACGATTCCCTGGGCAATAAGCTCAACCTGACCCAGTACTTCTGCAAGACCGGTCCCAGCACCGTCACCGTTCACTACACGCTGGACGGCGTCGACCTGCCCACTACCGCCACCCTGAATTTCGACACCGACGGCAAGTTGACCAGCCCCACCGCGCCGGTGGCGCTGAACCTGGGCACTCCTGCCGGCGCGTCCCCGCTGGCGGTGAAACTGGATTACACCGGCACCACTCAGTTCGCCGGCGAAAGCAGCCAGACCCTGAACGCCAGCAACGGCTACGCGTCCGGCTCGATGACCGGCACCAGCCTGAACGACAACGGCGACGTGGTGGCGGCTTACAGCAACGGCCAAAAGCAGGTGGTGGGCACCTTGGCCATCGCCAACTTCCCTAACGAATCCGCGCTGCAAGCCACCTCGCAGACCAGCTGGGTGGAAACCGCCGGCTCCGGCACCGCGGTGTACTCGCGCCCGGGCGCGGGCCTGTCCGGCAATCTGCTGGCCTTCACCCTGGAACAGTCCAATGTGGACATGACCTCCGAACTGGTGGACCTGATGACCGCGCAGCGTAATTACCAGGCCAACACCAAGGTGATTTCCACCGAGAACCAGACCATCCAGGCGCTGATGCAGGCGGTCTAAGGCGGGGCAAGGATAAATGGACGCACTGATCTACACCGCGATGAGCGGCGCTGACCGCATGCTCAAGGCGCAGCAGATTCACGCCAACAACATTGCCAACGCCGAAACCGGCGGCTTTCGCGCCGACATCGGCGTCAGCACCAGTCAGACCGTGCCCGGCTACGGCTACGACGCCCGTCACCTGAGCCAGAACGGCGCCAACGCGGTGGACGTGCGCAGCGGCGCGGTGGTGGAAACCGGCCGCGACCTGGACGTGGCGGTGAAGGGCGAGGGCTTTTTCGCGGTGCAGGGGCCGGACGGCAACGAGGCCTATACCCGGGCCGGCGCCATGGTGGCGGACGTGGACGGCAAGCTGAGCGTCAACGGCCATCCGGTGCTGGGCGACGGCGGCCAGATCACCTTGCCGCCGGACTACGTCAAGCTGCACATCGGCAGCGACGGCGTGATCTCGGTGCTGGCCGCCGGCGAAAGCGAAATGCAGCCGATAGACAAGCTCAAGCTGGTCAAGCCGCTGCCGCAGGACATCGCCAAGGACGCCAACGGCCTGGTGATCAGCCGTCAGGGCGGGGTGCTGGCCGCCGACGACACCGTCAAGGTGCAGGGCGAGCATCTGGAGCGCAGCAATGTGTCGGCGGTGGAGGAAATGGTGGCCACCATGACGCTGAACCGCAACTTTGAAATGCAGATGCGCTTGTTCAACTCCGCCAGCGACATGGTGGAGGCGGGCAACCGCCTGGTGCGCGCTTGATCCGGCCTTCCAATAACAGCGCCGCGGCCAAGGCCGACGGCGCAAACCATCGGGGAATCGAAACATGAATCCAGCAATGTGGGTGAGCAAGACCGGCATACAGGCGCAGGACGCGCGCCTGACCGCCATCGCCAACAACCTCGCCAACGTCAACACCGTCGGCTTCAAGCGCGACCGCATGGTGTTCGAAGACCTGTTCTACCAAGTGGACCGCCAACCGGGTGGCAAGACCGACCAGGACAACACCGCGCCCTTGGGCGTGCAGCTGGGCAACGGCACCCGCTTGGTGGGCACCCAGAAAGTGTTCACCTCGGGCACGCTGACCACGACCAATCAGTCCTTGGATCTGGCCATTGTCGGCCAGGGCTTTTTGCAAGTGAAAATGAGCAACGGCGAAACCGGCTACACCCGTGCCGGCCAGCTGCAGCGCAACGACCAGGGCGCCATCGTCACCCCGCAGGGCCTGCCGCTGGAACCGTCGATCACCATCCCGGGCGACGCGTCCTCGGTGACCATCAGCGAAACCGGCACCGTCAGCTATACCCGCGGCAGCGGCAGCACGCTGGAAACCGCGGGTCAGATTGAACTGGCCAGCTTCGTCAACCCGGCCGGCCTGCTGGCGCTGGGCGACAATCTGTTCCAGAAAACCGCCGCCAGCGGCGATGCCACCACCGACGCGCCGGGCTCCGGCTCCTTGGGCAAGCTCAAGCAGGGCGCGCTGGAGGGCTCCAACGTCCAGGTGGTGGAAGAGATGGTGGACATGATCGCCGCGCAGCGCACCTATGAGATGAACACCAAGGTGTTGAGCGCCGCCGACAATATGATGCAGTACCTGGCGCAGTCGGCCCGATGAAGCTGATGGCCCTGATGCTGTCGGCGCTGCTGCTGGCCGGCTGCGCGCAGCCGATTCCGCCGCAGACCACGCAGGAATTCGCCTTGCCGGAATTGCTGCAGCAGCCGCAGCGCGGCAAGGGCGGCGGCGTGTTCACCGTCGCCGGCGCGCAATCGCTGACTTCGGACAGCCGCGCCTTCCGCCCCGGCGACGTGCTAACCGTGGTGCTGGAAGAAACCACTCAGGCCAGCAAGAAGGCCGGCACCAGTTTCGGCAAGAAATCCGGCGCCAATATCGCGCCGTCCCTGCTGGGCAACACCACCTTCCGCGCGCAAGTGGGCGTGGACGCGGGACGGGACTTCAATGGCTCGTCCACCTCCACCCAGCAGAATATGCTGTCCGGCGCGCTGACCGTAGTCGTGCACAAAGTGTTGGGCAACGGCTTGCTGGAAGTGAAGGGCGAAAAACAGCTGGTGCTGAACCAGGGCGAGGAATTCCTGCGTCTGGCCGGTTATGTGCGGGTGGAGGACATCGACACCGACAACCGCGTGTCCTCGCTGCGTATCGCCAACGCCCGCATCGGCTATTCCGGCCGCGGGGCCTTGTCGGACGCCAACGAACCCGGCTGGCTGATGAAGTTCTTCGCCAGCCCGCTGATGCCGTTCTGAGCGGCGGGGCGGCGAGGAGTCCGGACGGGACAACAGGCGGGCGCTGATAGGTGTCCGCCGTTCGCGTATGCGGCTCATTGGGGCGAGCATGCGCAATCACAGAATCATTCAGGGCGGATCATGCACGGTTTTATCAAGCAAATGACGGGATGGGCGCTGCTGCTGGCGGCGGCGCTGGCGACGGCGCAGCCCTTGCGCAATCTGGTGACGGTGGAGGGCATCCGCGAAAACCAGTTGATCGGCTACGGCATCGTGGTGGGCCTGGACGGCACCGGCGACAACTCCCAGGTCAAATTTTCCGGCCAATCCGTGGCCAATATGCTTAAGCAGTTCGGCCTGAAAATGCCGGAGCGCACCGACACCAAAGTCAAGAACGTGGCGGCGGTGATGGTGAGCGCCAGCCTGCCGCCGGGCTATGGGCGCGGCCAAACCATAGACGTGACCGTGTCCTCGCTGGGCGACGCGAAGAGTCTGCGCGGCGGCACCTTGCTGCTGACCCAGCTGAAGGCGGCCAACGGCGAAATCTACGCCTTGGCTCAGGGCAATGTGGTGGTGGGCGGCGTGTCCGCCCAGGGCAAGAGCGGTTCCAGCGTCACCGTCAACACGCCCACCTCCGGCCGCGTGCCCAACGGCGCGTCCATCGAACGTGAAATCCCCAGCGATTTCGAAGAGGGCGACAGCGTGCGGCTTAGCTTGCGCCGGCCCAATTTCGAAACCGCCACCAATATCGTCAAGGCCATCAACGCCAGCTTCGGTCGCGTGGCCAGTACCCGCAACGCCACCACCATCCAGGTGCGCGCGCCGCTGGATCCCACCGAGCGCGTCGCCTTCGTCGCGCGCTTGGAAAAGGTCAATGTCGGCGTGGGCAGCGAAGTGCCGCGCGTGGTGTTCAACTCGCGTACCGGCACCGTGGTGATCAGCCAGGGAGTCACCGTGCGCCCGGCGGCGGTGTCGCACGGCAGCTTGCGGGTGGTGATCTCGGAAAACCCCAGCGTCAGCCAACCCGGCCCGTTCAGCAACGGCCAGACCACTACCGTGCCCAATTCCACCGTCAACGTGGACCAGGGCTCCGGTCGCATGTTCAAGTGGCCTGCTGGCGCCAGCCTGCGCGCCATCATCGACACCGTGAACAGCACCGGCGCCACGCCGGACGACATCATGGCGATACTGCAAGCGCTGGATCAGGCCGGCGCGATCGACGGCGAACTGGTGGTGATCTGATGGAAAGCAAAAACATACAAGCCGCGCTGGCGATGCCGGCCGACGCCAAGGACGAGCCGGCGGTGCAGCCGGCCTCGCCGGAATACCGCCGCAAGGCCGGCGCCGCGGCAGAGCAGTTCGAGGCCCAATTTGTCCGCGAGATGTTCAAGCAGATCCGCAAAACCACGCGCGAGATCGCCGGCGAAGACAGCATCTTCGCCAATTCCATCAACGGCGACATGATGGATTTCGCCGACGGCGCGGTGGCGGACCAACTGGCCAAGCAGCGGGTGTTCGGCGTGGCCAACGCCATCCTGCGCCAGCTGCTGCCGGAAGAGGGTGGCAATATTCACCTTAAGAACGGCGGCGGGTCGGTCGCATGCGATAAACAGACCCCCGGCCCGCTGCCGGACGCGCAGGGCCTGGCCGCTTTCGCGCCGCCGCTGCTGCCGCTGAATAAAAGGTAAGAACCGCCATGCGCATGATAGACAACGCGCTGACCGGCGCCGTCGCCTCCCAGGCCGCGCTGAACGCCGTCAGCCAGAACATCGCCAACCAGATGACCCCGGGCTACTCGCGTCAGGGCGTGGTCTTGACCGCGCTGATGCCCGGCAGCGGCGACCCATACAGCGCCGGCTCCGGCGTGGTGGTCAACGCGGTGCGCCGCTTCAACGACGATTTCAAGAACCTGCAACTTTGGCAGGCGGCCTCCAATCAGGGCGAGCTGGTGGCGCAGAATCCTTACTTCGGCCAGTTGGAGCAAGTGATGGGCCGTGACGGCAGCAGCCTGTCCGCCGGCTTTGATCAGTTTTTTCAGGCGCTCAGCGCCGCCAGCCTGTCAGGCGACGCGATGCGCGACCCGGTGATCCGGAGCGCCGAAGCCTTGGCTCAGCGTTTCAACAATCTGGATAAAGTGTTCGGCTCGCAACTGGCCGCCATCGCCGAGCAACGCTCCGCCACGGTCACGCAGATCAACAGTTCAACGTCCAATATCGCCGATCTCAACGCCAAGATCGCGGCCGGCAAGGCCGTCGGCACCAATACCTCCGGCTTGGAGGATGAGCGCGACCGTCAGATCGATGCGTTGTCCACCCTGGTGGAAGTGCGGGTGGTGTCGCAGCCGGACGGCAGCAAAAACGTCAGCCTGAAGAGCGGCCTGCCGCTGGTGGCGGACACCCAGGCGGCCACGTTGAGCAATACCAGCCAGCCGGACGGCAGCCAAGTGCTGACGCTGAACTTCGCCAAGGACAAATACACCCTGGCCGGCGACGGCCTCGGCGGCCAGCTGGGCGGCCTGAATCAATACGAACTGCAGACGGTGCGCCCGATGCGCGCCCAGGTGAAAACCCTGGCCAGCGAAGTGGCTCAGCGCATCAACGACCAGTTGGCGCTGGGCTACGACAGCAACGGCCAACCGGGTAAGCCGCTGTTCGTCTACGACGCTTCCGGCGTCAACGGCATTTTGAAAACCAGCGGCATCACCTCCGCCGAATTAGGCTTCTCCGGCGATCCGGCCAAGCCCGGCGACAATAGCAACCTGCTGGCGGTGATCGGACTGCAACAGCAAAAGATCACCATGCCCGGCGTCGGCGCCGTCACCATTGGCGACGCTTACTCGCAAATGGTGGGCAAGTTGGCGGTTAGCAGCAAACAGAACAAATCCGGTCTGGAAAGCGCCAAGGTGATCCGCGCCGAAGCGGAAAAGAGTTGGCACAATACTAGCGGCGTCAATCGCGATGAAGAGGCGATGAACCTGCTGGAGTTCCAGAAAATGTACCAGGCCAATATGAAGGTGATCAGCGTGGCGAACCAGCTGTTCGAAAGCACCTTGTCCATCTTGTAAGGAAGACAGCATGCGCGTTTCCAGCAATCAATACCTGTCCACCATGCAATTGGCGATGCAGACCAGCAACTCCGCGCTGGCCGAGTTGCTGCAGCGCATGTCCAGCGGCGATCGGCTGCTGGCCCCGTCGGACGACCCCATCGCCAGCGTGCGCCTGTTGCGCTTGCAGCGCGAAGAAGCCGCGCTGGACCAGTACCAGCAAAACATCGGCGCGCTCAGCTCCGCGCTGTCCAAGAACGAATCCATCCTGGATAGCATCAGCCTGGACATCCGCGACGCCAAGGACCTGCTGACCGCGGCCGCCAACAACCCGCCGGAGGACGATCTCAAGGCGATGGCGACGCCGCTGCGCAGCCTGCGCGAAAGTCTGTTCTACTCGGCCAATACCAAGGATGCCGAAGGCCGCTACATGTTCTCCGGCTCCAAGCCGGCTGTGGCGGCCCTCGCTTACGACGAGACTAAGCCGGCGGGCAGCCGCTACAGCTTTACCGGCAACACGGATAAGCAGCAAGTGGTGGTGGGCGACGGCATTACCCAAGCCTCTAACGTCACCCTGGAAAACATGGCGGACATCCTCAATCAGCTGGACAAAACCATAAGCCGGCTGGAAGACCCCGCGCTGGACAATAAGGATCCGACCGTCGCCGCTGACATCCGCAGCGCGATGAACGCCAGCGACAAGGCGCTGGAAGGCATCTCCAGCAAGATCGCCCAACTGGGCGGCACGCAGAACATCATGAAAACGCTGGCGCTCAATCACGATAACGTCAGCCTGTCCAATAAACAGACCATGACCAAGTTGGGCAGCCTGGATTACGCCGACGCTTTCATTCAAATGAACGGCTACACCATGGCGCTGCAAGCCAGCCAAAAAGCCTATGGCCGCGTCAGCCAGTTGTCTTTGTTTGACGTGATTTGATCGAGAGCGGCATGAACACCCCGATTTCCTCCGTCAACGTCAAACAAAGCGGTAAACGCTGGGGCAAGGACGCCGGCGCGGTCGCCGCCGCCAGCGTGATTGAGCGCGCGCCCGCGCCGCAGGCGCAACCGGCTGCGCAAGTGCGCGGCGCGCCGGCCTCGGGCTGGCGCTATAGCGCTCAACTCAACGAGCAACTGACCTCGGCTCAGCAAGCGCTGTCTTTTGTCGATGGTCTGATTGCTCAGTTGGAAGGCGTTAAATCCGGACTCAGCCACGAACTGACTCAGCGCCAGTTGAATCAGGGCGATTTGCAGCGCCAGTTGGAGCAATTCAACGAACAGTGGCGCAAGCGCCAGACCGTTAGCGGCGGCAGCCTGGATGGACAGTTGCGTTTCCATCTGGCCGCCGACGCGCGCCAGAGCTTCACTGTTAAAGGTTTGGATCTGGCGGCCTTGTCCGGCGGCCAAGCGGAAACCCTGGTGTTCTCCACCGGGGAATCCGGCGCAGCGCCGGCGTCGGTGCAAGTGGGTGGGGCGTCCGGCGAAGAAGATATCCTGCGTCGCTTCAATCGCGGTCTCGCCGCCAGCGGCGTGCGCGCTGAAATGAATGAAGACGGGCAGCTGGCGTTCAGCGTGCCGGAATCGCAATGGGGGGCGCTCAGCGAGCGGATGACCGTGCGCGGCGGGGGCATTCGTTTTCCCGGTGGCATTCCGCAGCGGCTTAAGCTGCAGCCCGAGGCCGAGGCTTTTCAGCCAGAGCGCTGGAAGGTAAACGATCACGCCCAAGTGCGCCTGGCTTTACAGAGCGTGGTGCGCTCCATCGGCCAACTGCAGCAAACCCGCGTGGCGATCAATAGCGCGATCGCGGAGGCGCAGCACTCCATCGAGCAGTTGTCGCATATGAATGAACAGAGCTGGGCCAGTCAGTTCGTGTCCGATTTCAACGCGCGTCTGAATCAGCCGGACGGCTATCGCAACTTCTATGAGTTGGTGCCGGCCCTGATCGGCGTCAGCCGCTACCGGGTGGTGTCCCTGTTGTCGCTGAGCTAGAAACGGTTCCAGCGGCCAACATTGGAATGACCTCCAGGGCGTCGATAGCCTTCGGCTTTATTGACGCCAGTCCGAGATCTTCACACAATCAGCCATTCCCACCTCAAGGACGGGCTGGCCATTCATGACTTCCCCCGGTAACAAGCCGGCTCGGCGCGTAGAAGTAGGGGGCCGCAGCGTCTATCTTCACAGCGTGCCCCGCCACTCGCTGCAAGACCTCTACCATTTCTGCATGACCATTAGCTGGCCGCGCTTCTATCTTTTCATCGCCGCCGCTTTCATCGCGCTGAATCTCTTGTTCGCCGGGCTCTACCAGGCGCAGGCCGGCGGCATCGCTAATCAATATCCGCCGGGTTTCCTTGGCGCCTTCTTCTTCAGTGTCGAAACTCTAGCCACCGTCGGCTACGGCGATATGCATCCGCAAAGCCTGTACGCCCACTGGGTCTCTATGCTGGAAATCTTCATCGGCATGATGAGCATCGCGCTGATCACCGGCGTCACCTTCGCCCGTTTTTCGCGGCCCAGGGCGCGCATCGTGTTTACCCATAGCCCGGTGGTGCGAATCCTGAATGGCGAACCGGCCCTGATGCTGCGCGCCGCCAACGCCAGAAACAATGTGATCATCGACGCCAGTGCCCGGCTGCGGCTGCTGCAGGATGAAGTCAGCGTCGAGGGTGTGAGCTTCCGCAAACTGCACGACCTAGCGCTGGTGCGTGAACAGCATCCGATGTTCGTATTGGGCTGGACTCTGGTGCACAAGCTTGACGAGGCTAGCCCCTTATATGGGAGAGACGCCGAGTCGTTGGCGGCTGCGCGCGCGCAGCTGATTCTGTCCATCAACGGGATCGACGAAACCACCGTGCAACCAATGGTGGCGCGTCATACCTTTTCGCATCAGGACATCCGCTGGAACCATGCTTTCGCCGACCTGATCTATACCGATGCCGAAGAAAACGACCATGTCGACTACCAGAAACTGCAGGAAGTGAGGCCGCTGCCGCCGGATTCCAGCCGGTCTGGCGTAGGCTGAGCGCTTGCAGTTATTGGCAGTGTTATTGAGATTCAATGGCTTAGCCGAAAGCGGTGGTTTTTTGTGTCGAAAGGTGTTGACGGGTTTAGGGGGGTGACGTATAGTTCGCCTCCTCAGCAGACAACGCAGCGGCGGAAACGAAACGCAGCGATCTGCACCGATCTTTAACAAAACGAATAACCGATAGGTGTAAGTGCTCGGTCGATGACCAAACACTTGCACTGCAAGACGAGAGATGTCTTGATGTTTCTTTGATCTTGCGTGCCAGAAAATTTGCTTGGAATTGAA
>NZ_MUKU01000006.1 GCF_002081825.1 Chromobacterium haemolyticum | reverse complement strand
CGCTGGGTTGTTGAGCGCAGCTTCGCTTGGTTGGAAAAGAGCAGAAGGCTGTGGAAGAACTGCGAGCGGAAACTCAATACCAGCCTACAGTTTATCCATCTGGCCTTCTTGGGGCTCTTACTCAAAATACTTTGAACAGGCTCTTACAACGCGTCCATCTATACCAGCCAGAACATCGCGCCGCGGTTGCTGGCCAATGCGGACAGCTTCTTCCTGGGCCAACAGCAGGGCGTGGACGCCAAGGGGGTGCCGATTTACGCGCCGTCGGCCGGGCCGTTCAACCGCCGGCTGACGCAGGCGGAGTTCGACGGCATCGCCGGGCGCTCGGTGAGCCAGAACAAGTCCTGGCTGCAGGCGCTCAGCCTGAGCGGCAGCGGCGAGTTGTTCAAGCTGCCGGCCGGCGCGGTGAAGCTGGCCGGCACGCTGGAATGGGGCAGCCAGGGCTTCAGCAACGATCCGGACCCGCTGATCAACCAGGGCGCGTTCTACAACACCTCGCCGGCCGTGCACGCCGGCGGCGCCCGCTCGCGCCAGGCGCTGGGCGGCGAGTTGTTCATCCCGGTGTTGAAGCGGCTGGACCTGACGCTGTCCGGCCGTTACGACCGCTACCAGCTGCCGAACAGCAGCGCCGGCAAGTTCACTTACGGCGCCGGCCTGGCGTTCCGTCCGCTGAACAGCTTGCTGCTGCGCGGCAGTTACGTCACCAGCTTCCGCGCCCCGGACATGAATTATCTGTTCCTGACCCAGAGCCGCGGCTATTACTCGTCCAGCACCGATTACTGGCGTTGCGCCCAGGCCGGCCAGCCCTTGGCCAGCTGCGACTACAAAAGCATGTCGCCGGGCGCGGACTACGTGAAGAACGGCAACGCCGAACTGAAGCCGGAAAACGGCAAGTCCTACGGCTTCGGCTTTGTATGGTCGCCCAGCAGCAGTGCGGATATTTCGGTGGATTACTGGGACATCGCCATCAATGATCTGGTCACCGACCTGAGCGGCGACAAGCTGTTGCGCGACGAGGCGCAGTGCCGCGCCGGCATGCTGGACGCGTCGTCCCAGCTGTGCCAGGACACATTGCGCCGAGTGCAGCGCAATCCGGCCAATGCCTTGATCAATCCGGGCGCGATCAAGCAGATCGTGGTCAACCCGATCAACGCCGCCAGCGAGCGCACCAGCGGTTTCGACATCGCCGGCAAGCTGCGCTGGAAAACCGCCAACTGGGGCAGCTTCCTGCTGAAAGCCAATTACACCAAGGTGCTGAAGCACACTTACCAGCAGTTTGCCGGCGATGTGGAACAGAATATGTTGAACGACCCGGAAAACACCGATTGGCCGGACAAGCTGGACACCAGCCTGAGCTGGGACATCGGCCCTTGGTCGTCCACCGTGCTGCTGACCCGCTACGGCAAGATTCCCAAGGCCAGCGGCAATGGCAATCTGACGCCCACGGTGCTGGCCAATTTCAGCACTCAGTATCAATGGAGCAAGCAGACCTCGGTGGGGCTCATCGTCAACAATGTGCTGGACACCATCAAGCGCGACGATACCAGCAACTGGCCCTACTACCCGGTGGGCAGCTATCTGCCCTATGGCCGCCAGTGGTGGGTGGAGGTGAACCACAAGTTCTGAACGGCTGGCGCGCTCACGATTTATTGTAATAAGCAACTATTTAGTTGTATGTTACAATCATTACCACAGGAGAGCGCGCATGAACCCTACACAGCCGCAGCAGCTTGTCATCGACCAGATCCGCTCCGCCTCGCGGCGCATCGTGCGCGAACTGGGTTTCATGCGCAGCACCCTGGCCATGAGCCGGCACTCCGCCTCCGCCGTGCATGCGGTGGTGGAGATTGGCCTGGCCGGCAGCTTGTCCGCCAGCCAGTTGGCGGACAAGCTGCAGCTGGAAAAATCCACGGTGAGCCGGCTGGTGCGCAAGCTGACGCAGGGCGGCGAGCTGCTGGAGCAGCCCTGCCCCAGCGACGGCCGGACCAAGCTGCTGGCCTTGAGCCCGTCCGGCCAACAGCTGTTCGCGCAGTTGCAGGACTACGGACGCGGCCAGGTGGGCGGCGCCCTCGTCCACCTGTCGGCGGAGCAGCAGCGGCAGGTAGAACAAGGCCTAAATTGCTATGCGGCGGCGCTGGAAGCCAGGCACGCCGAGCACACGCCGCCGGCCGCGGCGCCCATCGCCATTGAAACCGGTTACCGTTGCGGCGCGCTGGGCAGCATTGTCGCCATGCATGCGCGCTATTACCACGCCCACGCCGGCTTCGGCGCTTTTTTCGAACGGCAGGTGGCCACCAGCCTGGCCGATTTCCTCGGCCGCCTGAGCCAGCCCGGCAATCAGCTGTGGCTGGCCTTGCGCAACGGCCGCATCATCGGTTCATTGGTGATTGCGGCGGAGCCGGACGCGCCGGGGCAGGTGCAGCTGCGCTGGTTCATTCTGGACGAGGAGGCGCGCGGCAGCGGCCTTGGCCGCCGCATGATGGAACAGGCGATGGCGTTTTGCGATCAGCAGCGCCTCGCCGTCCGGCTGTGGACCTTCCAGGGCTTGCTGGCGGCGCGGCATTTGTACGAGGCCTTCGGCTTTGTCTTGAGCGAGGAGCGCCCAGGAGCACGCTGGGGCGAACAGGTGGTGGAGCAGTGTTTTACACGGCCCGCCAAAAGCTAGCCGCGCGCCGTGCTGCTGCCGGATGGGCAGCTTAGAAACAGCGGTCCCGTGTGGTGATGGTGCCGATGGGGTTCACTGCCGGATAGGCAGCTTAGAAATGCAAAAAACCCACCGCTTGCGCGATGGGTTTTTCTGAATCTGGCGTCCCCACGGGGAATCGAACCCCGGCTACCGCCGTGAAAGGGCGGTGTTCTAACCGCTAAACTATAGGGACAGCAAGTGGCGCACCCGGAGCGATTCGAACGCCCGACCCTCTGGTTCGTAGCCAGATACTCTATCCAACTGAGCTACGGGTGCGCTGATTGGCGTAGAAAGAGGGGTTCCTGAAAATACCCGCTCTCAAACAACCAAACCCTTGAATTTTCTAGCAGTAGCGCTTGCTGTGCTGTCGATCAAGAAGCGCACAGTATGTGTCCTTTACTGGACCTTGTCAACAGCTTGTTCTGAAATTTTTCCAAACCCGAAAAATGGAGAAAATTTCCGCAAAGCCATGCCTGACTCAACAAAACTCGCAATTTTCCCCGCCCGGCCTAGAGCAAGCGCGACCCGCCGATTCTCATTTGTACGGTTCACTTTGGGTGTGGCGTGTGGGCATCCTTCCGGTTCACCGATGGCGATGGCAGGTATGAGGATAGCAGCGGCTACTCGCTGCTCGACGAAGTGCCCAGGCGAGCTCGACCAAAAGTATTCAATTTGGATGTTTTCGGCTGATTCAAACGTCCAACCAAAGTACAAGTTTCATCAGCTTTACCCCTCAATCGAATCCAGCTGATGGCCTTGTTAATGAAAGGCTTTCAGCGGCTTTTGATGGCGGTTCACTCCGCTCACCCTAGGAGAAAATGCACGCATGGCCAAATTGGCCAGACTGCAGAAGCGGCGCCTGCGGATGCGGATGATCACCATGCCCTGTTCCGCAAAGAAAGGCAGTACCCGGTCATTGAGCAAGTTGGCCCCCGTTCGACCGGTCACCGCAGCGACCTAGACCGGAGCCGTTCCCTCCTTACTGTTCCCTGGTTGCGACAAGCTCAAGCTAGATTATCGAATAACGATAAATTTCTTGCGGAATACCAATGTCCTATTTATCGTTTAACAATAAACCCAGGAGGAGGAAATGATGCCTAGCCATCCGAACCTTTTGTCTACGACCCGCCTGGTCTTGCGCGCCCTGCTCAGCCTGAACTTCATACTGGGCATGGGAATTGGGGCACTTTTGCTTGCCAGCTTTATCCCGCCGCAATGGCTACAAGCCGCGCTAGGCGCGCGACCGGAGGCTCCGCCCGCGCTAATGACAGGCATGCGCCTGATCATGCTGATCATGCTGATCGGGCTCGCTGGCGTGCCGCTGGCGAATCTTGTCTTGGCGCGCTTGCTGGCGATGGTGACAACGGTACGCGATGGCGACCCCTTCATTCCAGCCAACGCCGCCCGGCTGCAAGCCATTGCTTGGGCGCTGCTCGCCATACAAATTCTCAACCTTGCCGTCGGCGCGGTTTGCGCAAGCGTATCCATGATCTACCCGTTGGACATTGGGTGGAGCCCTTCGGTCGATGGATGGCTATCCGTATTGCTGCTGTTTATTCTGGCGCGAGTATTTGATGCAGGAACGAAAATGCGTATCGATTTGGAAGGAACCGTATAAGCCATGGCTATTCTGGTAAAGCTCGATGGCTTGTTGCATGACCGAAGAATGACTTTGAGCGAGCTTGCGGATCGTGTAGACATCACCCTGGCGAATCTTTCCATCCTCAAAACCGGAAAAGCCCGCGCCATCAGGTTCTCGACCTTGGAAGCAATTTGTGAAGCCTTGCAATGTCAGCCGGGCGATTTGCTGGACTATGCGGCCAGCGCTAAGGAAGACCAAGCCGTCCCCAAATAAAGCTTAAGCCATCTGTTTATGCGCTGGGCCTTGGCCAGTTCCATCTGGCGGGCCAGTAGCGCCAGTAGCAAGCGCCCGCCAAATCGAACGGCGTCCGAAGCAAACTGTATCCACTCGCCCAAATGGGTCATTTTCATGGAGAAAGATAAAATGCAAGACATTTCACTATTTCGCCTGAACTGCTTGAGAGGCCTGTATCTGTTTATCGCCGTCGGATTTGGAGTCTCCCTGCTGCCTAATATCTTGAGTCCCCATACCCCGGCGGTTCCCACGAGAGCCGTGGTGGACCACATGCTCTTGGCCTTTTGGCTGTTAACCCTATTTGGCGTGCGCTACCCGCTGCAAATGCTCCCGGTGCTGCTATGGGAAATGATCTGGAAAACCCTGTGGGTGGTGTTGGTAGCCATTCCCCAGTGGCGCAGCGGGCGCATAGAGCCCTTTACCGAAGCCAATCTGGGCTGGATTCCCTTGCTGATCGTCTTCTATGCAGTCGTGCCCTGGCGCTACGTATACGCCAACTACCTGCTCAAGCCATCCGAGCCATGGCGAAAGAAGACCAACGCACCGCGCGGCGCGGCGCGTCGCTGGCGGATTAGCGGGTCGGGCGTCTGCTCTAGCGCCATTACGCTAACGGACAGGAAGTGGCGGTGAATGAAACAGAGGCAACTATTCAGCTCCCTTGACGGTTTGAATAGCAGCGTGAGCAAGCGACAAAATGGCCGGAGCGGACCACCCACCTGCTTCCGGCCATCAATCGAATTCATCCGCCTCCATCCTCCAGCCGATGGAAGCCCCCCCCCTTTTCCCAATACACAAAGACAATCAGGAATTGCCGCGCAAACCGCTCGAGGGCGTGTCTCGACTAGTTTTATCTAGGTCAAATGGATTGATCGCGTTTTCGCAGAGACGGTTACGCTTCTAGGAAGCTCTTGGTCTTGTTGATCCGCTTCAGGAATCTAACGATGAGGTTCGGACCGCTAGGACGCAAAAAAGCCCTCGACTGTTTCCAATCAAGGGCTTAATGCGAACTGGCGGAGAAAGAGGGATTCGAACCCTCGATACAGGTTTAAGCCCGTATGCTTCCTTAGCAGGGAAGTGCCTTCGACCACTCGGCCATTTCTCCGTTCAGAGAGCGCCATATTAATTAGCGCTGCGCCCCCTGTCAAGCGTGGATCCGAAATTATTTACGCCGGCTGGTCCAGTCCGAAAACTTTATGCAAAACGCGAACCGCCAGTTCCAGATACTTCTCGTCCAGCAGCACCGACACCTTGATTTCCGAGGTGGAGATCATCTGGATATTGATGCCCTCTTCCGCCAGGGTGCGGAACATGGTGGAGGCGATGCCGCAGTGCGAACGCATGCCCACGCCCACGATGGAAATCTTGGCCACCTTGTCGTCGGCGTCGATCTTGGCGGCGCCGATATGGGTCTGCACTTCGCGCAGGATGGTCAGCGCGCGCTGGAATTCGCCGCGCGGCACGGTGAAGGAGAAATCGGTCGCGCCGTTTTCGCCCACGTTCTGGATGATCATGTCCACTTCGATATTGGCATCGGCAATCGGTCCCAGAATCTGGTAGGCGATGCCAGGCTTGTCCGGCACGCCCTTGACGTTGATGCGCGCTTCGTTACGGTCAAATGCGATGCCTGCGACAACGGCCTTTTCCATGCTTTCATCTTCCTCATACGTAATCAGGGTGCCTTCGCCTTCGTCTTCGAAGCTGGAGAGCACGCGCAAACGAACCTTGTACTTGCCGGCGAACTCCACCGAGCGGATCTGCAGCACCTTGGAGCCCAAGGACGCCATTTCGATCATTTCCTCGAAAGTGACGGTCTTCAGGCGGCGCGCTTCCGGCACCACGCGCGGATCGGTGGTGTAAACGCCGTCCACATCAGTGTAGATCTGGCATTCGTCGGCCTTCAGCGCGGCGGCCAGCGCCACGGCGGAGGTGTCCGAGCCGCCGCGGCCCAGCGTGGTGATGTCGCCGTCCTCGTCCACGCCCTGGAAGCCGGCAACGATGACGACGCGGCCTTCATTGAGGTCGGAGCGCATCGCGGTGTCGTCTATCTCCTGAATGCGGGCCTTGGTGTGGGCGTTGTCGGTGACCAGCTTCACTTGCCAGCCGCAGTAGCTCTTGGCCGGCACGCCGATTTCCTTCAGCGCCATCGCCAGCAGGCCGATGGTGACTTGCTCGCCGGTGGATACCACCACGTCCAGCTCGCGCGGGTCCGGATAGTCCTGAATCTCCTTTGCCAGGGCGATGAGGCGATTGGTTTCGCCGCTCATGGCGGACACAACCACCACGACATCATGTCCCTGCGACTTCCACTTGGCGACACGGCGGGCAACATTCTTGATCCGTTCGGTGGTTCCAACCGAAGTGCCGCCGTACTTTTGTACGATGAGTGCCATGCTTGTTTCTTATATTCGAAAGGGTTGAAATGTCGAGCTTCGATTCTGACCCTAACTTGCCAAGAATTGCAAGACGGAATTCACCGCCTATATTGCATCGCAAAACCAGCCGCCCGCCCCTGCCGACGCATCTGGGCGCAAGCTGCCGACGCTGCGACGCTTGCCGGCATCAATCCACGGCAGCCATGCCGTTTACTGGCAGAATATTTCTGTTGGATTACATGCGCAAACGTTCGGGGCAGCTGTACAGATTGGCGCGGCCGCGGCCGGCGAAGCCGATCAAGGTCAGGCCGTAGCGCGCGGCCATCTCCACCGCCAGCGAAGTGGGCGCGGACATCGCTATCAATATCTCGATGCCGGCGGCGGCGGCCTTCTGCGCCATTTCATAGCTGGCGCGGCTGGTGACGACGGCGGCGCCGTCGCGCCAGCCTTGGCGCGCGCGCGCGCCGATCAGCTTGTCCAGCGCCACGTGGCGGCCCACGTCCTCGCTCAGGTGCAGGAGTTCGCCCTGCGGCGTCACCCAGCCGGCGGCGTGGGCGCAGGCGGTGGCTTGGGACAGGCTTTGCGCCTGCTGCAAGGCCGGCAAGGCGCGCGCCAGCGCGTCCAGGCTGAAGTTTTGGGTGACCGGCAGCGGCGGCAGCGTCCGGTGGATTTCCGCCAGTTGCTCCACGCCGCACAGGCCGCAGCCGGTGCGCCCGGCCAGTTGGCGGCGGCGCTCCTTCAGGGCCATGAAACGGGCCGAAGCCAGCTCGATATGAACCTCCACCCCGCGCTCGCCCGGGAGGATGTCGATGCCGTAGATTTCGCCCGGATGGGCGATGATGCCTTCGGCCAGACTAAAACCAAGCGCGAAGTCTTCCAGCGCCCTCGGACTGGCCATCATCACCACGTGGGACAGGCCGTTGTACACCAGCGCCACAGGGGTTTCCACCGCCACCCAGTCTTGCCTGGCCTGGGCGCCGCCATCGCGGCAATCGATAATGCCGAGCTCAAGCGCCGCATGCTCCAGCGCTTCATTTTTTTTCATAGAATTTGGCCTGCCATCAGCTGCAATAGTTTGTACTAATTGATACCTAGGGCGATAATAGATTTTCCGCTGTGAGTGAGCAATGCGCCCTTGGTGGGTCAAGGGCGCCAGGTTCATACCAAGGAGACAAACCCATGCAAGTCAGCAGACGGCAGTTTTTCAAGCTCTGCGCCGGCGGCATGGCAGGCACCACCATCGCGACCCTGGGCTTTATGCCCGAGACCGCGCTGGCCGACACGCGCAGCTATAAATTGATGCGCGCGACGGAAACTCGGAATACCTGTCCATACTGTTCGGTGGGCTGTGGCATCTTGATGTACAGCCTGGGCGACGGCGCCAAGAACGCCAAAGCCGATATTTTCCACATTGAAGGCGATCCGGACCACCCGGTCAATCGCGGCGCGCTCTGTCCCAAGGGCGCCGGCCTGATCGATTTCATCCACAGCCCCAACCGCCTGCGCTACCCGGAAGTGCGCGAAGCGGGCTCCAACGAATACAAACGCATCAGCTGGGACGAGGCCTTCGAACGCATCGCCGCCCATATGAAGCGCGACCGCGACGCCAACTTCGTCGAGAAGAACGCGGACGGCGTCACCGTCAACCGTTGGCTGACCACGGGCTTCCTGGCCGCTTCCGCGTCCAGCAACGAGGCCGGCTGGCTGACCCACAAATTCACCCGCAGCCTGGGGCTGCTGGCGGTCGACAACCAGGCGCGTGTATGACACGGACCAACGGTGGCAAGTCTTGCCCCAACATTTGGTCGCGGTGCCATGACAAACCATTGGGTCGACATCAAGAACGCCAACCTCATTGTCGTCATGGGCGGCAATGCGGCCGAGGCGCACCCGGTGGGTTTCCGCTGGGCGATTGAAGCCAAGACCCGCAACAAGGCGAAGCTGATCGTCATCGATCCGCGCTTCACCCGCACGGCCTCGGTGGCGGATTATTACGCCCCCATCCGCACCGGCACGGACATTGCGTTCTTGTCCGGCGTGATCCGCTACCTGCTGCAAACCGGCAAGTACAATAAGGAATACACGCTGGCCTACACCAATGCCGCGCTCTTGGTGAACCCGGACTTCAAGTTCGACGACGGCCTGTTCTCCGGCTACAACGCGGAGAAGCACAGCTACGACAAATCCACCTGGACTTACCAGCTGGACGACAAGGGCATGGCCAAGCGCGACGATAGCCTGTCCGACCCGCGCTGCGTGATCAATCTGATGCGCGAACACGTGGCCCGCTACACGCCGGAAATGGTGGAAACCCTCTGCGGCACGCCCAAGGATGCCTTCCTCAAGGTCTGCGAATACCTGGCGGAAACCGGCGCCCACGACAAGACCACGTCCTTCCTCTATGCGCTGGGCTGGACGCAACACTCCATCGGTTCGCAGAACATCCGCACCATGGCGATGATCCAGCTGCTGCTGGGCAATATGGGCATGGCCGGCGGCGGGGTCAACGCGCTGCGCGGCCACTCCAACATCCAGGGTCTGACCGATATCGGCCTGCTGTCCACCAGCTTGCCGGGCTATCTGAACATGCCCTCGGAGAAGGAGCCCACGCTGGACGCCTATCTGGCCAAGTACACCAGCAAGCCGCTGGCCGACGGGCAGATGAACTACTGGCAGAACTATCCCAAGTTCTTCATCTCGCTGATGAAGGCGATGTGGGGCGACAAGGCCACCGCCGACAATCAGTGGGGCTATGACTGGCTGCCCAAGTGGGACAAGAGCTACGACGTGCTGCAGTACTTCGAGCTGATGCACCAGGGCAAGATCAACGGCTATTTCTGCCAAGGCTTCAACCCCATCCTGGCCTTCCCGGACAAGAACAAGGTGGTGGCCTCGCTTTCCAAGCTGAAATATCTGGTGATCATGGACCCGCTGGCCACCGACACTTCCACTTTTTGGAAGAATCACGGCGAGCAGAACGATGTCAACAGCGCGGAAATCCAGACCGAGGTGTTCCGCCTGCCCACCACCTGTTTCGCCGAGGAAGACGGCGCAGTGGTCAACTCCGGCCGCTGGCTGCAATGGCACTGGAAAGGCGCGGACGCGCCGGGCGAAGCGATCACCGACGCGGAAATCCTGGCCGGCATCTTCACCCGTCTGAAAGCGCAGTACGCCAAGGAAGGCGGCAAGAACGCCGAGGCCGTCATGAGCTTGTCCTGGGCTTACGGCAACCCGCACGAGCCCAAGCCGGAAGAACTGGCCAAGGAGCTCAACGGCAAGGCGCTGGCGGACATCCCGGATCCCAAGAACCCGGGACAGTTCCTGGCCAAGAAAGGCGAGCAGTTGTCCGGCTTCGCGCTGTTGCAGGCCGACGGCAGCACCGCTTCCGGCTGTTGGATCTTCGCCGGCAGCTGGACCCAGGCCGGCAATCAGATGGCGCGCCGCGACAACAGCGACCCGTCCGGGCTGGGCAACACTCTGGGCTGGGCCTGGGCGTGGCCGGCCAACCGCCGCGTGCTGTACAACCGCGCTTCCTGTAAGCCGGACGGCACGCCGTGGGACAAGAAGCGGACGCTGATCAAGTGGAACGGCGAAAAATGGGTGGGCGTGGACGTGCCGGACTTCAAGGCCGACGAGCCGCCCGGCAGCGCCATGGGCCCCTTTATCATGCAGGCCGAGGGCCTGGGGCGGCTGTTCGCGCTCGACAAGATGGCCGAAGGCCCCTTCCCCGAGCACTACGAGCCGTTCGAAACGCCGCTGGGCACCAACCCGCTGCATCCCAAGGTGGTGTCCAATCCGGCGGCGCGGGTGTTCCCGGCGGACCGCGAGCAGATGGGCAAGCATGACGCCTTCCCGTACGCGGCCACCACTTACCGGCTGACCGAGCACTTCCACGGCTGGACCAAGCACGCGCGGCTGAACGCGATCGCCCAGCCGGAGCAGTTCGTGGAAATCGGCGAGGCGCTGGCCAAGGAGAAAGGCATCGCCCACGGCGACACGGTGAAGGTGTCGTCCAAGCGCGGCTATATCAAGGCCAAGGCGGTGGTGACCAAGCGCATCCGCGCGCTGCAGTCGGGCGGCAAGACGGTGCACCAGGTCGGAATTCCAATTCACTGGGGTTATGAAGGCGTGGCCAAGAAAGGCTTCAGCGCCAACACGCTGACGCCGTTTGTCGGCGACGCCAACACCCAGACGCCGGAATTCAAGTCCTTCCTGGTCAACGTCGAGAAAGTATAAGGAGCGACCATGTCACTGCAATCGCAAGATATCCAGCGCCGCTCCGCCAGCCCTACCCAGCCGCCGGTGGTGCGCGATTACAAGGCCGAGGTGGCCAAGCTGATCGACGTGTCCACCTGCATTGGCTGCAAGGCCTGTCAGGTGGCCTGCTCGGAGTGGAACGACATCCGCGACGAAGTGGGCAGCAACGTCGGCGTCTACGACAACCCGGCCGATCTCACCGCCCACAGCTGGACGGTGATGCGCTACAGCGAGGTGGAGGAAAGCGGCAAGCTGGAGTGGCTGATCCGCAAGGACGGCTGCATGCACTGCGCCGACCCGGGCTGTCTGAAGGCCTGTCCGTCGCCGGGGGCCATCATCCAGTACGCCAACGGCATCGTGGACTTTCAGTCCGAGCACTGCATCGGCTGCGGCTATTGCATCTCCGGCTGTCCGTTCAACGTCCCGCGCATCAACCAGAAGGACAACAAGGCGTATAAATGCACCTTGTGCTCCGACCGGGTGATGGTGGGGCAGGAGCCGGCCTGCGTGAAGACCTGTCCCACCGGAGCCATCCGCTTCGGCACCAAGTCCGATATGCAGACCTACGCGCACGAGCGGGTGGAAGAGCTGAAAACCCGCGGCTACGCCAACGCCGGGCTGTACGATCCGGAAGGCGTGGGCGGCACCCATGTGATGTACGTGCTGCACCACGCCGACAAGCCGGAGCTGTATTCCGGCCTGGCCAAGGATCCCAAGATCAGCCCGGTGGTCAGCCTGTGGAAGGGCATTCTCAAGCCGCTGTCCACCATCGGCCTTGCGGCTTCGGTCTTGTTCGGCTTCTTCCACTATATCGGCGTCGGCCCCAATAAGGCGGAAGAGGAAGAGAAAGAGGAGGAACAGGCATGAGCAAGGAAAAGCTGATCAAGCGCTACAGCGCGGCGGAACGCCTCAACCACTGGATCGTGGCGGTGTGCTTCGTGCTGTTGGCGATTTCCGGCCTGGCCTTCTTCTACCCGGCCTTCTTCTGGCTGACCGGCGTATTCGGCACGCCGCAGCTGGCGCGCATCATCCACCCCTTCGTCGGGGTGCTGATGTTCCTCGGCTTCGCGCGCCAGTTCCTGCGCTACTGGCATCACAATTTCCTGGATAAGGAAGACGTGAAGTGGATGATGGCGGTGAAGTCGGTGCTGTCCGGCCACGAGGTCGGCGACATCGGCAAGTACAACGGCGGCCAAAAAGGCATGTTCTGGCTAATGACCGGCTGCATGCTGATGCTGGTGTGCACCGGCTTCATCATGTGGCGGCCGTACTTCGCGCTGTACTTCCCCATCCCGGTGATCCGCGTGGCCCTGCTCCTGCACGCCTGGAGCGCGCTGATCCTGATCGCCGGCATCATCGTCCACGTCTACGCCGCCATCTGGGTGCGCGGCACGATACGGGCGATGGTGGAAGGCGTGGTCACCCATGCCTGGGCCAAGAAGCATCATCCGCGCTGGTATCGTGAAATGACTGGAGACAAGAACAAGCCATGAGCATACGCATCGTCCCCCTGGACGAGGCTGGCCGGCTGCAAACCGCGGCGGGAGAGATCCCGCCGTTGTTGCTGCCCCAGCCCGCCGAACGCTATCTGGCCCGCAGCCGGCGCCTCTCGGCGCTGGCCGACGGCCACCCGATGGCGGCCTATCTGGCCTTCGCCGCCCGCATCGCCGCGGCTCAGCACCGCTTGGTGCGCGAACAGCCGGTGGCGCTGCCGCAGCGCGGCGATTACTTCCATCATTGCGCCGAACACGGCCTGCCGCCGCTGGGCGCCGCCGCTTGGCCGCGCGATCCAGTCTGGCGCGATCTGCTGCGCGCGCTATGCGCGGAACTCGCCGCCCAGCCCGGCCCCGCCGGCGAAGTGGCGCGCGAGCTGGGACAGACGAGCGACGACGCGCTGGAAAACGCCGCGCGCGCTCTGCTGGACGGGGACTTCGCCGCCGTCGGCTCGGCGCGGGCGCCCTTGTTGTGGGCGGCGCTGTCGGTTTACTTCAGCCAACTAGCCTCGCAATTGCAAGTCGCCGCGGTGGCCGAACCCGACGACGCCCGCCACCTGTGTCCGGTGTGCGCGATGCCGCCGGTAGCCAGCGTGGTACGCCTCGGCAACGAATCCGGCCTGCGCTACCTGCATTGCAGCCTGTGCGAGAGCGAATGGCATCTGGTGCGCGCCAAGTGCAGCAATTGCGAAGCCACGCGCGACATCGGCTACTGGTCGCTGGAGCAAGGCGACAGCCAGCAGGCCGCGGTGCGCGGCGAGAGCTGCGGCGACTGCGGCAGCTATCTGAAGATCCTGGCGCTGGACAAGGATCTGAACGCCGAACCGGCGGCCGACGATCTGGCCACGCTGGCGCTGGATCAGCAGTTGGAACAGCACGGCTTTGCCCGCAGCGGGGTGAATCCGCTGTTGTTCCCCGGCTGAGAAACGCTTCAATTTCCGCCCCGACAGCCTCCGTCACGGAGGCTTTTTTATTGCCTCCGCAAGTGGCTTGGCCGCGCCGACCGTTTGCATAAGAAAAAACCAACAACTACAAAAAAGGTATGACTTTTTTCTATCCCGGTTAATCGACATGGTTCAGCTCCCGCCTCTGACGCCAAGAAACCGCCTGCTGTTGGGCCTGGCCATCAATGGCGGCGTCTTGTGCTGGCTGTTTTGGGGGCATGCCCTACTCTGGGCCGGACTGGCGCTCAGCTCCGTCGCGCTGGCGCTGACCCTGAACTGGCCCGCGCCAGTCGATCCCGCGGAACAGACGCCGAACCCAGACGCCTACTGGCAGGGCTTCGCCAGCCATGTTTGCGCCTTGCTCCCGCTATGGGCCGGCCACATTTCTTTAGGCAAGGAACAGATGGACGACGCCGCCAACCGGCTGACCCTGCGCTTCGACGGCATCTTGCGCCAAGTAGGCGGCGCGGTGCCCAAACCCGGCGAGCACACCGACCACGCGGCGCTGGCGCAGGCGGAGAGCCGGCTCAAGCACCTGTTGCAGCTCTTGCAAAACGCCACCCGGCAGCAAACCGACCTCGCCATCCATCTGCACACGCTGGGCCAATCGGCCAATACCCTGCAAAACCTGGTGCGCAGCCTGATCAGCGGCCGCCAGCTGGACGGCGAGCAAAGCATGGAACAACTGGGCAGCGATACGCTGGAGCAACTGTCCCGCTTGCAAAACCAGATCGACAAAGCCATGGACAGCCTGGCGCAAATGGCGCACGAACCGCTGCGGCCTCACGCTCCGCTGAACCCCGCCGACCCAGCCGCACAGGACAAAGAAACCACACTGGACGAAGAGGCTGCTCAGTCTCAATCCTTGCAGCAGGCTCTGGAAGACATCCTGGTGCAACTGCAATTCCAGGATAGAGTCGATCAAATCCTCAGCGGAGTGCAAAACGACATGCGCCGGTTGGAAAGCGTCTTCAGCCAGGCGCTGATCGATACCGAACAGCGGCCGACGCCGCCGGACACCGCAGCCTGGCTTGAGGCCTTGAAAAACAGCTATACCACCCATGAGCAGCGCGTCCTGCACAGCAGCGACAAGACTGAATCGGGCAATAAGCAAAACAACATCACCTTTTTTTGATCCGGGGAACGCTTCCGATGGCCAAAACCATACTCATCGTCGATGATTCGGCCAGCCTGCGACAGGTGGTGCGCATGACGCTTGCCGGCGCGGGCTATGAGGTGCTGGAGGCCGGCAACGGCCAGGAGGCGCTGAATGTGCTGGACGGGCGCAAAGTCCATCTGATCGTCTCCGACGTGAACATGCCGCTGATGGACGGCATCGCCTTGCTGCGCAATATCAAGGTCCATCCCAATTACAAGTTCACTCCGGTCATCATGCTGACCACGGAGTCCTCCGAGGAAAAAAAGCAGGAAGGCAAGGCCGCCGGGGCCAAGGCCTGGGTGGTCAAACCGTTCCAGCCGCCGGTGCTGTTGACCGCCGTTTCCAAATTGATCCTGCCCTGAACGGGAGCTCGACATGCCGCGCACCCGCAAAAAACCAGACGCCCGAGACGGCGCGCCCGCCACACCGACCGCCGCCGTTTTCCAACTGACGCTCAGCGGAGAACAAACCATTTACCAGGCGGCGGAACTGCATCAGCAGCTTCACGCCGCCCTGGCCGGCCACGCGGCCATCGAACTGGACCTGTCCTGCGTCGGAGAGCTGGACTGCGCCATCGCCCAGGTACTGCTATGGCTGCGCCGGGAAAGCCTGCATAAGGGCGTCGCGCTGCGCTTCATCGCCCCCAGCCCTGCCTCTCAGGATTTCATCTGTCTGATCGGCCTGCAAGGCGAGCTCTCATTGGACGAGGCCGCGCATGGATCTTGAACTGGCGCTGCAAACCTTCTTCGAAGAGTCCAACGATCTGCTGGGGGAGATGGAAAGCATTCTGCTGGACGCGGAAGCCGACTCCACCACCACGGAACAGCTGAACGCCCTGTTCCGCTCCATGCACACCATCAAGGGCTCCGCCGGGCTGTTTGGTCTGGACATCGTCGTCGGCTTCACCCATGAAGTGGAAAACGTGTTGGATCTGCTGCGCGACGGCGCCTTGCGCCTGGACGATATGCTGACCGGCCTGCTGCTGCGCTGCCACGACCACGTCAAGGAGATGCTGACCGCGCTGGCGGCCAAGGACAGCCTGGAGCGATTCGCCGACACCGAACTGCTGGACGAGCTGATCGCCTACAACCGCGCGGCCGGCGGCGCCGCGGCTCAGGACGCGACCGAAACGACCGATGCCCCGGAAGCGCCGCCCGCAACGCTCCCATCCGAACCTCTGCCCGCGCCCGCCGCGCAAAAGCCGGAGCAATGGCTGCTGTCGCTGCGTTTCGGCCCGGACATGTTGCGCAACGGCATGGACCCATCCTCCTTCATCCGCTACCTCGCCACCATAGGCGAGATCGACCGGATAGAAGCCATCACCACCCAGCTGCCGGCCGGCGACGCCTTCAACCCGGAAACCAACTATCTGCGCCTGGAGGCGCTGTACCGCAGTCAGGAAGAACAGCAGACGCTGGTGGACGTCTTCGAATTCGCCCGCGAAGACAGCGAGGTCCATATCTGGCCGTGGCCACCCACTCCGCGGCAACAGGCTCAGACGCTGGCCAGCGCGCCGCCGGAGGAGGCCGACGCGGTCCAGGCGGTATGGCTGCGCTTTGGCCTGGAGCCCGAGACCGCCGAGCCGGAAACCCTGTCCGACGCGCCCTTCGCGACAGGCACGGAAACGCCGCTGGCGGAAATCGTGGAATTGGCGCAGGCGGATCGTTCCACGGTAGACGTCGATCCCGTCCTCCTCGTCGACGCGGCGCAGGACTCCCCGCCAGCCCGCGCCAGCGCCAAGACCTCCGGCGACGCCAAAAGCGGCAAGCCGGCCGAAAGCAAATTCATCAAGGTGGAGGCAGGCAAACTGGACAGCCTGATCAATCTGATCGGGGAACTGGTGATCGCCGGCGCCGCCGCCAATCTGGTGGCGCGCCGCTCTCAGCAAGGCGCGCTGGTGGAAGCCACCCAAACCATCGCCAACCTGATCGAACAGATCCGCGCCGGCACGCTGTCCATGCGCATGATCCAGATCGGCGAAATCTTCAGCCGCTTCCCACGCGTGGCGCGCGACGTCTCGCGCGAACTGGGCAAGGACATCCAACTGCACATCTCCGGCGCGGAAACCGAGCTGGACAAATCCATGGTGGAAAAGCTGGGCGACCCGCTGATGCACATCGTGCGCAACGCCATCGACCACGGCATCGAAACTACGGAGCGTCGGCTGGCCAGCGGCAAGCCGGCCGAAGGGCATGTCTGGCTCAACGCCTATCATGAGTCCGGCAGCATTGTGATCGAAGTGGCCGACGACGGAGGCGGCCTCAACCAAGAGCGCATCCTGGCCAAGGCGGTGGAGCGCGGCCTGGTTCCAGCGGACTCCACGCTGCCGGAACAGGATGTGTTCCGTCTGATCTTCGAGGCAGGCTTCTCCACCGCGGACCAGGTCACCAACATCTCCGGCCGAGGCGTCGGCATGGACGTGGTAAGAAAGAGCATAGAGCAGCTGCGCGGCACCATAGACATCGAATCAGAACTTGGACTCGGCACCACCTTCCGCATCCGGCTGCCGCTGACCCTGGCCATCATCGACGGCTTCCTGGTGGAAGTGGCCGCCGCCACCTTCGTGGTGCCGCTGGAAGCGGTGATCGAATGCATAGAGCTGCCCACCTCCCGGGATAAAGACAGTGTTCACGACTGCCTGAATCTGCGCGGCGAGCTGCTGCCGCTGCTGCGCCTGAACAGCTTTCTGGATCTGCCAACCGTAGCGGCCAAACGCCGCAACGTGGTGGTGGTCCACTACGGCGATCGCAAGGCCGGTCTGGTGGTGGACGCCCTGCTGGGCGAATTCCAGACCGTGATCAAGCCGCTGGGCAATCTCTTCCGCCATCTCAAGGCCATCAGCGGCTCCACCATATTGGGCACGGGCGAAGTCGCCTTGATTCTCGACGTGCCCGCCCTGATCCACCATGCCACCCAAAAAGAGGCGGAGCGGTACGCGCTGCTTCCCGCCCGGGAATGGGAAGCTGGCACGACAAACACCGCGGCGAAAACGGATAGGAGCGCCCAATGAGCCAATACAAACACGGCATGTCCATCGCGCAGAAGCTTGGGCTGGGTTTCGGCCTGATCATCGCGCTGATGCTGATCTGCGTCAGTGCGGCGCTGTACGGGCTGGAGATCAGCAATATCGCCCTGCGCGACATCACCCAGTTCAACAATGTGGAAAGCCGACTGGCGCGCCAACTGATCAGCGACAACCAGGACATCCGCATCGCTTGCCGCAATGTGATGCTGGCCGAGGGCCCAGCCGACATCAACAACGCGCTGCAAGCCTATCAGGCGGCCAAAGTCATCTATATGGAACGGGAAAAAAAACTGGCCGATGTCTTCCGGCAGGCCAGCAACAACTCCTCGCAAGAGCTGGAACAGATGAGCCGCATCCAGAATATGCGAACAGCCACGCTGGCTATGGAGGATAAGGTGGTGGAGCTGGCCAATCAGGGGCGTCAGGACGAAGCCAAGAAATTGATGCAGACCGAGATCGCGCCGCAAATGATCGCCTTCAATCAGCAACTGACCGCGTTGGCGGACCTGGAGGACAAACTCAACGACCAACTGGCCACTCAGGCCGACGCCAGCTATCAGCAAGCCCATTGGGTAATGATTGCGCTGTCCTTGCTGGCCACCGTGATCAGCGCCTGCCTGGCCACCCTGATCACCCGCAACCTGCTCCGTACTCTGGGCGGGGAGCCGCACTACGTGTCCGAAGTAATGCGCCAGGTGGCCGACGGCAATCTGGACGCTGAAATCCGGCTGCGACCGGGTGATCAAAACAGCCTGTGCGCCGCCATCGCCGTCACCATAGAGCGGATGCGCAACATCATCGCCGAGGTCAAGAGCGGCTCCGAGGCGCTGTCCAGCGCCGCGCAGCAGATCAACTCCACCTCGCAGGCCTTGTCTCAGGCCGCCAGCGAACAGGCGGCCGGTATTGAGGAGACATCCGCCTCGGTGGAAGAGATGTCCTCCTCCATCAGCCAGACCAACGACAACGCCCGCGTCACCGAGAGCATCGCCACCAAGGCCTCGCGCGAGGCGGCCGAAGGCGGCGAGGCGGTACGCCGCACCGTGGAGGCAATGCGCCAGATCGCCGACAAGATCGGCATCGTCGACGACATCGCCTACCAGACCAATCTGCTGGCGCTCAACGCCGCCATAGAAGCCGCGCGCGCCGGCGAGCACGGCAAGGGCTTCGCCGTGGTGGCCGCCGAAGTGCGCAAGCTGGCCGAGCGCAGCCAGATCGCCGCCCAGGAAATCAGCGGCGTGGCCGGCAGCAGCGTCAAGCTGGCCGAACAGGCCGGTCAGTTCCTGGAGGAAATCGTCCGCTCCAGCAGCCGCACCGCCGACCTGGTGCAGGAGATCGCCGCCGCCTCCAACGAACAGGCCAGCGGCGTCAGCCAGATCAACTCCGCCATCCAGCAACTGAGCCTGACCACGCAGCAGAACGCGTCCGCCAGCGAGGAGCTTGCCTCCACCGCCGAGGAAATGAACGATCAGGCCGAACACCTGCACGAGTTGATGGGCTACTTCAAGCTGGGCGCCGCCGAATCCTTCCACCCTGCGCCGCCGCGCGCTCGGCGCGAGCCCCTGTTGCCGCATAAGCCGCTGCACCCGCCACTGGCGGAAGAGTCCGACTTCATCCGTTTCTAACCGGACAGCGCCATGAAACCGCTCCATCTACAGCGTAAGCACGACAACGCCGCCTCCGCCGAAGCGCAGGCCGACGCCCGCCAATACCTGACTTTCCAGCTGGGCGGCGACGTCTTCGCCATCGGCATCCTGGCGATACGCGAAATCCTGGAATACCTGAAACCCACCCATGTGCCGCTGATGCCGCCCTTTATCCGCGGCGTGATGAATTTGCGCGGCTCGGTGGTGCCGGTGATCGACCTGTCGCTGCGCTTCGCCCGCGGCGAAACCGAAATCAACCGCCGCACCTGCGTCGTCATCATCGAAGTCGAAGGCGAGGACCAGCTGCAGTTGATCGGCATCCTGGTGGACGCGGTGCACGAGGTGCTGGCCATTCCCGACGCCGACATTGAGCCGCCGCCCCAGTTCGGCAGCAAGATCCGCGTCGACTTCATCGCCGGCATGGCCAAGCTGGACGGCCACTTCATCGTGCTTCTCAACGTCAACAAAGTACTGTCGGTCGATGAAATGGCCTTGATCTCCAGCCTGGGCCAGCAGGAAACCACTGCGGAACCCCAAACGGAAAAGGCCTGAGCGGTCATGCCGGCCCACTTCGCCCCCGCGCCCGGCCAAAGTCCCTTATCCGTCTCCCGACAGCTGAAACTGGGATTCGGCGCGCTGCTGTTTCTGCTGCTGGCCCTGATCGGCGCGGGGCTGTACGGCCTGGAACAATTCCACGTTCAGCTGGAGGAGATCACCCAGGTCTATGGCCGCCACGCCCGGCTTAGCGACCGCATGCACGTCCAGCTCCAAGAAATGCGCATAGACTACCGCTCGCTGATCATCGTCTCCAGCCGCCGCGACATCCAGTCCTGGCGCGAAAGTTATCTCGCCGCCCGCGGCCGCTACCTGGAACTGGAGCGGAAACTCGCCGACGCCATCGAACGGCAACAAGCTCCGGGCAAAACGGAACTGCAAGGCTCGATGCGGCGGCTGCAAGCCCAGCGCGAACAGGCTTTCGTGCTATTGGACCAAGGCATGCGCCAAGCCGCCGCCAACCAGAAATACGAAGCCCGCAAAGCGCTGGACCAGGCGGCCCCGGCGCTGCTCGTTCCGCTGCGGCAGCTGCGCGAACAAACGCATGCCTTGCGCGAGCAAGCCGCCCGGCAAGCGGAGCGCCGCGGCCGGGAATTGAAAACGCTGCTGCTGGCGCTGGCCGGAGGCAGCGCGCTGGCTGGCCTGCTGCTGGCCTGGGCTATCCACCGCAAGCTGTGGCGCATCCTGGGCGCGGAACCCGACGCGCTGGCCGAGCGCATGCGTGAAATGGCTGCCGGCCGGCTATGGCGCGGCGGCAAACCGCCCGCGGGAACGCGCCGCAGCGTGCACTCCACCTTGGAATACAGCAGCCGCCACCTGAGCGACATCATCCAAGACGTGCGTCACAGCGCCGACCAACTGGCCGACAGCGCCCGCGAAATCCGAGCCACCGCCGAGGCGCTGGCGCAAAACAGCTGGGCCGCCGCGCTCAGCGTCGGCGCCACCGCCCAATCCTGCGCTCAAATGCACGACGTCAGCCAAGGCAATCTGGCTCAGGCGGAACTGACCAACGCCGCCGCGCACGACGCCGCGCGGCAGGTGGCTGACGGCAAACAAGCGGTGCAAACCGCGGAAAGCGCGCTGGAACAGATTGCCGAGCGCATCGCAAGCGTCGAAGACATCGCCTACCAAACCAATTTGCTGGCGCTCAACGCCGCCATCGAAGCCGCCACGGCCGGGCCGCACGGCCACGGCTTCGCCGTAGTGGCAGACGACGTGCGCAAGTTGGCCGAACGCAGCCATCACGCCGCCCGGGAAATCAGCGAACTGGCCCGGCACAGCCGCCATGAAGCGCGACAGGCCGCTCGCGTGCTGTCCGGCATTCTGGAGCGCAGCGCGGCCACCGCGGAACTGGTGGGCGGCATCAGCGCCGCCAGCCGGGAAGAAGCGCGCGGCATCTCCCAAGTCCGCGACGCGATGGAACACCTGGGCGAGGTGTCCCAACGCAATACCTCCAACAGCGAAGCACTGGCGGCCACCGCCGCCGAAGTGCACAAACAGGCGGCGCGCCTGCAACAGCAAATCGCTTACTTTCTGATCCAGGAGACAAACGCGGAGGCGGAGAGCGTGTCGAATCCACCCTGAAACGGCGCGGCAACTGATCTACATTGAAACGAATGAACCGGTCGCTTGGCCCACCTTCGGCACAAAGGCCCTGGTAATGACAAAACAAGACGTCGATATTTTCCTGCATCCCGGCGATTGGTACTTCGGCGACAAGCACCACAAGATCCGCACGCTGCTAGGCTCCTGCGTCTCGATCACGCTGTGGCACCCCAAGGCCAAAATCGGGGGAATGTGCCACTACCTGCTGGCGCGGCGCACCGATCGAAGGCCATCGACACTGTCCGGCCGCTACGGCGACGAAGCCATGCTGTTGATGCTGCACGAGGTGCTGACCTCCGGGCTGCCCTTGCAGGAATTCCACGCCAAGCTGGTGGGCGGAGCCGCGGTGCTGGCAGGCGTCGAGCGCGATCAGCCGCACGACGTGCCGTCGCGCAATATCGACATGGCCTACCAGTTGGTCAAGCAACTCGGGCTATCCGTGCATGCGGAGGATTTGGGCGGCAACAGCCCGCGGTTGGTGATGTTCGATCTGGCCACGGGCGATGTGTGGGTAAAACAGACGCAAGACGCGGACATGAGCAGGATTTCCGCACACCATAAGGCAAGGACTCGGGCATGACTATCAAAGTGCTGATCGTGGATGACTCTGCAGTGGTTCGCCAAGTGCTGAGCCAGGTTTTCAGCCAGGCAACCGGCATGACGGTGATGGATGTGGCCACCGACCCCATCGCCGCGATGGAAAAAATGAAACAGCAATGGCCGGACGTCATCGTGCTGGACATCGAGATGCCGCGCATGGACGGCATCACCTTTCTCAAGCAGTTGATGGCCAGCCGGCCGACTCCGGTGGTGATCTGCTCATCACTGACGCAGAAAGGCACCGACATCAGCATGCAGGCGATGGCCGCCGGCGCGGTGGAGGTGATCGCCAAACCCATGGCCGGGGTCAAGGGCTTCCTCGAAGAGAGCGCCAACCAGCTGGTGCAAGCGGTGCGCAGCGCCGCCGCCGCGCGAATGAACCGGGTGCGGGTGATGCCCTCCGCCGGCGGCGCGACGTTGGGAGGCGGAGCGCCTCCCGGCGGTTCGGCGCCAACGTCCAACCCGCTGGAAACCCGGCCCAAGCTGTCCGCCGACGCCATCCTGTCCGCGCCCACCGGCGGCAATATGTTCGCCACCACGGAACGCATCATCGCCGTGGGCACCTCCACCGGCGGCACCCAAGCGTTGGAAACCGTGCTCACCGCCTTGCCGCGCACCTGCCCCGGCCTCGCCATCGTCCAGCACATGCCTGAAAAATTCACCCGCTCCTTCGCCGAGCGGCTGGACAGCCTGTCCCAGATCGAAGTCAAGGAAGCCAGCAACGGCGACCGCATCCTGCCGGGCCGCGCGCTGATCGCCCCCGGCGGCAAACACATGATGATCAAACGCAGCGGCGCCTTCTATCTGGTGGAAGTGGTGGACGGACCGCTGGTCAGCCGCCACAAACCGTCGGTGGACGTGCTGTTCCGCTCCGCCGCCAAGTTCGCCGGCAAGAACGCGCTGGGCATCATCATGACCGGCATGGGAGACGACGGCGCCAAGGGCTTGAAGGAAATGCACGATTGCGGCGCCAAGACCATCGCTCAAGACGAGGAAAGCTGCGTCGTGTTTGGCATGCCCAAGGAAGCGATCCGCTTGGGCGCGGCCGACGAAGTGATGTCGCTGGACACCATCGCCAAGGCGATTTGCCGCTGAACGAGGAAACACCATGCAACTGGATATCCAGGACGTCCTGATCATCGACGACAGCACCTTGCAGCGCCAGCACGGCTGCGAGATCTGCCAAGGCCTGGGCGCGCAGCAGATCCGCCAGGCCGCCAACGGCGAGGAAGGCCTGGAGCGGATGCGCGAGCATCTGCCCAGCCTGATCCTGCTGGATTTGGAAATGCCCAAACTGGACGGCGTACAAGTCATGCAGCACATGGCCAGAGAGGGGCTGAACGCGCCGCTGGTGGTCACTTCCAGCAAAGACTATCTGCTGATCTCCACCGTGGAGCTGATGGGACGGGAGCTTGGGCTGCCGGTGCTTGGCGGCTTAAAGAAGCCGCTGCGCCAGCCGGAGCTGCTGGACCTGCTCAAACGGGTGTGGACGCCCAAGGGCGGCGACGAACACCATGCCGAACTGTTCAGCGAGGTAGAGGTGCGCGAGGCCCTGGACAAGGGCGAGATCATTCCCTACTACCAGCCCAAGGTCACTCTCAACGGCGGCTTGCTCAAAGGCGCGGAAATGCTGGCGCGCTGGCAGCACCCGGAACTCGGCATCGTCTCGCCCGCCCGCTTCATCCCGGTGGTGGAAACCAGCGGCTGGGCCACCGAACTGACGCTAAACATGCTGGACCAAGGCCTGAAGCAATGGCAGGAATGGGCGCGCCGCGGCCTGCGGTTGCCGTTGTCGGTCAATCTGTCCGCGCTATCGCTGAAGGGCGACGACCTGACCCAGCAAATCGAGCAGCGGCTGCTCAGCACTCACGTGCCGCCGCGCTTCATCATCTTCGAAGTGACCGAAACCGCCATCGCCGACAATCTGGCCGAGGCCATCGGCATCGCCGCCCGGCTGCGGCTGGGCGGCCTGGGCCTGTCCATCGACGACTTCGGCACCGGCTTCGCCACCTTGCAGCAACTGACCCGCTTCCCGTTCACCGAACTGAAGATAGACCAATCACTAGTCACCTCGGTGTCCACCAAACCGCACCTGGAAGCCGTGCTCAACAGCGTGATCGAACTGGCGCAGCGCATGCAGCTGACCACGGTGGCGGAAGGCATAGAAACCACCACCGATCTGGACTTCATGGGCAACCGCGGTTGCCTGATGGGCCAGGGCTATTTCATCGCCAAGCCGATGGACGCGCCCCACTTCGAAAGCTGGGTCAAGGAAAGAATGCAGCAGCATAAGGAGGCCAGCACCGGCTGACCCCAGACTTTGAGCCCGCGAGTAGAACCTGTTTACGATCTGCTGCGCGTTGTAAGACGTGACGCGGTGAGTCCCCCTTCTAAATGCTCATACCACGAGAACACTCCGCTTTCTATGCCGTTTTCGCCTTGTCTCGCTCTTGCTCGTGAGATCGTAAAATCGCTCTTACACCGACCACAACGGCGGTTCGTCCAACAGCGCAATCTGCTCGCGCAAGGTCAGAATCTGTTCCTCCCAATAACGCTGGCTGTTGAACCAGGGGAAGGCGGCTGGAAAAGCTGGATCGTGCCAACGCCGCGCCAGCCAGGCGCTGTAATGGATCAGACGCAAGGTGCGCAAGGCCTCCAGCAGATGCAGTTCGCGCAGGTCGAACTCGCAAAAGTCCTCGTAGCCGGCCAGCACCTCGGCCAACTGCGCCGATTGCTCCTCGCGGCTGCCGGACAGCAACATCCACAAATCCTGCACCGCCGGTCCCATGCGGCTATCGTCAAAGTCGACGAAATGCGGACCGTCGTCGGTCCACAACATATTTCCGACATGGCAATCGCCGTGCAGCCGCAGCGCGCTCACCGCGCCGGCGCGCTGGTAAGCGCGGTCGACACCGGCCAGCGCCTGCTCCAGCACGCCGCGGAAGACTTCGCGCAGTTCCGGCGGCAAGTCCGCGTGCCGCAATAGATAGTCCGCCGGCTCGCGGCCGAAGCTGTCCGCGTCCAAAGCCGGCCGCCGCGCGTAGCTCTCCACCCGGCCCAAAGCGTGGATGCGGCCCAGAAAGCGGCCTATCCATTCCAGCGTGCGCGCGTCGCCCAACTCCGGCACCCGGCCGCCGCGACGCGGAAACAAGGCGAAACGGAAACCGCCGTGATGATGCAAGGTGGCGCCCTTGAAGGCCAACGGCGGCACCACCGGGATCTCGCGCTCCGCCAGTTCCAGCGAAAACGCGTGCTCCTCCAGTATCTGCTCATCGCTCCAGCGCTCCGGCCGATAAAACTTGGCCACCAGCGGCGCGGCGTCGTCAATGCCGATCTGATAAACCCGGTTCTCGTAGCTGTTCAGCGCCAGCAGGCTGCCGGAGCTGTAAAGGCCGAGGCTGTCCACTGCGTGGAGAATGGCGTCCGGCGTCAGGCCGGCGAAGGGAGGCGTTTGAGGTGTCTGCATTCGGGCATTATACGCAGCCGGCAGCTCTCGAGCGTAAGCGGGTAAAATGAAGGAATCTGACGCCGCGCCGGAAGCTTCCATGGACCTGAAAAACCTGTATACCCGCCTGCCCTCCGTAGACCGCCTGCTGAGCCACGACCGTCTGTCCCGCCTGCTGGGCCGCCACGGCAACGCCGCGCTGGCCGAAGCCGTGCGCCAAACGCTGGAGCAGGCGCGCCGGACCATACGCGAACAGCACGCGCTGCCACCCTGGGCAGCCAGCGACGACAGCCTCGCCGCCGCCGTAGGCGATCGAGTCGCCGAGCGCCAGCGCATGCGGATGCGGCCGGTGTTCAACCTTTCCGGCACTGTCTTGCACACCAATCTGGGCCGCGCGCCTATGGCCGAGGCCGCGGTGGACGCCGTGACCGCGGCGATGCGCGAAGCCGCGACGCTGGAATTCGACCTGCAAGGCGCCGGCCGCGGCCACCGGGACCAGGCGGTCAGCGAACTATTGCGCGAACTCACCGGCGCCGAGGCCGCCTGCGTGGTCAACAACAACGCGGCGGCGGTGCTCATCATGCTGTCCACCGTCGCCGCCGGCCGCGAGGTCATTCTGTCCCGCGGCGAGATGGTGGAGATCGGCGGCGCCTTCCGCATGCCGGACGTGATGCGCCAGGCCGGCTGCCGGCTGGTGGAAGTGGGCGCCACCAACCGCACTCACCTGAAGGACTATCGCAACGCCATCACGGCGGAAACCGGCCTCCTGCTCAAGGTCCACACCAGCAATTACGCGATTCAGGGTTTCGCCAGCAGCGTGGCGGAGGCGGAACTGGCCGAACTGGCGCGCGAACGCGGCCTGCCGGTGGCTACCGATCTGGGCTCCGGCGCGCTGATCGACCTGGCCGCTTACGGCCTGCCTCACGAGCCGATGCCGCAGCAGATGATCGCCGCCGGCGTAGACCTGGTCAGCTTCTCCGGCGATAAGCTGCTGGGCGGGCCGCAGGCCGGTCTGATCATCGGCAAGCGCGAATGGATAGACAAGATTCAGCAACACCCGCTCAAACGCGCGCTGCGCTGCGACAAGATGACACTGGCAGCGCTGGAGGCCACGCTGCGGCTTTATCTGGAGCCGGACCGGCTGACCGAAACCCTGCCGACGCTGCGCCTGCTGACCCGCCCGCAAACGGCGATGCGCGCCAGCGCCGAGCGCCTGAGCGCCCCGCTGGCCGCCGCGCTGGGAGCGGACTATCTGGTGGAGAACGCCGCCTGCCTGTCCCAGATCGGCAGCGGCTCGCTGCCGGTGGACCGCTTGCCCAGCTGGGCGCTGACGGTTTCGCCTGCCGACGGCCGAGGCGGCACGCTAGAACGGCTGGCCGAAGCGCTTCGCGCGCTGCCGCGGCCGGTAATAGGCCGCTTGGCCGACGGCCGGCTATGGCTGGACCTGCGCTGCCTGGCGGACGAAACCGGCTTCATCGCCAACCTGGGCTCATTGGCGCGTCCATAGCCACACCAAGACGCCGGCGGCCACCGCCCAGCAAGCCGCCGCGCCCAGCAAGGCCGCCCCCAAGCGCCAACGGTCGATCAGCCAATACAAGGCCAACAGATAAATGAAATAAGGCAGCAGCGAAGCCATGCCGAACAACAGGGTGGTTTTCAGCTCGACCGCGCCGCGCTCGCTGCCCACAATATAGTGCGCGATCAGCGCGAAGGTGGGAAACAGCGGCACCAGGCCGGCGATATAGTAATTCCTGGACCTGGCCAGCACACTGATCAACAAGACCGCCAGCGCGCCCAAGACGCTTTTCAACAATAAAGCCATTCCCCTCCCCGCCCACGGAAAACCACGATTGTGTCACAAGCCCTCCTCCCAACGGCTGAGGTTCATTCTTGTTCTCATTCTCATTAATAAAAACAATCAATTTTTTAAAATTAATAGCTTATGTGCGATAATAGCGGCATCCCACCCACTGCCGGACTGCACTGCCATGGCCCACACTCATCACGCCATCGACGGCGACAGCGTAGAGAAACGCCGCGCCGGCCGCATCAGCACGCTAGTCAGCGTCGCGGTCAACCTGATTCTCTCCACCACCCAGATCGTGGTGGGCGCCCTGGCGCATTCCTCCGCCTTGATCGCCGACGGCCTGCACTCGCTGTCCGACCTGATCGCCGACTTCGTCGTCTTGCTGGCCGGCAAACACAGCCACAAAGCGCCGGACAACGACCACCACTACGGCCACCACCGCTACGAGAACGCCGCCTCGCTGGTATTGGGCTTGCTGTTGCTGGGCGTCGGCCTGGGCATGCTGTACAACGCCGCCGCTAAATTCCACGATCCCGCCTCCATCCCCACCGTCCACGTCGTCGCCTTGTGGGTGGCGCTGCTGGCCCTGGTGGTCAAAGAGGCGCTGTTCCGCTACATGCTGGCGGTGGCTAGACGCGTGCGCTCCAGCATGCTGGTGGCCAATGCCTGGCACGCGCGCTCCGACGCGGCCTCCTCGCTCGTGGTGGCGTTGGGCATTATCGGCAACCTGATGGGCTATCCACTGCTGGATCCGGTGGCCGCGCTGCTGGTGGGCCTGTTGGTCGCCCGCATGGGCTGGCGCTTCGGCTGGGACGCGATGCATGACCTGATGGACCGCGCCGCCGACGACGACGCCGTCGCCGCCATCCGCCAGACCCTGCTGGCCACCCCCGGCATCCACGGCGTACATGACCTGCGCACTCGCAAGATGGGCGATCTGATCCAAGTGGATGTGCATCTGGAAGTAGACGGCGCCATCAGCGTGGAACAGGCTCACGCCATCTCGGAGGCCGCGCGCCACCAAGTGCTGGAGCTGCACCCGGTGCTGGACGTGCTGATCCATATCGATCCCGTCGGGCACTACCTTCCGGGCGCCGCGCCCGCAAGCTGAGCGCGGCCCCATGGCCAAGCCCGCTGTTTCTGGCGATACTTGGCCTTTTACCCCTTCAGCTTCGCCCGCCATGATTATCGCCACCGCCGGACACGTAGACCACGGCAAAACCGCCCTGCTGCACGCCCTGACCGGCACCGACGCCGACCGCCTGCCGGAAGAAAAAAAGCGCGGCATGACCATAGACCTGGGCTATGCCTATCTGCCCACGCCGGACGGCGGCGCGATCGGCTTCATCGACGTGCCCGGCCATGAACGCTTCCTCGGCAATATGCTGGCCGGCGTTGGCGGCGTGCGCCACGCGCTGCTGGTGATCGCCGCCGACGACGGCGTGATGCCGCAAACCCGCGAACACCTCGCCATTCTGCAATTGCTGCGGCTGGACAGCCTGACCGTGGCCGTCAGCAAAAGCGACCTGGCCAGCCCTGAATCACTGGAACGCGTCATGAGCGAAGCGCGACGGACGCTGGCCGAATACGGCCTGCAAGCGGCGGCGCTGCTCCCGGTTTCCGCGCGCACCGGCGCCGGCGTCGACGCCTTGCGGCGGCAGCTGCTGCAACTGCGCGGCGACGCGACCGGCACGGAGCGGCGATTCCGTCTGGCGATAGACCGCGCCTTCACCATAGGCGGCGCCGGCCTAGTGGTGACCGGCACGGCTTGGGGCGGCCGCGTCAGCGTAGGCGACGCCTTATGGCTCAGCGGCAAGGACGTTCCCGTTCGCGTACGCGGCCTGCACGTGCAAAACCAGCCGGCGAGGCAAGGCCAGGCGGGTCAGCGCATCGCGCTCAACCTGACAGGCGACGTCGAAAAACAACAGATTCAGCGCGGCGACTGGCTGCTGGCTCAAGCGGCCCCGACGCCGGCCTCCCGCGTCAGCGTGCGCTTGCGCCTGGCTCCGGCGCTTCACGCCGCGCTGCGACACTGGCAGGCGGTGCACATCCATCACGCCGCCAGCCACTGCACCGGTCGGGTAGCCCTGCTGGAACGCCCGCAGCTCCATTCCGGAAACGAGGGGTTGGCGGAACTGAGCCTGGACCGTCCGCTGCATCTAGCCGACGGCGACCGGCTAATCCTGAGAGACGCCGGCGCGCAGCATACGCTGGCCTGCGCCACGGTATTGGAGCGGCAGCCGCCCACCCGCGGCAAGCGCCACGACGAACGGCTAGCCTACCTGTGCGCCCTGACCGCGGCGGGAATGGAGGATGCCGAAAATCTGCGGCTCCGCCTCAGCCGGCAAGCGGTTTCCCTGCCCGATCTGGCCTGGGACCGGCAATTGAGCGAAACCGGCCTGGCGGAACTGCTGCGCGCCGCGCCGCTATTCGTCGCCGGCCAACACGCTTATGCGCCGGAACACTGGGCGGACTTGCAAGAACAGCTGCTGAAACGGCTGGCGGCGCTGCATCTTCAGCAGCCGGATCAACTGGGCGCCAGCCGCGGCCGCGCGCGCCGGCTGGCGCTGCCGCAAGAGAGCGAGGCGGCGGTCAACTTGATGATCGATCAGCTGCTGGCGGAGGGAAGGCTGGCCAACACCCGCGGCTGGCTGCACCTGCCCGAGCACGTGCTGGCTTTCAATACGGAAGAGGACGCGCTGTGGCGGCGTTTGGAACCGGCTTTCGCCGAAGAGGGTCAGGCACATTGGGTGCGGGATTTGGCGGCGGCGGCCGGCCTGGAAGAAGAACAGGCGCGCGCCTTGTTGCACAAAGCCGCGCGCTTGGGACATGTCCATGCCGTGGTGCGAGACCGCTATTTCTCCAGCGCGACCATACGCGACATGGCGGCCATCGTGCGGAATCTGAACCAAGATGCCGGCTATGCCGACGCCGCCAACTTCCGCGACCAGCTGGGCTGCGGTCGCAAACTGGCGATTCAGATCCTGGAATATTTCGACCGCTGCGGCTTTACCCGTCGCCTGGGCGACAAGCACCTTCTTCGAGAAGCGCGGCTGTTCGACTAGCCGGCGTGTCCAGGCGGTCCTGGCGGCGACTCCAGCGCTCGGCCCAGCACCGCTCGCAGCCGGCTGATATCAAACGGTTTCTCCAGGCGCGCGGCGAACCAGGCGGCGCGTGGGTCGGCGTACTCCTCCGGGTACGCCGTCATCGCGATGATTTTCACGCCGCGGTGGCGCACGCTGCGCTTCAACGCCTCCGCCACCGAATAACCGCTCTCATTGCCCAGCTGCATATCCAACAACACCACGTTGAAGCTCGCTTGCTGCAGCTTTTGACAGGCTTCCGCCACCGAGCTGGCAGTGGACACTGCGTAGCCGTTCATCTGCAGACAATCGGAAAACGGTTCGCGGATATTCTTGTCGTCGTCCACCACCAACACCGAACGCTCCGGCCCCGGCAGTTGATCCGGCACCACAATGGGCAAGCGGACGATGAATTCGGAACCAACGCCCACCACGCTCTTCAGCTCCAGCTCGCCGCCCAGCAGCGACACCAGTTCCTTGACCACCGCCAAGCCCAACCCGCTGCTGCCCACCCTACGCGCGTGCCCCTGGAAAAACGGCTGGAAAATGCGCGATTGAAACTCCTCGGGCACGCCGATGCCGGTGTCTATCACCCGGATATCCAAAATATTGCGGCCATCGGCGCCGTCCACGCCGGCCTCAACAGTGACCGTCCCGTGATCCGTGTAACGAATGGCGTTGGTCAGCAGATTCCCGACGATCTGCCGCAAACGGTCTCCGTCCAGTTTCACCGTCGGCGGCAACTCGCCCAGCCGCACATACAGGCCCAGGCCCTTGCCGTCCAGCTGAGCGCGATGCACATCGATCACCTCGTGCAGCGCGGCCGCCACGTCCACATCACTGATATGCAGGCGGAACTGCATGTTTTTGATCGCGGAGATGTCCATGATATCCCGCACCTGGGTCATCAGGTGCGCCATGCAGGTTTTCAAACGCCCCACCGCCTTGGCCGCCTTTCCGGCCGGATCGATGTCGGGCTCGATCAGCTCCACGCACACTTGCATGGTCTGCAACGGCGAACGGATCTCGTGGCTCAGCGTGGCGAGGAAGGTGGTGCGGTCCAGTTCCGCGTTCACCGTGGCCTTGTGCGCCTCACGCTCTTGTTCCAACAGTTGCTGACGCGCGGCGGCGTCGCGACGCGCGCCCTGATAGCGGTACAAGAGCACGAAAATCACCATGCAAATGCCGCCCAGCGCGAACCATAGCGAAGCGACCAATTGCTGGTTGTGCCGCAAATCCTTATTGCGCGCGTCGCGGGACGATACCTCGGCCACGCGCGCCTGAACCGCGAACTCCGCCAGCGACGGCCTGATGCTGTCGATGCGGTCTATATTCTGCTGCGCGGTCCGTAGGCTGGGATGCAGAATGTTCTCGTCCTCGAAGAAATCCTGCAGCAGGCTGGCGGTGCCCTTGAAGCCATCCACGCGGCTCAGCATCTCCTGCATCTTGGACGGCGTGACGAAGTCGAGAAAACGGCTGTTGGCTACCGCCAAGCGGAATTGCACCTGCGACTCGGGGACCTCCCCCGCCTTCAAACGCAATAAGTCAGCGCGCGCTTTCTCCAGCTCAAGCTGCATCTGCGCCACCGACCAGTACAAATCCTCGCTGCGCCCCTCAAAGCTGCGCGCCGGCACATAACGCTCGATCGCCATGTAAACACCGATGGCCAGCAGCAAAAAGCCGAGCAAGGCCAGCGCCGGGATGCCCTTCCAGCCGGACAGCATCGATTTGTTCATCGCTCGTCCCGAACTCTCCTGGCCGGCCGGCATCAGAACACCACCAAGCGGTTGATCTGCCATACCAGCTTGGCGTCCATCACCGGCCCTTTCTTGTCTTCCGGCATTTGATCCAGCGGATACATCAGCCATAAGGGACCGCGGTTGGTGATGTCCAAAGGCTTGTTGTTGACCGAGCGCGCCAACACCACGTCGAAGTCGTAGAACTCGCGGCGGTCTATCCAGTACACATAATCGTTCAGGGCCCGTAGCTTGACCTTCTGGCCGCTGGCGCCCACCTTGGCCAGAATATCCCGCATCAGCGGCCCGCTGAACACCGATTGCGGCGTCCAGGTGGTCCGGGTCACCACCGAATGCTGACGCAAGCTCTGCAAGTCCTGCTCGCGGAACTCATACACATTCTTTTCTTTATTGGTGAACTGGCTGATCTTGCCCGACACCGTCAACACCACAGGCCCCTGCGCGGCATGAAGCGCGGCCACCCAACACGCCAGCGCCATTCCCCCCAAGACCGCCTTCCAGCTCTTCCCCATGCCAAGCTCCCAACCCTGCTCATCCCTTGCCCATCGGCCGGCGGCTTCACGCGCCGGACTCATGACATTTGGACTTTGATTTTACAAGCCAAACAATTAAATCTAATTAGAACAAAAATGCTATTAAAATATTTATGGCCAATATATCAAGCTGCCCGACAAAAAACCATCCGCCCCTATCCCGACCAGTACCATGGGACAGTAGCGCCGCTAGCCGCTGGAGAGCGCTTGCCGCGCTCAATGCGAAAGCGGCCCCAAAGGGCCGCTTTCGCCTCGCTCCGCCGGCGTCGCCGGCGATGTGCTTACTTGCCGCGGCGCAGCCCCGGACGTCCCGCGACATGGCAAAGTTGGGTAAACAAAGACAGAACGTGCTTCATGCTGATTTCCTTTATTCTCAGTAGACGGAATGGCCCGCACGCTCTTGCGGCGCATTGCAGCGGGCAATCCATTCTAATGGCATGATGCTCAGTCTAGAAATTCATTTTATTTATCAGGCATAAAATTGGCTTATCTCGATTCCGCGATATAATGCCCGCTCATACGCAGGAAGAGACGCGTCCCCGGTGGGGCGGCTGGTCTTCAAAATCAGATGGGGCCGCCAGCGGTCCCGGGCAGGTTCGACTCCTGTTCTCTTCCGCCACTCGCTCCGCCCACATCCCGCCCCAGGCAAAGCGAGCAATTACATTGGATCGCATGCCGTTTCACCAGCGCGCGCAGGCGCTCCAGCCGCTGCGCCTCCGCCAGCATCACGGATGCCGCCGCGGGCTTGGCCTCGGCGTTCCGCGAAGCCAATGAAACCGTCGTCGTCGCACCCGCCGCCGCGCCTACGCCCAACATCACTCCGCCCACCCCGATATACCGCCACTTCATCCTCATCGCCCTCTCCCATCCCGGAACCGTTCGCTCTGATATCCGACCCCGTGGCCGATGGGAAGTGCCAACGACGCCCATAAAAAAACGGCCCCATCCGGGACCGTTTCTTGTGTGTTCGCCAAATCAGCGAATGATTTCCACCTTATAGCGCGGAGGCAGCAGCAAGGCGGGCACTTCCCGCTTCGCCTTGCGGCTGCGACGGCCGCTCAAAGGCTGCTTCACGCCCTCGGTCGAACCAGCCAGAACCGAAGCTTCCGGCTTGGACGGAGCCGGCGGGCGCTCACGCTCCCGCTCATTAGGGCGCGTCAACCAGGAAGGACGGAAACCGTCGACGATCTGCGGCGTCAGCGTCTGCTTGGTCAGCTTCTCGATAGACTCGTGCTGACGGGTTTCTTCCGGGGACATCAGCGAAATCGCCACGCCCTTGGCGCCGGCGCGGCCTGTACGGCCAATCCGGTGCACATAGTCTTCCGGGGCGTTCGACAGTTCGAAGTTGACCACATAGGGCAACTCCGTCACATCCAGACCGCGGGCGGCGACATCGGTGGCCACCAATATGCGCAGTTTGCCTTCCTTGAACGCCGCCAGCGTTTCCAGACGCGCGCCTTGAGCCTTGTCGCCGTGAATGGCTTCGGCTTGCAGGCCGTCGCGCTGCAGTTCACGCGCCAGACGATCGGCGCTGAGCTTGGTCTTGCAGAACACGATGACCTGGCTCATGTCGCGAGACTTGATCAGATGCGTCAACAGATGGCGTTTCTTGAACGCATCCACCGAGTAGACAATCTGCTCGACCTGATCGTTGGTGGCGTTCTGACGCGCCACCTCCACCGTTTGCGGCGACTTCATGAAATCAGCGGCCAGCCGTTTGATCTCCGGCGCAAAAGTGGCGGAGAACAACAGGGTCTGACGCTCTTTGGGCAGCATGCCCATGATCTTGCGGATATCCTGAATGAAACCCATATCCAGCATGCGGTCGCCTTCGTCCAGCACCAGCACTTCCACCTTGTTCAATTGAACGGATTTTTGCTGGATGTGGTCTAGCAGGCGGCCCGGCGTGGCAATCAGGATTTCCACACCGCGGCGCAGTTCCTGAGTTTGCGGGTCCATATTGACACCGCCGAACACCGTGGTGGCGCGCAGAGGTAGATATTTGGTGTAGCTCTTGACGTTGACGCCGATCTGATCCGCCAATTCGCGGGTAGGAGACAACACCAGAGCGCGCAGCGGATGCATCGCCGGGGACACGCTGGTATTGGCGTATTTCTTCAGGCGCTCCAGAATGGGCAGCATGAAGGCTGCGGTCTTGCCGGTGCCGGTTTGGGCGGCGGCCAGCAAATCGCGGCTGGACAAGACCAGAGGAATCGCCTTTTCCTGAATCGGGGTGGGCTGGGAATAGCCCTGTTCTTCAATGGCGCGCAGAATCTCGGGCGATAGCCCGAGTTCGGAAAACAGCATGGACAACACTCCTGCAAAACTCGCGGGGCCTGTTGCGCGCACGCGCCAACACGCCCCGTATTCAAATGACACAAACGGACAAGACAACGCCGCCCTAATGGCGGCGTTGGGTCGTCAGCCCATGTGGCTTGCGACGCTGAGCAGCAGGATTACGGCCAACCATAGCAAGGCGGAACGCCAGACCAGACCAACCGCGCTTTTCAGGTAGTTGGGGTCGGCTTCGTCGCCCAAGCCCAGTTCGGGCCGGAAACGTATGGAGTAATCCTGTCTGAGCGGATCGCCCAATTTCACGCCGATCGCACCCGCGGCCGAAGCCAGAAGAATGCCATTGGCGTAGTTCCCCCATGTTTTGGCCTGGGAGCGCCAGCAATACACCGCATCCTCGAAATCGCCCATGATGGCGAAACTGGCGGCGGTCAAACGCACCGGGATCCAGTCCAGCCAGGCAGCGGCGCTAGCCGAGAAACGACCGAATGGGTCTTCGTCCGCGTCGCGGTTGCCCCACTTCTGATTCAGCATAGAACAGAGTCGGTACAACAGCGCGCCGGCCGGGCCCGGCAACAGCACGAACCAGAACATGGTGCCGAACACATGGCGATAGCTGTCCACCACCCCCTGCTCAATCGCCAGCCGTGAAATTTCCTCGACAGACAATTCAGCGGTGCCCTGTCCAGTCCAATTCGCCAGCGCGGTGCGCGCGTCCAGATCTCGCCCTTCGGCCAAGGCCTGGGAGATTTCGGAGAACGCACTGGAGAAATGGCGGAAACCCATGGTCAGATACAAGATCAGGACATTCCACAACATCGCCAGAATCGGGCTCAAGGCGTGCAGCGCGTAATAGATCAGCAAGCTGAGCAAGACTGCCGGCACGATCGCCAAGGACCACGCCAACACGCCATGGCGGTTGGAGCCGGCATTCAGATTGCGTTCCAAATGATTGGCGTAGCGAGTGAACAGCAGCCAGACGCGATTGCGATTGCCTAGCGGCCGCAACTGCTCCAGTGCCAGAGCGATAATCAAGGAAATCAGGGTCATTGGTTCCGGATAGTGGTTTTCTCAGGCCCGGAGAGGAAGATACCATAAAGGCCAGGGCATTCCCACTGCTCCTTGAGAATAGACTCTAAAACCGGCCGCGGCGGGGTGAAAAAGCCAAGAGCGCCGCAAAGGCGCTCTCTCGTATACTGAGGCTTGCCGGGGAGGTTTTCACTCCCTCTTCCAGCCATCCCGCCAGCGTTCGGCGGACTTTGAAAAAGCTCAGGCGGAGCCGAGGAAGCGTCGCCCAGTCGCCAGTTCCGGCAACTGGCCGGCCTTGTCGTAGCCCACGGTGGACGCTGCGGCATCGCGCAAGGTGTTCAGCGCGCCCTCCACCAACGACAAGCGCTGGTCGATGAAGCTGCCGTTAAGCTGATTGATGCTCTGCGCCCGCTGGATCGCCTCTTCCAGCCCGGTCCAGGCCAGGCTGGCTTCCGGCTTGTCCGCCAGCCAGATGTAAACCGTCTCGCTGTCCTGCACGCCGATCTGACGCATGAGTTCACCGCGCTGGGAGGCACTGACAGCCAGTTGGTCCAGCACGGCGCTCTTGCTCTCGGCCAGGGCGTCCAGCTGAACGTCAAAGCCCTGCACCAACACCTTTTGTTCCTGCTCCAGCAATGCGATTAGCCGGGCGACGAGAGCGCTCTCGGCCCGGCACAGCTGGCAGAATTCTTCAACAACGTTCATGCCTGACTTTCAACTGCGCGCGCTTAACGCGCCAACAATTCCTTGGTGGAGGCGATCAAACCGTCGGCGATCTTCTCCGGATTGACGTTGAACGTACCCGCGGCAATCGCCGACTTGATCGCGGCCACCTTTCCGGCGTCAAAGCCGGAATCGCCGCTGACCTTGCTTTCCACCGCGCTCAGACGGCTGGCCAAAGGGTTGATCGTCACACTGTCGGATCCACTGGCGGCAGGGTTGGCGTTGGCGGCCGCATCTCGCGGCGCTGCCTTGTTCTGGGTGCTGTAGCTTGCTGACAGCTTGCCCGAGTTATCTACTTTCATGGCATGGCCTTCCCAAAGGGAACCTGGATTACCTCTATTATCGGACGGAAAAACAATATCTTGAAGACTTTCTCCTAATTATCCGCCCCCGCGCGCCGCAATCGCCACCTCGGCTTGCCGACGAGCCGTCTCAATATATCACCATCACGCTGCCGTCCGCCTGCACTTGCCCGCGTATCACCCGCCCGGAGGCCATGCGCACCGACACTTGCTCGCCTTCGGCGGCATTACCTATCGCCAGTCCGTCGGCCGCCGCGGCGAAACCTTCTCCCGACGCCACCACCTTCACCCGCTGGTTGCTGTTCACTAGATAAGGCGCGCGAACCATAAAGCTACGCAACCAGGCGCCGGCCGGCGCGCCGGAGCGCATGGTCTTGCCTATGGCCTGCTGCAGGTCGTCCAAGACATTACGCGCCAAGCTGGGATTGGCCACGTCGACCAAGCGCACGTCGGCGGCGCTCAGCACCTCGCCGGCCGCCACGGCGCGGCTCAGGGCCACGCCCATTTTCTTTTCATTGATCCGCACGGGAATCCGCAACGCCCAGCCCAGCTCCGGGCAGGACACCGCGACGAAGGTGGCGCCGGTGGTCACCCCCGGCGTCGCCCAATCCGCCTTGGGCTGCGCGCAGGCCGGCACCGCCAGCTTGCGGTCCAGTTGCCCCAAGGTCCAAGTGGCGGGACGCATCGACAATTCGTGCTTGAGGAAGTCTCCGGCCAAGGTCTCCAAACGCCCCAGGTCCTGCATGCCCGCGGCCGATGCCGCCGCGGCCCAGACACAACACATCATCCAAAGTAGTAAACGTCGCATACCCGCATTCTAGCTCAAGCGGAGCCGGGGCTGCAGCCTGTGCCCTCCTATTGACAATGCAACAAAGAAATTAAAATAATCGTTCGAATAGAGCTTAGACTCTTAAATCTAAATCAAATAAAACCAAAGTTTTATCCGGAAGGGGACATTCCAAATGCGCAAGCGCCTGAACACGCTGGCCATGGCCACTCTGCTGGCCCTGCCGGCCGCCGCCAACGCCTATAGCAATTTCTATTTTTTCGGGGACAGTCTGACCGACACCGGCGCCTTCGGCGGCCTGGGTGGTCTGCCCGGTAACGCCCGCTGGACCCTGGGCTACGGCACAGGCTGGGCTGAAGTCTTGGCCAAGCACTATGGCCAAAACGTATCGCCCAACAACAGCCTAAACAGCCACATCACAAATACTGCGGGCAATAATTACGCTCAGGGCGATGCGCGTGCGCAGCCGGCCAGCCCACCCAACACCAATCCGGACACCCCCAGCCAGACCCCTTCCGCCGATGCGATCGCGGTCACCGATCTGCCGGGCCAGATCAACGCTTACCTAGGCCAGAAAGGCCAAAAAGCCGACCCCAACGCTGCCTACGCCATCTGGATCGGCGGCAACGACGTCATTGCCGCCGGCAGCCAAAGCGATCCGACCGCCTATCTGGGCGCCTCCGCCGCCTACACCGTACAAGCCGTGGCCGCGCTCAAGGCCGCCGGGGCCAATACCGTCATTTTGCCCAATCTGCCTGATATCTCGGCGGCTCCACTCTCTGTGCTCGCCGCCATTCAGACCGCCCTGCCCGGCGCCGGCAATGCCGGCAAAGTCGTCGCCGCCTGGGGCGCCGCATGGCAGATACTGAGCTCCGGTCAAACCAGCAATTCCCCCGTCCTGATCAATCAGGCGCTAAGCCAGGCGGAGACCGCCGCCGGTCTGAGCGCCGGCACGCTGAGCAGCGTTTACGCCGCGGTGCAGCCCAATCTTCAGAAAGGCGCCAGCGGCTACAACCAGTTGGTAGACATGGCGCTTAGCGCCGGCAATCTGCAACACGGGATAGTCAGGGCCAATATATCGGGTCTGTTCACGGAGCTTCTGGCCAATCCGCAAGCCTATGGCTTCAGCAATACCTCCGGCGCGGCCTGCCCTCAGTCCGCGCTGTACTGCCTGGCCGCCGTCATACCCGGGCAAAGCTATCTGTTCACCGATGCCTTGCATCCTACTCCGGCAGCCTATCAACTGATTGGCGACTATATATATGGCCTGCTGCAAGCGCCCTATTTCGCCGGCGCGCTGCCGGAGTCCGCGCTGAACAATGCCCGCCAACTGGGCGGGACGCTGGACAGCCGCTACCAGGCCATCCGCGCGCAGAAACGCGAAGTCGGCGCGGTCAGTGCCTTCGTCAGCGGTGCCTTCAACGACGACAAGGTGGGCTACGACGGTCTGTCCGCCAAACCGCAAGGCCAGCTGTACACCGTGGGCCTGGACTTTCAGGCCACCCCGGCGCTGAGCATGGGGCTGGCGATGTCTCGCCAAAACGGCAAAACCGACATCAACGGCATTGCAACGCCCGGCAGCGTAGACGACCGCAGCACCTTGATGAGCGCGCTATTCAGCTACAAGCAAGAACGGTTCTGGCTGGACGGCGACGCCCACATCGGCGCCGGCGATATCGACACCCGCCGCCAAGTATCGCTGGGCGCGGCACGAATCGCGCTGAACGGCACGGCTCGTCAGAGCCAATACGGCATGCGTGTTGCCGGCGGCTATTTGATGCCGCTGGGCGCCTACCGCACCGGCCCCATCGCCGGCCTGGACTACGCCCACGTCAAGGTAAACGGCTTCACCGAGCAGGGCGGCAACAGCAGCAGCATGGCCTTCAACGCGCAAAACGGCACTTCGCTGGTGGCCCGCGTCGGCTGGCAGCTGGAGGCGGATATTGGCCGTTTCAGCCCTTACGCCAAACTCAGCTACGCACACGAGTTTAAGCGCGACGACCGCATAGTCACCGCCGGCCTGGCCACCACGCTGGGCGACTACAACGTTAAGTTGGGCAAGCCCAAGGCGGATTGGCTGGAATGGACCGCCGGCCTCAGCGCCCAATTAAGCAAGAGCGTGTCGATGTTCGGCCAGCTCAGCGCCGCCAGCGGCCGCAGCGGCAGCAGCCAGACCGCCGGCAATATCGGCGTGGCGCTGACGTTCTAACGCCGCGGCGGACGCGAAAACGGCCCCTTGGGGGCCGTTTTCGCGTCCGAGGCGCTTCAGCTCAAACTACGTTCGATGAAGGCTTTGACCTCGCCGGCGTCCGCCGGAAACACCGACACTTTTTGCGGCAAGTCCTCTAGGCCGTCGAAGCCGTCCGGCCGCGGCGGATCGCGGTCCAGCGCTTCGCGGATAGTGGAGGCGAACTTGGCCGGCAAGGCGGTTTCCAGGCAGACCACGGTTTCGCCGGCGCGGCGCAGCTCGCGCGCCACCTTGACGCCGTCGGCGGTATGAGTGTCCACTACCACGCCGTCTTCGCGGTCCAACTGGCGGATAGTCGCCAGGCGGTCGGCATGGCTGCTCTTGCCGGAAACGAAGCCGAAGACCTCTGCGGCGGCGGCGGTCTGCTCCGCGGACAAGGTGAAGCCGGCTCCGGCGTCCACCTGACGCCAAAGCGCTTTCAAAGCCTCGGGGTCGCGCCCCAGCAGATCGAACACGAAGCGCTCAAAGTTGGAGGCCTTGGAAATATCCATCGACGGGCTGGAGGTGACGTAGGTGTTGGCCGCTCCGCGCGGGCGGTAGGCGCCGGTGCGAAAGAACTCGTCCAGCACGTCGTTCTCATTGGTGGCCACCAGCAAACGTTCGATCGGCAAGCCCATCTGACGCGCGATGTGACCGGCGCAGACATTGCCGAAGTTGCCGGACGGCACGCAGAAGCTGACCTTTTCCTCATTGCTCGCCGTGGCGTTGAAATAGCCCTTGAAGTAGTACACCACCTGGGCCACCACTCGCGCCCAGTTGATCGAGTTGACGGTGCCTATCTTGTGACGCGCCTTGAAGGCGTGGTCGTTCTGCACCGCCTTTACGATGTCCTGGCAATCGTCGAACATGCCCTTGATCGCGATATTGTGGATATTGGCGTCGTGCAGGCTGTACATCTGCGCGCGCTGGAACGGGCTCATCAATCCGTCCGGGCTCAACATGAACACTTGAATGCCGGCCTTGCCGCGCATCGCGTACTCGGCGGCGCTGCCAGTGTCGCCCGAGGTGGCGCCCAGGATGTTCAGGCGTTCGCCCTTTCTGGCCAGCACGTATTCGAACAGATTGCCCAGCAACTGCATCGCCATGTCCTTGAAGGCCAGCGTCGGGCCGTTGGACAGTTCCAGGATGGCCAGGCCGTCATGCAGCCGCTTGAGCGGCGTGATCTCCTCGCTGCCGAAAGCCGCGCGGGTATAGGTGCGCTTCACGATGGATTTGAGATCGTCTTCCGGGATATCGGTGGCGAACAGGCGGATGATTTCAAAGGCCAGTTCGGCGTAGGACAGGCCGCGCCAGGCGTCCAGCCGCTCGCGATCGATCCGCGGATAGCTTTCCGGCAACACCAGGCCGCCGTCGGGCGCCAGGCCCATCAGCAGGATGTCGCTAAACGATTGCGGGGCCATGCCCCCTCGGGTGCTGATATAACGCATCAGGAAGTTTCCAGATATTGGGCGCAGGCGGCGGAGGCGTCCTTCATCCGCTGTTTGCCGCGCGGGTCGTCTTTCTTGATCTGGCCGGTCAGCACGCCCATCACCTCTTCCGAGGAAAAGCGGCCGGCCAGATGCTGGCTGGCGCACTGGCAATATTTCTGCACTTGTTCCGACGAGTGCTGGCCAACGCCGTCCGAAGCCGGAGTGCGTTTGACGCAGCCACGCATCAAAAAGCCCTGCAACAGGCTGTGCTGGCCGGGGGACAAGGGCGTCGCCCCGGCGCTCGCCAGGATCAGACCGGCGCCAAGGCCGGTCAGCCAGCGTTTAATCATTCAGCTCTTCCATGCGCAGGCGCACCACTTTGCCGGTGATGCTTTCCAGCGCCTCGATGCCGGTGATGGCGCGGTCAATCGCCTGCTCCTGCACGCGATGGGTCAGGATCACCACTTCGGCGGTGCCGTCGGACACCGAGCCTTTCTGGATCACAGCCTCGATCGAGATGCCGTTCTCCGCCAGCAAGCGGGTGATGTTGGCCAGCACGCCGGCGCGATCGGCGGCGCCGATGCGCAGATAGTAGGAGCTGACCACGTCGGAGATCGGCAGGATGGGCAGGTTCTGCAGCTGGTCCGGCTGGAAGGCCAGATGCGGCACGCGGTGCTCCGGGTCCGCCGTCAGCAAGCGGGTCACGTCGACGATGTCGGCCACCACCGCGGAGGCGGTGGGCAGCGCGCCGGCGCCGGCGCCGTAGTACAAGGTGGGCCCCACCGCGTCGCCCTTGGCCAGCACCGCGTTCATCACGCCGTTGACGTTGGCGATCAACTGGCGCGCCGGGATCAGCGTTGGATGCACGCGCAATTCGACGCCGGCGGGAGTGCGGCGGGTCAGGCCCAGCAGCTTGACGCGGTAGCCCAGTTCCTCGGCGTACTTGATGTCGCGCCCTTCCAGCTTGCTGATGCCTTCCAGATAACAGCGGTCGAACTGCATCGGAATGCCGAAGGCCAGCGCTGCCATGATGGTGAGCTTGTGGCCGGCGTCATGGCCTTCGATGTCGAAGGTGGGATCGGCTTCGGCGTAGCCCAACTGCTGCGCCTCGGCCAGCACTTCGCCGAAGCTCGCGCCCTTCTCGCGCATCTCGGTCAGAATAAAGTTGGAAGTGCCGTTGATGATGCCGGCAATCCACTCGATGCGGTTGGCGGACAAGCCTTCGCGCAGCGCCTTGATGATGGGGATGCCTCCGGCCACCGCGGCCTCGAAAGCCACCATCACGCCCTGTTCCTGCGCGCGGGCGAAAATCTCGGTACCGTGCAGCGCCAGCAGCTTCTTGTTGGCGGTAACCACGTGCTTGCCGTTGGCGATGGCCTTGAGCACCAGTTCCTTGGCCACGGTGTCGCCGCCGATCAACTCCACCACGATGTCGACGTCGGGGTTGTTCACCACCTGCATCGCGTCGGCCACCACGTCCACGTCCGGACCCAATAGCGATTGTGCGCGGGCCTGGTTGCGGTTGGCCGCCTGCAGCAAGCGGATCTGGCGGCCGGCGCGTCGGCTGATTTCCTCGGCGTTGCGTTTGAGAACGGTGGCGGTGCCGCCACCCACAGTCCCCACGCCCAATAGGCCGATATTGATCGGTTTCATTATCTGCTCCCTGTCTCTAGTATTTTGTCCCTGCCCGCGGCGGCCGGCCCTGATCAAGAGCCCTGCCGCCAAGCCGATGCCCGCGCGGCGGGCGCGTGTCCCAAGTTTTCCTTGTCAGCGGACCGTATCCGCTGACAAGGAAAGCCTGATGGCAAGACGGGAGCCGCAGCCCCCGTCCCTCCGCTCAAGCCTTAAGCAACCACGGTTTCAGGCTTCGCCGCCGTGGCGTTTGCGATAATTTTCCAGGAAACGCGCAATGCGGCCGATGGCCTCTACCAAATCGTCCGAGTTGGGAAGGAATACCACGCGGAAGTGATCGGGCGCAATCCAGTTAAACCCTGAGCCCTGAACCAGCAATACTTTCTCCTCCTGCAACAGCTCCAGGATGAACTGCTGATCGTCGCCTATCGGGTAGACTTTGGGGTCCAGCTTGGGGAACAGGTAGAGCGCGCCCTGCGGCTTGACGCAACTGACGCCGGGGATGTCGGTCAGCAGCTTGTGCGCCAGATCGCGCTGGCGCGCGAGGCGGCCGCCCGGCGCCACCAGGTCGTCTATGCTCTGGTAGCCGCCCAGCGCCGTCTGGATTGCGAACTGCGCCGGCACGTTAGCGCACAAACGCATCGAGGCCAACATATTCAGGCCTTCGATATAGTCCTTCGCGTGTTTCTTTTCCCCGGACAGAATCATCCAGCCCGCGCGGTAGCCGCAAGCGCGGTAGTTTTTGGACAGACCGTTGAAAGTAACCACGAACAGGTCCGGCGCCAGGGAGGCGATGGAAGTGTGCTTGACCTCGTCGTACAGCACCTTGTCGTAGATTTCATCGGCGTAGATGATCAGTTGGTGCTGGCGAGCCACTTCCACGATCTGCTTGAGCAGCCCCGGCGGGTAGACCGCGCCGGTGGGATTGTTGGGGTTGATCACCACGATGGCGCGGGTGGAAGGCGTGATCTTGGCGCGGATGTCGTCGATACTGGGAAACCAGCCCTGCTCTTCGTCGCACAGATAATGCACCGCCTTGCCGCCGGCCAGGCTGACGCCTGCGGTCCACAGCGGGTAGTCCGGCGCCGGCACCAGCACTTCGTCGCCGTTGTCCAGCAGCGCCTGCATCGCCATAACAATCAGTTCGGACACGCCGTTGCCGACGATGATGTCGTCCATGCCCACATTGGGCAGCTGTTTTTGCTGGGCGTAGTGCATGATCGCCTTGCGCGCGGCGAACAGGCCCTTGGAGTCGGAATAGCCGGAAGCGGACGGCAGATTGACGATCACGTCCTCGATGATTTCGTCCGGCGCGAAGAAGCCGAACGGCGCGGGGTTGCCGATGTTCAGCTTGATGATGCGATGGCCTTCGTCTTCCATCTTCTTGGCGTGCTCAAGCACCGGACCGCGGATGTCGTAACAGACGTTGGCGAGTTTTTGCGATTTATGGACTGGCTGCATGACGACGATGTTTTCCGTGGCTTGCCGCCCGCCGGAGACGGCGGTCTTGCCCTGGCGGCGCGGTTTGTGTTCTTTCATCTGATCTCTTTGGATGTCCCCGCTGAAGCGATGACCACGTTGACGTTGTGGCGGCAATCAGCGGCGGGGTCGAGTTATAATCCTATCCCAATCTCTGATGCACTGCAGCAGGTTATTCGCGCCCAAAAAGGGCCGTCCGCCGCAGCGCTCGCAATCGGGAATCCGCTCACATGAAAATGCAGCAATCGCTGGGACAAGGCCGCAACTTGTTCACCGGCTATGGCGAAGGCCATGTTCTGATCAACGCCCAGCGTCACGAAGGCAATCTGATCGTCACCGCGGACAGCGTGGCGCCTTGGCAGGTGGCCGCTTTCGAGGATTTGCAGGAAAGCCATTTCAGCGCGCTGCTGGCGCTGCAGCCGGAAGTGGTGCTGTTCGGCACCGGCAAGAGCCTGCGCTTTTGCCACCCGCGCCTGTCCGCCGCGCTGGCCAACGCCGGCATCGGCGTGGAAACCATGGACACCCAGGCGGCCTGCCGTACCTTCAACATCCTGCTGGCGGAAGACCGCCGCGTCGTCGCCGCGCTGCTGGCGATCTGACTCAACCGGCGGCCGGCCGCACCGCCTGCGGACACATCCACACCAGCCATGCCGCCAACAAGGCCGGCGTCGCCGCCAGCATGAACAGGCTGGCCAGGCTCCAGTCCTGGCGCAGCAACTCGCCGCCCAGCCACGGCCCCAGCACCGACCCCACCCTGCCGACGCCCAGGCTCCAGCCCACGCCGGTGGCGCGCAAGGAGGTGGGATAGGCGTTGGCCGCCAGGGCGTTGATCGCCGGCTGGCCGCCCACCACGCAAAAACCGGCGGCGAACAACAGGCCGAACAAGCCGGCCTGCTGCGCGCCCAACTGACCCAGCATGGCAACGGCCGCCGCCGCCAGCGCGAAGCTTGGCAGCATCACCCGCAAGAAACCCAGTTTGTCTATCCAGATCCCCAGCAGCAAGGTGCCGGCTACGCCGCCCAGTTGCAGCGCGGCGCCGGCGAGAATGGCGCTTTGTGTGGCCAAGCCGGCATCCCGCGCCAAGGCCGGCATCCAGTTGGACAGGAAATAGAGCAGAAGCAGATTCAAAAAGCTGAGCGTCCACAAGGTCAGCGTCAGCTGCGCGCGGCCGGCCCGAAACAAATGCGGCAACGACGCCGCGGCGACGGGTTCCCGCAGCGTCAGGCAAGACGCCGTCGCCCCGCTCATCGCCGGATCCAGACGCCTCAGCCAGAACAGCGCCTGTTCCCGCCGTTGCCGCGACAACAGAAACTGCAGCGACTCCGGCAATTGCCGCCACATCCACAGCGCCAGCAGCAGCGGCGCGGCCCCGCCGACCGCGAACACCGCGCGCCAACCGTGGGCGGGAACCAGCCAGGCCGCCAGCAGGCCGCCCAACAGCGCGCCTACGGTGAAGCCGCAGGAAATCAGCATCATCATGCTGACCCTGCGCCGGAGCGGGCTGTACTCGCCGGCCAGCGCCATCGCGTTCGGCATGATGCCCCCCAGCCCCAGGCCGGTCAGGAAACGCAGCCATAGCAATTGCTCCAGCGTGGCGGAGAAGGCAGTGGCCAGCATGCCTAGACCGAACCACAAGGTGCACAACAACAGCAAGGCACGGCGTCCGAAGCGATCCGCCAGCGGACTGAACAGTAAAGCGCCCAGCAGCAAACCAAGCAAACCGGCGCTGAACACCGGCCCCAAGGACGGCTTGGCCAAGCCCCAATCCGCCAGCAGCGCCGGCGCGACGTAGGCCATGGCCTGCACATCGAACCCGTCCAGAATCATCAGCAAGCCGCAAAGCTGCAACAGTCGACGCTGAAACCCGCCCAGCGGCCGTTGATCCAGCCAGGCGTCGATCTCCAAACTTGAAGCTTGCGCCATCTTTGCCTCCCCAATTATGCCAACGGCAAACAAGATGTCCGCAAAGCGTCGACTGGTCAAGCCGCGCCAACAAAAAGCCCACCTCGAGGGTGGGCTTGTCTTTGGCCTGAGCCGGATCAGTGCAGCTTCAAGGACGGCCGCGCGGCGCGGCGCAACTTGTCTCCGACATAGAGCAGGCCGGCCAGCACCCAGCCGTGTACAGCCGCTTGGTGCATGCGATACAGGGAGCTGTAGATCAGCTTGGCGCCGCGGCCCTCCACATAGTAGTCGCGCTTGGGGCCGACCACCGCCGCCAAGCTGCCCACCGCGCTGTGCTTGCCCAGCGACACCAGCATGCCCTGCGGTTTGAAGACGAAGGGCTTGCCCTGGCGGCCGGCCACGCGCCGGCTCAGTTCGTCCGCCAGCCAGCGCGCCTGCTGGTGCGCCACCTGGGCGGTGGCCGGCAGATTGCGGCCGCTGTCGCCGTCCGGCGCTTCGGCGCAATCGCCCAGCGCATAGACGCAGGCGGCGCCCTGGCAACGCAGCCACTTATCCACCTGCAATTGGTTGATGCGGTTGGTCTGCAAGCCTCCCAAGCCGACCAACCAGGCCGGGGCCTTGACCCCGGCGGCCCAGACGGTGATGTCGGCCGCCACCTTGTCGCCGCCCTGCAGCTCCACGCCGTCGGCGTGCACGGCCGCTACCCGGCTGCCGGTCAGCACCTTGATGTTGCGCGCGGCCAATTGCTCCTGAGCATAGGCGGACAAAGACGGCGGCGCGGCGGCCAGGATGCGGTCCGCGCCCTCGATCACGCTGATTTCCACGCGCTCCGGCTGCAGGCGCGCGCCGTAATGATGCAGTTCGCACAAGGTGTGGTTCAGTTCCGCCGCCAGTTCGACTCCGGTGGCGCCGCCGCCGACGATGGCGATTCCAAGCTTGGCCAGCGGTTGTAGGCCGCTGCTGCAGCGGAAGGCCAGTTCCAGCACCCGGTGGCGCAGCTTCTCCGCGTCGTCCGGGGTGTTCAGGAACATCGCGTGCTCGCCGACGCCGGGCGTGCCGAAGTCGTTCGCCTCCGCGCCCACCGCCAGTACCAACCAGTCGTAGGAGACTTCGCGCGGCGGACTCAGTTGCGCTCCGCCGGCATCGCGCACTTCGGCAAGCTGGATGCTGCGCCGTTCGGTGTCCAGCGACTGCATATAGCCGAACTCGAACTCGTAGCCGTTGCGATAGCCATGAGCGAAGTAATTGACCTCGTCCTCACCAGTATTGAGCGCGCCGGTGGCCACCTCGTGCAATAGCGGCTTCCAGATGTGGGTGGGCGAGCCGTCGACCAGCACGACGCGGGCCTTGTGTTGCGCGCCCAGGGTGCGCCCCAGCCGGGTGGCGAGTTCCAGGCCGCCGGCGCCGCCGCCAACGACGACGATGCTGGGCAATGCGGAATTGCGACTTAACATGACAGATCCTTACAAGGTAGAAATCACTAAACAAACGTTCTGGCGGCAACACGCTTGTTTAGGGAGTTCTTGCTTCAGATCAAAGAAGAAGTATGCACAGGCTGGCAGTGCAAGCCAAGATTACACGGCAGAAAAAACCGAAGACATGACGCAGGGGAAAGCGGCGAAGCCAGCCTCCCGAGATGAAGCCGGCCCGGATTTCGCCATGAAAACCGGGCCGGGTAAGCCTTGCGGACAATGAAGGCGTCCGCAGACTGGCGACTTGGAAACAATCAGTGCCGGCTAGGTTCGTCGCCAGCTGACGCTTCCAGTTCGTCCAGGCCTAGGAGCAGCAACTGCTCCAGTTGATTGAAAAAGCCCTCGCACTGGCCGCGTTGCGCCTCGTTCTCGAAATCGATGTCGTCGACGATGCGGCCAAGCAAGCCCAAGCCCACGCAATCCGGATTCGCGGCCAGCCACAGGGCTAATTCATCCGCGGCTTCGCAGCCGATGTCGTGGCCATGCCGTAGTTCCCTCGCCTCCGGCACTTGCCAATAATGAGGCGCAGCGCGACCGGGGATATAACGGACATAGGGCAAGGCCGTTTCCCTGGCTTCAAGCTCAGACGGCCGATGACGGAGAGGGGGAGCAAACCAAGATTTCATGATGAAGCCTCCTGTGTGGAAGACATCTTGCCGCCCCGCTCACCGCCGCGGGGCGCAGCACTCACGACATGAGGCGTAAACACGCCTTGCGCTCCAACCGTTCCGGAGCTTTCACGCCATGACCCGCCGCCCAGTCTCGGCCAGACGAGCCGGCAGGGTCAAGGCGCGGCGGCCGCTTGCCCCGGCGAAGCTTTCAACGAGCGCTCAAAAAGACGCCTTGGCGACAAACTCCATTTCCTCGCGCGTGATCGGATGGCGCAAAGTCAGCCGCTCCGCGTGCAGCAGCAAGCGCTCGGCTTTCGCCAGCACCGCCTCCGGCGCGTAGATGTCGTCGCCCAGAATGGGATGGCCCAGATGCAGCATATGCATGCGCAGCTGATGGGCGCGGCCGGTCAAGGGCTCCAGTTCCACCCGGCTGGTCTGGCGCAGGCCGTCGCGCAGCACCACCCGGTAATGGGTAACGGCCTGCTTGCCGTTCTCGAAATCCACCTTCTGACGCGGGCGGTTCGGCCAATCAATGATCAGCGGCAGATCCACGGTGCCACTATTCTGTTCGACAATGCCGTCCACCACCGCCACATAGCGCTTGTCCACCTTGCGATCCATGAAGGCGATAGACAACTCGCGCTGCATGCTGGCGCCGCGCCCCAGCACCACCAGGCCGGATGTCGCCATATCGAGCCTATGCACGGTCAGCGCGTCCGGATAAAGCCGCTGAGCGCGGCTGATCAAGCAGTCCGCCTTGTCCTCGCCGCGGCCCGGCACCGACAGCAAGCCGGCAGGCTTGTTCAACACCAGGATGGCCTCGTCGGCGTAGATCACGTCTAGGCCTGTGTCCGGCGGCGGATTGTAATGTTCCAGATTATGGCGAATGGTCATGGGGGCAATGGAAAGGAATGCGGAAAAAGGCGGCGATTATCTGCGCTAAACGCTGCTGCGACAAGCTGTTGCCATGATTTTTAGCTAGCGCTGTCTCTTGAAATACACAGCCGGCGGCAGCATTCTCAAGATCATCGCCTCCGACGGCCGCAAACGCCGCCGGTCTTCCCAGCATAGCCTGAAAAGGAGCCCCCGCATGGCAGAACGCTTTTACATCGACCCCTATCAAACTCGGCTGGAAACCCGCGTGGCGCGGCACGATGACGCCGGCCTAGTGCTGGAAGACACGCTTTGCTACCCGCTTGGCGGCGGCCAGCCCGGCGATACCGCCACGCTGAGCTGGGACGGCGGCGGCTGTGCGATAAGCGATACCCGGCGAGACCGCGAAACACGCGCCATCGTCCACTTGGTGCCCGCCGATGGGCCGCGGCTCGCCGCCGGCACGCCAGTCATACAGGAACTGGACTGGGCACGCCGCCATCGCCACATGCGCATTCACACCTGTCTGCACTTATTGTCCGTGGTGATCAAGGCGGGTGTCACCGGCGGCAATCTGAGCGCGGAATCCGGTCGCCTGGACTTTGACCTGCCCGAGGGCATGGAGTTGGACCGCGAGCACATCGAAAACGAGTTGAACCGGCTGGTGGCGGAAGACCGCGCGGTGCGCATCGAAATGAGCAGCGGCGAGGCGCTGCAGCGGCAACCGGAGTTGATCAAGACCATGTCGGTGACACCGCCGCTGCACCTGCCTGAAATCCGCTTGATCAATATCGACGGCATCGATCTACAGCCCTGCGGCGGCACTCATGTGCGCAGCACCGGCGAGATCGGCCCGGTCGTGGTGAAGAAAATTGAAAGCAAAGGCGCGCGCAACAAGCGGGTGGTGGTGGCGCTGCGCGACTAAGAACCTGTTTACGATCCGCTGCGCGTCGTGAAGCGTTGCACAAAATGCTCATGTACCACGTGTACATTCCGCTTTTTCGCTCGTTTCCGCCTTGTCTCGCCTTAGCTCGCGAGGTCGTAAACGGGCTCTAAAAGTCTGTTCTAAACTCTTGCGAGTTCAAGCGAGCCTGTGAACAGGCTCTACCCCCGCCGGCACGGCCAGCCGTTCGCTAATCTCGGCCAATTCGACCTTCAAGCTATCGACAAAGCGCTCCAGCAACGGAGAGACGGGGCGGTGCAACGGCCGCACCAGATTGACCGCGAACGGAATGGACACGCTGAAGCGCCTCGCGGCGAGGCCCGTGCCGGCGTAATCCAGCGCGGTCAACGGATTGACGACGGCCACGCCTATGCCCTGCCGCGCCATTGCGCATACCGAGGCGGCGCTATGCGTCTCCACCACCATGCGGCGCTTGACCCCCCGCTCGGAGAACACCTGATCCAGCTGTTGCCGATAGCTATCGGTCGCCGCCAGGCTGATGAAGGCCTCGCCCTCGAAGTCCTCGGGCGTCAGCACCGTCTTGCTCAATAAGCGATGTCCTTCCGGCAGCACGCACAACTCGTCCGCCTGCAGCAAGGGCTCCACCCTCGTTCCCGCCGGCGCGTGCGCGCTCTCGCTCAAGCCCAGGTCATGACGCTGCGCCGCCAGCCACTCCTCCAGCAAGGGCGATTCCTGCGGCGCGATGTTCAGGCTGATGCCCGGCGCATGCGACAAAAAACGCCGACACGCCGCCGGCAACAACGATTGCGCGAACACCGGCAAACAGGCGATCGACAATTGTCCTTGCTCGAACTGGCGAATCGCCGCTGCGCTGCTGACGATGCGCTCCAGGCCCTGATAACTGCGCTGCACTTCCTCGAACAGCAGCAGCCCCTGCGCGCTAGGCCGCAAGCGGCCGCGGCTGCGCTCGAACAAGGCCATGCCCAACAATTGTTCGCAGCGCGCCAGTTCGCGGCTGACCGTGGGCTGCGAAGTGCGCAGCAAAACGGCTGCCTCGGTAACGCTGCCGGTAGTCATCACCGCGCGAAACACTTCAATATGGCGCAGGCTGATGTCCATGCCGCCTCCCCTTAAGCAACTTGGCAATCCATATCATAAATGAAAGAAGTGTCGATAATTTGATATTTTATTTTTGCCGCGACGCGCGCCATGATGCGTCTGTCTGCCACCCCAGCCAAGCCCACGCCATGAAATGCTTTGACGCCCGCCAACTGACCGAACTCGCCCGCCAGTACGGCAGCCCGCTCTGGGTTTACCACGCCGACACCATTCGCCGGCGCATCGCCGAACTGAAGCGCTTCGACGTGATCCGCTATGCGCAAAAAGCCAACTCCAACATCCATATCCTCAGCTTGATGCGAGAACAGGGCGTGAAAGTGGACGCGGTATCGCTGGGCGAAATCGAGCGCGCGCTCGCCGCCGGCTACAAGGCCGACTCCACCAAGCCCTCCGACATCGTCTTCACCGCCGACGTGCTGGACCGCGCCACGCTGGAACGCGTAGCGGCCGCGGGCATCGCGGTCAACGCCGGTTCCATCGACATGCTGCGTCAGCTGGGCGCGGCCTCGCCCGGCCATCGGGTCTGGCTGCGCGTCAACCCCGGCTTTGGCCACGGCCATAGCCAGAAAACCAATACCGGCGGCGAGAACAGCAAGCACGGCATCTGGCATGAGCAGGTGTCCGACGCGCTGGAGGTGATCCGTCAGTTCGGCCTTCACTTGGTGGGCCTGCACATGCACATCGGTTCGGGCGTTGATTACGGCCACCTGCAGCAGGTCTGCGGCGCCATGGTCAAGCTGGCGACCGAACTAGGTCACGACATCGAAGCGATCTCCGCCGGCGGCGGCCTGTCCATTCCCTACCGCGACAGCGACGCGCGCATCGATACCGCGCATTACTTTGAACTATGGGACGAGGCGCGGCGGCGGATCGCCGCACATCTGGGACATCCGGTACGGCTGGAGATCGAACCCGGCCGTTTCCTGGTGGCGGAGTCCGGCGCCCTGATCTCCGAGGTGAGAGCGGTCAAGACCATGGGCAGTCGACGTTTCGTGTTGGTGGACGCGGGATTCAACGATTTGATGCGCCCCGCCATGTACGGCAGCCATCACGATATTTCCGTCCTGGGCGCGGACGGAACGGAAAAATCCGGCGAGCGCGCGCCTTGCGTGGTAGCCGGACCCTTGTGCGAATCGGGCGACGTCTTCACGCAACAGGAAGGCGGCCTAGTGGAAAGCCGTCCGCTGCCGGACGCTCAGGTGGGGGATCTGCTGGTGTTTCATGACGCCGGCGCCTACGGCGCCACCATGTCGTCGAACTACAATAGCCGGCCGCTGCTGGCCGAAGCCTTGATCGACGGCTCTTCCAGCCGCCTGATCCGCCGCCGCCAAACCATGGCGGAATTGCTGGAGCTGGAGCGCGTCTAGGTCCTGCTCAGCTGAGCTTCAGGTCGTCCAGCGTCTGCTGGAAGGCCTGATAGATATCCTGATAACTAGCGTAGCCGTCGAACACGCCCACCACTTGAGGCGATTGCAAGCCGCGCGCCAACAGTTGCCGGCCGCGGCGCGAGCGCGGGCTCAGCGCGCGCAGCCGCTGGCTGCGCTCGTCCCAATACACCAGCTTGGCTTCGTCCGCGCCCTCCAGCCGTGAAATCAATTTGTCCACCTGCTCCGCCGGTTGCAGCATCATGCGGTGGGAGAGCCTCTTGCCAAGTGCGGATGCATATTCCATGAGTCGTGTCCGGTGCTTCGCAGTGGGCCGGCGTGCGATCCATACTGCTGATTGGAAAAACCTTGCCGGCTCCAGCCTCCGGAAAGGCCGTCAGCCGGCAACACCACATATTTTTCGCAATAAGAGAAAGCACCACAATCGGATTAATCTTAAATTCCCAGCGAAAAACGGAATGAATAAAATGACAAAAGGGCGCCGAAGCGCCCTTTGCTGCCGCCGGACCAAACTTTTTAGTTTTTCAGCACCATATTGTTGATGACGAATTTCACGCCCGGCACTTTTTCGGCAATCTGCCCCGCTTTGAACATTTGCTGGTCGTCGGTCATGCCGCCTTCAATCGTCACCTCGCTCTTCTTGCTGCTCACCTTCAGGCCCAACGACTGCAGTTCGGCATCGCCGTTCAAGGCCTGTTGCACGCTGGCGGCCAACTCTTCATCGGTCGGCGGGGTCTGCTCGGCGTAGGCCGGCAGACCGGCGGACAACAAGGTGGTCAACAACAAGGCGCGGATGCAAAAACGTTTCATCAGATTCTCCAGTGATATGGCTCAAGCCCAAGCTTCAGCGCGAATGTTTTACCGCATACTAGCGAGGAAACTTTTCAATTTTGTTGCCGGTCCATGACAACGCGGCATGACGCTTCCTACCGTTGGCGCCGCCGCAACATTCGCCGCGGCTGTCATCGCCCCGTCATGTGCGTCCCAGCGTAGAATCAGACCGATTCGCAGCGCGTCGCTGCCCTAGCCCTGTTTCAGAGAACCTACCGCATGTTTAGAAAATGGCTGTTGTTACTGCTCGTCGTCGGCCTGGCCGCCTGCTCCACCTCCAGCCCGCCCGGCAAGCCTGGCGGCGCGGCGCGTGAAAGCGGCGCGCCCACCTCGTTGCCGGCCTGGAGCCAGCAAGAACTGGGCGATACCCTCGTCGCGCTGAAGCAAAGCTGTAAAGCCATTGCCAGAAAACCGGGCTGGTCGGAAGTGTGCAAGCAAGCCGACGGCATTGCCCCCGACAACGCGCAGGCTGTGCGCCAATTCTTCGAAAATCGCTTCGCCGCCTGGAAGATCAACGACGGCGGCCGCGACAGCGGTTTGATCACCGGTTATTACGAGCCGCTGCTCAGCGGCAGCCGGACGCGCAGCGAACGCACCCCCTGGCCGGTGTACGGCATCCCAGCGGACTTCTACAGCGTGGACGTGCCGGCATCCGTCCGCGGCAAGTCCAGCCTGGCTGCGAGCCGCAGCGGCCCCAACCGGCTGACGCTGAGCGCGGCCGGCGACATTGAGATCCGCCCCGCCGACTTTCCCGCCGACAACCGCGGCACGCGGCTGAAAGGCAGGCTGGACGGCAAACGCCTGCTGCCTTATTACACACGCGCCGAAATCAACCAGGGCAAGGGCGTGGCCAACGCGCCCATCCTGGCCTGGGTCGAAGATCCGGTGGAGCTGTTCTTCCTGCAAGTGCAAGGCTCGGGCCGAATCCAGTTGGACGACGGCAGCTTCATCCACGTCGGCTACGCCGAGCAAAACGGCTATGGCTACCAATCGATCGGCAAATGGCTGGTGGACAAGGGCGAGCTGACCCTGGGCGACGCGTCGATGCAGGGCATCAAGGACTGGCTGGCCCGCAACCCGCAACGCCGGCTGGAGCTGTTCGCGGTGAACCCCAGCTATGTGTTCTTCAAAACCTTGCCGGGCGACAACGGCGGGCCAATGGGCGCGCTGGGCGTGCCGCTGACCGGCGGCTACAGCATCGCGGTAGACCCGCGCTACATCCCGCTGGGCGCGCCGGTCTACCTGGTCACCACCTGGCCTCATTCCACCCAGCCGTTGACGCGGCTGGTGCACGCTCAGGATACCGGCAGCGCGATCAAGGGCGCGGGGCGCGCCGATTTCTTCTGGGGTTACGGCACCGAAGCCGGCATGTACGCCGGCAGAATGAAGCAGCAAGGCAATCTATGGATGCTGCTGCCCAAAGGCATGAACCCGTCCCAGGCTCTGTAAACTTTTAGCCCCCCGGCGGCGGCGCGCTTGCTAGCGCCGTCGCCTCCTTCCGTTCCCAACAGCGCCAAACCTCCCCCTCCTCCGGCGATCCAGCCGCTTTATTCTCGCCTGCCCGCGGCCTTGGCGGCGCGATGTCCAAGCTGACGCGGCGAGCGCCTTTCCATCTAACCCCTTCGCATTTGTCCGTTGCGCTTCCCCAGCCTCAGGGCCTTAGCTCGCGAAAACTCGTTCAAAGTGCGCTGCGCGTCGTCGATACGGCCACGGATCCGCACAAAAAGACCCCTCTCACCCCTTTTCCAGCCCAAACGCGTCCTCGATGCTCCCTACGGCCAAACACCCGTAAAGCCCTTTTCAGACAAGGCTTGCCGTCGTCCAAAACAATATTCTATTCGAATTATCTTTTATTGAATTTTCCCAATATTGACTTTCATCAAACGCAGAACATCACGAAATAAATAATATTTTCGAAATTTTATATTTTTACGTTTTTATTGTTTTATTCGATGGAGATGAAAATGACGACAATAGATAAGGCGCCTCCCAAGATCAGCGTCTTCGCCTTTGTCATGATCACCGCCGCCGTAGTCGTCAGCGTCCGTACGCTGCCGATGACGGCTCAACCGGGGATGATGACGATTTTCCTGACCTTGGCGGCCGCGCTGCTGTTCCTGGTGCCTACCGCCCTGGTGTCAGCCGAACTGGCCACCGCCTGGCCGCAGGATGGCGGCCTGTTCATCTGGGTGCGCGAGGCCTTCGGCGAACGCATGGGCTTTGTCGCAGTGTGGATGCAATGGATACAGATGGTGTTCGGCATGACCTCCATCATCATGATCATCGCCGCCACCTTCGCCTATGTGTTCGATCCTGCGCTCGCCAGCAACAAGCTCTACATGCTGGCGATGATCGTGGGCATCTGGTGGGCCTGCACTCTGGTGAACATGCGCGGCGTGAAAACCTTGGGCTGGGTATCCACCATCTGCGTGAGCCTGGGCGTGTTTATGCCCGGCGTGGTGCTGATCGGCTGCGGCATCGCCTATCTGGCCGGCGGCCACCCCATCATGACCGACGTGTCCTGGAGCTGGAACAACCTGGTCCCCAGCTTTAGCGACAGTGGCACGCTCGGCCTCTTCATCGGCTTCATTTTCGTGGTGATGGGCATGGAGGTGTCCGCGTCCAACGTGTCCTCCATCAAAGACGCCCGGCGCAATTATCCCATCGCCATCATCCTGGTGTCGGTGATCATGGTATTGCTGTCGGTGATCGGCTCCGCCGCGATCTTCATCGCCATCCCCAAGGAAAAAATCTCGATGACCGCCGGCTTGATGCAGGCCTTCGAGCTCTACTTCAATCAATGGGGCATGGGCTGGCTGGCTCCGGTCATGGGCCTGTGCATCGGCCTGGGTCTGGTGGGTCAGGTGAACTCCTGGGTGCTGGGCCCGGTGCGCGGCTTGCAAGCCACCGCGGACTCCGGCGCGCTGCCCAAATTCCTGCAGACCACCAACCGCCACGGCGTGCCGGTCACTCTGGTGCTGATCCAGGCGGCGGCCATCACCTTCGTCGGCGTCCTGATCACCGTGATGCCGAACGTGGACAACTTCTACTTCATGCTGATGGGCCTGACCGGGCTCGTCTATCTGGTGGCCTATCTGTTCATGTTCTCCGCCGCCATCTACCTGCGCTACAAGCGCCCGGACGTGGAACGCAGTTTCCGCGTACCCGGAGGCAAGGCGGGCATGTGGATCTGCTCCGGCCTGGGCATCGTCATTTCGCTGCTGGCCGGCTACCTCGGCTTCATCCCGCCGGGCAGCTTCCATGGCTCCGCGCATGAATACCTGCAGTTCCAGCTCATCGGGCTCGCCATCATGCTGGTGATTCCCTTCCTGGTGTACGCCTACGGCCAAAAAGCCAAACACGCCCGCTCCGCCGGCGTCGCGCCGCGCACCTCTCCCGCCAGCAAAGCGCGTCCCGCCGAAGGCAAATGAGCCGCCTACGCCCCCCTAAATTACAAGGTTAATCTGTTATGAACACTCCGAACGCCTCCCCGCTTAACGTCGATGCCCTGTTCATCGGCCCCAAATCCGAAAACCGCGTGTTCTTCAAGGAAATGATGGAATACGCCGTGTCCGAACACCTGCACTGGCGCGCGGACTTCCATCCGGAAGACCCGGCTCTGGTCACCCCGGTAGAGCAGCACGCCGGCGATTTCCGCCAGACCCTGTACCGTACCGAAGGCATCCTGCGCCAGTTGTCCTCCAAGTTGAAGAACACCTCGGTGCCCTGGTTCTCCCCGCGTTATCTGGGTCACATGAATGCGGACACGCTGATGGTGTCCAACCTGGCCTACGTGATGACCATGATGTACAACCCCAACAACTGCGCGCACGAAGCCTCGCCCACCACCACCGAACTGGAAGTGGAAGCCGGCCTCGACCTGTGCCGGATGTTCGGCTACGACCCCAAGCGCAGCTGGGGCCACATCACCTCCGGCGGCACCGTGGCCAACTACGAAGGCATGTGGGTGGCGCGCAATCTGAAGACCATTCCGCTGGCCATCGCCCAGCATGAAAAAGCCCGCGATCTGGTCGCTGGCAAGAGCGAGAAAGAACTGCTGAACCTGTCGCCCAGCGCGGTGCTGGACCTGACCGACGAATTGAAAAAACGCGGTCTGTTCGAAGAAGTGCGCGCCTTGTCCTGCCGCGGCGTCGGCATCAAGCAAGGCTCGCTGGGCAAGATCCTGGTGCCGCAATCCAAGCACTACTCGTGGATGAAGGCGATGGACGTGCTGGGCATCGGCCAGGAACACATCGTACCGCTGCCGGTGGACGAAAATTACCGCACCGACGTGGCCAAGATGCGCGAGATCACCTTCCGCCTGATCGAGGAAGGCCATCCCATCCTGGCCATGGTGTCGGTGGTGGGCACCACGGAGGAAGGCTCGATCGACCATGTCGACGAGGTGATCAAGCTGCGCGCCGAATGCGAACGGAAATACGGCGCCTCCTTCTACGTACACGTGGACGCGGCCTACGGCGGCTATGTGCGCGCGATGTTCCTCGATGAGGACAACCGCTTCATGGACTACGACGCGCTGCTGGCCCGCTACCGCGCCGAAGACATCATTCCGGCCGGCGTCACCTGGCCCAAGCGCGATGTTTACGAAGGCTTCAAAGCGATGGCGGAAGCGGATTCCATCACCGTGGATCCGCACAAGGTGGGCTACATCCAGTACGCGGCCGGCGCTGTCTGCATGAAGGACAAGCGCATCGTCGACCTGATCTCCTACCACGCGGCCTATGTGTTCGAAGAAGTGGATGAAGCCGAAGGCGCCGATACCAAGGTGGTGCTGGGTTCCTCCATCATGGAAGGCTCCAAGGCCGGCGCCACCGCCGCCGCGGTATGGGCGGCCCACCGCCTGGTGCCGCTGAACATCGGCGGCTACGGCAAGGTGATTGGCCGCGGCATCGTGACCGCGGACTGGTTCGCCCAGCGTCTGGCCGCCGCCAAGCCGCTGATCGTCGGCCGTCGCCAGTTCGAAGTGCGTCCCATCATGCACCCTGACTTCCACATGGTGAACTTCACCTTCAAGGAAATCGGCAACGACAGCCTGGAAGACCACAACCGGCTGAACAAGAAGATGTACGAGATCTGCTCCTACGCTTCCGGCCGCACCTACACCAACGACTTCCTGACCTCCTCGACTTCGCTGTCGGTGGAAGAGTACGGCGACACCCCGTGGCACTACGTGGCCAGCCGCGGCTTCAGCCGCGCCGAATGGGACAAGGTGGAAAGCGTCTACATCCTGCGCGCCGCCGTGATGACTCACTTCCTGCGCAAAGCAGAGGATTTCGACGCCTACTGGGAACAGTTGCGCGAGGTCTTCGCCGCCAAGTTGGCCCAGATCGTGGACATGGAAGACAAGACCGGCGCCGACGCCTTGATCGCCGCCTGATCCCCCTCCGCTCCCGGCCTGGCCGGGAGCGTTTTTTTCATCACCAGACCCAATACCGACTATGAGTTTGTCCGGTTTTTACGAACGCATCCTTCTCTTCATCAAGGATGGTTGAGGATTCCACATGCAAGTCAATTTCAAGGCCATAGGGGCCACCTTGCTGATTTCCGGCACCATGCTGGGCGCCGGCATGCTGGCGCTGCCGCTGGTATCCGCCGGCATGGGCTTCGGCTACGCCTGCCTGACCCTGTTTCTGATCTGGGCGTTGATGACCTACACCGGCCTGATGCTGCTGGAGGTTTGCCTGTCCTTTCCCGAAGGCTACGGCTTCGACGCCATCGCCCGCTCGCTGTTCAAGGCCAAGGGCAGCTATCTGATCAACGCCAGCCTGCTGCTCTTGCTCTATGCGCTCTCCTCCGCCTATATCTCCGGCGGCGGCTCCACCTATCAATCCAGCCTGCACCAGTACTTGGGCCTAAGCCTGTCTCCCGCCCAGGTTTCGCTGGTCTTCACCGCCCTGATCGGTGGCATCGTCTTCGCCAGCACCACGGCGGTGGACAAGGTCAACCGGCTGCTGTTCAGCCTGAACATCCTGATTTTTCTCGCGCTAAGCGCGTTCATCCAGCCCTACGTCGACACCGGCAACCTGTCGGAAAGCACGGATTCGGCCAAATACATGCTGGCCGCCATCCCCATGTTTCTGACCGCCTTCGGTTTTCACGGCAGCGTACCCAGCATGGTCAAATACCTGGGCCGCGACCAACCTCGCACGCTGCGCAACGTCTTCATCGCCGGCAGTCTGATTCCCATGGGCGTCTACCTGCTGTGGGTGTTCAACACCCTGGGCACGCTGCCGCGCTACGGCAGCCACAGCTTCCAGGCCATATCCGCCCACAACGGCTCGGTGGGCATGTTTCTGGACGAGTTCCACGCGCTGGTGCCCACGCCGCAAGTGCCTTCCCTGCTGTCCGCCTTCTCGTCCATCGCGCTGTTCACTTCCTATCTTTGCGTATCGCTCGGCCTGTTCGACGCCATGGCCAGCACACTGAAACGCGGCGACAGCCTGCGGCAGCGGCTGCAAACCGCGCTGATCACTTATCTGCCGCCGCTGGGCTTCGCGCTGTTCTTCCCCGGCGGCTTCGTCGCCGCGCTGGGCGCCGCCGCCATTTTTCTGGTGGTGCTTGCCATCCTGTTCCCCGCGCTGGCCCTGATCAAGCTGCGTAGCCAGGACAACTACCAGCCCGGCTACCAGGTCAGCGGCGGCGGCACTCTGCACTGGGCGATAGGCGGCTCCGGCCTCGCCATCATCCTGTTCCAGATATTGGTGATGCGGGGACTGCTGCCCGTGTTCTGACGGCGCATCCGCGCCGTCGTCCGGACGCGCGGCCAATACGGCCGCGCGCCGCAATCATGGAGGTAAACGAAATGAAGCAATCGACCCTGATCCGGGATCTGCAGCAACGCGGCCTGATCTCCCAGGCCACCGACGCGGACGCGCTCGACGCGCTGCTGTCTCGGGAAACGGTCACCCTGTACTGCGGTTTCGACCCCACCGCCGACAGCCTGCACCTGGGCCACCTGGTGCCGCTGCTGTTGCTCAAGCGCTTCCAGATGGCCGGGCACCGCCCCATCGCCCTGGTAGGCGGCGCCACCGGCATGATAGGCGACCCCAGCTTCAAGGCCAGCGAGCGCAAGCTCAACACCGCGGACGTGGTGGCCGGCTGGGTGGACAGGATCCGCCGTCAGGTGGAGCCCTTCCTCAGCTTCGAAGGCGACAACCCGGCCCTGATGGCCAACAACCACGATTGGTTCGCCAGCATGAGCGCGCTGGATTTCCTGCGCGATGTAGGCAAGCACTTCTCGGTCAACGCCATGATCAAGAAGGAATCCGTACAACAGCGGATTCACCGCGACGATGTCGGCATCTCCTTCACCGAGTTCGCCTACAGCCTGCTCCAGAGCCACGACTTCGTTGAACTGAACCGCCGCTTCGGCTGCAAGCTGCAGATCGGCGGCTCCGACCAATGGGGCAACATCACCGCCGGCGTCGACCTTGTCAGACGGGTGAACCAGCAGCAGGCCTTCGGCCTGACCATGCCCTTGATCACCAATAGCGACGGCACCAAGTTCGGCAAGAGCGAAGGCAACGCGGTCTGGCTGGACCCGAACAAGTGCTCGCCCTACGCCTTCTACCAGTTCTGGCTGGGCGCGGCCGACGCCGACGTCTACCGCTTTCTGCGCTATTTCACCTTTTTATCCAATGCGGAGATCGAGGCCATCGAGGCCGAGGACCGCGTCTCCGGCGGCAAGCCACGGGCTCAGCGCATCCTGGCAGAGCAAGTGACTGAGCTGGTTCACGGCCCGGCCGCGCTCGCCGCCGCCCAGCGCATCACCCTCAGCCTGTTCGACAACGATGTAGAGCGCCTCAGCGCCGAGGACTTCGCTCAACTGGCCCAGGACGGCATGCCGCGGCTGACCTTGCCGCAGCAGTCCACGCCGCTGATCGACGCCTTGGCGGCAAGCGGCCTGGCCGCGTCCAAAAGCGAGGCCCGCACGCTGCTGCAAAGCGGCGCGGTCAGCGTTAACGGCGCCAGAGCGGAGGCGCTGGAAGCTCGACTAGATCCGGCCGACCGCCGCCATCAACGCTATACCTTGTTGCGGCGCGGCAAGAAGCAATACTGTCTGTTGATTTGGGAATAAACGCGAGAAACCGCATGAAACAGCCCGGACGCTGAAGCGCCGGGCTCGCCCCTCGCCCCGAGCCTGATGGCGAACGGGCGGGGCCGCCGGCCTCGGACCGGCCAGCGGGCCAGCGGGCCAGTGGGCTAGCGGGGCTGAAAGGCTTCCGTGCTCAGGCCTTCCACCACCTGCATCACGTGGGAATAGTGCTGATCCAGCAATTGCAGCGTCCGGTCCGCATCCCTGGCCAGCACCGCCTGCATGATGGCCTGATGCTCGCCCTCGTCGCTGTAGCGCTTGGAGGTCGGCAAGGCCGGATCGAACCAGATGTGTCGATAGCGCTCCAAACGGTTGTACAAGGACTCCATCACCTCCACAATCACCGGCGAGTGGCTGCCGCTGATGATGGCCAGGTGAAACGTCATGTGGCGGTCCGCCCAGTCCTGCAGATCCACATTCACGTCGTTCAGATCTATCCGGCTCAAACGGTGGTAGCTGGCCAACACCTCCAGTTCCCACGCCTCATCGCCCTGCTCCAGCGAGCGGCGCACCGCCTCCTCCGCCAGCACTCGGCGCACCAGCAGAATATCGTAAAGCTCATGGCGGGAAATCGGCGCCACCCAAAAGCCGCGCTGCGGTTCCATCTCCACGTATTTGCACCAGCTCAGGCGCAATAGCGCCTCCCGGATAGGAGAGCCTCCGGCGTCGTAACGCGCCTTGAGATCATGCAACAGCAGTTTCTGCGACGGGCGGTATACGCCCAGCAGAATATCCCGCCGCAACTCCTGAAATACCTTGTCGGCCAATGTGGCGTTGCTGCTTGCCGCCTTTTTTTCCTTCTGGGGCATTCGGTCTTTTCCACATGAGAGCGCGCAATATTGCGCGAAACGCTAGATAGTAACTGAAAACAACGTCGCATATTGATTTTCCCCATCGGCATAGCGGGAAAATAGCTAAAAGCTACGTCTATCCGGCACGGAAATCTGCAGGCGGGGAAGCGCTCAACAAAGAGACGGGAGGTGTCGCGACCGCGGCGTGGCCGACCGAAACAAAAAAGCCGACTTAAGCGTCGGCTTCTGATGTGAATCGCCAAGAACCGCCGCGTTCCACGTGGAAGTCTTGGTGGGCCCCCCGAGAGTCGAACTCGGCACCAACGGATTATGAGTCCGCTGCTCTAACCAAGCATGAGCTAGAGGCCCAGAGTTGCGCATTATAACAGCCAAAAAGCAAAACCCCAAGCGCCGAATACCGACGGCTTGGGGTTTTCGTCCAGCTCAAGCTTTTAGCCTAAACCGGCGTCACATCGAATCACTGACCGCCCGGCTCGTTGTCCAGGAAGCTGCGCAGGCGTTCCGAACGGGTCGGATGACGCAGCTTGCGCAGGGCCTTGGCTTCGATTTGGCGGATGCGCTCGCGAGTCACGTCGAACTGCTTGCCCACCTCTTCCAGCGTGTGGTCGGTGTTCATGTCGATGCCGAAGCGCATGCGCAGCACCTTCGCCTCGCGCGGCGTCAACGTGTCCAGCACCTCCTTGGTGGCGTCCTTCAGGCTGGAGTACATCGCAGCGTCGGACGGCGCCAGGTTGTTCTGGTCTTCGATGAAGTCGCCAAGATGGGAATCGTCGTCGTCGCCGATCGGGGTTTCCATGGAGATGGGCTCCTTGGAAATCTTCATGATCTTGCGAATCTTCTCTTCCGGCATCTCCATCTTTTCCGCCAGCTCGGCCGGGTCCGGCTCGTGGCCGGTTTCCTGCAGAATCTGACGGCTGATGCGATTCATCTTGTTGATGGTCTCGATCATGTGCACCGGAATACGAATGGTGCGCGCCTGGTCCGCGATGGAGCGGGTGATCGCCTGGCGAATCCACCAGGTGGCATAGGTCGAGAACTTGTAGCCGCGGCGGTATTCGAACTTGTCCACCGCCTTCATCAAACCGATATTGCCTTCCTGGATCAGGTCGAGGAACTGCAGACCGCGGTTGGTGTACTTCTTGGCGATGGAGATCACCAGACGCAGGTTGGCCTCGATCATCTCTTTCTTGGCGCGGCGCGCCTTGGATTCGCCCGCCGACATCTGGCGATTGATTTCCTTAAGCGCCTTGATCGGCAGCATCGCGCGATCCTGCAACTCGGACAGCTTGGTCTGCTTCTCGATGATCGCGTGTTTGAAGCGGGTCAACGCCTCCGCCCAGCCCTTGCCCGAATGGATCTCGTTTTCCACCCAATCAAGATTGGTCTCGTTGCCCGGGAACACCTTGATGAAGTGAGCACGCTCCATACGCACGCGGCTGACGCAGATATCCTGGATGTCGCGCTCGTAAGTGCGAATTTCGTTGACGCGGCTGCGCAGCGAGTCGCACAGGCTTTCCACCTGGCGGGTGGAGAAGCGCACCAGCATGAACTCAGTGGTGATCGCGTCTTGCAGCTCCAGGTATTCCTTGCTCTGCGCACCCTTGGCGGAGAGCACCTTGACCATCTTGTCAAACAACATGCGCACGCCGGCGAAGTGCTCCAGCGCATGCTGCTTCAGCTCTTCGAGGTTGATACCGGCGGCGTCGGCGGCGTCGCCTTCCTCCTCCTCTTCTTCCTCTTCCTCTTCGGCCTCGGCGTCGAGCAACTCGTCCTCTTCCGCCTGCGCGGCGAACGCGGCCTCCTCCTCGGACGGCGCGTTCAGATCGATGAAGCCGTCGACCACCTCGTCCACGCGCACTTCGTCGCGGCCGACTCGCTCCACCAGCTCCAACACTTCGGCGATGGTGCCCGGACAAGCCGAAATCGCCTGGATCATGTACTTCAGGCCGTCTTCGATCCGCTTGGCGATTTCGATCTCGCCTTCGCGGGTCAGCAACTCCACTGAACCCATTTCGCGCATATACATGCGCACCGGATCCGTGGTGCGGCCAAATTCGGAATCCACCGAGGACAGCGCCGCTTCGGCTTCTTCCACGGCGTCTTCGTCGGCCACCGGCGGGGTGGCGTCGGACATCAGCAGAGTGTCCGCATCCGGCGCCTCGTCGGAAACCTGGATGCCCAGACCGGAAATCATCGTGATGATGTTTTCGATCTGCTCAGCGTCGGACACGTCTTCCGGCAGGTGGTCGTTGATTTCCGCGTAGGTCAGATACCCACGCTCTTTACCCAAGGCGATCAACTGGCGCAGGCGTTTACGCTGCTCTTCCAGGCTCATCACTTCGGTTTCGTTTTCCTGCACGTCTTTTTGATTTTCGGGAGAGGCCGCCATTTCGCTTCCTGCTTGAAATAAGCCGAAAAAAACAGTTGATAATAACACAAGCAAACAACGCTGTTTGTGTAGCCCTGCGGGGCGCTTTTAAAACCGCGGCATCGCTTTTGGCAATCCGGCGCGTGCGCCCGACTGCTCTGCAATCTGCCGGGGCGGCGACGTCGTCAAGCGTTTGGCGCCAGCAAATCCCGCAGCAATTCCCCTAGCAATCTGACTTCTTCCGGAGTCAGGCCTTCGTTCCGGTCCTTTTGTTTTAGCCGCTCCACCTGAGTTTGATGCAGCATTTTCAGGAGCTTGGCAGTGCCGTCCTGAAACTGCTGCCTATCCTCCTCGCTGGGATCGGCGAACTCGTCCGGATCCTGCATGGCCTGCTGCAGAACACTATCCACCAGCCCTTCGTATGGAGTGCCACGCAGGCTTTCCATCAATTGCGCCGTATTCGGCGGCTGGTCGTGCCCTTGCACGCATTCGGCCAACATGGCAAAACAAGCAAGCTCGTCGGACAGTGCCATACTGTCCGGCAAACGCACATCACCGGCCCAACTAGGGTTCAATAGCAGCCATTTGATCAGGCGCGTCACCATGGAGGATTGTGGCGGGCGATGCGATACCTCCGGCAAACGGTGCTCCCGCTTGCCTTTGCGCTCCGACTTCCGTTGGCCCGTCGTCAACATGTCGAATTCGTCGACATCCACACCGGCGAGTTCCGCCAGTCTTTTCTTGATGATGAAGCCCAGTGCCGGAGCGGCAATCTGCGCCAGAAGGGGCGCGGCCTGACGGATCAGATCAGCCTTGCCTTCCGGCGTGGTCAGGTTCACCTCGCGACACAATTCGCGGGTGAAGTAAACGGACAGAGGCAGGCTCTGCTCTTCCAATACTTTTTCAAAGGCCTCGGCGCCGAACTCGCGGATATAGCTGTCCGGGTCATGTTCCTGCGGCAGGAACAGAAAATTCAACGCCTTGCCGTCCTGCAATTGCGGCAGGCTGTTTTCCAAAGCTCTCCAGGCCGCCTTTTGGCCGGCCTTGTCGCCGTCGAAGCAGAAGTACACCTGGTCCGCGTGGCGCATCAACTTGCGCGCGTGTTCGCCGGTGGTGGCGGTGCCCAGCGTGGCCACCGCGTAAGCGACGCCGAACTGAGCCAGCGCCACCACGTCCATATAGCCTTCGACCACCAGCACGCGGTTTTTATCCCGTATCGCCTGGCGCGCCTCGTAGAGGCCGTACAATTCCCGGCCCTTCTCGAACAAGGGCGTTTCCGGCGAGTTCAGGTACTTGGGCTCGCCCTTGCCCATCACGCGGCCGCCGAAGCCAATGATAGCGCCGCGCTGGTTGCGGATCGGGAACATCACCCGATCGCGGAATCGGTCGTAACGCTGGCCCTTCTCTTCATTGACGATGACCAGGCCGGTATCGACCAGCTTGTCGTCCTGGTAATCCGGAAAAACCGTCTCCAGGTTCTGCCAGCCGTCCGGCGCGAAGCCCAGGCCGAAGCGACCCGCCACTTCTCCGCTCAAACCCCGGCCTTTCAGATAGGAAATGGCGTTGGGCGCGGACTTCAGCTGCTGTTTGTAGTAGCCTGCCGCCATCTGCATCATCTGTTCCAGCGACAGCTTGCGCTCGCGCGCGGCGCGGCTGGCCTCTGGATTGGCGTGGGCACGGCTGTCCGGCACCTGCATGCCGATGCCTTCGGCCAGCAGCTTCACCGCATCCACGAAGCCCAGCCCCTGGTATTCCATCACGAAGCCGATGGCTGAACCATGAGCGCCGCAGCCAAAGCAGTGATAAAACTGCTTGGACGGGCTTACCGTGAACGATGGCGACTTTTCCTTATGAAACGGGCAGCAGGCCAGATAGTTCTGACCGCCCTTTTTCAAGGGGACGTAACGATCCACCACGTCGACGATATCGACGCGGGACAACAACTGGTCAACAAAATCCTGAGGGATCAAGCAAGGTCACCGATGACTCGGGCCGACAAAGCGGCCCGAAGCAGGCTCAGCCGGCCAGCTTGGCCTTGATGCAGACGGACACCTGCGCCATATCGGCGCGGCCGGCCAATTGCGGCCGCAACAGCCCCATCACCTTGCCCATGTCCTGCATGCCAGCGGCGCCGCTGTCGGCGACGGCCTTGGCCACCAACGCGTCAACCTCCTCAGCGGACAATTGCTGCGGCATATAAGCCATCAGCACGTCCATCTCGAATTTTTCCTTGTCGGCCAGGTCCTGCCGCTGGGCCGCCTCGTACTGACTAATCGAATCGCGGCGCTGCTTGAGCATCTTGTCGATGACGGCGACGACGCCGGCATCGTCCAGCTCCACGCGCTCGTCCACTTCCTTCTGCTTGATGGCTGCCAGCAACAGACGGATAGCCGCCAGTTTGTCGCTTTCCCGCGCTTTCATTGCAGATTTCATGTCGTCGCTGATTCGCTGCTTGAGGCTCATTGCTTGCTTTCCGGAAGATGACCGCCACCCGTCGCGGACGGCGGGTGCGCACTTGAGAGAGAGTCAAACCCTGATGACATTGGTTTTGATAAATTCAAAACCCATGCCGTCAGAGTCTGTAAACGGGGAACTACAAATGGCAAAACCGCAGGCTAAGCCTGCGGTCCTGCTTACTGACCAGACGAACTCTTAGTAAAGTTTCGGCGGCAGCATTTGGCTGCGAATGCGCTTGTAGTGGCGCTTAACGGCAGCGGCGTGCTTGCGCTTGCGCTCGGCAGTCGGTTTTTCGTAGAACTCGCGGGCGCGCAGTTCGGTCAGCAGACCGGTTTTTTCCACTGCGCGCTTGAAGCGACGCATTGCAACTTCAAACGGCTCGTTCTCTTTAACACGAATGTTCGGCATTGAATCTAGTATCCTTAGTTCCTAGCGCCCAGACGTGACTGGGGCTATAAAAAACAGCATTTTAACAATCTTACGCGGTTTGGAAAAGTCTGAAGCGTTCCGACCAAGCAATCTGTGGCGCTTTACGCATCACGGCTTGACGGAAGAAATCACCCCCTCACTAGGAGAACTAGGTACTGCACTATAAAAACGTTTCGGCATCCGGCCGGCAAGATATGCCGAGCGGCCTGCTTCTACAGCCTGTTTCATGGCGTGGGCCATCAACACCGGTTGTTGCGCGGCGGCAATCGCGGTGTTCATCAGCACGCCATCGCAGCCCAGTTCCATCGCGATCGCCGCGTCGGACGCGGTGCCGACGCCGGCGTCAACCAGCACGGGAACCTTGGACTGCTCAATAATCAACTTCAAATTCCACGGATTCAGAATCCCCATCCCGGAGCCAATCAGGCTGGCCAGCGGCATAATGGCGCAGCAGCCCATTTGCTCCAGCTCGCGGGCGATGATGGGATCATCCGAGGTGTACACCATGACGTCGAAGCCCTCGGCCACCAATACTTCAGCCGCTTTTAGGGTTTCCTTGACGTTGGGGAACAAGGTATTCGGATCGCCCAGCACCTCCAGCTTAACCAGACGATGGTCGTCCAGAAGCTCTCTGGCCAGGCGCAAAGTACGAATGGCGTCGTCGGCGGAATAACATCCCGCCGTATTGGGGAGAAGGTTATACCGGTTTTTGGGCAAAAAGTCCAGCAAATTGGGTTCGCCGGCATTCTGCCCCAGGTTGACTCGGCGAATGGCGACGGTGACGATTTCCGTTCCCGACGCGTCCAGCGCCTGCGCCGTCTCCTCAAAATCCCGATACTTGCCGGTCCCCACCAGCAAACGCGAATTGTAAGCCTTGCCTGCGATGATCAGTTGATCCGCCACTCCTGCACCTCTATCAGCTTTGCCGCTCAGCCTCCGCCGACGGCCACCACGATTTCGAGTTCGTCACCGTCGGCCAGCCCGGTGGCCGGATACTGACTGCGCGGCACGATCTCGCCATTCTTTTCCAACGCCACGCGCTTGCCGACAAGGTCCAACGCCGCCACCAACTCGGCCACGTTGGCTACGCCGGCCAGTTCGCAGCCCTCGCCGTTGATCTTGAGTTTCAGCATCTCATCTCCGTTGCACGCGCTGCACCACCGGCAGCACGCGGATAGCGCTCAGCACCCGCTCCAGATGCTCGACGCCCTCCACCTGCAAGCGGAAGTGGATATTGAACAGGCCGTCGCCGTCGCGGCTGCTGTCCTGGGTGTCGGCGCTTTCGATATTGGCCGAGGCCTGCGAGATCGCGGTGGCGATATCCGCCAGCGCGCCGCGCTCGTTGCGGGACAATACGCCGACGGTAACGCCGAACATGCGGTCGCGCTGCGCCTCCCAATTGACGTCCAGCAACTTGTCGTGATCCGCCCGCCGCGCGTTTGGACATCCCTTGCGGTGAATGACAAGGCCCTGGCCCTTGGTGATCACACCCAAAATGTCGTCACCCGGCAGCGGATTGCAACACGGCGACAGCTGCACCATGCCGCCCTCGTTGCCGCGTATGGTCACCGGCCCCACTTTCACTTCCTCGCCCAACCGTTCGCCGGCCAGCTCCAGCAAGCGCCGCGCCACCACGATGGGCATCAGTTTGCCGGCGCCGATATCGGCCAGCACATCTTGATGAGAAGCGAGCTTCTCGCCAAAAGCGGCCAGATACGCCACCCACAGTTCATCGCTCAGCGCCAGCGGCGTCACCGCCAGCGCGCCGATCGCTTGCTTGAGCAGTTTCTCGCCCAGCCCCACCGCCTCTTCCTGTTGCAGGCTCTTCAGATAGTTGCGGATGCCGGAACGCGCCCGCCCGCTCTGCACGAAGGTCAGCCAGGACGGATTGGGCTTGGCCTGGGTGGAGGTGATGATTTCCACGGTGTCGCCGTTGCGCAACACGGTGCGCAGCGGCACCAGCGCGTGATTGACGCGCGCGGCAATGCAGCGATGGCCGATGTCGGTGTGCACCGCGTAGGCAAAGTCCACCGGCGTCGCGCCCTGCGGCATCACCATGATCTTGCCCTTGGGCGTGAAGACGTAGACCTCGTCCGGAAACAGGTCGATCTTGATATGCTCGAGGAATTCGACCGGATCGTCGCTCTCCTCCTGCATGTCCATGATTTTTTGCAGCCACTGGTGAGTGCGCTGCTGCGCGGTGTTGACGCCGTCGCCGCTCTTGTACATCCAGTGCGAGGCCACGCCAGCCTCGGCCACGCTGTTCATCTCACGGGTACGGATTTGCATCTCCACCGGCGTACCATAGGGACCGAACAAGGTGGTGTGCAAGCTCTGATAGCCATTGCCCTTGGGAATGGCGATGTAATCCTTGAATTTGCCGGGAATCGGCTTGTACAGACTATGCAAGGCGCCCAGGGCCAAATAACAGCCGGGGATGTCGTTGACGACGACGCGGAAGCCGTAGATATCCAGCACCTCGGAAAACGACAGGTGTTTTTCCTGCATTTTCTTGTAGATGCTGTAGAGGTTTTTCTCCCGCCCCTTGATAGTGGCTTCGATATTGCTTTGCACCAGCTTCTGGCTGACGGACTGCAAAATCTTGGTCACCACTTCGCGACGGTTGCCGCGCGCGGCGCGCACCGCCTTGGACAGCACGCCGTAGCGATGCGGGTGCAGGTGCTTGAACGCCAGGTCCTGGAGTTCTCGATAAACCTTGTTGAGACCGATGCGATTGGCGATCGGCGCGTAGATTTCCAGGGTTTCCAGCGCGATGCGCCGCCGCTTGTCCTCGCGCATCGAATCCAGCGTGCGCATATTGTGCAGCCGGTCCGCCAGCTTGACGATGATGACGCGAATGTCGCGCGCCATCGCCAGCACCATTTTGCGGAAGCTTTCCGCTTGCGCGGTTTCCTTGGTCTGGTATTCCAGCCGCTCCAGCTTGGAGAGGCCGTCCACCAGATCGGCGATGATCTTGCCGAACTTTTCGATCAGCGTCGGTTTGGTGACGCCGGTGTCTTCCAGCACATCGTGGAGCAATGCGGCGGCAAGCCCCTGCACGTCCAGCCGCCACTCGGCCAGCATGCCGGCCACCGCCAGCGGATGCGTGATGTAAGGCTCGCCGCTCTTGCGAGTCTGCCCTTCGTGGGCGGCGCGGCTGACTTCGAAAGCCTGCCGCAACAACTGGACGTCTTCCGGCTTGAGATAACGCGCGACGGACTCGAAGAACGCTTGCGCTTCGCTGTCGATCAGGGCGTTATAGTCGATTTCATCCTCAATGCCGGTTGCCATAACCCACCACCCACTCGCTATCAGGCTTTGCCGCGGCTCAGAACTTCCTTGCCGACGTGGCCGGCGGCGATTTCTCGCAGCGCGACAACGGTGGGCTTATGGCGGCCGGCTTCAACGAAGGGGCTGGCGCCGGAAGCCACTTGACGCGCGCGGTAGGCGGCGGCCAGGGTCAGGTCGAAACGGTTCTGGATGCGGTCCAGGCAATCGTCAACAGTAATACGGGCCATATGCTTTCTTTCTCAAAGTTGCCAAGGGCGTTGTCGGTCGCCGTTCTTGCGGCGACGGCAACGCCCAGAGGGATCACTATATCTAAATTTTAGTCGACTCACCAACAAACGGACGGATCAGCCGGCCTGCCCCATCCGCGCCAGCATAGCCGCCAGCTTGCGGCACTGGATGGCGCTGCGCAGCCGGTTGGCGCGCACGACGCTGATCAAATCGAGGCGAGCGCGCTCGAAATCGTCGTTGACCACGATGTAGTCGTACTCGGCGATCTTGTCGATCTCGGCGCGAGCGGAAGCCAGCCGGCGGCGGATCACGTCCTCGCTATCGGTGGCGCGGCCGCGCAGCCTGCGCTCCAGTTCCTCGATAGACGGCGGCGCTATGAAGATGCCGATCGCCTCGGGGAAGACCTTGCGCACCTGCTCGGCGCCCTGCCAATCGATTTCCAGCAGGATGTCCTGCCCCACTTCCAGACGGCTGCGTATCCACGGCGCGCTGGTGCCATAAAAGTTGCCGTAGACTTCCGCGTACTCGAGGAAATCGCCGCGCTCTATCATGGACTTGAACGTGGTCTGATCGACAAAGTGGTAATGCTTGCCGTCCTCTTCGCCCTTGCGCGGCGCACGCGTGCTATAAGAAATGGACAGTTCCACGGATGGCTCCGCCTGGAGCAAGGCCGTCACCAGCGAGGTTTTCCCCGCACCGGAAGGAGCGACCACGATAAAGATATTACCGGTTGGCTGGCTCATGAAAAGGCGCTTTCCTGCCAAATGAGTAATTCTCCAGAATACCATAAGCGTGCGCCTGCTGTTAATCGCCAAGTTATTTTCACGTCAAGATTTAGGTGAATCTCTTCAGGCTGAATAAAATGGCTCGTTTTTTTCCTACCTATCTCCTTTGGAGCGCGTTTCGCCATGCAATTCCTTGACAGCTTCTTCAAGCTGAAAGAACACGGCACCACGGTGAAGACCGAAGTCATCGCCGGCATTACCACCTTTCTGACCATGGCCTACATCATCCTGGTCAATCCCTTGATTCTCTCCAGCACCGGCATGGACCTGAACGCGGTCTTCGTCGCCACCTGTCTGGCGGCCGCGCTGGGCACGTCCATCATGGGGCTGGTGGCCAATTACCCAATCGCGCTGGCGCCGGGCATGGGGCTGAACGCCTACTTCACCTTCAGCGTGGTCAAGGGCATGGGCTTGTCCTGGGAAACCGCGCTGGGCGCGGTGTTCATCTCCGGCATCGTGTTCCTGGCAGTCAGCTTGTTCCGCGTGCGCGAGGCCATCGTCAACGCTATCCCCCAGTCCTTGAAGTTCGCCATCTCCGCCGGCGTAGGCATGTTCCTCGCCATCATCGCGCTGAAGAACGCCGGCGTGATCGCGCCTCACCCGGAAACCTATCTGACCCTGGGCGACATCCACAAGCCCACCACCCTGCTGGCCATCCTGGGCTTCTTCCTGATCGTGGCGCTGGAATACCGCAAGGTGCCGGGCTCCATCATCATCGGCATCCTTGTGGTGACCGTGCTGTCCATTGCCATGGGCCTGTCTCCGTTCAAGGGCGTGGTAGCGCCGGTGCCCAGCATGGCGCCCACCTTCATGAAGATGGACATCGCCGGCGCGCTGCAAGCCGGCCTGATCGGCGTGATCTTCGTGTTCTTCTTCGTGGATCTGTTCGACACCACCGGCACTTTGGTAGGCGTGTCTCATCGCGCCGGCCTACTGGACAAGGACGGTAAACTACCGCGCCTGAAACGCGCGCTGCTGGCCGATTCCGTGGCGATCACCGCCGGCGCTGTGATGGGCACTTCGTCCACCACCGCCTATGTCGAGTCCGCCGCCGGCACCGCCGTGGGCGGCCGTACCGGTCTGACCGCCATGGTGGTGGCGCTGCTGTTCCTGGCCTCGCTGTGGCTGTCGCCGCTAGCAGCCACCGTGCCCGCCTACGCCACCGCGCCGGCGCTATGCTACGTGGCGGTGCTGATGGCGCGCGGCCTGGCCGAGATCGACTGGAGCGACCTGACCGAATCCGCGCCGGCGGTAATGACCGCGCTGGCGATGCCGTTCACCTTCTCCATCGCCGACGGCATCGCCTTCGGCTTCATCAGCTAAGCGGTAATCAAGATCCTGGCCGGCCGTTTCTCCGATCTGAAGCTGCCGGTACTGGTGATCGCCGCGCTGTGGATCTTCAAGCTGGCTTTCTTCCACTGAAACGTCAATAATTGATGCGGACTCCTAGCCTGCCGCGCTGCGCGGCGGGCTTTTTCTTGTGGGCCGCGCGGCGACTTTCTTCATTTAGAAGTACAATAAGGCTATGGAAAACCTTAGCAATCTCGATTACTCCAGCTATCTGAAAGGCTGGATCCGCACTGTGCCCAACTGGCCGCAACAAGGCGTGATGTTCCGCGACATCACCCCGCTGCTGCAGAACCCGAAAACCTTCCGCATGCTGATCGACATCTATGTGCACCGCTACATGATGGAGAAGGTGGATCTAGTGGCGGGCCTGGACGCGCGCGGCTTCATCATCGGCTCGGTGCTGGCTTACGAATTGAACGTAGGCTTCGTGCCTATCCGCAAGCGCGGCAAGCTGCCTTTCACCACGGTGGAAGAGGAATACGAGCTGGAATACGGCAATGCCGCGGTGGAAATGCACACCGACGCCTGCAAACCCGGCGACCGCGTGATCCTGATCGACGACCTCGTCGCCACCGGCGGCACCATGATGGCCGGCTACAAGCTGCTCAAGCGCATGGGCGCCGACGTGCTGGAAGCCGCAGCCATCATTGAGTTGCCCGAGCTGGGCGGCGGCAAGCTGGTGCGCGATGGCGGCCTGGAGTTGTTCACCGTCTGCGCTTACTGAACCGGATTCGCCAGCCATACGAACGGAGCCCTCGAGCTCCGTTTTTGTTTGGCAGCGTCTTAATCCGTCTCCACCTCCACTTTCAAGGCCTGGCCTCGCGCGCTCAGCTTCAACGGCGCGCCGGCGGTGCTGGGCAGCTTGCTGCCCACCGACGCCGCTGCGCCGCGCACCTCGTACTGCAGCGTCGCGGACTTCGGCAGCGTCAGCGACAACTTGCCGGTAGTGGCGTCCAACGACAAGGAGCCGCTGGGCTTGGCGTCGGTCAGCCTCACCTTCGCCTTCACCGCCTGGCCGTCAAAAGCCATGTCGCGGCTGCTGCCCTCGAACGCCAACGTCAACGCCTGCCCCTTGAGCGCCAGCTTGTCGTAAGCGCCCTTGGCCTGCGCCCTGATCGCGTCGGCAGACATGGAGAGGCTGGCAGCCTTTCCCTCCAGCGTCAGATCCACCGCTTTACTGTCCACCCGGATCGCCGAATAAGCGCCGCGGATCGAACCCTTGACCGCGGCCAGCCCCAATTCCACCTGCTTGCCCGGTTTCAGATTGCCGGCGATCTCCAGCCCGCAGCCGGTGCCCAGCAGCTTGTTGTTGAGCTTGACCGTGATCGTGACCACGCCGCCTTCGCGCCGCACTTGGGCGCTGCATTGCTTGGCGTCCCAATTGCTTTTGTTCAGATCAAGCTGATACGGCCGTTTGTCGTCCGCGTTCAGCTTGAGCACGGCGGCGTCGCCGTTGATCACCAGTTTTTCAATCGGCGCTTCCGCCGCGTGAACCGTCCCGCCGCACGCCATGACCGTCAAGGTCAGCAACCGCACTATCCTACGCCTCATCACGCTCCCCTTTCCCAAGTAGAAGCCGCCGCCTTGGCCGGCGGCGGTTTTCCTCATTGCATGAACAGCCAGTACATCGCGATTACGCCGCAAGCGGCCGCCATCCCGCCCAAAGCATGGCGGGCTAGCCGCGCCCACTGAGCGCTCGGCAATCCTTGGCGCGCAAAAGCCGAAACGGTGCGCCGCCGGGAGTCCGCCAGCGCGGCGATCAGGCGGCTCTCATTGCGCTGATCGGCCACCGCGTCGCGAATGTATTCGCGATAGTCGCTGAGAATCTTGCGCAGCTCGGATTCGGGCAAGCGCTCCATGGTCAGTTGCAATTGTTGAATGCATGCATCGTGTTTCATGTTTCTCTCCCAAATCCAGTCAAAACATCACTCGTCACACCGCGTTGCCGCCCAGGTTTCTGCCTGCCACCAAGTCGATCTGGTAGCGGACGTAGCGCACCAGTCCGCGCCAAGTCAACCGCGTCAGCCATACGCAGAACACCAGCCCTAATCCCCCAACCAACAACAGCACGAATCCGCTGACCGCCACCGAACTTTGCAGCGACAAACCCGGGATGCCGTCGATCTCGATATGATCTTTGCCGTCCTTCAGTGACAACCGCTTATCCTTGATCACCAGCGAGCTCTCTCCGTCGCTCAACACCAGATCGGCGGCTTGCCCGGCTTCGCCGGAGGCGGCGGAAGCTTCCGCCGAGATCATCCTCCAACGCAGTGAGCGGCCATCCCCGTCCTGAGCCAGCACCATGCTCTCCCCGCCGTCCGACGTCAGCGTCAGCGCGCGCAGTTGCCCGCGCTCCAGGCTGACGGAGCGTTCACCCTCTCGCTTGATCGATTGCCGCACCGCCGGATTACTGGCGTCCACTTTCAGCTCCCCGCCGTCGTAGCTCACCCGCACCGGATCGCCTGTCCGCAATTGCAGGCTGGCGGTTTCGTCCTCCTCCAGCGTCAGCAACAGCCTCCCCTGTTTCAGGGTCACGCCGTGCACCGGCTCCCCTTCGGCTTGAACTTTGAACTCGATCTTGCCGTTCTCCGGCGAAAGGCTCGGCTCCAGTTCCGGCCAGCCGAATAGGCTGTTGCCTCCCCAAGCCGCCACCAGCGCCACGCCGGCTATCAACAGGCTGCCGGACACCATGTAGCCTATGGACAGGCATAGCAGATAGAGCATGAACGGCAGCGCCAGGAAGAAGTTCAGCACGCCCAGGCCGGCGACCGAAGCCACCACTCTCATCAAATTGCCGAAAGAACGATGGTTCTCCCATTGGCGGTAATGCGCCTGCGCTTTCAACTCTTTGGCCAGCTTCTGCGGGCTGCCCAACGCGGCGACTACGTCGTCTTCAGTCCGACCGGCCTCTTGCGCGTCGCTGAAATACTCTTGGTAATCGGCGACGATTTCACGGATATCTTCAGCCGGCATGCCGGCCAAGGCCTGTTCCAACTGCTCCAAAAACACTTTGCGGTTCATGCTTGTCATTCTCCTGGCTGGCCGGCCGCCGGCAGGCGACTCAGCACGCTGTCCACTTCGCTGACGAATTCCTGCCACTCGCGCCGCATCAGCTCCAGTTCCCGCTTTCCCGCCTCGGTCAGCGCGTAATACTTGCGCGACGGCCCGGACGCGGACTCCACCAGATAGGTGCTGACCCAGGACTCGTTCTGCAGACGACGCATCAGCGGGTAGATCGTCCCTTCGCTGATTTCCATCGTGCGCGACAAGGTGCTGACCAATTCGTAGGCATAACTATCGGACTGGGCCAATACCGCCAATACGCACATGTCCAGGGTCCCCTTTTTCAACTGGGTTTTCATCTTGCCTTCCTTGAAACCGCCCGGTCCCAGCCGTTCCGCTACCTTGCATTGCAAGGTAGCTAGTTGGACCAAGGCATCAATCTGCTTATGGTTGCACTATACAAACCACTACCTTGTACCGCAAGGTATCTTTCATTGCACAATGACAAATAGCTCTTGTTGCGGCTTTCTCGCAACAAGTCATATTGTCATTACTGACATCATATTGCGTTGCAAAATACCTCTTGCGATCCATAATTCAACAGCAATAATGACATTGACCTAACCGTGCACCAGCCGGTTTCTACCAACCGGCTACTCTCTCGATGGAGATTTCGATGGCAAAAGCAAACAGGCCCAGCATTGCGCTGGTCTTGGGCGGCGGCGCGCCCAACGCAACCTTGATGGCCGGCGCGCTGGTCGCGCTGATGGAGGCCGGCGTCGAATTCGACATCATCTCCACCTCCGGCGCCGGCGCCATTGTCGGCCTATTGTACGCGGCGCCGCGCACGGGCTCGCCGCTGGACAATTTACGCCGGCTGGCCGATCTAGGCGTATCCGATCCGATTTACCGGCTGCTGCCGATCAACTACAAAGTGTTCAACAAACCCGGCCCGGCCGCCGACCTGTGGCGCAGCTGGCAAAACCAGAATCCGCTGCTGCAGTCCATTCAGCAACAGGCGGACCAAGGCCCCTGGCAACGCCTGCTGGCGGATTGGACATCGCTGCTGCTGGCCACGCTCTGCCCCAGCGATCTGAGCCCCAACAGCCAAGGCCTGTGCGCGCACGTGCCCTTCATCGAGGAGATCGTGGATTTCGACCGCCTCAAGACCATTCCCCCGCAGTTTTACCTGAACGCGTACAACATCACCATCGGGGAGATGCGTTGCTGGGACAAGAGCGAGATCGGCCACGAGCATTTCCTGGCCGCGCTGTCCTTTCCCTTCATCTACCCGCCTTATCCTCTGGCCGACGGCGACTACATCGAAGGCGCGGCCATAGACACGCTGAACTTCAAGCAGTTGTTCCGCGATCACCCTCATATCGACTACACCCTGGTGTTCGACGTGCTGGGCAGCGACAAGCTATTGCACCCGCCCCGCAGCCTGTACGACGCCTGGGTGCAATCCATCATCACCCCTCTGACCGAAATCGCGCGCGACGACCTGAAGCTGTTCGAGGCGCTGCACAACAAGGACGACCAAGGCCGGCCACGCACCGAGGTGCTCAAGATCCAATTCGACAAGCTGATCGATCCGAAACGCCGCGCGGAAGAGTTGGACTGGTCGCACTCCAATCTATCCCAGCTGTATCAGATCGGCTATCAAGCCGGGCAGGACCTCCTCCGCCAACACCGAACCAAGCTGCTGGGCTAGGACGAGACGAGGCAACAAAAAGGGCTGCCTGACGGCAGCCCTTGACGCGCGGCTAAGCACTGACGACATCAATACCAGCTGATGCCCGCCTTCTCAGTGGAAACCACGGTGCCGGCCTCGCCCTTGACGATTTTCTCGATGTCCTCCAAGGCGCCGATCACCGCTTTCTTGCCGGTCAGGCGGGCGAATTCGCAAGCGGCCTCCACTTTCGGGCCCATCGAGCCGGCGGCGAAGCCCAGCTTGTCCATTTCGTCCGGATGCGCCTGTTTGATCGCTTTGGCTTCCGGCGTACCCCAACCGACGAACACGCTCTTCACGTCGGTGGCGATCACAAAGTAGTCCGCGTCGATTTCACGCGCCAGCAAAGCGGAGGCCAGATCCTTGTCGATCACCGCTTCCACGCCCACCAGCTTGTCGCCCTCGTACATAGTGGGAATGCCGCCGCCGCCGGCCGCGATCACCACCACGCCTTTTTCGATCAGCCATTTGATCGGGCGCATTTCGAAGATGCGCTTCGGTTTCGGGCTGGGCACCACGCGGCGGAAGTATTCGCCGTCGGCCTTCACCGTCCAGCCTTTTTCCGCCGCCAGCTTGTCCGCCTCTTCCTTGCTGTAAACCGGGCCGACAAACTTGGTCGGATTCTTGAAGGCCGGGTCCTTGGCGTCCACTTCGGTCTGGGTCAGGATGGTGGCGATCGGCACTTCGAAGGGCAGCACATTGCCCAATTCCTGCTCAACCATGTAGCCGATCATGCCTTCTGTCTGCGCCCCCAGCACGTCCAGCGGATAGGGCGTCACTTTTTCGTCCACGTGGCGGGCATAAGCGTCGTTCTGCAGGCCCAGCAGGCCCACTTGCGGCCCGTTGCCATGGCACATCACCAGGTTGTGGCCCAGCCGGGTCACGCCGGCCAGTTGTTCGGCGGCCACCTTGACGTTGGCGCGTTGATTGTCGGCGGTCATGGCCTCGCCGCGACGTTGCAGGGCATTGCCGCCCAGAGCTACGACGACTCGCATATTCTGTTCCTTTTTACTACCGCGCCCGCCGTTTAATGCCGCGTGCGCGCTTGAATATGAAACCGGCCAAGGTTCCCGGTCAGGGAAGCCTTGGCCGGCGGATCACTGGATGATGCTCAAGCGACTATCAGTCGCCCAGCGTGGACACCAGAATGGCCTTGATGGTGTGCATGCGGTTCTCGGCCTGTTCGAAAGCGATGCAAGCTTCGGACTCAAACACGTCCTCGGTCACTTCGATGCCGTTGGCCAGGTCCGGATACTGCGCGGCAATCTCCTTGCCCACCTTGGTTTCGCTGTTGTGGTAAGCCGGCAGGCAGTGCATGAACTTCACTTGCGGGTTTTCCGCGGCGGCCATCAGCGCGGCGTTCACTTGGTAAGGCTTCAGCAGCTTGATGCGTTCCGCCCAGACTTCGGCCGGCTCGCCCATGGACACCCATACATCGGTGTGGATGAAGTCCGTGCCTTTGACTGCAGCCTTGGCGTCTTCGGTCAGCGTGATGCGCGCGCCGGTCTTGACGGCGATTTCACGACACTGCGCCACCAGCTCGTCGGTAGGCCACAAATGCTTGGGCGCGCCGATACGCACGTCCATGCCCAGCTTGGCGCCGATCACCAGCAGAGAGTTGCCCATATTGTTGCGAGCATCGCCCAGATAGGTGTAGCGGATCTGGGAGATGGGCTTGTCGCTGTTTTCCCACATGGTCAGCACGTCGGCCAGCATCTGGGTCGGGTGCCATTCATCGGTCAGACCGTTGTAAACCGGCACGCCGGCGAATTTGGCCAGCTCGGTTTCCACCATGTGCTGGTCGAAGCCGCGGTATTCGATCGCATCGTACATGCGGCCCAGCACACGGGCGGTGTCTTTCATCGATTCCTTGATGCCGATTTGCGAACCGGACGGCCCAAGGTAAGTCACATTGGCGCCTTGGTCGTAGCAGGCCACTTCAAACGCGCAGCGGGTGCGGGTCGAGGTTTTTTCAAAGATCAGGGCGATGTTCTTGCCCTTCAGGTGCTGCTGTTCGGTGCCGGAATACTTGGCGCGCTTCAGGTCGCGGGCCAAGTCGAGCATGTAGCGGATTTCGCGCGGGGTGAAGTCCAGCATGCGGAGGAAGTTACGGTTGCGCAGATTGAAAGCCATGATATTGCTCCTGATTAGAGTCTGGGCAAGCCGGCCGTCGTTTCCGGGGAAACCGGCGGTCAACCTGTCTTTTTGCACATGAATCTTGAATTTCCCTCCCGGCCGCGCCCGCGGCCGGGACACGACGATTGAATTACAGTTTCACTTCGTCGCGAGTGATTGGGCAGGTCATGCAGTGACCGCCGCCACGGCCGCGGCCCAGCTCGGAAGCCGGAATCTCGATCACTTCCACTCCGTGCTCGCGCATCAGGCGGTTGGTGTAGGTGTTGCGGTCGTAGGCCACCACCACGCGGCGATCCAGCGCCACCACGTTGTTGCCGTCGTCCCACTGCTCGCGTTCGCGCTGGTAGGCGTCGCCGCCGGTCTGAATCACGCGAATTTCCTTGAGGCCAAGCGCCTGGCGCACCACTTCCACCAGATGCACGCCTTCATGGCGTTCGAAACGGACTTCGCCTTCGCGGTCGCCAACGTACATGCTGGTGCATGTGATGTCGTCCACCACGTCCGGGAACAGCGACAGCAGGTCAATGTCCAGGAAGCTGAACACGGTGTCCAAGTGCATCGCCGCGCGGGACTTCGGCATCTGGCAAGCGATCACGCGAGTGGCGCCGCCTTCCTTGCCCAGCACGCGCTTGGCCACTTGCACTACCGCCTGCGGGCTGGTGCGTTCGCCCATGCCGATCAGGACCACGCCGTTGCCGATAGGCATCACGTCGCCGCCTTCCAGCGTGGCCGCGCCATGCTCCTGGTCGCAATCGCCCCACCATACTTTCACCTTGCCGGCGAACATCGGATGGAATTTGTAGATGGATTGCAGGATCAGGGTTTCCTGACGGCGCGCCGGCCAGTACATCGGGTTCAGCGTCACGCCTTCATAGATCCAGCAAGACGGGTCGCGCTGGAACAGGCTGTTAGGCACCGGCGGCAGCACGAATTCGGACTGGTCCAGGTAGCCGCCAAACAGGCCTTTCGGGTCGAACGGCAGTTCGAACTTGGCGATGCCGCCCACCAGATGCTCGGCCAGCTGCGACGAAGGCATTTCATCCAGCCAGCTGCGCAGGTCGCGCAACATGCCGATACCTACGTTGTCGGCCTTGACCTTGCGGTCCAGGACCCAGGCGCGGGAGGCCTTGTCGTCCAATACTTTGGCCAGCGCATCGTGCACTTCCACCACTTCGATGCCGCGGGAGCGCATTTGCTCAACCATGTAGGCGTGGTCTTTCTGTGCGCGCTCTACCCAGATGACGTCATCGAACAGCAGGCCGTGGCAGTTGTCCGGGGTCAGGCGCTTATGCGCCAGGCCGGGACGGCACACCATCACAGTTCGCAACTTGCCACACTCGGAATGAACACCAAACTTGGTCATGACAAACTCCTTAATGATATTGGGGGAGCTGGTGGAGGCCCGTGGATCTCGCGCGCCTCCGGTAATCTTCTTACTTCAACATCCGACTTAGAGCGTCAGCGCTCCGGTGAGCAACTCGTAGCCGGCGAACAAACCCGCCACCACGATCAGCGCAGCCAGTACCGCCTCGGGACCGGTGAACGCTTTCTCGCCGCGTTCCTTGCGAGCCCACAGGTAGAACAGCAGACCCGGGGCGTACAGCACCATCGACAGGAACAGATACTTCAGGCCGGCGGCGTAGATCAGCCAGACGCCGTAGACCGACGCGATCGTGGCGATACCGAACTCTTTGCCGCTGGACTCGCCCTGGGCGTAGCCTTCGCCGCGCTTGGCAACCAGCAAGGCGTAACCGGAGCACAACAGGTAAGGAATCAGAATCATCGAGGTGGCCAGCGACAGCAGCGCCAGGTAACCCGCGGAACTGAACAGAGTGATGATCAGGAACAGTTGGATCAGACCGTTGGTCAGCCACAGCGAGGCGGCCGGAGAGCCATTGGCGTTAGTGGTGCCGAATACCTTGGGCATCACGCCGTCCTTGCCCGCCAGGTAGGGCGCTTCGGAAGCCAACAGCGTCCAGGCCAGCAACGCGCCGCCCACAGAGATCACCAGGCCGGCGTTCATCAGGTTGGCGCCCCACGGCCCGATGGCTTTTTCCAACACATAAGCGGTGGACGGATTTTTCAGCGCGGCCAGTTCAGCCTGGGTCATTACGCCCAGCGACAGCACCGACACCGCAACCAGCAAGGCGATAGTCAACAGGAAGCCAATCACAGTGGCCTTACCCACTTCTTTCATGTTTTCCGCACGACTGGAGAACATCGACGCGCCTTCGATCCCGATGAACACCCATACCGTCACCAACATGGTGCTCTTGACTTGGTCGACAACCGAGCCGAGTTTGGCCGAGCCCCAGAAATCCAGGTTAAAGGTATCTACTTTGAAGGCGAAGACGACTAGCAGGATGAACAACGCCAACGGCACCAATTTGGCCACGGTGGTGATGGTGTTGATGAAGGCCGCGCCGTGCACGCCGCGCAGCACCAGAAAGTGCAAGGCCCACAGCAGGATGGATGCGCAGACGATGGCGGTGGCGGTATTGCCCTCGCCGAACACTGGGAACCAGAAGGCCAGCGCCGAGAACATCACCACAAAGTAGGATACGTTGCCGATCCAGGCCGAAATCCAGTAACCCCAGGCCGAGTTGAAGCCCATGTAGTTGCCAAAACCCGCCTTGGCGTAGCCATAAACGCCGCCTTCAACTTCCGGTTTGCGGTTGGCCAGCATCTGGAAAGCGAATGCCAGAGTCAACATCCCGAAGAAGGTAATTACCCAACCGATCAAGATAGCGCCGGCTCCGGCCCCCGCCGCCATGTTCTGAGGCAGCGAGAAGATGCCGCCGCCGATCATGGAGCCCACCACCAGAGCGGTCAGCGCGCCAAGCTTGAGCTTGGGAGCGCCGCCGCCTTGGGTTTCAGTTTCCGTAGACATTTTCGTTCTCCGTGAGAGTACATTAACCTGCAAATCTGTTGTTATATAATTAAATTCTTATCATCTGAGACAATGGTATACCTCGGATTTAGTGATCGCCAGAACAGTCGAACATCCGTTTGACCTGCGTCAAATAGCTCACCCCTGCTCTATCTCACCCACAATGGCAATAGAACAAAAGCTTTATAGAACCCCCCCACAAGAATGACAAAACAATAAAATGTGCAGCGCACAAAATATTTACTTACCTTTCTTTTAACTAATTATTAATTATTGGATGCGTGGAACTTTGCGGGCGAAGATTCAAGAAGGGGATATTCCGGCAAGGAGAAATTCAGGATAAGCGCGCATCGCGCGTCAATTAAGCGATGAAAGAGAGCGGGATCAAGATCAAGGCGCAAAAAAAAGTGGATGCGGCCCACCACCGCATCCACCAACACACACATCAAGAGGATAAACACATGCTGTTTGCTCAGGCGCTTACTCTGGCTTTTTCACGTTCTTGAAAATCGCCACCAGAGCGCCTAGCACCACCAAGGTGGTCACCACAATGGTCACCAAGCTTAAAATGCCGACATCGTCGGAGAGAAGCAGAGTCAGAAGTTCCATCGCCACTCCTTTTCCGGGGCCACGCCCCATATAGGTTTCTTGACCCTCATCTTAGCCAGTTGGGGCGTCCGCCCATTGACCCAAATCAAATGGCATGACCTGCAAATTTGATGCAAGGCAAATAAAAAGCCCCTGGCTCTCGCCAGGGGCTCATTCCCTAAAAATCAGTAACTTATATCATTACAGTTGCTCGCAAAGCGATACAGTTCGGATCAGTTCCATCTCAAAAATCGGCGCACGTCATTCATGTCGCGCCGATGCGCTCACTTGCTGCCGCCCATATCCTTGGACAGGAAGAACGCGTCTGAGAAGAATTCGTCCTCCGGCAAGCCGCGCTCGCGCGTGAAGCTACCGTGCGCGGCCTCGACCATCAGCGGCGCGCCGCAAGCGTAAACCTGATAGCCGGACAGATTTTCGAAATCCTCCAGCACCGCCTGATGAACGAAGCCGGTGCGGCCCGCCCAGTCGTCTGTCGACAAGGCGTCGGACAATACCGGTATGAAGGTGATGTTCGGATTCTGCGCCTGCCAAGCGCCGGCCAGCTCCGCCATATAAAGGTCGGCCTTGGTCCGCGCTCCCCAGTAGAACACTATCTCGCGCTGGATGCCGCTGTGGATCGCGTGCTCGATAATACCCTTGACCGGCGCGAAGCCGGTGCCGCTGGCCACGAAGAGGATGGGCTTGTCAGAATCCTCGCGCAGGAAGAAGGAGCCCAAGGGCCCCTTGAAGCGCATGATCTCGCGCTCCTTCATCTGGCTGAACACATAATCGGAGAACGAGCCGCCGGGCTGATGACGGATGTGCAGCTCTAGAAAAGCGTCGTCATGCGGCGCGTTTGCGATAGAGAAGCTGCGCTTCTTGCCGTCCTTCATCAGGATGTCGATGTATTGACCAGCCTTGAACTGCAGGCGCTCCGATACCGGCAGCTTGAGCTTGAGCACCGCCACGTCGTGGATTTTTTCGATTTTCTCTACACGGCACGGCAAGGTCTTGATCTGGATATCGCCGGCTCCGGCCACTTCGCGAGCCTCGATGGTGATGTCGCCCTGAGGACGGGAACAACAGAACAGCGCCAGGCCCTGGGCGCGTTCGGCCTCGGTCAAGGCCTTTTCCTGGAAACCATCCTGACTCACTTCGCCTTCCACTACCTTGCCTTTGCAGGCGCCGCACGCGCCGTCGCGGCAGCCGTAGGGCAGCCCCACTCCCTGACGCAACGCCGCTTCCAATACGGTTTCATGCGGCTCGACGCCAAATGTATGCCCGCTGGGGAGCACTTTCACCTGCGCTGTCATCTGTTTCCTCTACTCAATATCTGGCTAAAATGCGCATCATGCGAACCTTGATGATCATCGGCGCCGGCGATGTCGCGCGCCGCGCTTTGCCTGAACTGACCCGCCGCTGGCGAGTACTGGCGCTATGCCGCTCGAGCGCCAGCGCCGAAGCGCTGCGCCGCCAGGGCGTCACGCCCATCCGGGGCGATCTGGACGACCCCGTCACTTTGCGCCGATTGGCCGGCCTGGCCGACGATCTGCTGCTGACCGCTCCCCCCCAGGAAACCGGCCGCAAGGACTTGCGCATGCGCAAGTTGTTGTCTGCGTTGGCAAAAGGTTGCAGGATACCACAGCGTCTAGTCTATATCAGCACCAGCGGCGTGTACGGCAACGCCGACGGGGCTTTGCTGGGCGAAGGCGCCCGCCTCCGCCCTCACAATGACCGCGCCTGGCGCCGCTTGGACGCAGAAACCCAGTTGCGAGGCTTTGCCGCAACCCACGGCAGTCAACTGACCGTGTTACGCGCGCCGGGCATCTACGCCGACAACCGCCTGCCACTGAGCCGCTTCGCCTCTCAAACCCCGCTGATCCGCCCGGAAGAGGACAGCTGGAGCAATCACATCCACGCCGACGACCTTGCCGCCGCCTGCGTAGCCGCATTGCGGCAATGTCGCGGCGGCCCGCGCGTATACAACGCCAACGACGATCAGCCGCTGCCGATCAGCGAATGGTATCGCCGGCTGGCCGCCGCGCTGGACCTGGCCTTGCCGCCCTTGCTGCCACGGGAAGAGGTCCGCGCCCGGGTCTCCGCTGGTCTATGGTCTTATATGATGGAGTCCAGGCGGTTGGACAACCGGCGTTTGCGCCGGGAATTGCTGCCGGAACTCCGCTGGCCCGACACCGCCGTCTACCTGGCGGCGCTGGCCCAAGCGCCGGAACGCATCGCCGTCGCGCTCGCCTCAGCGGCCAAGATTCGGTAACATCGCGGTTTTTTTGAGTTTTCAGCAGGCTTCTCTATGGAAAATCCGGCATTTCAACGCGCCATCCGCAGCTTCGTGCTGCGCCAAGGCCATCTGTCTCCCGGCCAGCAACGCGCGATGGACGAAGGCATGCCGCGCTGGGGCATCGAATACCGCCCCGAGCGCATCGATCTGGAGCAGGCCTTCGGCCGCGCCGCGCCCAAAATTCTGGAGATCGGTTTCGGCATGGGCGGCGCCACCGCCGAAATCGCCGCCGCCAATCCGGGTCAAGACTACTTGGGCGTGGAAGTGCATTCGCCCGGCGTCGGCAATCTGTGCAAGCTGATCGCGGAAAAGGAATTGAGCAATCTGCGCATCATCCGCCACGACGCGGTGGAAGTGCTGGATCACATGCTGGCCGACGGCAGCCTGGATGGCGTGCTTATTTTCTTCCCCGACCCCTGGCACAAGAAACGCCACAACAAGCGGCGCTTGATCCAGGCGCCGCTGGTGGAGAAGCTGATCACCAAGCTCAAGCCGGGCGGCTACCTGCACGCCGCCACCGACTGGGAAGACTACGCCATGCAAATCATGGACGTGTTCAGCAGCCAGCCGCAGCTGGCCAATACCGCCGATGGCTACGCGCCTCGTCCGGACTACCGTCCGCTGACTAAGTTCGAGGCCCGCGGCATCAAGCTGGGCCACGGCGTGTGGGACGTGATTTTCCGCCGCCGCTGATCGCCTCCCATGCCCGCCGCAAGCGGCGGGCATCAGAGCCGGTTCAAAGTCTCTCAGAACGTGTTTACGATCTCGCGAGCTAAGGTGAGACAAGGCGAAAACAGCTGAGAAAGCGGAGTGTACACACGGTACATGAGCATTTCGAAGCCGTTTTCAACGCCGTATCGCCGACGCGCAGCAGATCGTAAACACGTTCTCAGCCGCCCCGCGGCAGCAAGGCCTCGATATCCTCCAGCAATTCGTGCGGCTCCACCGCCGGCTCGTAACGCTTTACCACCCTTCCCTTGGCATCAATCAGGAATTTGGTGAAGTTCCACTTCACCGGGTGCGGATGGGTGGAGTCAGCCTGAGTCAGCCAGCGCCACAGCGGATGAGCCCGCGGCCCGTTGACCTCCACCTTCGCGAACATGGGGAAATCCACCTCGAAGCGCGTCCGGCAAAAACGCTCGATCTCGGCCTCGTCGCCCGGCTCCTGGCCGCCGAACTGATTGCAAGGGAATCCCAGCACAGCCAGTCCGCGGCCGCCCAAGCCTTGCTGCAAGTCCTGCAAGCCGGCGTACTGCCGGGTATAGCCGCACTCGCTGGCGGTATTCACCACCAACGTCACTTGGCCGGTGTAGGCCGACAGCGGCTGTTCGCTGCCGTCTATGCGCGCGGCGGTGAAGTCGTAAAGCGTGGTCATGGCCACCTCCGTCTCGTATAATGAGCGCTCCCGAGAATCCACTCAGGCACTATCCGAATGTTGTTCAATCCCAGCCGGCAGGACGCCCGGCGCTTCTTCTTCGACACCTGGCAGAAATCCAAATCCGGGACGGACTTGTCCGATCTGGAAAAAATGGTGCTCCCCATTCTTATAGACCACCCGGAGTATCACGCCATTCTGGATCGGCCGGAACAGTATATGGAACAGGAGTGGACTCCGGAAATGGGCCAGAGCAATCCCTTCCTGCACCTGGGCCTGCATGTGGCTATTGAGGAACAACGCTCTATCGACCAGCCCTTCGGCATCCGCTCGCTGTACGCACAGCTGGCGCTGCGCCACGGCAGCGAACATCTGGCGCAGCACGCGATGATGGATTGTCTCGGCGAGATGATCTGGCACGCTCAGCGTCATGGCGGCGGCCCGGATGTGAATCGCTACATCGGCTGTATTCGCGGCAAGTTGGGCATGGGGGCGGAGGAGCAACTCCGCATCAACCCCAACGACATCCCGGACTGACGCCGCACGCCCGACAAGCGCTTCCCATGACCAACGCCCGGTTCCGCCGGGCGTTTTGCATTGCCTGGCGACAGGCAAAAAAAGAGCCGTGGGGGGAAACCCTCCACGGCGATCAAGCGGGGCAGCTCGTACTGGCAAAGCCAGAAGAGCACCCTCATGCTATTCCCACAATAAACAAAATGCAAATAGTTTTTTAACAGTTAACAACAAATAAAATATTAAATCATTTATATAAATATTATATTTAAAATGAATCATCAAAAAAGCCGGCCTTAGCCGGCTTGAAGCCTCAAATAGGCGCGCCTCACAACAAACGATTGCGCTCTATGCCCGCGACAAAGGCCGCGATATTGTCCACCAGCTGTGCGGCCAGACGCTCCATCGCCTGCCGGCTAGCCCAACCCACATGAGGGGTGACAATCAAATTGGGCAAGCGGGTTTTCAACAGAGGATTGCCATGAACCGGCGGTTCTTCGCTCAACACGTCGAAACCGGCGCCGCCCAGTTGCCCGTATTTCAACGCAGCCACCAGATCCTCCTCGTTAACCAGACCGCCGCGCGCGGTATTGATCAGCAAGGCGCCGGGCTTCATAAGAATCAGTTCCGGCTGGGCGATCAGGTCCCGGGTGTCCTCGGTCAGCGGGCAATGCAGCGAAATCACATCGGCCTGCGCCAGGGCCTCGGCAAAAGCCACATGCCCGGAACGCACTTCCTTGGCGCCTTTGCGCTCGACGAACAACACCTCCATGCCAAACCCCCCAGCCATCTCCGCCAGGCGCAGGCCAATGCCGCCCGCGCCAACAATGCCCAAGGTCGCGCCCCGCAAATCGCGGATCGGAGCGCCGAAATGGCAGAACTGCCTCGATTGCTGCCACACCCCGGCGGCGACGTCACGCTGATAGGCGGGTAGGTTCTTGGCCAGGGCCAGCATCAGGGTCAGCGCGTGTTCGGCCACGGTGTCGTCGCCGTAATGGCGGATGTTGCAGACGGCGATGCCCAGCTCGCGACAAGCGTCCAGATCGACATGGTTGTAACCGGTGGCGGCCACCGCCACCAGCTTCAGCCCGGGCAGTTGCTCCAGGGTTTCCCGCCGCAACGGCACCTTGTTGGTGATGACGATATCCGCCCCCGAGCAATTCATCGCCGCGTCTTCGACGCTGGTGGAGGGAAACTCGTGATATTCGGACGGGAACGGCAAAAGCGGAACCGGGACAGGCAAGCTGTCCCGGTCAAGAAACACGACGGAGTGAGTCATCGGCTATTCAGTCATCTCTCGAAAGTGATCAAATCGCGGTAAGCATGCCAGCTGGCCAGCGCCAGAACCGGCATGATGATGATCAGGCCCAGGAAATAAGTCACAAAGCCCACCGCGCTCAGCGCCACAATGATAGCCGCCCATATGCCCATCGTCAGCAGATTCTTCAGCACCGCTTGCACGCTGGCGATCATGGCGGTGACGGTGTCCACCTCCTTATCCAGCATCAAGGGAATGGAGATCACGCTAACCGAGAACACCACCTGGGCAAACAGGAAGCCCACCGCGAAGTAGGCCACCAGGAAGGCGACATTGTCCGGGTTGAAGGCGTTGGCCACAATGTCGTTCAAGGACGGCAAGGCGGCAGTGTCGTAGAACAGCGCGAACATCAGCAAGGACACCCGGAACCAACCGAACACCAGCACCGCCAGCAAGGCCGCGTACAAGGTAAAAGCAGGCAAGTTGACGCGCCAAGCCGCCATGCTGTGCGCCAGCTTGACCCGTCCATGACCGTCGAAAGCCTCCATCTGCTTGGCGATGTCGTACAGGCCTATCGCCAAAAAGGGGCCGGCCAACAGGAAAATGGTGGCGAAGGTGATAATCAGTTCAGGAGAGTGCTCGGAGTACAAGGTCAGCAAATACCCCATCAACACGAATACCGCGCCGTAAAACAGGCAGTCGGCCGGGGCTTTTTGAAAATCGCGGAAGCCTTTTTTCAGCCATTGCAACGGCCGGGAGGTTTCCACCTTGCGCGCAACCGGGCGATCGCGCGGGATATCGTGAGTCGCGTCCATGACAAATCCCCCTCAAGGATACGATGCGAGGCAGCCCCCGCATCCTTACCGTTATACGCCACGCGTCGCAAAACACAAGCTGGCCGTCCGGCTGCTATAATCCCGCGATTGCCACGGCCCTTGGCGCGCGCCGCGCTTCGCGCCGCCGGGCCGGGCCTCATCCCGCGCTTGCGCGAAAGGACATCTCATGAGCGAACTGATTATCGAAGAACTGGCGATCGGCGACGGCGCCGAAGCCGTCAGCGGCCAGGAAGTCACCGTGCACTACACTGGCTGGCTGACCGACGGCACCAAGTTCGATTCCAGCAAGGACCGCTTCCAGCCGTTCAGCTTCCCGTTGGGCGCCGGCTATGTGATCAAGGGCTGGGACCAAGGCGTGGCCGGCATGAAAGTGGGCGGCAAGCGCAAACTGACCATTCCGGCCGAGCTGGGCTACGGCGCGCGCGGCGCCGGCGGCGTGATTCCTCCCAACGCCACTCTGGTGTTCGAGGTGGATCTCTTGCAAGTGGGTTGAACCCCAGCTGCGCAAGGACGTAAAAAAAGCTTCCCCAGGGAAGCTTTTTTCATTGGATGGCGCGAGCTTATTTCTTCACGCACTGATGCTGACGACGGCGACGCATCCAGACGAAGGCCACGCCGAGCAGCAAGGCGGCCACCACCGCCAGAATGCCGGCCTGCCCGCGGTGCACCATGGTCATCAACCACTCGCGGTTGGCGGCGCCGTAATAGCCGAGATACACCCACACCGGCACCGAGATCAGCGCGGCGAAGCCGTCCATCAGCAAGAAACGCCAGTAGGAGATGCGGCGAGTCATGCCGGCGGTAATGAAGATGGGAGAGCGCAGTCCCGGTAGAAAACGGGCGACGAACAATACCCAATTGCCGTACTTTTCGAACTTCTCCTGCACCGCTTCAAAACGCTCTTGAGTCAGTATCCGCGCGATGGGCCGGAACTTCAGCACCCGGTTGCCGAACACCCGCCCGGCGGTGAACATGATGCCGTCTCCGGCCAGCACCCCGGCCATGCCGACGAGAAACATCCAATGCACATTGGTGTAGCCTAGGCCAGAAATAATGCCTCCGGCCACCAAGGTAATGTCTTCGGGGATCGGCACGCCGAAACCGCATACCAGCAACACGGTGAATACGGCGACGTAGCCATAGCCAGTGAAAAAATCGAGAAGTATTTGCAGAGTGTCCATTTTGTTCCGCTTGCCGCCATGTCTCCGTTCAGGACGATCCTGGCGCGGCTGCGTTATCGGGGTACATCACCAGGGGCTTATAATAGCACACCTCCAACGCAGACTTTCTTGACATGACTCGCCCTATCCAGGTGGAAATCCACCGCGCCGCCATCCGCCACAACTACCTGCTTTCCCGCGCCCAGGCCCCTCAATCCAAGGCATACGCCGTGCTCAAGGCCAATGCCTACGGCCATGGACTGCTGGACGCGGTCCAAGCCTTGGCCGATGTCGCCGACGGTTTCGCCCTGCTCAATATCGAGGACGCCGTCCGCTTGCGCGAAGCCGGCGTCCAACAGGACATCGTACTGCTGGAAGGCGCTTTCGACGCCGAGGAAGCCGCGGCGATGGCGCATTACCGGCTAGGCGGCGCGGTACATTCCCAACAACAGATAAGCTGGCTGGCCAAAGGTTCCGCCAAACAGCCGGTTTCCGTCTGGCTCAAGATCAACAGCGGCATGAACCGGCTGGGCTTCACCCCGGCGGAAGCCCCCGCCGCGCTGGCGCAATTGCACGCTCAGCCCGGCGCGCGCGTCGATGCGCTGATGACCCATTTCGCCACCGCCGACGACGACTACGGCGTCGCCGAGCAATGGGGGCGCTTCCAGCCCTTGATCGCACCCAGCGCGCTGCCGGTCAGCGCCGCCAACTCCGCCGCGCTGTTCCGCCACCCGCATACCCACGGCGCCATCGTGCGCCCCGGCATCGTGCTCTACGGCTGTTCGCCCTTCGCCGATATCGACGCCGCCGGCCTGGGCCTACAGGCGGCGATGACGCTGAGCAGCCGCGTCATCGCGGTGCAAAGGGTGCCGACCGGCGACGCCGTCGGCTACGGCCGCCGCCTGGTGGCCGAAGGCGAAATGCGCGTCGGCATCGTCGCTTGCGGCTACGCCGACGGCTATCCGCGCATCGCCGACAACGGCACGCCGGTCGCGGTGGATGGCCTGCCCAGCGGCATCGTCGGCCGGGTATCGATGGACATGCTGGCGGTGGACCTGAGCGCTCTGCCCCAGGCCGGCATTGGCAGCCGGGTTGAACTGTGGGGCCCTCAAGTGCCGATAGAACAAGTCGCCGCCGGCGCGGGCACCTTGGGCTACGAACTGATGTGCGCAGTGGCGCCGAGAGTGCCGCGCCTCGTTAATAACTGAATCCAGCGCAGCCAGCCGCAGGCGGCCAACACACCCAAGACCGCGCCGCTCCAATGCGCCGACGTCAATACCGGCTCGCCGCCGCTCCAGTTGCCCGGAAATAGGCTTTGCCAAACCAGCCGGGCCAGCAGGGCGGCCAGCCACAAGCCGCGCCAGCGCGGCTGCGTCAGGGCCAGCGCCGCCCACCAGCAATAAACCAGGCCGGACGCGCCGACAAAGGCCTGCGGCGTCGGCCACAGCCACTGCATTACTGCGATTAGAGGCGGCGCCGCCAGCGCCAACCCCAGCAGCAACGACGCCCGGTCACGCCCCAAGCAGGCCAGCACCGCCAGCGCCGCGCTGTTGAGGCAGGCATGACGCGCGTCGGCGTGCACCCAGCCGCCGCTCAGCGCCCGCCACCACTCCTCGGCGTTCCACGGCTCGAAACGCCACGCCAACGCCGCCGCGCCCCAGGGCGCGGCCAGCGGCAGCAGGACGGCGAGGCCCAAACCCAGCTGCAGCCGGCCGGCCAAGGCCTTCAGCGCTTGCGGCGCCACAGCGCCGTCGCCCCCAATGCGCCCAAGCCCAGCAACAGAGCCAAGCCGCCTTCATCCGCCGCCGCCACCGCGTTGCCGCGACGCGCCACGTCGACGTACAAGGGATCATGGTCCGAAGAACGATAAGCGTCCGCCGCGTAGTATTTCTGTTGCTGCTCCGCGCTCTTGAACTCGCTGCTGTATTCCAGCGCCGTCGGCTCATCGGCGTTGATGTGCCACTCCCCGGCGGCCAGCACCATGGAGCTCAGCGGCTTATCGGCCAAGGCATGGTCCAGGTTGCCGGATTCACCGTTGAATACATAGGAATAGGCATCGCGGCTCCAACGCGCCAGCAGATTGTTGAAGCCCGCGCTTTCAAAGGCGCGGATCGGATCTTCCTTGGCGTAGGAATTCATATCGCCCAGCAATAGCATGCCATCGTTAGGGCCGGGCTGCGGACGGGTGGCGTACCACGCCATCAGATCGCGCACCGCCTGCACCCGGGTCAGATTGCAATTACCCTGACCGTCGCCCTTATCCACGTCGGCCTGGCCGTCCACCAGCACGTCGGCGCAACTGCTGCCCTTGGACTTCAGATGGTTGACCGCCACCGTGACCCGGGTCTTGCTCTTGGCGTCCAGCACAAAAGTCTGCAACAAGGCCGGCCGATTCTTCTGCGGATTGCCCACCACCCTCACCTCGGCCTTGCCCTCCGCCGTCACCACGGTCGGACGGTAGATCAGGCCGGTGGTGATCGCGTCGCTGCCCACTTGCGGCAGGCCGGGGTTGGCGAATTGGTATTGCTTGGGCTGGGGCTGGCCCTGGTTCAACGCATTAACTAGGTCCTGAATCGCCGAGTAGCGATCGAAGCCATCATTCTCGATTTCCATCAGGCCCACTACATCAGCGTCCAGTTGACGGATCGCGGCCACGATCTTGGCGCGCTGGCGCTCGAAATCCTGCAGAGTCTTGGCGCCGCGCGGCGTTGGGAAACCCTTACCCTGGCCGTCGCCATTGAAGAAGTTGAGCACATTGAAACTGGCGAAACGCACGCTTTCCGGCTGACGCTTCGGCGCGCCGGGGCGCGGATTGCCGGCCGTCACGCGCGGCGCGGCCAGCGGCTGCAGCCGATATTTGCCGAAGGCGTAGCTGACCACGCCGGTCACGCCGTCCAGACGGTCGCCGCTGCGCAAGGTCTGGCTGGCGGAGAGGCCGCCGGGCGCCGGCAGCCAGGCATTGGCGTTTTGGATCTGCAAGCCGTCGTCCAGGGTCAGCTTTTCCAATTGATTGGCCTCGGTCAGCGCCTTGGCTTCGGCGCTACCGGGCAGAAAGCGCTGGGTGGCGGTCCACAGCCGCGGCTGGCTGGATAGCGTCAGTTCGCCGTAGCGGCCATAGTCGTAATTGGCGGCGACGTAGACAGGACCTTCCAGGCGCACTGCCATGCCGGCTAGCGCCTCCAGCTGGGCGCTGGACTTCAAGGGCAGCCGCAGGCTGGCGTAGGTCAGCGGCTCGCGGTAGGCGCACTGCTCCACCGCGGCGATAGTGGTCGGGGTGATCTGGGTCTCGCTGGCGGCGTCGCCCTTGCGGCTGTACTCGGACACCTTGCCGGTGACGCGCACCACGTCGCCGGGCTTAAGCGCCGGCGCGGCCAGATTGCCGAGGAAGACGAACACGCCTTCCGAAGTGGCCGGGTCCGCGTCCTGGTCCCGCGCTTCTTCTTGCAAGTAGAAACCACGCAGTTGGCCGGCTCCGGTGAAGGCGCCGCTGACAACGCCCTCCACCGTGACGGTCTTGCCCTGCATCGGACTGCCGACGGCGCGGCCCTGCACCTCATGGATCAAAGTGGCGCCGGCGCCGCCGCAAGCGGCCTGGGCCAGGGCCGGAATCGCCAACGCCACTGCCATGGCGATGGGGCTCAGCGCTTTGAATGCGTTTGCTGTCTTCATTGTCTGGGTTCATCACGAGCGTAAGGAGCGCTGATTCTAACCAGTGCGCAATGACAAAAAGATGTCATTAGATACAGTTGCACGCAAAGTCGCTATCTGTATGTTTCACCTGAAAACAGTAAGCTCCGCTTCTTTTCAAATTCAGGCAATAAAAAAACGCCAAACAAACAATGTATGGCGTTTTCATGCTGATGCCGGCGCTAGCCGGCTGTCGCGATCAGGCGACGCTCTGGATCGCCGCCGCAATGGACTGCGCCCACTGATCGGCCAGCGCCTTGTCGTCGGCTTCCACCATCACCCTCACCACCGGCTCAGTGCCGGATGGACGCAACACCACGCGGCCGCGGCCTTGCAAGGCCTGCTCGGCAGCGGCCAGGGATTCCGCGGAAGCGCTCTTCCAATCGCAACCGTTGTGGCGAACATTGATCAGCGTCTGCGGATACGGCTGCCAGTCGCTGCAGGCGTCGGCCAGGCTCATGCCCAGATCGGTCAGGCTGGCCAGCACTTGCAGACTGGAAATGATGCCGTCGCCGGTAGAGTGGCAGTCCAGGCACAAGATATGGCCGGAGGCTTCGCCGCCCACCTGCCACCCTTTGCCATGCAGCATTTCCAACACATAGCGGTCGCCCACCTTGGCTCGGCCAAACTCCACGCCCTGTTTGTTCAGCGCCAGCTCCATCGCCAGATTGGTCATCACCGTGCCGACCACGCCGCCCTTGAGCTCGCCCCTGGCCGCGCGCGCCTTGGCGATCACATAGATCAGCTGATCGCCGTCGTATACGGTGCCTTCACGGTCCACCATGATAAGACGGTCACCGTCGCCGTCCAGCGCGATGCCGTAATCGGCATGGTGCTCCAGCACCGCCACCTGCAAGGTCTTGGGATAGGTGGCGCCCACCTTCTCGTTGATGTTGTAGCCGTCCGGCTCGCCGCCTATGGTCACCACCTCGGCGCCCAGTTCATGGAACACCTTGGGCGCGACGTGGTAGGTGGCGCCGTGGGCGCAATCCACCACCAACTTCAAGCCCTTGAGATCGCGATCGTTGGGAAAGCTGCTTTTGCAAAACTCGATGTAGCGCTCTACCGCGCCTTCGATGCGGCGCACCCGGCCCAATTCCTCGGACGGATTGGTCGCCATCGGCTGCTCCAGCATCGACTCGATTTCCAGCTCAATGGCGTCGTCCAGCTTCTTGCCGCCTTCGGCGAAGAACTTGATGCCGTTATCCTGGAACGGATTGTGCGAAGCGGAGATCATCACCCCGGCCTCCAGGCGCAGCGCGCGGGTCAGGTAAGCAATGCCCGGCGTCGGCAACGGGCCGGTCAGCAGCACATTGACGCCGGCGGCGGAAAAACCGGCTTGCAGCGCCGCTTCCAGCATATAGCCGGAAATCCGGGTGTCCTTGCCGATCAAAACCGTGGGACGATGCGCCTTGTCGTGGTCGACCAATACGCGGCCGGCGGCATAGCCCAGTTTCATCACGAATTCAGGCGTGATCGGGAATTGACCGACCTCGCCGCGCACGCCATCGGTGCCAAAGTATTTACGGCTCATGTTTTTCTCTCGAATCCGGCCGGCTTCTGGCCAACCGCTGTAATCGCTACGCCGGCTATTGTGCGCCAGACACCACTCTCAGTTCAAACTTTCCAAAGCGCCCAGCACTTGCAAGGCCTGACGGGTGGCCTTGACGTCGTGCACGCGAATGATGCGCGCGCCGCGACGCGCCGACTCCAACGCCGCGGCCACGCTGGCGCCCAGCCGCTCCGCCGGCGCCGCTTCGCCGGTGATCGCGCCCAACATGGATTTGCGGCTCAAGCCCACCAACAACGGCGCACCGGCAGCGCGTTCAATCTCCGGCAAGCCGCGCAGCAAGGCCAGGTTGTGTTCCAGCGTCTTGCCAAAACCAAAGCCGGGATCAACCAGCAGCCTGTCGCGGGCGATGCCGGCGTCCAGACACAACTGGACGCGGCGAACCAGGTAGCCCGCCACTTCAGCCGCCACATCCGCGTACTCCGGCCGATCCTGCATCGTGTCCGGGTTGCCCTGCTTGTGCATCAGGCAAACCGCGACGTCGGCAGCCGCCATCAGCTCCAACGCGCCCGCGTCTTCCAGCGCCGACACGTCGTTGACCAAATCCACCGCGCCCAAGGCCAACGCTTCGCGCATCACCGCCGCGCGGCGGGTATCCAGCGACAGCGGCGCGCCGATGTCGCGCAGACGCTCCAGCACCGGCAGCACCCGCTCCATCTCTTGCTCCGGACTGACATGGGGAGCGTTGGGTCGCGTAGATTCGCCTCCGATATCGAGGATGGCCGCGCCCTCCTCCAGCATCCGCTCGGCGTGGCGCAGCGCCTGTTCCAGGCCGTTGAAACGGCCACCGTCGGAAAAGGAGTCAGGGGTGACGTTCAGAATGCCCATCACCAAGGGACGGGACAGATCGAGCGTGAAGCGCCCGCATTGCAAAGAGGGTTTCATGATCTGGCTACACTATGGAGAGGAAGAAATGAGAACGGATTGTCGCAAAAAAGCCGGGCAAGCCCTTCAAGGCTTGCCCGGCTTCGTGACGGAGAGACTCAGACTTCCTGAGCCGGATCCGAGGTCGCCTCGGCGGCCGGCGGAGTCGGCTTGTCTTCCTGCGGCTTGGCCGCGAAACCGGCGCCCGGCTTGGGCGGGCGCGGCGGCTTGCCGTCCATCAGGTCGTTGATCTGATCCGCATCGATGGTTTCCCATTCCAGCAGCGCGGCGGTCATCGCCTCCACTTTGTCGCGGTTCTCTTCCAGCAAGCGGCGCGCTAGCGCGTATTGCTCGTCGATAATGCGGCGGATTTCAGCGTCCACCTGCTGCATGGTGGCTTCGGACAGATTCTTGTGGGTAGTGATGGAGCGGCCGAGGAAGACTTCGCCCTCGTTCTCGCCGTACACCATCGGGCCCAGCTTGTCGCTCATGCCGTAACGGGTCACCATGTCGCGCGCCATTTGCGTGGCGCGCTCGAAGTCGTTGGAAGCGCCGGTGGTCATCTGATTCATGAACAGCTCTTCCGCGATGCGGCCGCCGAACAGAATGGCGACGCGATCCAGCAGATAACCGCGGTCGTAAGCGAAACGGTCCTGCTCCGGCAACTGCATGGTCACGCCCAATGCGCGGCCGCGCGGGATGATGGTGACCTTGTGCACCGGATCCGCCTTGGGCAAGAGCTTGGCCACGACGGCGTGGCCGGACTCGTGGTAAGCGGTGTTGCGCTTCTCTTCGTCGGTCATCACCATGCTGCGGCGCTCCGCGCCCATCATGATCTTGTCCTTGGCGGACTCGAGATCCTCCATGTCTACCAGGCGCTTGTTGCGGCGCGCAGCGAACAGGGCGGCTTCGTTGATCAGGTTGGCGAGGTCGGCGCCGGAGAAACCCGGCGTGCCGCGCGCGATCACCTCAGCGTTGACGTCGGCGGCGATCGGCACCTTGCGCATGTGCACGCCCAGAATCTGTTCGCGGCCGCGAATATCCGGCAGCGGCACCACCACCTGCCGGTCGAAACGGCCCGGACGCTGCAAGGCCGGGTCCAGCACGTCCGGACGGTTGGTCGCGGCGATCACGATCACGGTGGAATTGGTGTCGAAACCGTCCATTTCCACCAGAAGCTGGTTCAGCGTCTGTTCGCGCTCGTCGTTGCCGCCGCCGAGGCCAGCGCCGCGTTGACGCCCCACCGCGTCGATCTCGTCGATGAAGATGATGCACGGCGAGTTCTTCTTGGCCTGCTCGAACATGTCCCGTACGCGGGCCGCGCCCACGCCGACGAACATTTCAACGAAGTCGGAGCCGGAAATGCTGAAGAAGGGCACCTTGGCCTCGCCAGCGATGGCCTTGGCCAACAAGGTCTTGCCGGTACCGGGCGAGCCGGCCAGCAGGACGCCGCGCGGAATGCGGCCGCCCAAGCTCTGGTAGCGGGAAGGGTCTCGCAGATAATCGACGATCTCCTTCACTTCTTCCTTGGCCTCGTCGCAACCGGCGACGTCGGAGAAAGTAACGGTATTGGCGTCCTGATCCAGCATTCTGGCCTTGCTCTTGCCGAAGGAGAACGCGCCGCCCTTGCCGCCGCCCTGCATCTGACGCATGAAGAACACCCATACGCCGATCAGCAGCAGCATCGGGAACCAGCTGATGAAAATATTCATCAGCATCGACGGTTCTTCTTCCGGCTTGGCTGAGAAACGGACGTTGTTCTTGATCAGGTCGTCGACCAGTTGCGGGTCGTAAGGCGCGTAGGTGCTGAACGCGGAGCCGTCGGTCAGCTTGCCTTTCAGCCATTGCCCGCGCAGCGGGTGGCCTTCTATGGTCAGGGACTGGACCTTGCCGGACTCGACATCGCTGATGAACTGCGAATATTCAAGCTGATTTTGGGTATCCTGACGCTTGTTGAACTGATTGAATACCGTCATCAGTACCAAACCGATGATGACCCATATCGCGATGTTTTTGCCGATATTGTTCACGAGTGGCGGACTCCTCTGTGCCCTGACTTTTTGGTTGCTTGTCTAGATATTTGCTTTGATTGTACGCCGCGAGCCACTTTATGTCAGCGTCGCCCTTTGCCCAGCAGGTAAATTTCGCTGGAACGGTCGCGCGACGCTTTCGGCTTGCGGGTGACTACCTCGTCGAACAGCTCGCGCATGGACTTGAGATAGGCTTGGAAATCGCTGCCCTGGAACACTTTGACGAGAAAATGACCGCCAGGTTTCAAGTGATCTCGCGCAAATTCCAACGCCAGTTCGCACAGCAGAAAACTCCTGGCCTGGTCGATGGCGCTCATGCCTGACATATTGGGCGCCATATCGGAAATTACAAGGTCCAATTCGCGGCCGCCGAGCAATTGCACGAATTGCGCCAGCACTTCCTCTTCGCGGAAGTCGCCTTGAATGAAGTCGACGCCGGGCACCGGATCCATGTCCAGGATGTCAAGCGCGAACACCTTGCCACTGTCGCCGACGATGCGCGCCGCCACCTGCGACCAGCTGCCGGGGGTGGAACCGAGGTCGGCCAGCACCGTGCCGACACCGATCAGCTTGTCCTTGTCGTTGATTTCCAGCAGCTTGTACGCAGCGCGCGCGCGGTAGCCGTCTTTCTGCGCCTGATTGACGTAGGGATCGTTGACGTGTTCCTTCAGCCAGCCATTGCTGGTCTTGCTTCTAGCCATTGTGCATGCTCTTTATATTTAGATGGGGCAACAGGTCAGCCGCGCTATCCTGTTGTTTTTCATTTATTTTAGGTCCGGACTTTGGGAAAGCGCTCAACTCGAGTAGAATCGGCTTTTGCTTTGTAAATCCGTATTTCTCATGAAAATTGAACTCAAGCCGTTCCAGCGCAAGTATCTGCAGGGACTGGCGCACGACCTCAACCCGGTGGTGATGATAGGCAACAACGGCCTGACCGAAGCGGTGATCCGCGAAGTCGCCATCAATCTGGACGCCCACGAACTGATCAAAGTCCGCGTGCTGGGCGACGACCGCGAAGCGCGCGTCGCCATGTTCGAGCAGATCTGCGAAGACTTGGGCGCCGCCCCGGTCCAGCACATCGGCAAGTTGCTGGTGCTGTGGCGCCCCAGCGATAAAGAGCGCATTGTTCTGCCTAAGAACAAGCAGGCGCTGAAGGGCTGAACGCCGTTCGCAGCGATCGCGCTTGAAGAAAAGCGGTGGCATGCCACCGCTTTTGTTTTGTCCGCTCCAGACGGGATATTCACGGACCGTGAACGGCGCCTTAATCGTTGCGCCAGACGTAGACCAAGCCCATCAAGCTCTGCACCAGATAGATTAGGCTGGAAATCGCGTGCCAGGTGGCGAAGCCTCCGCCGAACAGGCCTTCGGCCGCATGATTCATCTGCGCCTTGAGGTTGGCGATGATGGGAGTGACGGCGAAATGATTGATCAGCGTGCAGGCCAGCATGCCCATCACCAGCCAAAAACCGCTTTCCTTGATCCCCGCCGCGCCGTTGCGGCGGATATGGTCTACCAGCAGGATCGCCCCGCACACCAGCCCCACCCAGGCGATGCTGGCGAACAGCTTGCCGGCCACCATGCCGGCGGTGACCCGGTCCAGCATGGCGAACAGCACCGGTGCCACAATGATGCCGATCACCCACAAGCCGCCAATCCAGAACGTCTTGGCGATGGAACGCAATCCATCCATGTCTCAGCCCCTCTCCCACGCCACGCCGCGCGCGGACCGTCAAGCCCGCTCGCCGGCGGGACTCAGATGTATTTGACGTCGAGCACTTCGTATTCGCGGATGCCGCCCGGGGCCACCACCTCGGCCACGTCGCCGGCTTCCTTGCCGATCAGCGCGCGCGCGATCGGGGAATTGACCGACACCTTGCACACCTTGATGTCAGCCTCGTCGTCGCCAACGATCTGGTAGGTGACGTTTTCCTCGGTCTCCAGCTCCATGAGCTCGACGGTGGCGCCGAACACCACACGGCCGTCGGCGTCCAGTTCGGCCGGGTTCACCACCAACGCATTGGACAATTTGGCTTCCAGCTCGGCGATACGGCCTTCGACAAAGCCCTGGCGCTCCTTGGCCGCGTCGTATTCGGCGTTCTCCGACAGGTCGCCATGCGAGCGTGCTTCGGCAATCGCCTCGATCACGGCCGGACGCTCCACGCTCTTGAGGCGTTGCAGCTCTTCTTTCAGCAGCTCGGCACCGCGCACGGTCAACGGGACTTTGATCATTTCAGAATTCTCTCCAGAGGCGGCATCCGCCTTCATCAAAAGCACAAGCCGCCGTACTGGACGGCGGCTTGAAGTAGCGGGTTATGGGAGGGATTGTAACGGCAAACCCCTCCCGCTTCCAAGCCCCCGCGTCAGGACTCAGCCCTGAATCTGGCTGTGAAGTTCCTGCACGCTGTAGACGTCGAACTCCTCGGCGTGAGCCATGCCCACGCATACCGCCTTGGCGCCGGCCAGGGTGGTGTACTGCGGAATCCGCGCCTGCAAGGCCGAACGACGGATGGAGTGGCTGTCTTGAATCGCCTGGCGCTTTTCGTCGACGGTGTTGATCAGCAGATCGATTTCCGAGTTTTTGATCATGTCGACAATATGCGGGCGGCCTTCATTGACCTTGTTGACTACCTGCACCACGATGCCGGCCGCAGACAAGTGCTTGGCGGTGCCGCGCGTCGCGCAGACGCCGAAGCCCAGGCGCTGCAGTTCGCGCGCCACTTCCACCGCGCCGTTCTTGTCGCTGTCGCGCACGGACAAGAACACCTTGCCGGTCTTGGGCAGACGGTCGCCTGCGCCCAACTGGCCTTTGACGTAGGCTTCGGCAAAGGTTTTTCCCACACCCATCACTTCGCCGGTGGACTTCATTTCCGGACCCAGGATGGTGTCCACGCCAGGGAATTTGATAAAGGGGAATACGGCTTCCTTCACCGCGTAGAACGGCGGGATCACCTCCTTGGTGAAGCCCTGCTCGTTGAGGCCGATGCCGGCCATCGCGCGCGCCGCGATCTTGGCCAGCGGCGCGGAAGTCACTTTGGAGACAAAGGGCACGGTGCGGCTGGCGCGCGGGTTCACTTCCAGCACGTAGAGGGTGTCGCCCTGAATGGCGAACTGCACGTTCATCAGGCCAACCACGTTCAGCGCGCGGGCCATGGCCACGGTCTGACGGCGGATTTCGTCCTGTACCGCAGGGAATAGACTGTAGGGCGGCAGCGAGCAGGCGGAATCGCCGGAGTGAACCCCAGCCTGTTCCACGTGCTGCATGATGCCGCCGATCACCACGTTCTCGCCGTCGGACACGCAGTCGACGTCGACTTCGATGGCATCGTTGAGGAAGCGGTCCAGCAGCACCGGGCTGTCATTGGACACCTTCACCGCCTCGCGCATATAGCGCTCCAGGTCGGCCGGCTCGTGGACGATTTCCATCGCGCGGCCGCCCAGCACGTAGGAGGGGCGCACCACCAGCGGATAGCCGATTTCCTCGGCCAGCTTCATCGCTTCGGCCGGCGCGCGCGCGGTGCGGTTGGGCGGCTGCTTCAGGCCCAGCTCGTGCAGCAGCTTCTGGAAGCGCTCGCGGTCCTCGGCGGCGTCGATCATATCCGGGGTGGTGCCGATGATGGGCACGCCGTTGGCTTCCAGCGCGCGCGCCAGTTTCAGCGGGGTCTGGCCGCCGTACTGGACGATGACGCCGAACGGTTTTTCGATACGGCAGATTTCCAGCACGTCTTCCAGCGTCAGCGGTTCGAAGTACAGGCGGTCCGAGGTGTCGTAGTCGGTGGACACGGTTTCCGGGTTGCAGTTGACCATGATGGTCTCGAAACCGGATTCGCGCAGCGCCAGCGCCGCGTGCACGCAGCAGTAGTCGAACTCGATGCCCTGGCCGATGCGGTTGGGTCCGCCGCCCAGCACCATCACCTTCTTGCGGTCGGAGGGATTGGATTCGCACTCTTCCTCATAGGTCGAGTACATATAGGCGGTATTGGTGGCGAATTCCGCCGCGCAAGTGTCCACGCGCTTGTACACCGGGTGCAGGTTCAAGCTCCAGCGCTTGGCGCGCACCGCGGCCTGATCCGAACCCAAGAGTTCGCCCAACCGCCGGTCGGAGAAACCCTTGCGCTTCAGGCGGCGCAGCTCGGCGTAGTCCAGTTCTTCAATCTTGCGGCCGGCCAGCGCTTGTTCTTCGCCGATCAGGTCTTCGATCTGGGCCAAGAACCAGGGATCGATCTTGCTGACCGCGTGGATGTCGTCGCGGCTCATGCCGATGCGGAAGGCATCGGCCACGTACAGGATGCGTTCCGGCCCCGGCGTGCCCAGTTCGTGGCGGATCGCCGCTTCGTCGCTGGTCACCGGGTCGAAGCCGGCCAGGCCGGTTTCCAGGCCGCGCAACGCTTTCTGCATCGATTCCTGCAAGGTGCGGCCCATCGCCATCACCTCGCCCACCGATTTCATCTGGGTGGTCAGGCGGTCGTCGGCCTGCGGGAATTTCTCAAAGGCGAAACGCGGAATCTTGGTAACCACGTAGTCGATGGACGGCTCGAAGGAGGCCGGGGTGGCGCCGCCGGTGATGTCGTTCTTCAGTTCGTCCAGCGTGAAGCCCACCGCCAGTTTGGCGGCGATCTTGGCGATGGGGAAGCCGGTAGCCTTGGACGCCAGCGCCGACGAACGCGACACGCGCGGGTTCATTTCAATGACGATCATCTCGCCGGTGGCCGGATTGGTGGCGAACTGCACATTGGAGCCGCCGGTATCCACGCCGATCTCGCGCAGCACCGCCAGGCTGGCGTTGCGCATGATCTGGTATTCCTTGTCGGTCAGCGTCTGCGCCGGCGCCACGGTGATGGAGTCGCCGGTGTGCACGCCCATCGGGTCGAAGTTCTCGATCGAACAAATGATGATGCAGTTGTCGTTCTTGTCGCGCACCACCTCCATCTCGTACTCTTTCCAACCCAGCACCGATTGCTCGATCAGCAGCTCATGGGTGGGCGAGGCTTCGAAGCCGCGCTCGCAGATGGCCAGGAATTCTTCGCGGTTGTAGGCGATGCCGCCGCCGGAGCCGCCCATGGTGAAGGACGGACGGATCAAGGTCGGGAAGCCCACCTTGGCCTGCGCTTCCAGCGACGCTTCCATGGTGTGGCAAACGAAGGACAGCGGGCAGGACAGGCCGATCTTGGCCATCGCCTCCTTGAAGCGGCCGCGGTCTTCGGCCTTGTCGATGGCGTCCTCGGTGGCGCCGATCAGCTCCACCTTGTATTTTTCCAGCACTCCGTTCTTGGCCAGGTCCAGCGCGCAGTTGAGCGCGGTCTGGCCGCCCATGGTCGGCAGGATGGCGTCCGGACGCTCTTTGGCGATGATCTTTTCCACCACCTTCCAGGTGATGGGCTCGATGTAGGTGACATCGGCCATGTCCGGGTCGGTCATGATGGTGGCCGGGTTGGAGTTCACCAGGATGACTTTGTAGCCCTCTTCGCGCAGGGCCTTGCACGCTTGTGCGCCGGAGTAGTCGAATTCGCAGGCCTGGCCGATGACGATGGGGCCGGCTCCGATGATCAGAATGCTTTTGAGGTCGCTACGCTTTGGCATGGTTCTACTCTTTATGATTGCATTTTGTTTGCCGCGAAGCCCGGACGCCTGAGACGCCTGGCCGCTTCACGGCGAATATTAAATCTCTGCCTTACAGGCTCGCCGCGGCCAGTTTGGCGCCGAAGCCGACGAACAGCGCGCCCACCGAGCCGCCCAGCGCCGCGCTCAACTTGCGGCGACGGCGGAAGGCCTGGGCCAGCCGGTGGCCGGCGACGATCAGCGCGGTCAGATACAGCGTGCTGCATACTTCCACGATCAGCCCCAGCGCGACGAAAGTCAGCGCCGGATGCGGGTAAGCGGGATCAACGAATTGAACAAAGAAGGACACGAAAAACAGGATGGCCTTTGGATTCATCAAGCTGATCAGCAAGGCTTTGACGAAAGGATTTTCCTCTCCCACCAGCACCGACTTGGCCTCGGCCGCTTCGCCGCGGGCGGAGCGGCGCCAGGCCGTCAGCGCGCCGCGCAGCATATTGAAGCCCAGCCAGGCCAGATAGCCGCCGCCCAGATACTTGACCACGGCGAACAGCATCGGGTTGGCCTTCAGCAGACCAGCCGCGCCAGTAGCCGCCAGCGTCATCAGGATGAAGTCGCCGATGATGATGCCGCCGGCGCCGGCAAAGCCGGCGCGCGTGCCGCGCTGCGCCGCCACCGACAGCACATACATGGAGTTGGGCCCCGGCAACAGCACAATGAGAACGGCGCCCAGCAGATAGGTGGTGAGATCGGTAATCCCCAGCATGTCCCCGCTCCCCGCTTAAACGCGTTCCGCCATCGAGGCGATGAAACGGTCGAACAGATAAGCGACGTCTTCCGGCCCCGGGCTGGCTTCCGGGTGGCCCTGGAAGGAGAAGGCTGGACGGTCGGTCAATGCGATGCCCTGCACCGTGCCGTCGAACAAGGAGCGGTGGGTGACGCGCACGTTGGCCGGCAGGCTGGTTTCATCCACCTGGAAACCATGGTTCTGGCTGGTGATCATCACCCGGCCGCTGTCCAGGTCCTGCACCGGATGGTTGGCGCCGTGGTGGCCGAACTTCATCTTGGACGTCTTGCCACCGCTAGCCAGACCCAACAGTTGATGGCCAAGGCAAATGCCGAATACCGGCAGCTTGGCGTCCAGAATGTCCCGGATGGCGGCGATGGCGTAATCGCACGGTTCCGGATCGCCAGGGCCGTTGGACAGGAAGACGCCGTGCGGATTCAGAGCCAGCACGTCGGCGGCCGGGGTCTTGGCCGGCACCACCGTCAACTGACAGCCGCGTTCGGCCAGCATGCGCAGAATATTGTGCTTGACGCCGAAGTCGTAGGCGACCACATGGAAGCGGGTAGACGACTGCACTTGATAGCCGGCGCCCAATGTCCACTCGCGCTCGGTCCAGGCGTAAGGCTTGTCGCAGCTGACCACCTGGGCCAGATCCTGGCCTGCCATGGAGCCGAAGCCCCGCGCCAGCTCCAGCGCACGCGCCTCATCGACATCCCCGGCCATCACGCAGCCGGCCTGGGCGCCCTTTTCGCGCAGAATGCGGGTCAAGCGACGGGTGTCGATGTCGGCGATGGCGACGACATTGTGCCGCTTCAGATAAGCGGACAAGGAGTCTTCGGCGCGGAAGTTGCTATGCAACAGCGGCAGATCGCGAATGATCAGGCCGGATGCAAAAACGGCGCGAGATTCGGTGTCTTCCGAATTCGCGCCGACGTTGCCGATATGGGGATAAGTCAGGGTGACGATCTGTTTGGTATAGGAGGGGTCGGTCAAAATCTCCTGATAGCCGGTGATGGCGGTATTGAACACCACCTCGCCCACCGTATGTCCGGCGGCCCCAATAGCACTGCCCTTGAACACGGTGCCATCGGCCAAGACAAGTATTGCGGGTACGGTTGACACAAGCTGCTCCTATTGCGTTTGCGACGGGTAAGGAAAAACCGGCTGCGCCGGTTTTGTTGACCCCGTCCGCCTGCCCGGCCGCCTTGCTCGCGCAAGACCGCCGCCGCGACAGAGGGGATCTGTCCCTACCCTAAGTTTTCGAATTGCTTTATGTGAAGAACGGGACTCGATGCCTAGCGCATCAGTCCCGTTTGGTTAAACCTTTCTATAGTAACGCTGAACAGGAAAAACCACAAGAAAATTCCATAACATGACAAATGAACGACCATCAAGCCCCGGGACGGATCTGCCACTGCACGCTGGTCGGTCCGCTCGATTTGCCCAGCATCAACATCAGCGGCTTCAAGGCGTCGTATTTTTCCGGCGGGCTGTCGGCGCTGCCGGCCAGCGAGAAGGCCGCCCCCGGCTGCCACTGCCCCTGCCCGCTCAGATTCAAGGGTCCGTCCAGCGTCGCCACGTTCAAGGCCACGCCCGCGCCGGCCCCGTTGACGTCCATTTGGTAGGAGCCGAACGGCGACAACGGGCTCAAGGGCGAGGCCGCGCCCAGCCAGCTGAGCTGCAGATTGCCGGCCAATTGGCCGCCCTTGCGGCTGAACTGGCCGACCTTGAACTGCAGATAGCCGCCCAGCCGCGCCGCCTGCCAGGTCTTGGACAAATTCGCCAAGGCAGCCACCGGCAGCATCAAATTCACGCCGTTCACCTCCACGCCGCCCCAACCCCACTCCAGCCTGCCGTCCTGGCCGTCGCTCTCCAGCAACCAGATCGCCCGGCCCGACAACAGGGCCTTGGGCTGGAAATGCCAGCCAATCCGGCTCATAGGCAACACCTCGCCCTTGTCGCCGACATAGACCAACTGTGTCTTGCCCTGCCACACCGTGCCTTGCGCGCCGCTGAACTGCCAGCGCTCACCGGTGGCGCGCAACAAGGGCAGCGACAGCAAGCTCGCCGGCAAGGCGGCGATCAGGCCGGCCAGAAACAGCGCGCCCAATAGCGCGCCTATCAGAATCTTCCGTTTCATGCGCCGCCTCCGGCATGCGCCAGTAGCGCCTTGATATGCACTTGACCCGGCATCGGCTGCGCCTCCGCCCTCACGCTGAGCACGCGTACCTGATGCTGAGCCGCCAGCACGCCGGCCAGCTTGACCCAAGCGTCGAACGCCATCGTCCCCTCCATCGCCACGCCGGACTCGCCCTCGGGGCTCAATTGCCAGCCGGCCTCGGACAAGCCCTGGCTCTGCGCCACCTGACGGATCACCGGCAACAGTTCCTTGGCCGGCAGCGCCGCTTGCGCCGGCTGACGCTTCAGTTGCTCCGCCTCGCGAGCCAAAGACTGCACATAGCTCAGCTCGGCTTGCAGACGCGCCGCGGCGGCGCGGTTGCGCTCCACCGATTTGCCGGCCGGCTCCCAAACGCCAGCGTAAAGCACGCCGACGCCGAGCACGACGGCCATCGCCAGTAGCAACCCTTGTTCGCGGCGGCTGCGCTGTCGCCAGTAGGCGACGAATTGTTCACGGTATTGCTTCATTTCAAGGCTCCCGGGACAGGCTGAGTTCTTTGGTCCCTTGCTGAGTGGCGGTCACGTCCAAGCGGATCTGCTTAGCCCCCAGTTGGCTGCGCCAGCGCTGCAGGGTTTCCGCCGGCACGTCCGCCACTTGCAGCTTGAGCCGCCCACCTTCGTAGCTGAGCGTGCGGGTCTGCAGATCGCGGCCGCTGAGCGCGGCCAGCGCGCCCATCAGCTCCAAGGCGTCGTCGCGAGCCGGCAGGCCGTGGCTCAGCCGCAGCTTGTCCACCGCCCGCGTCATTGCCAGCGCGCTGCTGCCCGGCATCGCCTGACCGCCGATCCAGGGCTTGGCGGCGGCGCGGATGTCGGCCGACAGGCTTTGTTTCTGCCAGGCGTACCAGCCGGCCTGGCCCAGGGTCAGCGCCAGTTGCGCCGCCAACAAGCCGCCCAACACCAGGCCGGTTCGTCTCAGCGCCGGCCCCCAGTCGCGCCAGCGCCGATTGGCCGCCAGTTCGCCGTTGGCGAAGTCGAAAGCCTGTTGCGCCTGGCCCTGCCGCCAATCATGAGCGGCCAATTGCTTGGGCTCGCCTTGCCACGCCGGCAGGCGCGAACCGATCAACCCCGCCGCTTCAGCCCCGCACACGGTCAGGCTGGCCGGCGGCAGCTGTGTCGCCAGCCGCGCGAACAGCAGTTGTTCTGTAGTTTCGCCGCAATAGGGCAGCCAGGCCGCACGCGTGGCGCTCAGCCGCAGCAACCAGCCTTCGCTGCCACGCGCCACGCTCCAACCGTCGCGCGCCGGCGACGGCAGCAGACTTTCCTCCGGCAGGATGCGGTCGCACAGCCGCCCCGCGCTCTTGAGCATGGCCACGGCGCGGCGTACCGGAAAAGCCTCGGTCACCGCCACCGCCCGACTACCGTCCGGCAACTCCCCGCCAAGAGCGTAAAGATTGGTGGAGGGATCATTGATTAGCCCCTCCTCCAGAGCGAAACCCATCATCGCCGCCGTCGGCTGTTTGACCGCGGCCGGCAGCCGCGCCTGGGTGAACAGGGTGCGGCCGGCGGGCAGGATCAGTTCGCAACGATCGGCGCGCGGCCAGCCCCTCGGCGCGCTGTCGCCCTGAGCGCTCGGTTCGCCGCGCGGGCCCAACAAGGCCCAGGGCAGCCCCGGTTCGCTATCGGGCCAACCGGCCCGCAAATACAGTCTAAGCGTTGTCATTCTGGTTTCCGTTTCCCCTGGCCGGCGGCGGGCGTGCCGCGCCGTCTTGCCGCCACAGCGTCTTCACCACGTTCATATTGCTGTAGATCAGCGCCCGCATTTCCAGCCGCGCCCGCTCCAGCCGGGCCGAGCTGTCCAACATGAAGTAATTGGACGCCGCCGCGATATCGGTGTCGGCGATGATGCCTGGCGCTGGCAGCCGCGCCTTGAAATCATTGGCGTCCTTGTAGTAATTGACCTTGCGCTGATTGAGCAGCACCAGCAGATTGCCTTCGCCCACGCCCGGCAGCAGCGTCTTCATCACCGCCGGCGTGGCGGTGTTGATGTTGATCTGGCTGACGTCGGCCGGCAAGGCGGCCACATGCGGCAGCAACTTGTCCAAGACCTCCGGGGTGTAACCCGGCAGCCAGCGCAGCATCTCCACCCGCAGCAAGGGGTTGCCGGGCTGGGCAGCGCCCGGCTCCGGCGGCCGGCCCTCTCCCGCCGGCTGGCTGGCGTCCTCCGGATCCTTGCCGCCGCGCAGTTGCTTGACCAGCGGTTCGGACAAGCGCGTGGGCAGACCCAGCGTGGTCAATAGCCGCTTGTAGAACACCAGCTGGCGCGCATTGGTCTGACCGTTCTGCACCAGCGAATTCAGATTGAAGCGCCCTTGCAGATCGCTCAGCCGGCCGGACACGGTCACGCCCTGGGCCTCGGTCTGCGGCAAGGGCTGGGCCCACAGCTGCGACAGGGCCACCACGCCGTTGCCGGCCGCGCCGTTGTTGAAACGCAGGATTTCCATCGCCCAGCCCAGGCCGGCGTCGGCCACCAGGCGCAGCTGGGCGCGATTGCGGTCGTTGTCGAGCTGGTGCCACCACAGGCCTTGCTGCCACAGCACCAGCGAGGCGGCGGTGGTGGCCAGCGCCACGATCAGCAAGGCCATGATCACCGCCATGCCGCGCTGCTTCCGGCTTTCCGGCGTCCTCATGGCAGCGCCCATATCCGTTTCGCCCATTCATTGCCCGGCATGCGGATGCGCATTTCCAGCGCGCGCGGGCTGTGCGCCGGGCTGGCCTCGCGCGGCGGCCAGTTGTCCAGCCAATTGCCGTCGTCCAGCAGCACGCGCCAGCGCACCGCGGCGTCCTTGCCCAAGAGCACGTAGGCGGTCGGCGCCGCGCCCTGGGCGTCGCCCGCCGCCCAGCTGAGGCCCTGAGCGCCGGCATGGTAGCTGATGCGCTCCTGGCCGCCGGGATAGCGGGCGGAAAAACTCTGCAAGGTCAGCGTCTGGCCGTCGCCGTCGCTTTGCAGCAATAGCTGGCTGCCGCCCAGACTGGGCCCCTGCCCTTGCGTCGGCGCCGGCATCTGGCCGGTCAAATCGCCTTCCAGCCGCCGGAAAGCGCGCGCGGCGTCCACCCATTGCTCGCTGGTCTGCATCAGTCGTTCGCGCGAGATCAGCAAGGAGCCGAAGGCCTTGTAGCCGAGCACCGACAAGATGGCGAGCAAGCTCATCGCCACCAGAATCTCGATCAAGGTCATGCCGTCCTGCCGGCCGCGCCTCACGAGCCGCCTCCAACATTCATGCGCAGGTAGCCGGTCATCTCGGCCAGCACGTAACGGCCGTCGCTCTGGGCCAGCACGCGCACCACCACCTTGCGGAAATTGGGGTTGGGCGTCTGGCTGATCACGCGCTGCCAACGCCAGCGCGCGCCGTCGTCGTCCAGCTCTCCCGCCTGTTCGCCCACGTCCGGCCATTCGCGGCGCGCCTGCATCAGCGCGATCATGTTCTGCGCTTCCCAAGCGGCCTGCATCCGGCGCTTCATCCCTTCGCCGTTGTCGGCGGCCAGGCCGGTGGCCCGCAACAAAGCGCCCAAAGCCACTGCGATGATGGCCAGCGCCACCAACACTTCAAACAAGGTAAAGCCGCGCTCGCGCTTCATGAGCCTTCATCCACCCTGCTTCGTCCCAACGGCGACAGGGTCACGGCCAGGCCGCGCGTCTCGGTCTTGATCTGCAGGGCCAGCGCGTTGGCGCGCCCGTCCTGCCACAAGGGCAGCGGCCGCCCCGCCGGCCAGGGTTGGCCGTCCAGCAACAAAGCGCCGCCGTGCACGCCCTCCGGCCACAACCGGTCGGCCAGCAATTCGTCGTTGGCGCCGCCCCAGTCCCCGTTGTCGCCGCGGCGGCGGAAGCCGTAACCCTTGGCATCCCACATCAGGGCCAGCGGATCCCCCATTTCAGCGGCATCCGCCGCCTGCTCCAGCACCCGCGCCAATCGGTAGGCTTCGTCCGAGACCTGGCGGTGAGTGTCCGGCCGCATACTGAGCGTCACCGTGGTGGCCAGCACGCCGATGATCAGCATCACCACCATCACCTCGATCAGGGTGAAGCCGCGCGCCGGAAGGGAGGAGTTCATCAGTGGCTCCGGTCTTACTTGACCGCGTCCCAGTTGCCGATGTCGGCGTCCACGCCCTCGCCGCCCGGCTCGCCGTCGGCGCCGAAGCTCCAGATATCGATTTCACCGTGAGTGCCCGGGTTGGCGTACTGGTAGGGATTGCCCCACGGATCCTTGGGCAGGCGCTCCAGATAGCCGCCCGGCTTCCAGTTTTTCGGCTCCGGCGCGGAGGTTGGCTTTTGCACCAGCGCCTGCAGGCCCTGCTCGCTGCTGGGATAACGGCCATTGTCCAGCCGATACAGTTTCAAAGCCTGGCTCAATGCGCCCAGATCCTGCTTGGCGGCGACGGCGCGCGCCTCGTCCGGGCGGCTCATCACCTTGGGCACCACCAACGCCGCGAGTACGCCGAGAATCACGATCACCACCATGATTTCGATCAGGGTGAAGCCTCGCTGGGCCGCTTTGGAAAGGTGTCGCATATCTACTCCTACTACCGAGGTTTCAAAGGGTCAAAACAGGGAGGGGCCGTCGCTGGACAACTCCCAGACGCCGGCGGGTCCGGCATTGGCCGGCTTGAGCTGGCCCAGCTTTCTCAGCTCGCTCGCCGCCCAGCTCATATCGTATTGCCAGGTGTAGAACAACTCGGTTCCTTCCAGCTCGCGCCCGCGCGCATGCCAGATGTGCTTGGCCACCGTCAGCCGATCCGCCTTGCCGCCGTGCGCGGCCAGCGCTTCCAACACCCATTGCTGTAGTACTGCCTTGTGAGACATTGCCGTGCTTCTTTCCGCGAAAATCAATGCACCATCTGGTTCATGTCGATGATGGGCATCATGATGGCCAGTACGATCAACAAGACCATGCCGCCCATGAACAGGATCAGCAGCGGTTCCATCAGGGTGGTGAAGGTGGCGAGCTTGCGCTCCACCTCCTGCTCCTGCTGCTGGGCGGCGCGGTCCAACATATGCGCCAGCGTGCCGCTGGATTCGCCGCTGCCGATCAGATGAATCAGCACCGGCGGGAATTGACGGGTGGCGTGCAGCGCGCGCGACAGCGCCACGCCTTCCCGCACCTTGGCCATCGCCTCGCTGACCGCGTCCTGCATCGGCAGCAAGGTCATCAGGCCGCGCGCGGTTTCCAACGCGGTCAGCAGCGGCACGCCGCTGCCCACCAGAATGGACAGAGTGCTGGCCATCCGCGCGGTGTTGAGCGCGCGCAGCAGGCGGCCGAATACCGGCAGCTTCAACAGCCTGCCGTGGAAGCGTCGCTTCAGCGCCGGCGCGCGCAAGGCGCGCACGGTCAGGAAGAGCGCGGCGACGATGCCCGCCAGCAACGCAATGCCCCATTGCCGCAGAAAATCGCTAGCGGCCACCAACGCGCGAGTCAGGAAGGGCAAGGTCTGCTTGGTCTGGGCGAACACGCTAACCACCTGCGGTACCACATAGCTCATCAGGCCGGCCACCACCAGGATGGCCACCACGGTGACCACGGCGGGATAGGCCATCGCCAGCATCACTTTCTGCTGGGTGTTCTGACGCTTGTCCAGGTATTCGGCCAAGCGTGCCATCACGGTGTCGAGATGACCGGATTGCTCTCCAGCCTGCACCAGCGAACGATACAAGGGGAAAAACACGCCCGGCGCGGCGGACAGCGCCTGGGCGAAGCTTTTGCCTTCCAGAATATCGCTGCGCAAAGCGGCCAGCACGGTGCGGCTGCGCGGGTGTTCGCACTGCTCGGTCACCGCGGTCAGCGCCTTTTCAAGCGGCAGACCCGCGTTGAGCAGGGTGGATAGCTGTTCGGTGATCATCACCAGTTCCGCCCGCGGCAGGCCGCGGCGCAGCGCCGAGCTGCCGGCGTCTCCGTTCTTGGCGCTGACGCTTTCCACCTCCAGCGGCAGCAGGCCGCGCTCGCGCAGCTGGCTGCGCGCGGCGCGCGCGGAGTCCGCCTCCAGCAAGCCTTTTTGCTCCTTGCCGGCAGGGTCGAAAGCGGTAAAGCGGAAGGCTGCCATCAGTTCCTCGTCACCCGCATGATTTCTTCCAGCGAGGTTTCGCCGGCCTTGACCCAACGCAGGCCGTCGTCGCGCAGCGAGCGCATGCCGTGGCGGGCGGCGTAATCGCGCATTTTCTGCTCGGAAGCGCGATCGTGGATCAAGCGCTGCAATTGATCGTCGACCAAGAGCAGTTCATAAACACCGTATCGCCCCTTGTAGCCGGAATGGCCGCAATTCGGGCAACCCGCCGGCCGGTAGTGAGGCGTGTCCTCCGAACCTTCCAGCGGCACCGGATGCGGCGCCTTGCAGTGCGGGCACAGCCGGCGCACCAGCCGTTGCGCCATCACGCCCAGCAGGCTGGACGCCAAAAGGAAGGGCTCGACGCCCATGTCCACCAGCCGCGTCACCGCCGAAGCGGCGTCGTTGGTGTGCAGCGTGGCCAGCACCAGGTGACCAGTCAACGAGGCCTGTACCGCGATCTGCGCGGTTTCCAGATCGCGAATCTCCCCTATCATCACCACGTCCGGATCCTGGCGCAAAATCGCGCGCAGCGCCTTGGCGAAACTCATGTCGATGCGCGGGTTGACCTGGGTCTGACCGACGCCGTCCAGGTGGTACTCCACCGGGTCCTCCACCGTCATGATATTGGTGTGGCGCGCGTCCAGCCGCGACAAGGCCGCGTACAGCGTGGTGGTCTTGCCCGAGCCGGTGGGGCCGGTGACCAGCAGGATGCCGTGCGGCTGGCGGATCACCTTATCCACCGCCTGCAGCGTATCCGCCGCCATGCCCAGCGTGGCTAGATCCAGACGGGCGTTTTCCTTGTCCAGCAGACGCAGCACCACGCGCTCGCCGTGGCTGGTGGGCAGCGTGGACACCCGCACGTCCACCGGACGGCCGCCCAAACGCAGCGAGATGCGGCCGTCCTGCGGAATGCGTTTTTCGGCGATGTCGAGATTGGCCATGATCTTGATCCGCGACACCATTGCCGCGTGCAGCGCGCGGTGCGGGCTGACCACGTCGCGCAGCGAGCCGTCCAGGCGGAAACGCACCACCGATCGGTCTTCGAAGGCCTCGATGTGGATGTCCGAGGCGCCGTCGCGCAACGCCTGGGTCAGCAAGGCGTTGATCATGCGGATGATGGGCGCGTCGCCCTCGCTCTCCAGCAGATCCTCCACCGTCGGCAAGGACTCCACCATCTGGGTCAGGTCCAAATCCTGACCGATATCGTCCACTACCTCGGCCGCCGCGCCGTCGCGATTGGCATAATGCTCGGACAACCGCTTGTCGAACAAGGCCGCCTCCAGCGTCTCCACGCTGGCCAGCCCCTGGCCGTGCAGGCGCAGCACCTCGGCCCAGGACTCGGGCCGGCAGTCTTCGCGCAGCAGCAGATGGCGGCCGCTCTCGCCGTCCAACAGGATCACGCCGTTGGCGCGCGCGAACGGAAAACCCAGCGCCGGCGACAGCTTGGGCTTGTTCATTTTGGCTGCGCTTTCAGGCTCTGCTCCAGCGTCGAGCGGATGCCACCCTCCGGCAGCGATTTCAGCGCCGAATCCAGGTTCATCTGCAGCTTCTCCCTCTCCGCCTTCTGGCCCTCGCCGATGATGTAGTTGTAGCGATCAGTGGCGATGGAGCGCGCGCCCAGATCATCGCGGATGATGGTGGGCTTGATGAAAATCATCAGATTGGTCTTGTTGCGCTGCTTGTTGCTGTAGCGGAACAAAGCGCCCAGCCACGGGATGTCGCCCAGCAGCGGCACCTTGCTCTCATTGTCGCTGACCGTTTCCTGCAGTAGACCACCGATCGCGATGATGCCGCTGTCGTCGACATTGGCGATGGTCTCTATCAAGCGCTTATTGGTGGTTGGCCCTTGCGGGTTCTTCTCGGTGCCCGGCACGATGGTGGACGCTTCCTGCAAAATCTTCATGCGGATGGAACCGCCCTCGGAAATCTGCGGTGTGATTTCCAGATTGAAACCAATAGTCTTGCGGTCATAGGTCTGGAAGGGATTGACCGCGCCGCCGCTGCTGCCCCCGGTATTACTGTATTGGCCGGTCAGGATGGGCACTTCCTGGCCGATCTGGATCTTGGCCTTCTCATTGTCCATCGCCATCAAGGACGGGCTGGACACAATGTTGCCACCCACCTCGGTCTCCATCGCCTTGGCCAGCGCCCCCATATTCAACACGGTGCCGATGCCAGGGATGTTGACTGTGCCCTTGACCCAACCCACGTTCAGGCCGCCGGAGCCCGCCAGGGTACCAAGCGGCGTGGCGGCGGTGCCGCCGGCCAATGCGCCGCCGGACAAGCCTATGATGCCCGGGCCGCTGTTGCCGGGGAAGTTGGTGCCGCCGAACACGCCGGCGCCGTTGCCGTTGAGCGCCCCCAGCGCCTGCCATTGCACGCCTAATTCCATCGCCCGTTGAGCAGCCACTTCCACCACCAGTGCTTCCACCAGCACTTGGGCGCGGCGTTTGTCGAGCAAGTCGATAACGTTGCGCAGGTTCTGGTACATGGAATCCGGCACGTTCAAAATCAATGCGTTGTTGGTGGGATCGGCCTGGATCATGGATCCGCCGCCGCCAGCCCCGCTACCGCTGCCGCCTCCGCTGCCGGACGCGCTGTCGCCTCCCACCGGACTGGCCGCCTGCGCGGCGCTGGCGGAACCGCTAGACGAAGAGGCGGAACCGCTGCCCGAGCCGCTCTGATTCAACAGGCTGGAGCTGGAGCCGCCGTTAGTGCTCACCGCGGTGCGCCCCTGCAAAGGACCGGCGTCTCCGGTCATCAAGGCGCGTAGCGTCTGCGCCACTTTGCCGGCCTCGGCGTTCTTCAGATAGACCACACGCACATTGGCGCCGGCCTGGCTGGGCTGGTCCAAGAGCTTGAGCAAGCTTTTGATCTTGCCGATCTTGCCCGGGGTGTCGGCGCGCACCATCAGCACATTGGCGCGCGCGTCCGGAATGATGGTGGTCTTGCCGCCGTCGGCGCCTGCGCCGCTGTCCTGCAACAACTTGTTCAGGCTGCCGGCCAGCTCCACCGCGGAACCGAACAACACCGGCACCACCACGGTGTCGCCGGCGGCGGCGCTCTCGATCGAATCGATGATGGACTCGATGCGCTGAATATTGTCCGCGTAGTCGGTGACGATCAGCGCGTTGGACTGCGGGTAGGCTGCGATCGTGTTGTTGGGCGACACGATGGGACGGATCACCGGCACCAGCTGATTAGCGTTGCCGTATTTGAGCGTGAACACCTTGGTGATCAAGCGATCGCCATCGCCGCGCGGAATGCTCTTGCTGGCCTTGGCGTGCAACTTGGCGTCGGCCTCCGGCACGATCTTGACCACGCCGCCGCCCTCCACCGCTGAGAAGCCCTGCAAACGCAAAGAGGACAACAGGATCTGGTAAGACAGCGCGCGCGGCACCGGCTTGCTGGACACGATGTTGACCGTGCCCTTCACTCGCGGATCGATGATGAAGTTCTTGCCGGTGATCTCGCCTATCGCCTTGACCACGGTTTCGATGTCGGCGTTGACGAAGTTGAGCATCACTCCGTCGTTCTGCGGGGTGGCGGCCAATGCGGCGTTGCAACCGTAGACCAGGGCCAGAATGGCGACAAGTTTGTGGATACGCATATTCAGTCTTCTTATTGGCGAACCATGCTGGCGGAATCCAGCCCAGGTTGCGGCGGGGTTTCAGGATTCACAGGGACCACGGCGGGGGGAGAAACGGGGGCCTGGGAAGGAGGAGAAATCGGCGGCGGCATCGCCGGCGGGGCATTGCCGCCGACAACGGCGCCCGCACCGGGCACGCGTTCAACCAAGGGCACGAACTGCTCGCTGCCGCCGGAACGCATCAGCACGCCGGAGGCGGTGATCTGCGCCAGTTCCCAGCCATCCGGCGTCGTCTTGCCCAGCAACAAGGCCACCGAACGGCCATTGTCGTCTATTACCGCGAAGCCGGGCACGCCGGAAGTCTGCGGCGCGTACACACCAATCAACTTGACCGGCGGCAAAGCCGCGGCTTGTTGCGCCACCGGCTCGCCAAACCAGTGCGCCATCGCCACATTGGCGGCGGCGGACTGCGGCGCCGGCTCGCTTAAGCCTCGCCACTGCTTGGCGGCGGGCCCCAGCAACGGCGCGGCGACCGTACCCAGCCACACGGCGGCGCTTGCCAGCGCCAGCCAAGGCAAAGCGGCGACCAGACGCCCCAGCGTCGCCGCCGACGGCAACAACCGCTTCCCCTTTTCACTCCAATGGACCACTTGCTTCATTGCATCCTGGCTTCTGTATTCATTCTTGAAATCTAAGCGCGGACCTTGCGGCCAAGTTCAAGCGGGCGCCTCGCGCCGCGATGGGATCGGCCGGGACTTGGCTCGAGCTTGGCTGTGAGTCATGCAGCGGATTATTTGCACGCCATCAGGATACGGTCAATCCAAAAAAAGACCGAATTGCATAGCCAGGCAATATTCAAGCGAATATCAGCGCGCCATGCGATTAATTCTTCTATTAAGAACTATTTTTCCGCCTGATTTCGCATACCGCCCGTAGCAAGGGGCGGTGCAAACACTATGCGGCAAAATATTTTTAATGACAAACAGTTTTTGATGCCGCGCCGCAGCAACCCACAACAAGGTCTTTTCCATTATCTCAAAGCCTGATTACAAGCTCATGCAAGAATCGCTCTTGCCCGCACGGCCATGCAAAAACGCCGCGGCGTGTCGACTCGCAGCAAGCTTGGGCTTGGAACCGGTTCAAAGTCTCGCGAACAGAGAGCGAGAAAAGGGAGAAAGTAGCTAGCTGCACAGCACATGAACTTCGAAGCGGCGCTCTCAGTGTTAGCCCTCACCACGCTCGACATACATTGGATAGCTGATATGGGTACGGCAGCCATGTGAGCAAGTCAAGACACTGCAAGCCCCTCTTCAAGGAAGGATGATGCAACGCTTCAGTACAATCCTGATAGTCAACCATGATGACTCATCAATACCGATACAAATAATAGAAACTACTTGCCTTTTACATAATGAAAACAGAGTGCCACTAACAAGCCCATACCAACGAAGAGAAGCAGAGAGATCAGCCAGAATGGTGTGCTCTCCCCCCAAAATGGACTAGCGAGAACCGTTGAAAGGGAAAAATACACGATCAATATTGCAACTCTCCCCCCCCCTGCCCACATAGAGCCAATAGCTCCACACAAAGCAAGCAAAGCTGCGAAAATAGCAGGCGTAAAAGCCAAACTGGCCACAAAAGCCCCTACCGATAATAACAAGCAAAGCCAACCCACCCACAAACCCAACCTCACTCCTAATTTCGGCCTCATTGCCTGCTTCCATTCTGCTCATTGACCTTTTTTACATCTAGACTGATTTTCTCTGCAATCGCCATCGCCTCCGCTCTATTCATATTCAGAGTACTGATCGAAAAATCTCTACCGCCACTCGACCAATGTACATTGATAATTTCCTTCTTGTTTGAGTCATACAGACGCTCAACGGTTGCTGGAGCGCCGGCAATATAATCATTCACATTATCGGAAAAACCGCCGAACACTCGTATCATTATTACCCAAGTAAATTTCACTCAATTCAATTCGTCTCACACCATTTCTCTCACTCAATAAATAGAATGCAGCCCCCCATCCCTTTTCGGGGGTAAAAACACCTGTGCGATCTGCCCCGACAATATCCATATCCGGCAACACACGAGCAAGATCAACTGAAGAGTAGCTTAGCCTTTTTCTCACGCCCTCCACCCCACCAAGCTCTAAAGCTCTTCGCTTTAAAAAATCATCGCTAACAAACTCATGCGTCACCTTACCACCGCTAAAGCTACCCTTTATTTTTAAATTATCAGATGACTTTCTAAATTCTTTTTTCATTTCTTCAGGATAGTTAGAGGAAGCTATTGAGGTCAATAAAACCTCAGCACTAGGTTCATCAAAATCTGGAGCCCAAGACTTTAACAAACTAGCCACAACCGGTTTACCCCCACCCATCTGATCTGCTTCAACCTTATTCACCAGCCCATTTACCACACTTTTCCCTGAAAAAGACTGTTTCAAATTTTTATCTTCCCCCTTTAAAAACCACACCCCTACAAAGACAAACAAAAACAATATCAGAACGGTCTTCATAAGCAAACCCTCCGATCAAGTCCCGCGTCATTAACAATGACGCGGGATATTCATATAATTCACCAATCACCTGGATTGCAACCAGTTGCGGCAATAGTCCTAAAAGAAACCTGACTATTATTATCCAAGCGCTCCCAGTGCCATCCTTGAATGCTGAAGTTTGAGTTCAACACATTCCTCCCAGCATAATGCCTCCAACTACTCGAGTAGGGACTTGGCGACCTTAATACATCCACCCGGCCAGAAGCTCTATCTCGCTGATGAGACTCAACATAGGCTGAGTGCCCAGTTCCTCTTGGATCCCAAGTTACCGACTCATTAAATGTCGCACAATTAGCTCTGCTTAAAATATTCCCAAGATATGGAGCGGAAAATACAGCCGAGGAGGCAAAAAGGGCAGACATGGTTAAAATTATACTTAGTCCTAACTTGAACATAAAACCTCCTGATTAGATAAATTCAATAACAATGCAATCACATTGACCAATTATCAATAGCAATGAGATGCACTTTCCATTTGAGGTCAGAAAAGCCATCAAAGTCAACCAAACTTATCCAATCTTTTAAAATCGCATCAACATAACAACATAAACATTAAATCATCTGATATCCACTCACATTAAATAAATATATTTAATAAATAACAAAAAAAGTCGCGCTTATAGCGCGACTTTTACCAACGGCCTAACACGGTTTCAGAACCAGGCTTCGTCCATCTCCAGCACGCTGTCCGCGCCGTCAACGATGGCGGCCGCCAAGCCGCCCGCCTGCGGCAGCAGATGTTCGCCGTAGAAGCGCGCGGTGGCCAGCTTAGCGTTGAGGAAGTCTTGATCCGCGTCGGCCTCGCCCAGTTTGGCCTTGGCGATCAGCGCCGCGCGCGCCATCTGCCAGCCACCCAGCACAATGCCCATCAGCTTAAGGAAGGGCACGGATCCGGCCGCCGCCCGTTGCGGCTGTCCGGCGAAGGTGGCCAGGATGAAATCGACGCTGCGACGCGCCTGCTTGACCGCTTCGTCCAGATTGTCCGCCGGGCTGGCCAGCCCGGCGGCGCGCAGCTTGGCCACGCAGCCGGCGGCTTCTTCCAGCAAGGCGCGCGCGGTGACACCGCCCTCGCCCGCGGTCTTGCGGCCGATCAAATCCAACGCCTGAATGCCGGTGGTGCCTTCGTAGATGGCGGTGATGCGCGCGTCGCGATAGTACTGCGCTACGCCGGTTTCCTCGATATATCCCATGCCACCGTGCACCTGCAGCGCCAGGCTGGTGATTTCATTGGCCTGCTCGGTGTTCCAGCCCTTGACGATGGGGATCAGGAAATTGGCCAGCGCCTGGTTGCGAGCTTTTTCACTCGCCACCGGATGGCGCGCGGCGCGGTCCAGCGCCGCCGCGGTATACAGGGCCAGCGCGCGCTGCGCCTCCACCTGGGCGCGCATGGTCAGCAGCATGCGGCGCACGTCCGGATGCTGGATGATGGCCACGCCGGACGGATCGGGCGAACCCACGGCACGGCTCTGTACCCGTTCGCGCGCGTATTCCACCGCCTTCTGGTAGGCGCGCTCCGACACCGCCAGGCCTTCGATGCCCACGCCCAGACGCGCATGGTTCATCATGGTGAACATATAGTTCAGGCCCTTGTTGGCTTCGCCGACCAAATAGCCGACCGCGCCGTCCTGGTCGCCGAAGCTCATCACCGCGGTGGGGCTGCCGTGGATGCCCAGCTTGTGCTCCAGCGACACGCAGCGCACGTCGTTGCGCGCGCCCAGGCTGCCATCGGCGTTGACCAGGAATTTGGGCACGATGAACAAGGAGATGCCCTTCACCCCCGCCGGCGCGTCCGGCAGGCGGGCCAACACCAGATGGACGATGTTGTCCGCCATATCGTGCTCGCCCCAGGTGATGAAGATTTTCTGGCCGCTGACGCGATAGCTGCCGTCGGCCTGCGGCATCGCCTTGCTGCGCACTTGGGCCAGGTCTGAACCGGCTTGAGGCTCGGTCAAATTCATGGTGCCGGTCCAGGCGCCGCTGGACATCGGCGGCAGATAGACGCTCTTGAGTTCTTCCGAGGCGTGATGATGAATGGCCTCGATCGCGCCCAGCGTCAACAGCGGCGCCAGCGAGAAGGCCAGGTTAGCGGAACACCACATCTCCTCGGCCGCGGTGGCCACTAGGGCCGGCATGCCCTGACCTCCGTAGGCCTCCGGCGCGCGCAGGCCCACCCAGCCGGACTCGACGTATTGCCGCCAGGCGTCCTTGAAGCCAGGCGCGGCGCTGACTTCGCCGTCGCGCCATTTTGCGCCCTGATCGCCTTGCTTGTTGATCGGCGCCAACACGCCCTCGGCGAACTTGGCGCCCTCTTCCAAAATAGCGTCCACCAGTTCCACCGAGCACTCGCCATAGCCCGGCAGGCCGCAGACGGCCGGCAGCTCGGCCAGCTCGTTGAGCGCGAATTGAATGTCCTTGATCGGTGCTTGATAAATCATCGCCTTCTCCTCGTGTTTGGATGGCTGGGATTGCCTCTGCCGCCGGCAATCGGTTTCTATTCGCAGACATGAAAAAGCCGGCAAGCGCCGCGGCGGGTCCGGCCCGCATCGGGCCGATGACTGCGCGCGGGCGTTGCCGGCTGAATATTATTGTTCCGGGCGGCTCGCCCGGCCCGCTGTCCGCGCCGGCGAGAGACTCGCGGCGCGGATCCGGGATTATTTGGACAACTCGGCCATCAACTCCGGCACCACGGTGAACAGATCGCCGACGATGCCGTAATCCGCCACCTGGAAAATAGGCGCTTCCTCGTCCTTGTTGATGGCGACGATCACCTTGGAGTCCTTCATGCCGGCTAAGTGCTGGATCGCGCCGGAAATGCCGACCGCGAAGTACAGCTGCGGCGCCACCACCTTGCCCGTCTGACCCACCTGGTAGTCGTTTGGCGCGTAGCCGGCGTCCACCGCGGCGCGGGAAGCGCCTACGGCGGCGGAGAGCTTGTCCGCCAGCGGATCGATCACCGCCTTGAACTGTTCCTCAGAACCCAGCGCGCGGCCGCCGGAAACGATGACCTTGGCCGAGCCCAGTTCCGGACGATCGGACTTGGTCAGTTCCTGACCCACAAAGCTGGACAGCTGCGCGTCGGCGGCCGCGGCCACGGCCTCCACCGCGGCGGAGCCGCCCTGGCCCGCCGCGTCGAAGGCGGTGGTGCGCACGGTGATGACCTTGATCGGGTCGGCGGACTGCACGGTGGCCAGCACGTTGCCGGCGTAGACGGGCCGCACGAAGGTATCGGCGGACTCAATGGCGACGATCTCGGAGATCTGCGCCACGTCCAGCAGCGCGGCCACGCGCGGCAGCAGGTTTTTGCCAAAGGAAGAGGCCGGCGCCAGCACGTGGCTGTAGCTCTTGGCCAGGCCGGACACCAGCGCGCCCAGGTTCTCCGCCAGGCCGTGCGCGTAGTGCGCGGCATCGGCCAGCAGCACTTTGGCGACGCCGGCCACGCTCTTGGCGGCCTCGGCGGCGGCGGCGGCGTTATGGCCAGCCACCAGCAGGTGCACTTCGCCCAGCTTGGCGGCGGCGGTAATGGTATTCAGGGTGCCTGCTTTCAGGCTCTGGTTGTCGTGTTCAGCGATAACGAGAATGGCCATGGCTTACAGCACCTTTGCTTCGGTTTTCAGTTTGGCGACCAGCTCGGCGGCGTTGGCCACCTTGATGCCGGCGCTGCGCTTGGAAGGCTCCGCCACCTTCAACGTCTTCAGACGGGGAGCCGCGTCCACGCCCAGTTCCGCCGGCGTGGTCTTGTCCAGCGGCTTTTTCTTGGCCGCCATGATATTGGGCAGCTTGATAAAACGCGGCTCGTTCAGGCGCAGGTCGGAAGTGACCACCGCAGGAAGACGCAGCTTGACGGTTTCCAAACCGCCGTCGATCTCGCGAGTGACATCTACGGTCTCGGCCGACAGTTCCACCTTGGAGGCGAAAGCCCCCTGGCCCCAGCCCAACAGCGCGGACACCATCTGGCCAGTTTGATTGGCGTCGTCGTCAATCGCCTGCTTGCCCACGATCAAGAGCTGCGGCTGTTCTTTCTCCGCCACGGCTTTCAACAGTTTGGCCACAGCCAGCGGCTGCAGCTCCACATCGGTTTCCACCAGAATGGCGCGATCCGCGCCCATCGCCAGCGCGGTGCGCAGCGTTTCCTCGCATTGCTTCATGCCCAGTGACACCGCGACGATTTCACTGACCTTGCCGGCTTCCTTGAGACGCACCGCCTCTTCCACCGCGATTTCGTCAAACGGGTTCATCGACATCTTGACGTTGGCGATATCCACGTCAGTGCCGTCGGCCTTGACCCGAACCTTCACGTTGTAATCCACAACGCGTTTCACAGCGACTAGAACTTTCATATTCCTCCAACAAACCTCTGGACATCTCTAAAAAGAAACCTGGAGCGGCTGATTGCCACCGCCGCGCCGCCAAGCGCGGCCGTTTCAGAAATGCCGCCGTCTGGATTGATCGAACGCGGAAGCAGCTATTGCCGAAGCAAGCCTGATTATGCCCCAAGGACAAATTCAAACGAGCGTTTGGTTGATTTGTATTGCATACAGCGTGGCAAAAACGCAACTTATCGCCGATAGTACGTGATTTCTCGGCAATTTGCATTTCGGCCAAAAGCTGTCACAATGCACCGCAGCATTTCCTCGTCATATCAAGTCAGGAGCGGTCATGACTGTTTGGTTTGAAGATCTTCAGCTCGGCGATTTCTCCGAATTCAGCAAGACCATCACCGAAGCCGACGTGCTGATGTTCGCCGCCGTATCCGGCGACAACAACCCGGTGCACATCAATCAGGAATACGCGGAACAAACGCCGTTCGAGACACGCATCGCGCACGGCATGTTGACCGCCAGCCTGATCTCCACGGTGGTGGGGACCCAATTGCCCGGCCACGGCACCATCTATCTATCGCAATCCACCCGCTTCAAAGCGCCGGTGCGTATCGGCGATACCGTTACCGCCCGCGCCACCGTGATAGAGCTGAACCCGGACAAACACTTCGTCAAATTAGCGACTCAATGCTCGGTCCGCGGCAAGGTGGTGCTGGAAGGCGAATCTCTGGTCAAGGCGCCCAGCAAACCCTGAGCTTCAGACGATGACGCCGTGCCGGCCCAGCGCCCAGCGCACCGGCTCGGCCACCATCTCGTCGGGAAAATCCAAGCGCGCCCGCAGCCCCGCCACCACTTCCGGCGTGGTTGGCGCGTTCCCCAGGCCCACCGCCAAGTTAGACAGCCACTTCAGGTAGCCGATGCGGTAAATCGGGCTGCCGGCCATCTTTTCCTTGAACTCGGCCTCGCTCCAAGCGAACAACTCTAGCAAGCTCACGTCGTCCAGACCATGACGCACCGCAAAATCGGTCTCACGGGTATCGACCGCGAAACGGTTCCACGGACAGAACAGCTGACAATCGTCACAACCGTAAACCCGGTTGCCGATCAAGGGCCGCATCTCCTCCGGAATCGCTCGCTTCAATTCTATCGTCAGGTAGGAAATGCAACGCCGCGCGTCCACGGTATAGGGGGCGACGATGGCCGCCGTGGGACAGACATCGATGCAGCGGGTGCAGCGACCGCAATGGCCGTCCTCTGCCTCGTCCTCCGGCAAGGGCAGATCGGTGAAGACCTCGCCCAGGAAAAACAAGGAGCCCTCGTTCTTGGTCAGCAGCAGAGTGTGTTTTCCGCGCCAACCCAGCCCGGCCTGGGCCGCCAGCGCCACCTCCGCCACCGGGGCGCTGTCGGTGAACACCCGATAGCCGAAATCGCCTATTTCCCGCTTGATTCGGTCCGCCAACGCCTGCAGTCGGTTGCGCAAGACCTTGTGGTAGTCTCGCCCCAGCGCGTAACGCGATAAATAGGCTTTGCCGCCGTCGGCCAGCACTTCGGCCGAAGCGCGGGCCTGAGGCCAGTAATGCATGCGCAGAGAAATAACGGACAGAGTGCCGGGTACCAGATCCGCCGGCTTGACCCTCAAAGATCCGTGGCGGGCCATATAGTCCATCTCACCGTGATAACCGGCGGCCAACCAGGCGTTCAACTTCTGTTCCGCCTCCGGCGGCAGGCCGGCGCGACCGATTCTGGCGTCGGCGAAGCCCAATTCGCACGCCCAGGCTTTGATTTGGCGCGCCAATTCGGGATAATCCGTTTTTTGTAAAGAGTTTTCGGTCATGGCCATGGATGATACCAGCGTTCGCTGCGGCTACCTGGAAGATGAAACCGCCACTCTGGCGCTGGGCAAAGCCTTCGCCGAAGCGGCGCGAGCCGGCCTCGTCGTCTATCTATTAGGCGACCTGGGCGCCGGCAAGACCACGTTCACGCGCGGCCTACTGACCGCGCTCGGCCATGCCGGCAAGGTCAAGAGCCCCACCTATACTCTGGTGGAGAGCTATTCTTTTCCTCACTATAGCGTGCACCATTTCGACCTGTACCGTTTCGCCGATCCCGAGGAATGGGAGGATGCCGGCTTCCGCGAATACTTCGGCCCGGACAGCCTGTGCCTGGTTGAATGGCCGGACAAGGCCGCGGATTTGCTGCCGCGCGCCGACATCGTACTGGAACTAGCCGTGGCCGGAAATGGTCGCAATTATCGTTTACTCGCCCACTCAGAAACCGGACAGTCATGCCTGATTCGACTTTCGATCCCATCCGCCGCCGCTTGATCGGCGCCGCGGCCGCCACCTTCATGCTGTCGGTGAGCCGCGTCGGCTTCGCCTCCGGCAGCCAGGTTGTCGCCTTGCGCATCTGGCCGGCGTCGACCTATACCCGGATCACGCTGGAGGCCAGCGAGGCCATCCAATACAAGCAGTTCACCATCGCCAACCCCAACCGCTTGGTGATCGACCTGCAAGGCGTGCAACTCAACAGCGTGCTAAAAGACATCGGCGGACAGATTTCCGCCGCCGATCCCTATATCAAAACAGCACGCGCCGGCCAGTTCGATCCGGAAACCGTGCGCCTGGTGCTGGAGTTGAAGGCCGACGTCAAGCCGCAAGCCTTCACCCTGGCGCCGGTGGCCGAATACAAACATCGGCTGGTGGTGGACCTCTACCCGGCCGGCGGCCAACAAGACGATCCCCTGCTCGCCCTGCTTCAGGACTACAACAAGGGCAAGCTGGAACAACCGGCGCCGCAGATCAAGCCCAAGAAAAAAGACAGCAACCGCCCCATCATCGTGATGCTGGACCCGGGCCACGGCGGGGAAGACCCCGGCGCCGTCGGCCTGAACGGCACCCGCGAGAAAGACGTGGTGCTGCGCATCGGCAAGCAGTTGAAACGGCTGGTCGACGCGGAAAGCAATATGAAGGCCTATATGACCCGCGAGGAGGACGTGTTCATCCCCCTGGGCGTGCGCGTGGCCAAGGCCCGCAAGCTGAACGCCGACTTGTTCGTCTCCATCCACGCCGACGCCGCGCCCAACCGCGCAGCGCGCGGATCCTCGGTGTTCGCGCTGTCGGAAAAAGGCGCCACCAGCGCCTTCGCCAAAGCCCTGGCGCAAAGCCAGAACGACGCCGACCTGATCGGCGGCGTCAAGATAGGCAGCAAGGACAAATACCTGGCGCATACCCTGCTGGATCTGACCCAGACCGCCACCATCAACGACAGCCTGAAATTGGGCAAGACCGTGCTGGGGCATCTGGGCGGCCTCAACAAACTGCACAAGAGCGCAGTGGAGCAAGCCGGCTTCGCAGTCCTGAAAGCGCCGGACATCCCGTCCATCCTGGTGGAAACCGCCTTCATCTCCAACCCGGAGGAAGAACAGCGCCTGCTCAGCAGCGACTTCCAACAGCAAATGGCCAATGCCATCTTCACCGGCATGAAGGGTTATTTTTCGCAAGGCGCGGCGCTGGCCGCCCGAGCCTGAATTCCCCTCCGCCCAAACAAAACAGGTCCCGTATGGGACCTGTTTTTCATTGAGGCCGGGCGCTTACTCGCCGCTGCTCGCCTCGCTCGGCGACTCTTCCTGCGCTGGCACTCGGTAGCTTTCCGTCGCCCACTCGCCCAAATCAATCAGACGGCAACGCTTGCTGCAAAACGGACGGAACTGGCTTTGCGGCTCCCAGCGCACCGGGACGCGACAAGTGGGGCAGGCAACAACACGAACAGAATCAGACATGGCTTCTCAAAACGGGGCAAAGACCGGCGCACGTCGGTCAGAACTTGCAATTGGTCAGGTGAAACTCGACATCCTGCTCAGTCTGCCGCGGCCGGGATTCCCCGGTCACCGCGCTGACGAAGCGGATATTGAGCGCGTATTTATTGGCGGACAGCTCGGGCAACAGTTCCAGGCCGCCGTCGTAGGCCACGCGGATCAGTTGCACCACCTTGCCGCCGGACATCTGCTGGAACACGCCGCGGCGCGCCACGTAATGGTGGGTCTTGCCGCTGTCGCGCAACAGGGTCAACAGAATGCCCGCCGCCTCGGCTGTGGGCATCAGCGGCGACGCCCAGCGTTTGATATCCTGGCGCCGCACTTCAGCCGACTTCTGCTGCCACTGGTGATAAGACGGCAAATCGAACTGGCAGGTGCCGCCGGGAATGCCGGCGCGCTGCTTGATCGCCATCAGCCATTCGTTTTCACGCAAGTGTTGGCCGAACTTGCCGGTCAGCGCCAGCAGACGGCTGGACGCGTGCTCGATGTCCTCCAGCACGCCCTCCAGGGTTTCCTCCGCCACCTGCGGATTCTCGCGCAGCGCTTCCAGCATCTGTTTCTGCCGCTCCAGCTCCTGCAGCAGATCCGCCTTCAAGTCCGCGCGCGAGGCGGTTTCCATCAGCTCGAACAACACCAGCAGGGCCGCATGATGATCATACGGATGGTCCTTGCCGATGAAATACCCAAGACGTGCGTAAAGATGCTCCAGGCGGAGCAGGATGCGGGTTCGCTCGGTGACGGGAAACTCAAAACTGATCACGGCGCATCGGCCCTTCTGCTTGGCTCGCGAGAGCCCGGTTATGATCTATCGGCTAGGCTGGCAAGATAATAATCGTGTTTGGCGTCGACTTGAAGCCTCAATGCAGCCAAGCTGTCATTATTACAAATTATATCGTCGGCGCGTTCACGTCGCTGCGCTCGCGAACATTGCGCCGCCATGATCGCGCGCACGGCCTTTTCGTCCATGCCGTTGCGCCGCATCACCCGCTCCAGTTGCACCGACTCTTCGCAATCCACCAGCAAGGTGCGCGCCAGCATCGGCAGATAATGCCCGGTTTCGAACAACAAGGGCACCACCAACACGCAATACGGCCCGCGCGCAGCGGCCACCCTGGCCTCGCTCTGCCGCCGGATCAGCGGATGCAACACGCTCTCAAGCCGCTGCCGGCTGCCTGCGTCGGCGAACACCCGTTCGCGCATCCAGCCTCGATCCAAAGCCCCGTCGGCTCGCACCGCCCCCGCGCCGAACTCCGCCTCCAAGGCCGGCATCGCCGCGCCGCACGGGCCGGTCAACTCGTGAGCAATGGCGTCGGTGTCGATCACCGGCACGCCCAATTCGGCGAAACGATCGGCCGCCGCGCTTTTGCCGGAGCCAATGCCGCCGGTCAAGCCCACGACTTTAATAGGCATGCAAATACCAATTCACGATGTCCTGCCCCCATATCAAAGCGATCCAACCAGCGGCCGCAAGATAAGGGCCAAACGGCAAGGGCTGACCACGGCCATGCTTGGCCAGCAAAATCAAGACCACGCCCACCGCCGCGCCCACCAGTGAAGACAACAAGATCACCAAAGGCAGCAAAGTCCATCCCAACCACGCGCCCAAAGCCGCCAGCAGCTTGAAGTCGCCATAGCCCATTCCTTCCTTGCCAGTGGCCAGCTTGAAGCCGTGAAACAGCAACCACAGACTCAGATAGCCAGCCATCGCGCCTATCACCGCATCGGCCAGCGGCACGGTGCCGGTCAGCAAATTGAACAACAAGCCTCCCCACAACAAGGGCAAAGTCAGGTTGTCCGGCAGCAGCTGCGTATCCGCGTCGATAAAAGTCAGGGCCAACAGCACCGCGGTCAAAACCATATAGGCCGGCAGCTGTTCCGACCAGCCGAAGCGCCAGGCGAGGAAGGCGAACAACGCCCCGGTCGACAGCTCCACCACCGGATAGCGCCAAGGGATCTTGGTCCGGCAGCTGCCACAGCGTCCGCGCAGCAACACAAAGCTCAGCACGGGGATATTCTGCCACGGACGCACCGCGGCCCGGCATTGCGGGCAGTGCGAGCCCGGCCGCATTAAATTGTAGGGCTCGGACGCCTCGCCCTCCTCCAACTGCAGGCAATCAACGCAATTGCGTCGCCACTCGGCTTCCAACATCTTCGGCAAGCGATGGATGATCACATTCAAAAAGCTGCCAAGCAACAAGCCCAACGCCAGCGCTGCGCCGGCGAAAGCCAGCGGGTACGAACCGGCGATCCAGCGCCACTCCTCAATCATCCAACCACCTGCCCCATTTTGAAAATCGGCATATACATCGCAATGATCAAACCGCCGATCAAGATCCCCAGAATCACCATAATGGCCGGCTCCAGCAAACTGGAGAGCGCGGCAACCGCATTGTCGACTTCTTCTTCGTAAAAATCCGCCACCTTGTCCAACATCTGGTCCAGCGAACCGGACTCCTCCCCAATCGAGGTCATCTGCAGCACCATATTAGGGAACAAGTCGGTGCGCTGCATCGAATAGTTGAGGCTGGAACCGGTGCTGACATCGTTCTGAATCCGCTTGGTGGCATCCGCATACACCTGGTTGCCAGAGGCGCCGCCCACCGAATCCAGCGCTTCCACCAACGGCACCCCGGCGGCGAACAAGGTGGACAAGGTGCGCGCCCAGCGCGCAATGGTGGCCTTGCGGATGATATCGCCGATCACCGGCAGACGCAGCAGGATGCGATCCATCCGCTCTTGCAGCTTAGGCGTGCGCTTGAAGGCGTAGAGAAAGCCGAACAGACTGCCAAAAATCACCCCGAAAATCAGCCACCAGTAATGGACGAAGCCATCCGACAGCCAGATCACAAACAGCGTCGGTGCCGGCAAATTGGCGCCGAAACTGGAGAACAAATCCTTGAACGCCGGAATCACGTAGATCATGATCACGGCGGTAATGATGAAGGCGGTGCCGACAATGGCAGACGGATAGATCAGGGCCGACTTGATCTTGCCCTTGATCGCCATCACCTTTTCCTTGTAAGTGGCCAATTTGTCCAGCAAGGAGTCCAGCACGCCGCCGGTTTCGCCCGCGGCGATAATGTTGCAGAACAGCTTGTCGAAGTACAAGGGACGTTTGCGGAAGGATTCCGCCAGCGACAAGCCGGTTTCAACGTCGGCTCGCACCTCCAGCAGCATCTTGGTCACGGCGGGGTTGTTGTGGCCCTTGGCCGCGATATCGAAAGCCTGCAACAAGGGCACGCCGGCGCGCATCATGGTCGCCAGTTGCCGGGTGAACAAGGTGATGTCCCGCTCGGTGATGCGCTTGCCAAAACCAGCGCGCCGGCGCTTGATCTTGACGACATTAATGCCCTGGCGCCGCAGTTGAGTCTTGGCCACCACCTCGGACTCCGCTCGCAACTCCCCGCGTATCGCCTTGCCCGCCCTGTCTTTGCCTTCCCATTCCCAGACAAAGCCCGGCGTCGCTTTTTTTGCTACCGTGACTGCCATTCCATGGCCTCTTTCTTATTCCAAGCCGTTAAGTCAGCGTTCCGGCGGCTGCCGGAGGTGAAAAACCGCTCTTAGAACCTGTTCAAAGTCTCGCGAGCAAGAGCGCAAACGGCTTAAGAAGCTGGGTGTCCATACATTACATAAGCATTCTGAAGTCGGTTTCAACGCCCTTATCTAAACAATCCTGCTGAAGCGCAGCAGACATTGAACAGATTCTTACTCGTTAGTCACCGCCTCAATCTCCGTCAACGACGTCAACCCCGCCTTCACCTTCAGCAAACCGGCATGGCGCAAGTCCACCATGCCCTCCTTGCGCGCCAAGTCGGCGATATCGATGGCGGTGCCGTTCTGCATGATCAAACGCGTCATCGCATCGGTAATCGGCATCACTTCGTAAATGCCGGAACGGCCGCGATAGCCGGTATTGCGGCACTCCTCGCAGCCCACCGGCGCATAGGGCTTCCAACTGCCGTCCAACTCCTCTTTCTTGAAACCCGCTCGCAGCAGCGCCTCTTCGGGAATGTCCGCCGGCTTCTTGCAATGCGCGCACAGACGGCGCGCCAAGCGCTGCGCCATGATCAGCAGCACTGAACTAGCTATATTGAACGGCGCCACCCCCATATTCAACATCCGGGTCAATGTCGCTGGCGCATTATTGGTATGCAGGGTGGAAAACACCATATGGCCGGTTTGCGCCGCCTTGATCGCAATGTCAGCCGTTTCGAAGTCCCGGATCTCGCCCACCATGATCACATCCGGATCCTGCCGCAAAAAAGCCTTCAAGGCCGAGGCGAAAGTTAGCCCGGCGCGCTCATTGACATTGACCTGGTTAATGCCCGGCAAGTTGATTTCCACCGGGTCCTCCGCCGTGGCGATATTAATGTCCGGCTTATTCAACAAATTAAGACAGGTATACAACGATACCGTTTTACCGCTACCGGTAGGCCCGGTCACCAGCACCATCCCGTAGGGGCGACCGATCGCCTCCAGCAACAAGCGCTTCTGCTCCGGCTCGAAACCCAGCTGTTCGATATCCAGATTCGCCGCCGACGAGTCCAGGATACGCATCACGATCTTCTCACCGTACAAGGTGGGCAAGGTGCTGACCCGGAAGTCGATCGCCCGCACCTTGGAGATGACCAGCTTCATCCGGCCATCCTGTGGCACTCGCTTCTCCGAAATATCCAGCTTGGAAATCACTTTGATCCGGGAGGCGATCTTTTCCTTCAATACCAGGGGCGGCTGTGAAATCTCCTTCAACACCCCGTCCACCCGATAGCGAATGCGGTAAAACTTCTCATAGGGCTCGAAATGGATATCGGACGCGCCGCCATTGATCGCGTCCAACAGCACCTTATGGATGAACTTGACCACCGGCGCATCGTCGACATCCGGCTGTGGGCCGGTATCGGTCGGCGCATCCGGATCGGCGAATTCCAGATCACCAAAATCCTCGTTCTCCAGGGCCTTGATCGCGGCGGTGGCGTCCTCGCTATACTTGCCGAGCATCTTGCCCAGCTTATCGTCCTCCACCACCACCACCTCCACCGTCATCCCGGTCTTGAAGGTGATGGCGTGATAGGCCGAAGTCTGGGTGGGGTCGGAGGTGCCGACATACAGCTTGTTGCCTCGCTTGAGCAGGGGCAGCAAGCGCCGGCTGGCGATCAGCTCGTCATCCACCACGCCCTTGGGCAACTGATCAAGATCGATGGCCGACATGTCCAACAAGGGATAGCCAAAGGTCTTGGACGCGAACATCGCCACATCCTGCGCCGTCATCTTCTTGCTCTGAATCAGTTGCTCGACAAAGCTGATATGCGATGCCTGAGACTGACGCAGGATCGCATCCGCATCCTGCTGCAACAGCATATTGTTTTGCACCAAGGCCCGACCCAAGCCGGAAATGCCAGCCGAAGCTTCCATACGCTTGCAACTCACCAGTGAACAGATTAGACGACACCGCGCGGCGCTCCTGCGTCAGAGCTCGCCACCTTGAAGACAGCCGCACTACCGTTACAACATTATATGCAAAATGCGGGGGCTGCTTTGACTTAAATCCCGGCGCAGCCGGATTACGCCAAGCATCCGCGCAAAAACAAAAAGGACTGCCGAAGCAGTCCTTTCAAACTCAAACTCAAATGTGCTTAGAAGCGGTGCACCAGGCCCAGGCCGAAGGAGTTTTCCTTGTCCAAAGCGCCGTCTTTCCACTTCACATGACCGTAAGAAGTGTAAACCTCGGTCCGCTTGGACAACGCATAGTCCAGAGCCAAAACAAACTGATCGTAACCGGACTTGTCGATGGTATTGCCGTTCAAGCTGGCATCGTAACCTTTGACATAGGAGAAGTACGGAGTGAAGGCACCAAAGGTGTAACCAAGAGTCAAAGCGAGTTCTTTGGTTTTCAGCTTAGCCCCATCAATCTGAGCTTGGGTCGCGCCAGTTGCCAATGCCGCAGTGTTATAACTGGAACTCAGCGACCCGTTATAGAAGGTGCCAAAACCATAACCCTGAATCTGCTGATAGCCCAAAGCGGCGTAGAGGTTGTTGGCCATATAGCCGGCCTCAAGACGGTGCCAGTCTTTGGCGCTAGCAAGCTTGCTGGCATCATTCCAATTCTGGTAGTTGTACTTACCGAAGAAACCGGAGTTCTCATAACTCAGGCCCAGGTTCCAAGTCTGGTTATTGGTAGTGGAGCCGCTAACAACCTTGCGGGTTTCATCGGTGCCGTACAACAAGGCAAAACTGAAACCATTCCAATTCGGGCTATCATAACGGACCGCATTAGTCACACGATCATCCAGGCGGGTAAACATCCCCAGGCCGCCAACGCTCTGGCTGCTATAGTAACCAGGGTCAACCTGCTCCATCATATCGTTGGCGTAATTGGACAGTTTGCCCAAGCGAATCTTACCCCAGCTGTCGCCAGCCAAACCGATGAAACTGTCACGAGTAGCAAAGCCATCAGAGCTCGGCTCGTTAGCAGTACCTTTAGTGCCATCGATATGCACGCGGCTTTCCACTTGCCAGATCGCCTTCAGACCATTGCCCAGATCTTCGTTGCCCTTGAAACCGATGCGCGAAGTCCAGTCATTGATCTCGGAGCCGCCTTGCAGCTTGCCGTTGGCATCGAGGTTGATCGTGGAGCTGTAAGACTTGTTGTACTCGTAACCACCACGGATTTCACCGTAAACGGTGACGTCGGCCATCGCGGCGGCGGCCGGCATCAGGGCGGCGATTGCAAGAGCGATATGCGTCTTGTTCATTGCAGTTCCTTTCAAGTCAGTTGATGTTGTCCTGTTGATTTCGCTGTTCTAAAGCCAGAGAACCCGGACATTTATGTGCCACCGATATGCTTCGGTGATCGCTAGCCTCAATATAAGACTGACGTTGCGAAAAAACAAAAACAGCATGTACTTTCGACAAAAAAGCACTCAAAAAAACAACACAAGCATCACAAGCCATTGTTTTACATGAACTCAACAGCTAAGTACCACCGCCATTTAGATGCAGTTACGCAACACAAGCAGTAATTTAGTGCAAAAAAGCAACAAGCTCATAGGCATAAAAATGGACCATTCATTGTCAGACAATCAAACCACAGCGAATCTACCTACGAGCAAGGCTGCACTTTACTGGCTCAGGCGCGATTTGCGTCTGGAAGACAATCACGCCTTGCAGCAAGCGCTGGCCTCGGGCCTCCCAGTTCAATGCGTCTTTGTCTTCGACAGCAATATTCTAGACACGCTCTCCCCCACCGATCGGCGCCTCGGCTTCATCTGGCAATCCCTGCGGGAAATTCAGAACACCCTACGCGCGGCGGGCGGCGAGCTGTGGTGCGAAACCGGACCGGCGCCAGACATCATCCCCAGGCTAGCGGCTCAGCTAGGCGCCGACGCCGTTTACGCGAACGAGGATTACGAGCCCTATGCGCGCCAGCGAGACACGCAGGTCGCTCAAGCCTTGGCGACGATGGGCAAGACCTTCCACGCCTACAAGGACCAGGTCATTTTCGCCCGGGACGAACTGCTCACGGCCAGCGGCAAACCATTCACCGTGTTTACCCCATATTGCAATGCCTGGCTCAAAAGGCTGAGCCCACAGCACAGCCAAGCGCTGACCGTGCCGCCGCTGACCGGCCGGCTGCGCCCGCCAGCGGGAACGCCGGCCATACCCAGCCTGGCAGAATTAGGATTTGCCCAGACCGAGCCTTGCTTACTGGCGCCGGGCGCGTCCGGCGCAAAAGAACTGTTTGCCGATTTTTGTCAGCAACGCATCCAACGCTACCATCAACAAAGAGACTATCCCGGCGTAAAGGGCGTGTCCTACCTCTCCACCCACTTGCGTTTCGGCACCCTCTCGATTCGCCAATTGGTGCAATTCGCCTGCTTCGACGGCGGCGAGGGCGCTATGTGCTGGCTGAAGGAGTTGATCTGGCGAGAGTTTTATCAGCAACTGCTGTGGCACTTTCCGGATGCCTCCACTCACAGCTTCAAGCCGCAATACCGCGACCTGCCCTTTCCCAATCGCCCGGACTGGTTGGAAAGCTGGCAGAAAGGACTAAGCGGTTATCCGCTGATTGATGCGGCCATGCGACAACTGAACCAAACCGGCTATATGCACAACCGGCTGCGCATGATCGCCGCCAGCTTTCTGGTCAAGGATCTGCTGATTGACTGGCGTCTGGGAGAACGCTATTTCGCGGAGAAACTGCTGGATTTCGATCTGGCGTCGAACAACGGCGGCTGGCAATGGGCCGCCTCCACCGGCTGCGACGCACAGCCCTATTTCCGCATCTTCAACCCAGTGACTCAATCGCAGAAATTCGACCCGGACGGCCGCTTCATCCGCCGCTACGTACCGGAGCTGGCGGCACTAAACGATCAGGCGATTCACGCTCCCTGGCAAGCCAAGGCGCTGCCGGAAGGCTTCGAGCTGGGCCGCGACTATCCGCTCCCCATCGTCGACCACGCCGAGCAACGGCAGCTGGCTCTGGCCCTGTTCGGCAAGCAATGAAAAACGCCCGCATCCGCGGGCGTTGTTTCCAGCAAACCGTTACCTGGCAAGCATCAAGGCTTTTTCTTGGCCGCCGGCTTGGAGGCTTCTTTCTTGGCACCGGCCACCGGCTTGGCAGCCGTCGCAGCAGGTTTGGCGGCGGCAGCGGGCTTGGCCGCCGCTTTCGGGGCGGCGCTGGACGCTCCGCTGACAGAGATCTCGCTACGCAGCTTTTCCAAGGTCTTGTCGCCGATTCCACTGACACTCTTCAGGTCGTCGACACTCTTGAACGGCCCGTTCTTGGCGCGGTATTCCACGATGGCTTTGGCCTTGACCGGGCCGATGCCGTTCAGCGCCTCCAGCTCCTGCTGGTTAGCGGTATTGATGTTGACGGCGGCAAAAGCCGTACCGCAAATCAGCATCAGGGCGGCAAACAGGGCTAACAATTTTTTCATCATTGATCTCCTTGTGAGACAGGACTGAGCAACCTCAACCGCGTTGCAGGATCAATTCTATGACGACCTTGCTGCCAATGTAAGCCAGCGCCAAGGACAGGAAACCAGCCAAAGTCCAGCGAATCGCCACCCGACCGCGCCAGCCTTGCAACTTGCGGCCGATCAACAAGCCGCCGAACAGCAGCCAGGACAACACGGCGAAAACGGTCTTGTGCGTCAGCGCCGCGGCGTGCCCCAGCACTTCCTCGGAAAACACCACCCCGGTCAACAAAGAAACCGTCAACAACAAAAAGCCGACGCCAATCACTTGGAACATCATTTTTTCCAGGGAAAGCAAAGGCGGCAATTGCCTAAGCAGCGGAGACGCCCGTTTATCGTGCAGAGCCTTTTCCAAAAACAGCATCAAAATGGCGATCAGGGCGCCGATGGCGAACAGGCTATAGGCAAACAAGGACACCAGGATATGCAGTACAAAAGCCGGATTGCTCAGGTCCTGGACCACGTGTTGGCCTGGAAACAGCAGAGCGAAACCCAGCGCAGCCATCGCCAGCGGCATCATGAACAGCTGCAAACCTTCCACGCGATAGAAAAAACTGCAGGTCCAATAAATCAGCATCATGATCCATACCATTACCGACAGCGCGCGGCCAACGCCAAGAGACAGCAAAGCCCCCTGAGTCAGCGGCAACAGCACGGCTATCGCCTGTAGCAGCAGCAACACGCCCAATAGGCTGTGCTCCAGCCGCGGCTTGCGCGGCCAGCAAGCCAGGCCGCGCCAGTTGGCGAAGTAATGCCAGGTAAAGACCCCGTAAGAGAGGATCAGCGCAATAGAAAGTACGAGCAGGAAGCTGGTCATGGCGAGTGTTTTATCAAAACCGGGTGCTGCCCGGCGGCTCGTGGTAAAATCAATGGTTTGAGAGTCTACACCAACCGGCAAGCCGTTGGCAGAAGTAAGGACGCACCATGCTAGACAACCTGACCAGCCGCCTGTCCGGCGTGATGAAAAATCTGCGCGGCAATGCGCGCTTGACCGAGACCAATATCCAGGACGCGATGCGCGAAGTGCGCATGGCCCTGCTGGAGGCCGACGTCGCCCTGCCCGTGGTCAAAACCTTTATCTCCCAGGTCAAGGAACGTGCCCTTGGCCAGGACGTGGCCGGCAGCCTGACTCCGGGCCAGGCCCTGGTGGGCGTGGTCAATGAGGAATTGACCAAATTAATGGGCGAGAAGAACGACGCCCTCAATCTGGCGGCCGTGCCCCCCGCCATTGTGCTGATGGCCGGCCTGCAGGGCGCCGGCAAGACCACCACAGTGGGCAAACTCGCCAAGCTGTTGAAAGAGACCCAGAAGAAAAAAGTACTGGTCGTCTCCGCCGACATCTACCGTCCCGCCGCGATCGAACAATTGAAACTGCTGGCCCAACAGGTCGAAGTCGAATGGTTTCCCTCCTCCGGCGACCAGAATCCCGTCGACATCGCCCGCGCCGCAGTGGATCACGCCAAGCGTCACTTCTTCGATGTCCTGATGGTGGACACCGCCGGCCGTTTGGCCATCGACGAGGCGATGATGGCCGAGATCAAAGCGCTGCATGCCGCGCTGAATCCGGTGGAAACCCTGTTCGTCGTCGATGCGATGCAGGGCCAAGACGCCGTCAACACCGCCCAGGCTTTCAATGAAGCGCTGCCGCTGACCGGCGTCATCCTCACCAAGATGGACGGCGACTCCCGAGGCGGCGCCGCGCTGTCGGTCCGCCACATCACCGGCAAGCCGATCAAATTCATCGGCGTCGGCGAAAAGGTGTCTGGCCTGGAACCCTTCCACCCGGACCGGATCGCCAGCCGCATTCTGGGCATGGGCGATGTGCTGTCGCTGATCGAGGAGGTGCAAAAAGGCATCGATCAGGACGAAGCCGCCGCCATGGCCAAGAAGTTGAAATCCGGCAAGGGTTTCGACCTCGAGGACTTCAAGGCCCAGATGCAGCAGATGAAAAAAATGGGCGGCATGAGCAACCTGCTGGAGAAAATGCCCGGGCAACTGGGCCAAATGGCCAAAGGCGTGCAGGGCGCGGAGGCGGAGAAAGCCATGCGCCGCATCGAAGGCATCATCAATTCAATGACGCCGCAGGAACGCCACAAACCGGAATTGCTCAAGGCCAGCCGCAAGCGACGCATCGCCGCCGGCGCCGGCGTGACGGTGCAGGAAGTCAACAAACTGCTGAACCAGTTCGAGCAGACGCAGAAAATGATGAAGCAGTTCTCCTCCAAGGGAGGCATGATGAAAATGCTTCGCGGCATGAAGGGCATGATGCCCGGCATGTAAGCTGAAACGGGTGCCTAGCACCCGTTTTTCTTGATGTAAAAGGATTTCGATGTCGCTCGATGTTGTCGTTCTGACCGATTCGCGCCTGCTGCCGCCTGACGACAGCGACTGGTATCGCCGCCAGGTTCATCATGAGGACGGCTTGGTCCTGGCAGCGCTACAGCGCCAGGGCTTGCGCGCCCGCCGCCTGGCCTGGGACGACCCTGACATGGACTGGGCCGGCGCGCGCTGCGCGCTGTTCCGCACCACTTGGGATTACTTCGAGCGCCTGCCCGCGTTTTCCGACTGGCTGGCGCGCGCGGCCGGTCAAACACGGCTATTCAACGAGATTGGACTGATTCGCTGGAATCTGGACAAACATTACCTGTCCGAACTGCAACAAAATGCTGTTCATACGGTGGACACCCGCTACATTGAGAAAGGCGCGCCGCAAACACTGCGCCAACTGCTGGCGGAGCGAGGCTGGAACGACGCCATCTTGAAGCCGGCCGTCTCCGGCGCCGCCCGGCACACATATCGCGTCGTCCCGGCCAACGCGGAAATGCTGGAATGCGCGTACGCCGAACTGATCCAACAAGAAGCCATGTTGCTGCAACCCATGCAACACAGCGTGCTGAGCCAGGGGGAGCTGTCCCTGATCGTCATCGACGGCCATTTCAGCCACGCCATCCGCAAAACGCCGAAGTCCGGCGACTTCCGCGTGCAGGACGACCACGGCGGCCAGGTTCACCCGCACCAGGCCGACGCGCAAGAGATCGCCTTCGCAGAGGCCGCCGTACGAGCAGTGCCTTTCGACGTGCTGTACGCGCGCGTCGACGTGATTCGCGACAACCATGGCCGCCTGGCGGTCATGGAATTGGAAATGATCGAACCGGAGCTGTTTTTCCGCTTTCGGCCGCAAGCCGCGGAGGAGTTGGCCGCGGCGCTCGCGCGACGCCTGCGTTGAGCAATGAGCGATTTTGTACCGCAACCCGCCAGAACACCGGCAACCCACGTTTGGAACTACCCAGCATGAACCTGACCACGCTGACCGCCCTAAGCCCCCTGGATGGCCGCTACGCCGGCCAAGTCGAGGCCTTGCGCAATCTGTTTTCCGAGTACGGCCTGATGAAGTTCCGCATTAAAGTGGAGCTGGAATGGCTGAAGATGCTGGCCGCCGAGCCAGGCATCGAGGAAGTGCCTTCCTTCTCGGAGGCCACCATCCGTGAAATCGACGACGTGATCGCCAACTTCAACGTGCAGCACGGCGAAGAGGTCAAAGCCATCGAGGCGCGCACCAATCACGACGTGAAGGCCATCGAATACTGGCTGAAGGAACGCCTGTCCGGCAACCCGGAAGTGATGGCGGCCAGCGAGTTCATCCACTTCGCCTGCACCTCCGAAGACATCAACAACCTGTCGCACGCGCTGATGCTGAAAACCGCGCGCAACACCGTGGTGCTGCCCACGATCGACGAAGTCATCCACAAACTGCAAAAACTGGCGCACGAACTGGCCGACACCGCGATGATGTGCCGCACCCACGGCCAGCCGGCGACGCCGTCCACCATGGGCAAGGAATTGGCCAATACGGTGTACCGCCTGAAACGCCAACGCGAGCAACTGGTACACCAGGAAATCCTGGGCAAGATCAATGGCGCGGTAGGCAATTACAACGCCCATCTGGTCGCTTACCCCAATATCGACTGGGAAAGCTTCTGCGGCCGCTTCGTCACCGGCCTGGGTCTGACCTTCAACCCCTACACCATCCAGATCGAACCGCATGACTATATGGCCGAGCTGTATCAGGTTCTGACGCGCGTCAACACCATCCTGATCGACCTGAACCGCGACATCTGGGGCTATATCTCGCTGGGCTATTTCAAGCAGAAGGTGAAGAAGGACGAAGTCGGTAGCTCCACCATGCCGCACAAGGTCAACCCGATCGACTTCGAAAACGCCGAGGGCAACCTGGGCATGGCCAACGCCATCCTGGGCCACTTGGCGGAAAAGCTGCCGGTATCGCGCTGGCAGCGCGACCTGACCGACTCCACCGTGCTGCGCAATATGGGCGTGGGCTTCGGCTACACCATTCTGGGCCTCAAAGCCTGCCTGAAGGGCTTGAACAAGCTGGAAATAAACCCGCAGGCAATCGCATCCGAGCTGGACAACAGCTGGGAGCTGCTGGCGGAGCCGGTGCAAACCGTGATGCGTCGCCACGGCGTACCCAACCCCTACGAGCAGCTGAAGGAATTGACGCGCGGCAAGGGCGGCATTACCCGTGAAACCCTGCACGCCTTCATCAAGAACCTGGAATTGCCCGAAGCGGAAAAAGCTCGCCTGCTGGAACTGACCCCGGCCAGCTATATCGGCAAGGCCTCGGAACTGGCCAAGCGCATTTAATCACGCCTGCGCGAGCAATAAAAAAACCGCCGTTACCCGGCGGTTTTTTTATTCAGCGGCCATTAATCAGACAGGCCGCCGGGAAAACAAAAAACCCAGCTTTCACAAAGAAAGCTGGGTTTTTGAATTTGGTTGCGGGGGCAGGATTTGAACCTACGACCTTCGGGTTATGAGCCCGACGAGCTACCAGACTGCTCCACCCCGCGTCAGAGAGGTTGCATATTATACAAGCCGCTCTTGGCTGTCAAGATATTTCTATCTTGAGCCAATTCAGATGCTCCAATCCACCCAACCCAGCTGCCATGTAGCCAAAATCACCAGGCCGAATACGATGCGATACCAGGCGAACGCATTGAAGTTGTGGCTGGACACATAGCGGATCAAACCACGCACCGCGAAGAAAGCGCTGATGAAGGCCGCGATGAAGCCAACGCCTATCACCGGCACATCCGCGGCGGTGAACTGGTGCCAATGCTTGTACACGTCGTAGAACGTGGCCGCGAACATGGTAGGCACCGCCAGGAAAAAGGAAAACTCGGTGGCTACTTTGCGGTCCAGGCCAAACAACATACCGCCGATAATGGTGGAACCGGAGCGCGATGTGCCAGGCACCATCGCGAACACCTGAGCGACCCCCACTTTCAACGCGTCTTGCCAGCTCATCGCGTCCACGCTGCTCACCCGCGGCACGCGCTGTCTGCGCTCAACCAGCAGAATGATGACGCCGCCCACTATCAAGGCCAGCGCCACCGTCAGCGGGTTGAACAAATAGTGTTTGATCGCCTTGATCGCGAAGAAACCGATGACCGCCGCCGGCAGGAAGGCCACCAGCAAGTTGCCGATGAAGCGCAACGACTGCGCATCCCGCTGCAAAGCGCCCTGCGCCACGCCCAGAAAACGCTGACGGTATTCCCAAACCACCGCCAGGATTGCCCCCAGCTGAATCACCACCTCAAACACGTCAGCATTGTTTTGAAAACCGATCAGGTCCCCCACCACAATCAAGTGTCCGGTGCTGGAAATCGGAAAAAACTCCGTCACCCCTTCGACGATGCCCAGCAATAAAGCCTTAGCCAACAGCATCAAATCCATGTCCACCCATCCCCCATCAAGGTTTAATATGCGCAAAAGGCAGCCCCGGGGCTGCCTTCTTCACCAAGCGTCTTGCTCGATTCTTATTTTTTCTCGGCTCGGGCTTTAGCCACCAGCTCGTTAATCACCTGCACCATGCGCTCCGGCGCCACCGGCGTCACTACGTATTTACCGTTGACGATCACCGTCGGGGTACCCTGAATCGCATAATCGCGAGTCATCTTGGCCGCCTTGGCCACCTGCGCGTTCACGCCGAAGGATTTGTACGCCTGCATCACCTTGGCGGCGTCAACGCCCTTCTGCTGCTTGAGCCAATTGGCGAACACCCCCTCGTCAGACAGGTTGACGCGCGACTTCACCACAGCCTCGAAAGCCGGGCGGTGCAGTTTGTCGTAGGCGCCGGAGGTCTTGAAGGCGGAGAACATGCGCACGAAGCCTTCCATCGACTTTTGCCACACGATCTGCTCTTTGGAGAAAGCCACGTCGGCGGGCTTGCTCTTTTCCCAAGCGCTCATCGCCGGCTCAAGCTCCAGGCAGTGAATGCAGTGATAGGAGAAGAACTCGATCACCTCTACCTTTTTCGGATCCGCCACCGGCTGCGGCGTCGCCAGCATGGTGTAATCCTTGCCCAGCTCAATCGCCGCGTTTGCCAGGCCGCTGAACAGCATCAACGAAAGCAATAACCACTTTTTCATTATCGATTCCCTAATAGAGGAAGAGTTTATTCCGCCTTGACGACTGTCGCGCCAATGCCATCCTGCTTCAACTGAGCCTTCACCCGATCCACCTCGTCCTGGCGGCTATACGGCCCCACCCTAACCCGATGCACCAGTCCCTTTTCCGGCACAGTTACCGACTGGATTTTGGCCTCTACGCCCAACAAAGCCAGCTTGGCCTTGAGGTTGTCCGCCTCGTCCTGATTCTGGAAAGAACCCAGCTGCAAGTAGACCTTTTTGGCCGCCTGCTGAGCAGAAGGTTCCGCCGCCTTGCCGTTCTTGCCTGGCACCGCATCCACCTGGCCAGGCAAGATCTTGTAGAAATCAAAGCGTTGCTCGTCCTTGCCGGCCTCCTTGGCCGCCGGTGCGGCCGAGGTCGGCTTGGCCGGAGTTTCCGCCGGCATCGGCGGTGGAGCGGATGGCGGCTGAGCCGGCTTGCTCACCGGGGCCGGCGCAGTGGCGGTTTCCGAAGCGGCGTCCGCAATGCGGGTGCCCGGCGCCAGCAACTCCGTTGGCGGCGCGGAAGCGCTGGCCGCTTTGCGATCCAACTTTTCCAAGTTGCTGAACGGCGTAGAGGACTTATTCAGATACATGGCGAGGCCTACCGCGACGGCAACCCCGACAATCAGGCCGATGACGATGCCCGCCACCATGCCGCCGCCTCCGCTTCTGGAGCTGGATGAGCGGCCGCGGGAACTACGGGAGGAATTTTTTAAATCTCGATTTGCCATGCAGCACTTACGCTTTTAACTAATCAAATAGTTCAAAAAACTATCTGGATTGATCAATTCTTTATTTATTGTTAGCCATTAGGCATTGCAGCGCGTCGTAATTGAATTGCCTGCAACACATGCTCCCGCATGACCATAGCCTGACCTTGTAAATCGGCAATGGTTCTGGAAACTCGAAGTATCCGATGATAACTGCGCGCCGACAAGCCGATCTTGTCCAAAACTTGCCGCAATAATGCCAGCCCCTCGGCGTGAAAATCGCCAAGCGCCTCCAATTCAGTCCCGCTCAAGCCGGCATTCGCCTTTCCCTGCCTCGCCAATTGTCGACGATACGCCGACTCTACCCGTTCACGCACCAAAGCGCTCGGCTCGCCGGCGACCCCATCCACCAGCTCGTCGGCAGGCAAGGACTGCACTTCAACATGCAAATCGATGCGATCCAATAAGGGGCCGGATATTTTACCTCGATAGCGCCCCACTTGCTCGGGCGTGCACCGGCATTTTCCGCTGAAATGCCCAAGATAGCCACACGGACAGGGATTCATTGCCGCAATCAGCTGAAATCGGGCGGGAAAACTGGCTTGGCGTGCTGCGCGCGAGATGTGGATCACCCCGGCCTCCAGCGGCTCGCGCAAGACTTCCAGCACTTTGCGATCAAACTCCGGCAATTCGTCCAGAAACAAGACGCCATGATGCGCCAAGCTGATTTCCCCAGGCCGGGGATCGCTGCCGCCGCCCACCAACGCAACCGCGGACGCGGTATGGTGCGGGGAACGGAACGGCCGTACGCCCCAATCGTCCAGAGCGAAGCCATCGGTCCCCAAAGAACGCACGGCGGCGCTTTCCAGCGCCTCTTCATCCGGCATACCGGGCAAGATACCGGGCAGGCGGGCTGCCAACATGGATTTGCCGGTGCCTGGCGGTCCGATCAACAAGAGGCTGTGCCGTCCGGCCGCGGCCACTTCCAGCGCATGACGCGCCAAGGACTGGCCTTTGATATCCAACAGATCAAGGTAATCCGGAAGCGATCGGGACGAGCCGCCCTCTTGCCTATACGGTTCCAGCGCGGAAAGACCGTTGAGAAAGGCACAGGCCTCAACCAGGGTGCTCACGCCATACAAGGGCATTCCTTCAAGCACGGCGGCCTCCTTGGCGCTGGCTACCGGCAAGATGAAGGCGCGCCCCGCTTCCCTCGTCTTGCACGCCATCGCCAAAGCACCGCGCACCGGCCGCAGGGCACCGGTCAACGCCAGCTCTCCGGCGATTTCATATTCCGCCAACTGGGGACAGCGCACCTGTCCGCTGGCAACAAGAATGCCAATGGCGATGGGCAAATCAAAACGGCCGGAGTCTTTGGGAAGATCGGCCGGGGCCAAATTGACGGTGATGCGCCGGGCCGGGAACTCAAAACCAGAGGTCAAAATCGCCGCGCGGACCCGCTCCCGACTTTCCTTCACCTCAAGGTCCGGCAAGCCGACAATGGTGAAAGCGGGCAAGCCGTTGGCCAAATGCACTTCCACCGCAACCTCAGGCGCGTCCACTCCGGCCAGCGCCCGACTTGCGACCACGGCCAGCGCCATGTCGCTCAGGAGTGGCCGAGTTCTGATTGGGCTTCTACCGTGGCTCGCGCTTCCTCCGGGAACACCTGCGCCTCTAAGCGCGCTAGCTTCTGCTCCAGTTGAGCCAGCTTCTCCCGAGTCCGCACCAACACTTCCTGCTGCACGTCGAACTCCTCGCGCGTCACCAGATCCATTTTGCTGAAGGTGGAGGCCATCATCGCTTTGACGTTTTTCTCGATGTCCTTGGCCGGGCTGGCGGCAATCGTTTCGCTGATCTTGTTGCCGATTTCCTCGAACAGCTTTTGGCTCAACATGACGCGGCTCCTTGAGTGAGTAAGTGATAACAGAGCAGAGTGTAGCAAAAAGCCAAGCCCATCACTCGCCAGCGCGTCCCCATTGACGAGCGCCTCTCCCAACTCCGCGCCCTAACGGCACCAAATCAGTGCGGAGCCCCAACGCCGCATGCACCGGGAAAGTGCCAAAAAGGCCAGTACAGACCTTTTTTGCGTTGCAACATGATCTTAGCGTTTTCTTTTGCGCCAATCCGGCCTGGCACGATTCATGCGTATTGACGCGATAGCAGCCCTCAACTCAAGACACCGGATCATCAGACCCAAGGAGCAGTCATGAAACTCGTTTCTGCCATCATCAAGCCCTTCAAGCTGGACGAAGTCCGAGAAACCTTGTCCGCCATCGGCGTGCAAGGCATCACCGTCACCGAAGTCAAAGGCTTCGGTCGCCAGAAGGGGCATACCGAACTCTACCGCGGGGCCGAATACGTGGTGGACTTCCTGCCCAAGGTCAAACTGGAGATCGCTATCGACGACGCTTTGCTCGACCAGGTCGTGGAGGCCATCGAAAAATCCGCCCGCACCGGCAAGATCGGCGACGGCAAGATCTTCGTCTACGACCTGGAACAAGTGGTGCGCATCCGCACCGGCGAAACCGGCGCCGACGCGGTCTGAACCGCAATAGAGACTTAGGGGAAACGACAATGAAAAAACTGCTCGCAACCATTCAGCTCGCCGGCCTGGGTCTAATGGCTCCGCTGGCGTTCGCCGCCGCGCCGGCCGGCCCCGCGATTGCCGACGCCAAGAGCATCAGCGCCGGCGACACCGCCTGGATGCTGATCTCCACTGCCTTGGTGCTGTTCATGACGATTCCCGGCCTGGCCCTGTTCTATGGCGGCATGGTGCGCAAGAAAAACGTATTGGCGACGCTGATGCAAAGTTTCGCCATCACCGCGCTGATCACGGTGCTCTGGGCGGTCATCGGCTACAGCCTGGCCTTCACCGTCGGCACGCCTTATCTCGGCGACTTGAGCCGCGTGATGCTGGACGGCATGGTTTACCTGAAAGATGCCGGCAAATTGGCAGTACATCCGCTGGCCGGCACCATACCGGAATCGGTATTCATGACCTTTCAGATGACTTTCGCCATCATCACCCCCGCGCTGATCACCGGGGCCTTCGCCGAGCGAATGAAGTTTTCCGCGATGTTGGTCTTTATGGCCCTGTGGTCCTTGCTGGTCTACGTGCCAGTGGCCCATTGGGTCTGGGCTCCGGGTGGCTGGATGGCCGACAAGGGCGTGCTGGACTTCGCCGGCGGAACCGTAGTGCATATCAACGCCGGTATCGCCGGCTTGGTAACCGCCTTGGTGCTGGGCAAGCGCGTGGGTTTCGGCAAGGAAGCGATGCCCCCCCATAACCTGGTGCTGACCCTGGTGGGGGCATCGATGCTGTGGGTGGGCTGGTTCGGCTTCAACGCCGGCTCTGCCGCTGCGGCGGACGGCCGCGCCGGCATGGCCATGGTCACTACCCAGCTTGCCACCGCCGCCGCCGCGCTGGCCTGGATGTTTGCCGAATGGCTCACCAAGAAAAAGCCTTCGGTGCTGGGCATTGCCTCGGGCGCGGTCGCCGGTTTGGTCGCCATCACGCCTGCGGCCGGCTTCGTCGACGTCAAAGGCGCGCTGATCATCGGCCTGGCGGCCGGCGTGGTGTGCTTCTGGGGCGCCACCGGACTCAAGCACATGCTGGGTTATGACGACTCCCTGGACGCCTTTGGCGTGCATGGCATCGGCGGCATCCTGGGCGCATTGCTCACTGGAGTCTTCGCCGTCAAAGAAATCGGCGGCGCGGAAGGCAGCCTAGCCGCTCAAGCGCTCGGCGTGGGCGTCACCGCGGCCTATTGCGCCATCATCACCTTCATCCTGCTAAAACTGATCGATGTAGCGATTGGACTGCGCGTCGCGGAAGACGAAGAACGCGAAGGGCTGGACGTGATCCTGCACGGGGAGCGCGTCGAGTAAACCCAAATTTTCTTGTTGTGGTAAGGGACTTGGGGCGCCGCTGGCGCCCTTTTTTTACAAGAACGTGTTTACGATTTCACGAGCTAAGAACGTGTTTACGATCTCGCGAGCTAAGGCAAGACAAGGCGAAAACAGCTAAGGGAGCGGAATGTCCTTGCGGTACATGAGCATTTCGAAAGTGTTTTCAACGCCGTATCGCTGACGCGCAGCAGATCGTAAACAGGTTCTAAGACGCCCGTGAAAAAGCCGGCCCTATACGGACCGGCTTTCGCTTACGGCATTGAAACCGCTATTTGACGATGCGCAGGCTAGGACGCCCGGTCGGCTTGATCGGAGCCTCAGGCTCCGCCGGACTGTCCGCTGGCTTGGCTTCGTCGTCGGCCACCACCGGTTTCAGTGCCGGCGCGGCGGCTTCAGCCTCTCCCAACTCGACTTCGAAACCCATGCCTTCACCGGTTTCCCGTGCAAAAATCGACATCACATTGCCAATCGGCACCCAGATGTCGCGGGAAACGCCGCCGAAGCGAGCGGAAAACGACAACCAGTCATTGTCGATACGCAGGTTCTTGGTGGCCGAAAGACCGATATTCAACACGATTTCGTTATTTTTCACGTACTCGTGCGGCACATCGGCGCGCTCGTTGACCCATACCACCACATAGGGCGTGAAACCGTTGTCGCCGCACCACTCGTGCAGCGCTCGGATCATGTAGGGCTTGGTGCTGGAGCTCATTGGCAATCCTTATTTGCGCATAGCCTTTTCGGACGGCGTCAGCGAGTCAATGAAGGACTGGCGCTGGAAAATACGCTCGGCGTACTTCAGGATGGGCGCGGAGTTTTTGCCCAGATCAATATTGTAATGCTCCAAACGCCACATCAGCGGCGCAATCGCCACGTCGATCATGGAGAAATCATCGCCCAACATGAACTTCTGCTTGGCGAAAATCGGCGCGATCGTAGTCAAACCGTCACGGATGGCCTCGCGAGCCTTGTTCGCTTCCTTGCCGGTGGCACCGGCTTCCAGCGCCTTGACGTGGATGAACAGCTCGTTTTCAAAACGGTAGAGGAACAAACGGGCGCGCGCGCGCATCACCGGGTCCGCCGGCATCAGCTGCGGGTGCGGGAAGCGTTCGTCGATGTACTCGTTGATGATATTGGATTCGTGCAGGATCAAATCGCGCTCGACCAATACCGGCACCTCATTGTAGGGGTTCATCACTGCCAGATCTTCCGGCTTGTTATGGATGTCCACATCAATGATTTCGAAATCCATTCCCTTTTCAAAAAGCACGATGCGACAACGCTGGCTGAACGGGCAGGTAATTCCGGAGTAAAGAGTCATCATGGCAGGAGGAAATCCTTAACTAACAATGGGTTGATTCAGCTGGGCATTCTAGCACTTTCCCCCACCCCATTTCCAGCACTGCATCATAAGCCCATGATTTGAAAATAAAAAAGGCGGATTTCTCCGCCTTGATCAAAGCTGAAAAACTCGCTTAATGCACGTCGCGCCAGTACTCTTTCTTCAAGAAATACGCCAGCGGCAACAGCAACAACGACAGGAACATCAATACAACATAGCCGATCTGCTGACGCTTCACTTGCGCCGGTTCGCCGACATAGACCAGGAAGTTGGTCAGGTCCGCCATCCGCTTGTCGAACTCCACGGTGTTGGCCTTGCCGTTTTCCAGCTTGGTCAGAGTACCGGCCTTGATCAGCTCCAGCTTGTGCTCCTCATGGCCTTCCGCGTTCTTCTCGGTTTTCAGCACCTGCTCGCCTTGCCATTCCCAGAAGATGTGAGGCATGCCCACCTTGTCGAACACCGCGTTGTTCCAGCCGGTAGGCCGGCTCGGATCGCGATAGAAGCCGCGCAGATAGCCGTACAGATAGTCGGCGCCGCGAGAACGCGCGATCAGCGACAAGTCCGGCGGCGTGGCGCCGAACCAGGCTTGAGCATCCTTCTTGTTCATCGCGATGTTCATCTGATCGCCAATCTTGACCCCTTCCGGCAGCAGGTTCGCCTTGATCTGCTCTTCGGTCAGGCCGATATCGGTCAGGCGGTTGTAGCGCATCGCGCTGGCCGAGTGGCAAGACAGGCAGTAGTTGGTGAAGATCTGCGCGCCGCGTTGCAGGCTTTCCGTATCTTGGATATTGATAGGCGCCTTGGGCAGCTTGGCCCCTTCGCCTGCAGCCAACGCCGTGGCGCTGAACGGCAACGCCAGCGCCATGGCCGCGATCAGGTGGCGGATTTTGCTTTTCATGAGTCCTCTCCCCTTTTTACACGTTCATGGCGAATACGGCGGCGGCCACTATGGTCACCACCACTAGCACCGCAAACCGGATTTGGCGCTGGGCGTTGGTATCGGTCACCCGCGTCGGCACCGGAATGCTGCCCACATCGTTCTTGGTATAGAACGGCATCCCCAGGAAGAAGGCGAAGTAGACGAACGAGAGCACCTGCGCGATCACGGTACGGGCATTGGTGGACGGCAAGGCGCCCAGAATGCCAAGACCGATGAAGGACACGATGAACAGGACCAGCATGAACTTGAACTTGGGACCGCGGTAGCGGATGGACTTAATCGGCGAGCGATCCAGCCACGGCAGGAAGGCGATCAGCACCACGGCCGCGCCCATCGCCAATACACCCCATACCTGGGTACCCAGGAAGGACGGGATGGCGCGCAAGATGGCGTAGAACGGGGTGAAGTACCATACCGGCGCGATATGCGGTGGGGTCTTCAGCGGGTCGGCCTGGTCGAAGTTGGGATGCTCCAGGAAGTAACCGCCCATTTCCGGCATGAAGAAGACAATGGCCGAGAATACGATCAGGAACACCACCACGCCCAGCACATCCTTAACGGTGTAGTACGGGTGGAAGGGGATGCCGTCCAGCGGAATGCCCTTATCGTCCTTCAGTTTCTTGATCTCAACGCCGTCCGGGTTGTTGGAGCCTACTTCATGCAAGGCGATCAGGTGAGCTACCACCAAGGCCAACAGCACCAGCGGCACCGCGATCACGTGCAGCGCGAAGAAGCGGTTCAACGTAGCGTCGGACACCACGTAGTCGCCGCGGATCCACACCGACAAGTCGGGACCGATCACCGGAATGGAACCGAACAGGTTGACGATCACCTGCGCGCCCCAGAACGACATCTGGCCCCAAGGCAACAGATAGCCCATGAAGGCCTCGGCCATCAGGCACAGAAAGATCAGCGTGCCGAACACCCACACCAGTTCGCGCGGCTGCTTGTAGGAACCGTAGATCAGGCCGCGGAACATGTGCAGATACACCACCACGAAGAACATCGATGCGCCGGTGGAGTGCATGTAGCGGATGATCCAGCCTCCGGCCACATCGCGCATGATGTATTCGACCGAAGCAAAGGCAACCGGGATGCCGGCTCCATTCAAGGTGCCGTCCGGTTTGTAGTTCATGGTCAGGAAGATGCCGGTGACAATCTGAATCACCAGTACCAGCATGGCCAGCGAACCGAAGAAGTACCAAAAGTTGAAGTTCTTCGGCGCGTAATACTCGGTAACGTGCTCCTTGAGCATCGACGATAGCGGAAAACGCTCGTCTACCCAGTTGAGCAGCTTTTGTCCTTTAGTCATGTAGCCCCCTCAGCTTATTTGTCTTCGCCAATCAGCAGGCGGGTGTCGGACAGATATTTGTGCGGCGGAATTTCCAGGTTCTTCGGCGCCGGCACGCCTTTGTAAACGCGCGCGGCCAAATCGAACTTGGAACCATGACAGGGGCAGTAGAAACCACCCAGCCAGTCCGGGCCCAAATCGGCGGGCGCGATATCCGGACGGTGGGTCGGCGAACAGCCCAAATGCGTGCAGATGCCGACGGCAATCAGCAACTCTGGTTTGATCGAGCGATGCTCGTTCTGGCAATAGGCCGGCTGTTGATCCATCTCGGACTTCGGATCCACCAGCTTCTCGTCCAGCTTCGGCAGGTTTTTCAATTGCTCCGGCGTGCGGTTCAGCACCCATACCGGCTTGCCGCGCCACTCAACGTTGATCTTCTGGCCCGGCTCGATCTTGCCGATATCCACCTCGACGGGAGCGCCGGCGGCCTTTGCCCTCTCGGACGGGAAGAAACTCATCAGAAACGGCGTAGCCACTCCGGCCGCCGCCACACCACCAACAGCGCTGGTTGCAACCGTCAGAAAGCGACGGCGCCCCGCATCGACTTGTTGTTCACTCATTACAGTCATCCTCAAACGTGGAAACCGAGCCCAAAACTGCCTGATTTTACCCGATTCCGAGTAGGGACTTGAAGCTTCTATGCAAATAAATTGGCCGAAGCCCCGCTTAGCCTCTTAAACCGGGTTGGAAATGTCTACAAATTCAACACTTATGCCATGAAGCTGAGCCATGCGCTCGCCCAAAGCCTTGATGCCAAAACGCTCCGTGGCGTGATGCCCCGCGGCGATGAAAGCCACATCACACTCCATTGCCATATGATGATTTTGCTCTGACGCTTCTCCGGTGATGAAAGCATCCACCCCCAGATCGATGGCTTCGGCGAAGAAGCTCTGCGCGCCGCCGGTACACCAGGCCACGCGCGAAATCGGCTTGTCCGCCCTGCCCAAGAGCAAGGCCTCGCGCCCTAGGCGAGCGGAAACGTGCTCGCGAAAATCCACCGCGCGGCCTCCACGCCGCCATGATCCATGCCATAGCAAGCCCTGCTCGCCCCCCTGCCCCAGAGCGTCCAAATCCAGCACCTTGCCCAGCATCGCGTTATTGCCCAACTCCAGGTGAGCATCCAAAGGCAGGTGGTAAGCCAACAAGCTCAAATCATGCTCCAGCAATGCCTTGACCCGTTGGCGCTTCATACCGCAAATCCGGGCGTCCTCTCCCTTCCAGAAATAACCGTGGTGCACCAACACGGCGTCCGCTCCACGCAACGCCGCCTCATCAATCAAGGCCTGGGAGGCCGTCACCCCAGTCACCAACTTGCACACCGTGGGCCGGCCTTCCACCTGCAGCCCGTTGGGGGCGTAGTCCTTGAACCGCCACGGCTCCAACATCGTGTCCAGACTACTCAGCAACGCCTTCAATTCCATCGCGCACTCCTTAATTTAATATATGCCCCAGCTTTATTTTGCCAGAAGCCAACTCATTTTAAGGCCACAAAAGAAAAACCCCGCCGTAGCGGGGTTGTTCAAAGCCGATGAGGCGTCAGCTTACATCATGCCGCCCATACCGCCCATGCCGCCCATATCCGGCATGCCAGCCGCCGGCTTGTCTTCCGGCAGTTCAGCGATCATGCAGTCGGTGGTCAGCATCAGGCCAGCAACGGAAGCAGCGTGCTGCAAAGCGGATCGGGTCACCTTGGCCGGATCCAGCACGCCCATTTCCAGCATATCGCCGTACTCGCCGCTAGCCGCGTTGTAACCAAAGTTGCCTTTGCCTTCCAGCACCTTATTCACCACAACCGACGGCTCTTCACCGGCGTTCTTGACGATCTGGCGCAGCGGCGCTTCGATGGCTTTCAGCACGATCTTAACACCGGCGTCTTGATCGGCGTTGTCGGTCTTCAAGCTGTCCAGAGTGGAGCGGGCACGCAGCAGAGCAACGCCGCCACCAGCCACAACGCCTTCTTCCACAGCGGCGCGGGTAGCATGCAACGCGTCTTCAACGCGGGCCTTCTTCTCTTTCATTTCCACTTCGGTGGCAGCGCCAACCTTGATCACAGCAACGCCCCCGGCCAGCTTGGCCACGCGTTCTTGCAGTTTCTCGCGATCGTAATCGGAAGTGGCTTCTTCCATCTGCTTGCGGATCTCGCCCACGCGCGTCTGAATCTCAGTAGCCTGGCCGGCGCCGTCGATGATGGTGGTGTTTTCCTTGCCCACTTCAACGCGCTTGGCTTGGCCCAGCATTTCCAGCGAAGCTTTTTCCAGGGTCAGGCCCACTTCTTCGGCAATCACGGTGCCGCCGGTCAGGAAAGCGATATCCTGCAGCATGGCTTTGCGACGATCGCCAAAGCCCGGGGCTTTAACGGCTACCACTTTCAGGATGCCACGGATGGTGTTGACCACCAGAGTGGCCAGCGCTTCGCCTTCCACATCTTCAGCGATGATCAGCAGCGGACGGCCGGATTTGGCCACTTGCTCCAGAACCGGCAGCAGGTCGCGGATATTGGAGATCTTCTTGTCGAACAACAGGATGAAGGGATTGTCCAGAGCGGCAATCTGCTTGTCCTGGTTGTTGATGAAGTACGGGGACAGGTAGCCGCGGTCGAACTGCATGCCTTCAACCACGTCCAGCTCGTTGTTCAGGCTCTTGCCGTCTTCAACAGTGATCACGCCTTCCTTGCCCACTTTTTCCATGGCATTGGCGATGATGTCGCCAATGTCGGAATCGGAGTTGGCGGAGATGGAGCCAACCTGAGCGATTTCCTTAGTGGTGGCGCACGGCTTGGCAATCTTGGCGATTTCGCCCACCAGCGAGGCAACGGCTTTGTCGATGCCGCGCTTCAGATCCATCGGGTTCATGCCGGCGGCAACGTACTTCATGCCTTCCAGCACGATGGCTTGAGCCAGCACGGTGGCGGTGGTGGTGCCGTCGCCGGCAACGTCGGAAGTCTTGGAAGCGACTTCTTTCACCATCTGCGCGCCCATGTTCTCGAACTTGTCTTTCAGCTCGATTTCCTTGGCGACGGATACGCCGTCCTTGGTGATCGTCGGAGCGCCGAAGGAGCGGTCCAGCACCACGTTACGGCCTTTCGGGCCCAGAGTCACTTTAACGGCATCAGCCAGGATGTTGACGCCGGTTACCATCTTGGCGCGAGCGGAATCACCAAACTTTACGTCTTTAGCAGCCATTCTTAAATCTCCAGAATTCTGAGTAAGGGAAGTTCAGATGCGGGTCGGATTACTCAACGATGCCCATTACATCTTCCTCGCGCATTACGAGGACTTCATCGCCGTCAACCTTGACAGTCTGACCGGAGTACTTGCCGAAGATGACCTTGTCGCCAACTTTCAGCTCCAGCGAGCGACGCTCGCCGTTGTCCAAGATCTTGCCGTTGCCTACGGCCAACACCTGGCCCATGTCCGGCTTCTCTGCGGCTGCGCCCGGCAGAACGATGCCGGAAGCGGTTTTTTCTTCAGCCTCGAGGCGCTTGATAACAACACGGTCGTGCAAAGGACGAATTGCCATGGATCTCTCCTATTACAGTGGCTGTTGAGAGTTGAAACCTGTTTGAGTTGAGGCGGGCGTTAGCACTCACCTGCTACGAGTGCTAATGATAGGGACGAGCGGGCGCGATTTCAAGAGTTCATCTCGCTAATTTTGTGATGACCATCTGTACCCACGGACGGCTGGCTAGCCTCTTCTCGCAAACCATTAGGGCGCCTCGAATAACCCGAGATCTTCAGTGAACCCGGCCACAACATGATTGCCGCGACCACATTCGGCGCAACTTCCCAGATGAACTGCCGTTTTTCGGGGCGCGTCACGCGATTTTTCGCTCGGTTCTCCGCTCAAACCCGGCGATTCAGGCGAGTTCGAGCATCAGAAGGCTTGGATTCCCGCCTTGCGGAGAAATACCAATCGCTTCAGGTTGTAGCAGGTCGCCATCATCGTCTGCCCGAAGTTCGCACACGCTTGGCCAATCGTGCGGACTAACTTGCCACCCATCTGCTCGATCACGGCGAATACATGCTCGACACGGGCACGCACCTTGGCAATGCGCTGGTTACGTCGCTGCTGGCAGTCGGACAGCGGCTTGTTGGTGTACCCCCGCCGCTGAATCTGGTTCCGGAATCCGTCCTATGCAAGCTGAGCTTCACGCGCTTCAGACGGGTAGCCGCGGTCGGCGTAAATGTCCCGGCTTGTGTTGCCGGTATCGAAGACGTTGTCGAAATGCTGGCTGTCGTGCGTGCTGGCGGTGTCGGTCGCGAACTTGCGGATCAGTTTGTATTTATTGTCGATGTTCACCGACAGCTTGTAGCCAAACTAGGAATTGCTGTGCCTCTTGTGACCTGCCCCCCGGATTAGGGTCAAGGCCTACTTAGTAAAGTCGGTTAAAAATTCCTGCTTTTGCTCCAGCTCCGCTTGCTCCCCCGTGCGGAAGCCCGCCGCAAATGCGGCTGGCGTTTGATAGTTCAGCGAGCTGTGTGGTCGTGCTTCGTTGTAATCCTTCCGCCACACGGCAAGCTCGACCCGAACATGCGAGAGACTCATGAACCAGTGCTCATTCAGGCATTCATCGCGTAAGCGCCCGTTGAAACTTTCGATATACGCATTCTGCGTGGGTTTGCCCGGCTGGGTCAGCTTCAGCGTGATTCCTCTGACACTGGCCCATTGATCCAGCGCGTTGCCGGTGAATTCCGGTCCCTGGTCGGTACGGATTGCCGCTGGATAGCCCCGAAATCGAGCGGCCTGTTCCAACACCCGCACGACGTAATGTCCGGAGATTCCGTAATCAGCAACCAGGTCGATACATTCCTTACTGAAATCATCCATGATGGTGAGCACCTTGATGCGACGCCCGTTGGCTAGCGCATCGGAGACAAAGTCCATCGACCATACCGCATTCGGTTTCCCAGGGCGCTCCAGCGGCTCTCGCTCAACGGCTACACCATGGCACCGCCTCCTGTGTTTCACCATCAAACCGGCTTTACGATATAGCCTGTAGACCCGCTTGTGGTTAACTCTGACACCATCTCGGCGCAGGAGAATGTGCAGGCGGCGATACCCAAAGCGGCGTCTCTCGTGGACCAACTCAATCAACCGGTCCTTCAAGAGCGTATTGTGGTCCGACGTCTTTGCCTGATAGGCATGGACGCTGCGTGCCCCCCCACCAGCCGGCAGGCCCGTCGCTCCGAGATAGAGGTCATCTCGCGCATTCGCTGCACCGCCTCACGCTTCTGCTGCGGGGTTAACGCTTTACGCCGAGGGCCACTTTGAGTGCTTCGGCATCAAGAATCGCCTCGGCCAGTAAGCGCTTCAGTCTGGCGTTCTCAGTCTCTAGCTCCTTCAACCGCTTGGCGTCAGAGACATCCATGCCACCGAACTTGGCTCGCCAGTTGTAGAACGAAGCATCACTAAAGCCATGCTGGCGGCACAATTCCTTCACCGGAACGCCAGCCTCGGCCTGCTTCAAAAATCCAATGATTTGCTCTTCCGTGAAACGCTTCTTCAAGTTCGTTCCCCCTGTGTAAAACGAACTTTACTAAGTTTCGGATGGCCCTGTTTAGGGGGAGCAGGTCACTTGGTCCAGCTTGCCTCCTGGCCCTTCTGGCGCCGCTTGTCCGGTTTCTAACCGGCCGGCGTCGCGCCCTGATCAAGCAGTTCTTTCTCGCCGCGACTGTTGTGCTGCTTCGGCGTCGGCACCAGCGTCGCGTCAATAATCTGACCGCCTCGTGCGATATAGCCATGCTTGAGCAACTGGGTCGACACACCGTCGAACAGCGCATTAGCGCCGGTCTCGCCGATCCGGTTCTCGAAGGTCCAAATCGTGGTGCGGTCAGGGATATTAACGGCGTGGTTCAGACCGCAGAAACGCTGGTAACTTATACAGTCGAGCAGTTGATACTCCATCTGCTCGTCGGACAGGTTGTAAAGCCGCTTGAGCACCAGAATCCGCACCATCGTTTCAATCGGAAACGGCGGCCGACCGCCCTGTGGGCAGACCGGTCTCGGTGCCCCCGGTCGATCTCAGCAGCTAAAGCAGCAAAGTCGATGTGCTGCTCGATCTCGGAGAGCGGATCGCCCAGCCGGTCGATCTTCTGGCGGTGATGATCGGCGGCGAACAGGTCGTTCTTGATGGCGTTGCCCTGTTTCATCGGGCTCAAGCTCGGCAAGGTTCAGGACAGCGTAATTTTAACAGCAGGTGGGCTCGTCTAGGTTTGTCGAGGTGCCCTTAAGTCATCAACCTAGACGGGAAGAGGCACGCTGCTTACGTTAATTGGCATAGTGATCGTCGGATCAATGCACGTCCAGAGATCAACGATGTGCTGACTTACGTAGCATCAACCAACGAGGCGTACGGAAGCGTATAATCATTCGGTACAGGTTCACATAAGTTAACATGAAAACGAAGACGAAACACATTAATATCTTTGTATTATCCCAAAACAACATGGCCGGCACAACGGATACTGATGATAGTGCCCATAGATAAGGAGAGGTTAGACTATTACGCATTGTCTTGTGATCAGCGTCACGACTTCCTACCATCCAGCGGACCAAACGCATATAAACCAATTGATGAAGGTGTAATGCATCCGGAGAACCAATCCGACGCCCTTGTAAAAACTTTCTGCGATAAATGGAAAATAATGTTTCGAAGACTGGATAAATTACACATAGCAATGGAAACCAGGGAGAAATTTGTGAATGGCGGGCCACAAGCAATACAGACACCTCTGCAATCATGAAACCGACCAAATAAGCCCCGCCATCACCAGCAAAGATTAAGCCTCGAGGAAAGTTCCAAAATAGGAATCCAGCAATCGCCCCTATCATAGCGAAACAGACACCCATCAAGGCTAAATCTTGAACCTTGAACGCAACATATGCCATAGCCAGAAAAATAAAAACAGATACCACTCCAGACAAGCCATTATACCCATCTATTATATTTACTGCATGTGCCACACCACCAACTGCTATAACGGTTAAAAGCAAGGACAGCAGCCAAAACTTCGAGAGCAAACCATCTAACAAAGAAATATCTAGACGCTGCAATCCAGCATTCAACATGAAATATCCCAAGACTGCCGCTATAAAAGTAGCGAGCAAGCGCGGTAATGGCCCGACCTTTTTTGTCACATCCTCAACTATCCCTGCCGCAAAAGCAGGCAATGCTACAAACAATAGCAACAATCCTGTTGTATCATTTTGTAACCATGCCAGCAGAACACACCCCCCCGTCAATCCTACCGCAATTGGTACTCCTCCTATGCGAGGCACCGGTCTCGCATGAAATTTCTGTACTCCACTTAGATCATGATCTGCAGTAAACTCCCCATGCAAATGAGAAAAATGAATCAAACACATACCAACAGCCAAAGAAAGAAATGTAGCCAACAATAGGATTATTAGCATTAATATGCCTCGTCTATATTCCACGAAAGAATGCAAAGAAATCGCACAATTAACCGTTATAGTTTCATGTTCTAGACAGATAGGTGAACCAAAAATAGAAAAGTGCTCATCAGGCTCAAAAAACTAACGTTAAACCTATCGATCAGATAGCGCCTCAACTATCTGCTGCACAGCCCGTTCAACAGAAAAATCACGTAGAAAAAGTCGATTACAGCGATCTGAAAGAGTTGAATCAACTTCAATCTGAGACATTAACTTGCCAGTCAACTGCAGTAACTCATCTACTTGATTGCTTTCACAAACTTGTCCAACCTGTTCCTCACGGATCAAATGAGCAATGTCATTACCAGAGTTCACATTAGCCAACACAGGTAGACCATTCTGCATATAGGTCAAAAACTTACCAGGAATATTATGTGATTTATGGCGCCTATCTAATGCAACAATACCAGCGCTACATTGAGCATACAAGTCAGGTATTTCATCCGGATGGATTTCGTCAAAGAAAAGAACATTTTCTAGCCCCATTGCAAAAGCAGTTTGCTTCAGCCGGCCTGCATCACTTCCACGACCAACAAATAAAAAACCAATATCCTGCCGATTACGCAGCTTATCTGCCAGCTCCAACAAAATGTCCATACCTTGAGCTACACCCATATTGCCGGCGTACACTAAAACTTTTCTACCCGCCAGAGCTGTTTCACAAATTTGAATCGAACAACGAACATCTGCGGGCTTGTCTAGCCAATTTTGCAGAACCTCCAATTGACGCCCAGGTCGTGTTTGCCATTGCTCAAAATACATTCTATTGCCAGGTGTTTGCACTCCAATGACATCTGCTATCGAATACTGATAACGGGCAACAGCGTTAAAGAAACGATAGAGCAACCCACGTCCCATCAACCCCATATCTACCGCCCATTCAGGAAAGATATCACGAATGATAAGGTAGCCTTTACATTTAGTTGACTTCTTCAGAGCACTAACAAGCGGAGCATGGAAAATAGATGGCGCATACCACACTACCCCTTCCCAAGACTCACGAGCTAAGGGACTTTTGCGCAACTGCCGCAGCATGGCGAAAGGCATGGCCAACTCACCTAAGGTTCGTCGGACATAACTAATATCTTTAGTCTTGGGAGCTCGCAAACGCAATACCTGCACACCATTAAGCTCCTCTAACAACCAAGGCGCCGTCTGATCTGAACATGGCAAGAGAACCGTCAAAGCATGACCTTGACGTACAAACTCGCGCGACAGATCCCTTAACTGCACTGCTCCAGAATTACGAAGAGGTGGAAAGGTATCCGCGATAAGCGCAATCTTCATCAATCAATCCTCAGTACTTTTTCCACACTACTCTGTTCACGTAGTCAGTGTAGCTGTGAATAATGCGTACCACCTTTTCACTCACATTAGGCATGCTGTAGTCAGCAACAAGACGCAGGCTACGATCCTCACCACGAAGCTGATTCTGTAAAATCGCCAGTCCTTGACGAACCCGTTCTACTTCTAAGCCTACCATCATAACGGCGGCTTCCTCCATTCCCTCTGGCCTTTCATGCGCTTCGCGCAAGTTAAGTGCAGGGAAGTTAAGAATGGATGACTCCTCATTAATGGTACCACTGTCGGACAAGACAACCTTTGCCTGCATTTGCAAATTTACATAGTCATGAAAGCCTAAGGGCTTCATAAGCCGTACTAATGAATGAAACTTAACATCCATCGTATCCACTCTTTTTTGAGTACGTGGATGTGTAGACACAATCACCGGCAGGCTATAGTCTTCTGCTAGCGCATTCAGAACAGTCACTAACTTTGAAAACGATCTATCCGATTCGATGTTCTCTTCGCGATGCGAGCTGACCACAAAATAGCCACCCGGCTGCAAGCCAAGTCGACTCAGTACATCAGACGCCTTAATTTGTGGTAGATAATGATGGAGCACTTCATACATTGGACTGCCAGTTTTGATAACCTGATCCGGAGGCAAGCCTTCTCGCAATAGATAGTCCCGCGCAAGCGTACTATAGGTGAGATTAATATCCGCAGTATGATCGACAATGCGGCGATTTGTTTCCTCAGGTACACGCTGATCAAAACAGCGATTTCCAGCCTCCATGTGGAAAATCGGCATTCTACGCCTCTTCGCCGGAATTACCGATAAGCAGCTATTTGTATCGCCCAAAACTAACATCGCCTCAGCTTGCACCTGAGCCAGCACACCATCAACAGCGGTAATAAGGTTACCAATCGTGTTGGCTGCGCTGGTGCTACCCTCGGCACTACCTAAAAAAAAGTCAGGTTTTCGAATCCCTAGATCATCAAAAAAAACTTGATTCAACTCGTAATCATAGTTTTGACCCGTATGAATAAGCACATGATCGCAGTAAAGATCTAAAGCTGTCAAAACTCGGGACAATCGAATGATTTCAGGCCGTGTCCCAACAACCGAAACTACTTTTAATTTTTTCATTACTTAACCTTATGAGCCACTGTGTCAGGTTTTTCCCGATCAAAGTTTTCATTTGCCCAAAGCATCACCACCAGCTCATCAGTGCCAATATTCGTAATATCATGCGACCAACCAGGAATTGTATCTACGATCTGTGCTTCCATACCACTAGTTTTGAGTTCAAATAACTCATCAGTCACCAAGTGTCTAAAACGGAACAAAGCATTTCCTTTGATTACGAGAAATTTTTCACTTTTAGTATGATGATAATGGCCACCACGCGTTATGCCTGGGTGCGCCGTAAAATAGCTAAATTGACCACAATCAGGCGTCTTCAGCATTTCTACAAAAACACCACGCGGGTCAACGTATCGAGACACCTCGTAAGCAAAACTCTCATTCGGCAAAAAACTCACATAAGTGGCATAGAGCGCACGAATCAGCCCTTGCCCCACTCGATCGGTCATCAGCGTTGTTCGGCACTCTTTAAAACCAAGTATATGCTCAGCTAATGTATCAAGACTAATAGAATACTCTGGCTCAACCTTCTCTTTTTTTAGCCCTGGCACCGGAGCTTCGAGAGAAGCTAGTAAGGCGCTAACAACATCATCGACATACACCAACTGCAGAAAAGTTTCTGGATTATTAATCTGTATTGGCAAATCTCTCGCAATATTATGACAAAAAGTCGCAACAACCGAGTTGTAATTAGGTTTGCACCACTTCCCAAAGACTCCAGGCAAACGATATACTACACAAGGATTACCAGTAGCTAGGGACAGAGATTCAACTGCCTCTTCTGCTGCTAATTTACTGCGACCATAGGGATTATTTTGGTCGGCCTGAATAGAAGAAGCCAGTAGCAATGGAATATGCCGACCACTGTTTTTGTACTCATTTTTTATCGCATGGCAAATTGCAACAGTCAGCCCCGTATTTACCTCAGCAAAACTATCTTCATCAGCCGGACGATTCTCACCCGCCAAATGAATAACAGCATCAGCCTGGGCAACTAAGGCCGCTAACCGGTCACTATCGTCACCACGCAAAAACGTACTAACCGTATTGCCATCTCGCTCTCTCAGCCGAAGTGTTAGGTTTTTTCCAATAAAACCATTCGCACCGGTGACCAGAATGCGACGACTAATCTCACCCATAAGTTACTCCTCGGCTTCAACTTGCTCACCATGCATGGTGGACTGCATGAAGCGCAGCCTCTTCAACTGCTCTTGCATGCTGGGTACATCTAGACGATTTGTGTTATGCGAGTTGTATTCAGTAGACTCAGAAATCTTAACCTCACCCTGTTCAACAAACTTACCATAATTCAAGTCGCGCAAGTCTGGTAACACTCGGAAGTATCTACCTAAATCTTGTGCAGCCACCATTTCCTCGCGACTTAATAATACCTCAAACAGTTTCTCTCCATGGCGAGTACCTATAATATCTATAGGATGACTCGGCATACCAAGCATGTCAGTCAACGCCCTAGCCAATACCTCAATAGTAGCCGCAGGTGCCTTTTGAACAAAAATTTCACCAGGTTGGCCGTTTTTAAAAGCGAACAAAACTAGATCCACGGCATCATCCAGCGTCATCATAAAACGAGTCATGCTTGGATCAGTGATTGTAATAGGTTGACCAGCACGTATTTGATTGACGAATAAGGGTATCACTGAACCACGCGAGCACATGACATTGCCATATCTGGTGACATTTATTATTGTGCTATTACTGCTTCGAGACTTAGCCACGGCAACCTTTTCCATCATTGCCTTACTAATACCCATAGCATTAATTGGATAAACCGCCTTATCAGTGCTAAGCACAACAACTCTACTAACATTGCAGTTAATTGCTGCCTCTAGTACATTCTCTGTCCCAAGCACATTAGTTTTGACAGCCTCAAGTGGATGGAATTCACACGAGGGGACTTGTTTTAGTGCCGCCGCATGATAAATGAAGTCGGCACCACGTACCGCGCTCAAAACCGACTGATAATCTCGGACATCTCCAATATAAAATTTTAGCTTTGTACTATTGTACTTTTTCCGCATGTCGTCTTGCTTTTTCTCATCTCGACTAAAGATTCGAATTTCACGCAAGTCCGAATCCAAAAAGCGACGCAAAACTGCATTGCCAAAAGAGCCTGTTCCCCCTGTAATGAGGAGCACTTTATTTTTAAACATAAAAGGCTTTCGAAAACACTAGATTTTTAAGGCTTCACGACAAAGTTGAAGCTTTTGTTCTGGAGTTGGATAGTTGATCAAAACCGCGCGATATTTGCCCTTAAATACAAACAAACTACCCGCCGCTGCACCAACTACACCAACTTTTTCAATCAATTTACCTAAATGTTCCAAAGACCCTGCTCCACCTAAAAAGGTCACAGGCACATTTAACGCGCTCTTGAACTGGGCAGCCAAATCCAAATCATAGCCTTTCATTTGGCCATCTAGATCAACTGAATTAATAACAATTTCGCCAGCACCTGCTTCCTGCAATTGCTTTGCCAACTCAACAGGATCCGCTTTGTAACTTGTTTTTGCATTATGCGTGCATACTTCGTACCCTTTGGAGAACAGTCCAGTCCTTTTACGCACATCAAGAACCGCTACAACAGACTGACGTCCCACCGCAGCAGCTATTTCCGTTAATACCGACGGGTTCGCAATAGCTGCGGCACTTACAGCCACCTTCTCCACTCCCATATCGACAATGCGCAATGCCTCTTCGGCCTTGGTGACCCCACCACCATAACATAAAGGCATACGGCATTCTGCGGCTAACTTCGCGATTAAACCAAAATCTGGATACACCCCTTTGACGGTTGCATCGATGTCCAAAATCATAAGCTCATCGGCCTCCTTCTCATTGAATATCCTAACAGCATTAATCGGGTCACCAACATACTTTGGTTCTTTGAACCCTTGAGTTTTGACCAACCCTCCCTGATGCACCAGCAAGCAGGGTATGATTCGAGGACGCAACATACTTTACAGCTCCACAAAGTTTTTTAGAAGTTGTTCACCCCAATGGTGGCTTTTTTCAGGGTGGCATTGAACACCATGAATATGACCCCTCGACACAACTGCATCAAAATCCAAACCATAATTCGCGGTAGCCACAACATCTTTTTTATCAGCAGCATCAAAAAAATAAGAATGCAAAAAATAAAATTGCGCCCCATCCTCAAACCCGGTAGCAAACAATTTGCTACCCGTAGTGGGTTTTAACTCATTCCAACCCATGTGAGGCATAGGCAGTGCCGCACTTTCAGTCTGACTTGCAAATGCCCTTACTCTGCCAGGAATCCAGTTCAAGCCCGGCATCTCACCTTCATCTGAGCCTTCACTTAGCATCTGCATGCCGACACAAATTCCAATAATTGGTATTTTCTTTTCTAAAACTAATTCTTCAAGCTTAGAGCGCATACCTGAATCATTGAGTCGTTTCATGGCATGGTCAAAATGACCTACACCGGGTAAAATCAGCCTCGTGGCATCCTCTAGAACTTCAGAAGTTTCAGCGCGACGCGCATGAACTCCAAGGCGCTTAAATAAATTCAGAAATGCCTGTATATTACCAACACCATAATCAACTAAGTAGATCATCGGAAATACCTTTTCTCCAGACCAAGCATGCGCATAGCGTTAGCCCCTAGAGTAATTAACCAACGCTTATTTTTGTAATCACGATAAGATTTCTTAGGCAATTCAAAAAGCTTCTGCAGTTCCTCTACAGTTAACCCCAGCTTGTGCGAAACGTATTCAAATTCCTGAGTAAGAAAGTGTTCACTCATCTCAGGCTTTGAGATGCGTTCCAGAGCTTCATCCCTCGTCATTTGGCCCGTCATAATTAGGCTAGAAAAGTGTGCCCGGCGCTTTTCAAAACCGAACCGTCGCGGGAGCCAATAATCTTCATAGAAACGTGTAAAACGCGACTCATGGTGCTTATGCTGAAATCGTTTCCAACCAAAATGCTGATCCAGTTCATTTTCAGCTTCTCGCTTGACATAGGACACACAATTCAAAGGGTGATGCACTTTCATACCTAAAATTTTCTGATAAAAAATTTTATAAATCATGATGTCTACCAGAGGAAACTCATCATTCTGCTTGCCATCGCCACACTGCTGCCAGATACTTCCAAATAATGTTTTATCAATACCAAGATACCCACCCCAGTCCTCAGGCTCGCGGCAACATTCTGTTGAAAAATTTGATCCCGTTATAATATGCTTTATCTTATATTTCCGAGCAAACTTATATAACCCGGAGAAAAAAGCTGCATCTTGAACCAAATCAAGATCCGGTATACCCGCCCGCATAAATGCAACTTGCATTCGCTTGACCGACTCCCAATTCACAACATCCGTGTACAGATCTAGTCCTAGGCCATCGACGAGTCGTTCAATGTTTCCAACAGCCTGATCGGTATTCCAACCAGCATCGACATGGAATAATAGTGGTCGTAAACCCATTTTCTCTTTGGCTATATAAGCCGCATAAGAGCTATCAAGGCCACCACTCAAACCAATAATGCAGTCGAAGTCGCTTCCCTTTCCATCTTCCTTAATGGACCTGCTCATCTCCATCAGTTTTTGACCGTTCATCATATGATCATGCCAAACTGGTCTGATAGTAGTATTAAAATTATTGCAATACTCACAGACGCCATTTTCATCAAAGTGAATATGTTGGTCTGAAGTGTCCATAATACAATTAGAACAGATTTGATAAGAATTATTGTGACTCATAGCATTTCACCATAAAAACAACCGACTCTATTTAGCCAGCACCAGATCTATTTCCTGGATATGGTTTAATAAATCAGAACATGCTCGGTTTACACTACCAGATCGAACGATGGAAACCGTTGCTACTCCGTGACTACTATAATCAAACTCCATGAAAGAGTTGTAACTAACGAATGCTCCGCATACAGGATTACCCTCTCCCTCAAATACGCCATCAGCTAAATTAGCCAACTTTTTTTTTCTGCCATCATACAAGTGCGCGGGATGAAATTTGACAAATATTGGAATGCTACACCGCTCCTTCAACATAGTCAGCAGCTCAATTTCAGAGTCTATCGCGGGAAATGATGAAGCAAGAAATATAGACTTCTCCGGAAAATTAGTTTTAACAAATACTTGTTCTACAACAAATAACCGCCAGAGCAATACTTGATAAAACTTTTGAAAATCTTCTAAAAAGCGGTGATCCCGCAAATACAGCAAACTGACTTTCCCATAAGGATTGGGAAGCACGAGGTCAATATCAAGAAAGCCATGTTGTACGATACGGAAATCAGAGATTAAATGCGAAAGAATATAGCTCCATCGCTGATAGTGGTCATCGGTAAGCACCGTGCTTTGCCTAAGCGATTTACTATTTGCCAACATACAGAGAGAAAAAGAATCTCTTGCATGCAGCATCATATCCTTCCGTATGCCACGGGAGGAGGTGAAAATAAAATATAGAAATAAAAAATGTGTAACAATACTTAAAAACACCTCTACAAGACCTATTGTACGGCCCAATTTATAGCATGATAACTCTTGCTCACTTATAGCTGCATCCTGAGCATCTATATCAAAACAAATGGCTGAGTTTATTAAACTCATTCCGCCTCGGCTAGGAGTTACCACGATATATCTTTTCACACCAGAAAATACATCTCTTTTGAACGCACCACCTAGAACCCCCAAAAACCAATGGAAAGGCCACAACAGAACAATTAAAACTGGAGAAATAAAAATAAAAACACGGTAAAATTTACCCAAACGTTTAGTAAGAGCCACTTGCTTCATTACTTTATAATTTGGTATAAAGCCTGCATCCTCATCTTTAACATATACCCCACGCTGTTTAACATCAATTGCTCTTTCATTTTCCAACGAGTTAAAAACCAATCTTGCTAGCAACCAGCAATCATTTAAAACAACTCGAACAATACCAATAAATTTCATTTGTTATACCTAATTTGCCTTTGATAAACGACGACAGAGACAACTTCAATAATAATTAGTCAACACCGCTTATAGCTCAGAAGCTCATTTGAACTTATACTTGATTGCACCCGACTAGTGTTAACTTGACATGCATATTTGCAAGTTATGTATATTAAAAAATACTGCACAATGTATACTGGCATCTCCCAAGGGATTAATGTCCCTCGCAATGTGCTAAAAATACGTTGAAACTCCATAACATAAATCAGTAACAGCCAATAATTCCGACCTATAATAGCTATTCTATATAACCAGCCTATAGCAGCCGCATACAATAACAATGGCACCCAAGACAAGTAAAATCCGAAATAATTTAGATACATCTCAGTTTCGATTGGCCATTGTTGCGTAGCGTGTTCATTCTCCCATTGCTCAGGAAAAAACTCCTTTGTCAGCATAATACTAATATCAAAACTTGCATCTTTCGACTCAATACCCAAAATTTGGAGAGGTTTTACGAAGAATTGCGACAGCGTTTGGAAAAAGGCAGAATCACGACTGGTAACAACTAAATCATGCAACTGATACGAGTTAAAGTAACCAATTAGCATTTCTAAGAAATAGGGCGCAGATGCATAAAAGAAATCTGTCCTGAATAAAGTACCCAAATACAACAACACAAAAAATGCAACCGAAAACATAACGACAGACCGCAGTTTAAAGCTTAGATGTAGAAACCGCGGTGACAAGTAAACAATTAAAAGAAATATAAATCTGCTTTTAATTCCACCAATAACTGAAAGTATCATGCAAAGGAAAATCGCCTTCAGGATCAGCGGGAATTTACAGCGAGCCGTTATTGTCTGCAACCCAAGCAAATATACGACAATATTCCCAAGCACTATAATTGTCACATTAAGCAAGCCAAACCCTTCCCGCTTTGTGAGATAGGTATAGCTATAATTTTCAACCCACTCACTCACACCTGCCGTCAACTGCATAAACAAGAAAACTAACAAAATACATGCGACATATAGCGCATTAGTGAAATTTTCCTTGACACTAAAACTTTCTACAACTTGCTTACTTGCGATACCTTTGGACCGGCTAAAATAATGCAGCCCAAAAAACAAAATTAAAAATGTAAACTCTACTTGAAACAAAAGATATAAAGACATTTCCTTCCAGAAAACTGTCTGCCCCCAAGGCAAGACATATTCCCAGTCAATTAGATCCAATATCAAAGTCAATGTACTTGAAACAACAACATACAAACCATATGATGCAAAAACCATATTATTCGGATGAAAAACATGGTGCGGTCTAAAAATTAGATAGGTTGCAATAATGATCAATGATAGATAAGCACTTCCCCATGGCAGGGCCAGCATCATTACATTCAAAAATATAATCAACGATGCGTAAAATAGAAATTTTAGCTGCCTACCCATGCTCATCTCCGCTTCCTTGAAATCAATAACTGGATACTCTGTCTAAGCGACCAAACACAGCAAACTAATATTATAGCTTTTAACAGCAGCAACTGGGGTGTTTGTTTCACGAGGGACAATGGCAACAACATCCCCATCAAGCCAATCCATTTTAGTTCTCTCTTCAATGAAATACTGAATGAACTCACTTTATTTACAATTACTACACATAAAATACTAATAAAGAGATAAGTTGCCATATTTGTATAAGCTGCTATCTTATAGCTCGTTATAGGTAACAGCCACAAATTAAGCCCCATACTTAAGGCACAGCCCAGCATACCCAATCCTGCAATTAGCATAGTGCGATGCTTAAAAGCTAAAACACGAATCCAGCTCTGGAAAATAACAGAACACAATCCGCCAACTGCAACTATAGGAATTAAATTAAATCCTTCATTATACCGCGTAGGCAATATCCAATTTGCAAAATCAATACCAAATAGAACAATTACAGCAGCAGCAATGACGGAGCAGTTAAATATTGCAGCTGTGTCCCTTTTTAACTGAGACACATCATCTTTGTTTAGTGCATCAAAAAATGACGGGGTCAAAGCATTGAGCACAGCGCTCACTGCCATCGTAAGTAAAGCACCAACATTAAATGCAAGACTGTAATAACCCGTCACGACATTTCCGTAAAATTTACTCACCAAAACTCTATCAAATTGAGACATAAGCGTGAGTGAAAGCATATATGGGATAAGGGGAACCGCATATTTTACCATATATGCGACATCGCTACTACGCAATCTCCAAGTAACCCTATGCCTTAAGAAATAAATTACAAACCCACATAAGCCTATACTTGCAATCGACTCAGAGAAAAGAACTGCTAAAAACTTCTCCTTCGTTAGGGTTTGAAGCAAAATTATGCTGCCAAAAAAGCTAAGCAATGCTTTAGTTGCAAGAGTAATGAAGAGCACCCCCCCTCTTCGATCATGAATTGCCAACTGCGTCAACAATGACTCTGAAAGCATTCCAAGCACAATCGGGAGGATTATTAAAATCACAGATGCCGGCAAATTTAATAGCGGAGCCAACCAGCTAGCTGTAAAATAAAGTACGCCGCTACTAAACAAAAAAACAAATCCAACAACAATAATGGTTCCGCCAAGAAAAGTATTTTCATCCGCTCCTGGCTCATATATATAGCGCCCAACAGCAATATGTAAATTAAAGGACAAAAACAGCAAGAAAATCCAAAAGTAAGATTGACTAATATTTAATACACCGTAATCCGCAACTCCGATAAAGTGGCTATAAATAAAAATAGACGCAAGTGCACTCAACTTACTTACAACAGCTACCCCAAATTGATTCAAAACTTGCCAACCAATGCGTTCTCGCTTAGATTCAGGCTTAGTCACTTGCTTTTTGTCCAATTCTGCAATTTCTGATACGCTATTCAATTATGGCTTTATATTTTTAGTTTATACAGCATATAGGCCAAACAGTAAATGCACTAAAATCCCTCGAATTAAATGAGAAAATCTGGTGATTTTACTATCAAGAACTGCTTCAGTTTCAATAAAAAAACATCAAAAACAAATTTTTTTGTTCTCAAACTTGAGACATACTTTTGATCAGACCAGATTTGACAAAATTTTATTCCGAAAAGTCGATGCAGCATGAATAAATCACCACTAAGGAAAGTTTGAATAATCACACCCGGCTGACAGAAATGCAATTTCCTTGTAGGAACTTTGGTGGCAATTGACTCCTCAATTTCAGGTATTTCGCCAGCGGGAAGGCCAGATTCTCCAGTCATCTGCCCTTTCAACCGCCCATCAATAAAGTCCCTCTCGTTAGCCAGATATTAGCCAGCCCGAACAGCGTCATCAGTTGCGCAGCGCTCCTCTTCAAACCCTGGTAGTGCGTTTTCATATAGTCAGACTGTTGTTTGTTGACCCGGAAGGGATACTCGGCTTTGACTCGGATCTTGGCGTTGACCGTGTCGACCAAGCAGGTACGCTGTTCATCTGCGAAATCGGTCAACGCTTTGCACTGGCCTGACTTCAAGGCGAGACATCTGCGCACCTTCCACGAGCGCTGTTCGACTCGCTGGCACACACCGGTAAAACCAGCATCGCCAAATGCATCGATTTCCTTGCTATGCTGCAACTGATCGACCATCGTGACATCCGCCACGTTGGGGACGGGAACGATCACATGATGCACCAGGCCGGAATCAGCATCCACCCCGATATGGACCTTCTTGCTGTAACACCACTGCTTCCCCTTCTTGGTTTGATGTATATCCAGATCGCTCTCGTCCTGGGGGTTCTTAGTAGAGCCGGTCGAGTGAATCAAGGTTGCATCAACAATAGTACCTTGCATCAACATCAGCTCCATATTGGAGAGATGCTCGTTGATAGCGGTAAACAGCGCATGGGTCAGGAGGTGCTTCTCCAATAGATGGCGGAAGTAGGGCAAGGTAGTTTCATTCGGGATGGCATCCTGAGTGAAGCCAGCAAACTGGCGCCTGGAGGCGATCTTGTACAGGCTTACTTCCATCGGATAAGCAGCCCCACTGCTGCAGGCCGTAGATGCATAACAAGCGGACAGTGGATAGGGACAGCGACGTTGCCAGGCTTGGGATTGACCGGGCCGATGACGGCTTTGAGCTGCTCCCAAGGTATGGTCTGCTCAATCTCGGCTAGGAAGACTTCGCAGCAGGTCCCTTTCTTCTTAACGGCGAGTTCGAGATTGGTGGAGGTCACCTGTTGTCGCATTGCTGCATCCTGGGTCAGTCTGAGATGGGGTTATTTTACAGGAAGGCCAGGGCTTGTTCAGACAATCCCTAAGTGTCCAGTCCCGGACGATTGCTGACCGGCTTTTTGAATAATTCCGGCCGCTGTTTCTGCCAACTCTTCATCGCCTGAATGAGGGTTTGGTGCTGCAAAGCCAGCTGCGGGAGATGTTGGTTGTAGAGCAGAACATAGCGCCCCAGCTTCTGGGCCAAGTCCTCCCCCGACTCGAAACGGTGTGTCGCCAGCACATCGCTGATGCGACCGTTGAAGCGCTCGACCATCCCATTCGTTTGCGGGCCGCTCGGCTTGGTTAAGCGATGCTCGATACTCAAAGCAACGCACAGTTGGTCAAATTCGTGTTCGCCGCTGGCCTGCTTTTGTTTGTTGAACAGCCGATCCGTGAACTCGCTGCCGTTGTCGGTGAGAATAGCTCGGATGTGGCATGGGGTCGCCTTCTGCAGGGCATTCAGGAAAGCCTTGGCGGCAGCCGCCGTTTTGTTGGGTTTGATTTGTACGAATACCCAGCGGGTGGCTCGGTCGGTGGCCACAAACAGGTAACGTCGAGCCGTTTCGTCCGGCATTTGTGGCAAATATTTGACGTCGATGTGGAAATAGCCCGGATCGTAAGCCTTGAATGGCTTGCTGCTTTTTGTCGCCGTGACAGGCTCCAGGTCACGCAGGCTAGCCACGCCATGGCGACGCAAACAACGATCCAACCCAGATCGGGACACGGCTGGATTCAGGAATTCCCGAATCACCACCAACAGATCATCCAGACCCAACTTGAGGGTCTTGCGTAGCTCAACCGCGACGCGTTCCTGAGCCGGTGTCAGCGTGCTTTGTAGCCTGTGCGCCGTATGCGAACGATCTTCGACGCTATCCCGGCTTTTCCATTTGCGGATCGTATCGATGGTGACGTTGTAGCGGGCAGCCAGCTCCGCCTGAGTGCCGGTGGCTTGCTGGATTTCCATGCGAGTAGCTGGCGTGGTGCAAGCCCGTTTGTGCAGTTTGACGATCATTTTGCTTGAGCCTTGAGCGACTCCAGAAGCTTACCCAAACCTTTACGGGCCAGGGTAAGCTTCCAGATACGTTTACTCAGATGATCGTCCGGGATACGACACCTAAGTTTCGTAATGACCATGTATTGCGAATTAGCCACACTCAATTTTAGATCCGATGTTGCCAACGGCATCTTCGACATTGCTCCTGCAATGAATAAGTCACCCGCCGTTGGCTTTGGAATATTGATGATTAGCTTCACAAGAAAGGGCATTACTATTTCAATCATCTTCGTCAGCTTACAAGTACTGATAAAAGCCTGTAACTAGTCTCTAAATAGACATTTCATTTCACTAAATTGTAACCAAATTATTTATAATCCCAAGCAAAAGCAACGTCTAATTTCAATAGAAAACTCCCACCCAATAAATAATTCCAATATCTTTTGACGCTATCGCGAAATCTGGCTATAAATTAAGCAAGATATTTTTTCAAACATTTTCCTATGTCCGTCAGTATTCAAGTGATGGTAATCTGACATAATCTGTTCGCCTGAAAAGTCGTTAGTACAAATAGAGTTTCCACGAGCAAGAACTTCATTGTATTGGCGAATATTTTTTGATATCCCATCAATCGAAGTTTCATACTCATCAACCGCAGGTAAAATTTCTATCCAATAAATATTGGGAAAAATTAATTCAAAACGGTTCTTATATTCAACAAAGATGGAGAGGGGGGTATAGCTTATCTTTCTCCACCGTCGAATAGATTTCGCATAACGCTTCACAATACGACCAATCAATGAACCGAACACCGGCACTCTTGAAATGATTTGCTGCTCAACCAGCTTAAGTGCTCGTGGTGCACAATCCACAATACCGCACTGGATCAACACCAGTGCGGGCTTAATCGTGCCATGAAAGTAGTTCGTATGCTTATAGAGATCAACTATCGTAGCGCCCCCCCTGCCAACATGAATAAAATCATAGTCAGGAAAATTAACTTTCAACAACGCTACATATGTTTCTTCATAGCGAACCATCTCAGGCTCAGACCGAGGAAACCCTAGTGAATCAGTAAATATAAGAATATAAGGCTGCTCTGCATTTTCATGAGCGGACAGAGATGATAGTGACATCACCCTCTCACATAACCGGCAATTTTTTCATAGATGGGCCACATCTCTAATTGCTCTTTAAGCGAGCAAAGACCAATACTACCTTCAACCGAAAGGAATTCCTGTACTTGATTATACAAACCTGGTTTAAAATTTATATCTTCTACACTATCAATCTCAACCGGGACTATCTCGATTGAGCCACGTTTCATAATTTGTAACGACTCCATTGGGCGGAAAATATATCTTCTTTGTGAAGTAAGAATTTCAAGTCCCCAACGACCCGGCGCATCCCAATTTGCATTATACGAAAATAAAACTCCTCGATCAGTTTTCCCCGCGCCAGCGAAAACAGAAGAGCTTGGATGCCAAGACAGACTGCCATTATTCAAATTGTACAACTCAATTGGTACCCCCCCCAGATAGAATGCCAAATCAATTACATGAGTTGAGTTCCCTAGCAACCACGCTTCCTTAACACCAGGAGCTTTAGTCAATGCTTCTATAACATGCCCCCATTCAGTAAATTCAAAATGCATCGATTGGGCACCACCATCCTCTTCGATCATTTTCCGAGCAGTTAATACCGAAGAATACATTCTTCGATTGTAAGCAATTTTTACTTCCGCATTAAATTTTTCCGCTCGTTGATGCAGTGCTTGTAATTCAGAGTAATATAATGCACCAGGCTTCTCTAAGAGAACACGCTTAACGCCAGCCTCAATCAATTGCATCGCAGTACAAGCAAGTCCTTCTACACCTACCGCGACAATAGCAGCATCAGGGATAGTAGTGGTATTTTTCAAAAATGCTTCAAGCCCACCACGCACGACAGGTATGCCGCATTTCTCCTCCATACGCCGAGCCGACTCCTCACCTCGACCAATAATTGTAACAGTGGCCTCTAAGTCGTTCAGGACTTTAACATAATCGACAGCCATTCCACCTGCACCAACAAGCCAAATATTCAATGTATTCATAGTTAAGCAGTAAAATTATGTTATTGGACAAAAATCTTCAGATGTGCGCAGTATTTCTGCAGCGTGAGCTCCCAACGCACTGATGAGTGGCAAGTGAATTTGAACAGACTTATCAAAATCAGTCAGTGATGTACATGTATTGACTAAGGTTTCTCTAGCAATACTTGTAATCTGCTCACTCAATAGCGGGCTCTTGAACTCCTTTTGAAGCCAAGATTGGGGTGATCTGATATCATAGAAAAAAGCTTGACCAGCTGCTTCATCAATTAGACAGGTTCGTTCTTCTGAACGCAATAAAACCATCAACCGTGCTTTTGATGATGCTAATGATGTAATCTCAAAAGATGCTGCACCACTAAATCCCCTCAGCGACCCTGTAAATTCATAAAAATTTTCCCTCTTACTTGCAATCAAAGAGCGATCTAATCCAGAGGTTGATAGCTTGCTCGGAGCTTCATCAGTTAGGTATTCAAGCAAGTCCAAAAAATGAATACTATTACATCCGAGTCCCCAATCTCCTCCATGCACATGGAAATGCAGTAAATTTTGATTTGCAAAAAAATTGCGCACATCCTGGTATATCTGGAATGCACGCCGAGGACAATTTACCCAAGCCTTGGTGCCTGATTTATGAATTAACTCTGCGGCAACCTCGTAGTCATCTGTATACTGAAAGAGAACTTTTTCAAGAAGCAAATTGCCAACTGAATGCTTGCCAAGCAAATTCTTCAACACCTCAAGACGAACATCCGCGGTAGTAGCAACTACCACATAGTCGAGATGCTCTGGCAACTCACTTTGTGTGGTTGTGTAAGTAATTTTAAAAGAATTTTCAGGCATTCCCAGTTCAGCAACCCTGCTCTGGGTAACCTTCAAAGAATTCTCGGAAGGATCCGTGACAAAATATTGACACCTCAAATCCAACTTCAGCAAACCTTGGAGATGTCGGCTGCCCAGCTGTCCAGCACCAACAACGGCAATATTATACATATTTATTACTTTAATAATTTATTTTAAAGTGAAAAACCATCATCCACAATGATGTTTTGCCCTGTCAAATAATGAGAAGAATCCGACAATAAAAATAGCAGAACACCTGCTATATCGCTGGGCTCTAGCATCCCCTTGCTACTACAATACATTTTATACTTATTTAGAAAAACTTCAGGTTGCTGATTTAGAACACCACCAGGACTAATAGCATTCACGCGCACATTCTTACCTTTCAGGTATTGTGCAAAGTACTTTGTTAAGTGAATCACACCTGCCTTTATGGCCGCATATTCAACCGGCATTGTCATGGTCGTTCCCTCGTAAACTTCAAAACGAGGAGAAATTACCCCATAAATGGATGAAATATTTATGATATTTCCATGTCCCAGTAAACTAAAGTAGGCAGAGAACTGCTGCATTACAAGAAAATACCCACCTGCATGTAACCCTAAATTCTGACAAAAATCTTCATAAGTTACATCTTCGACTTGCCTACCATAATTTGTATTACGAGGGTAAGCATTGTTCACAACAGCATCTATCGTACCAAACTTTTCACACACTAGCGTAATTGCCTTAGCAATCGACTCTTTACTAGTAATATCCAGTTCTATGGCGAGAGCACGATCAGGGTATTCCGCACAAATTTCGTTTGCTACTAGCTGAGCATTTTCTAATTTAATGTCCGCTACCACAACTATGCCGCCAGCAGCAGCAATAGAGAAACTGAAAGTACGCCCTAGCAAACCGGCTCCGCCGCTTACGACTACGACTTTATGACTAAGAGGTCGCTCTTGCATAATATCACTCACTTTTGCCTCCTTGTGATTTCTCCCATGTATGCTTCATCAGGAACTCAACAAAAAGAAAATCATTTTCAGAGTCAATATCGATTGAACGCTCTTCTGGCATCACATACAATTTAGTCCCTTCATTAAATAGCCCCAATTCTGAAAATAGAGTTTCTCTAGTCCAAACATAAATAGACGCATTCATGTCAAAACATGCGGGAGCATCTTGTCTACGTACAATAGCTTGATCCAATACTTTACTTAGCCGCGGTGTTCCATCATTCAAAACTTCAATCAAATTAAAATATGGAGACCTCCTAGCAGGCATTGCAGTGATAACATTCAGCCCATTATGTGACTTTAGCATTTCAACTGCCCGCTTGATATCATCGATTGAGCGAAGGGGTGAAGTTGCATCCAAATCAACACAGACATCAAATACCTGGCCGGAAATTCGTTCTGCCTCTTCTACGCAATGCCTTATTACTGGTAGTTTTGCTGCCCTATCTGTAGCCAACTCATCTGGACGTTTTACTAAAATATCTGCGCCATATTCTAGCGCAACATTTAAGATATGTTCCGAGTCACTACTAACTGCAATTACATCAAACTGATCTGACGCACGAGCCTGCTCAATACTATATGCGATTAGTGGCTTTCCTAGTAGCAGCCTGAAATTCTTACCTTTTACACCTTTAGACCCTCCCCGGGCGCAAATAGTACAAATCTGCTTCATCTTGTTATCCATTCACTTTTATGGGAAGACTGCCGGGATGCATCAATAAGATGCAGGGTCGTCATTGCTTCCTCAATTGTGCAACTAAAATCCTCGCCAACCCCAAGCATAGCTAAATGCATAAGGCGGTAGGCATCATCCCTCTCAACGGAAAACAATTCTTCAGTTGCATCTATAATCAGTCTATTTCCAATCAGATCTGCTTCGTAGGTGTTTTCAGCAGTATTGACTACAATCCCTCGCCGTCCTCTACGATCCAGATAGTTGAGCTGAATCGCCGCAACGGGGCAATGCGAGAACCTTATAAGCATACTAAATAAATCATCACTTGTTATCTCAAGCGCACTCATGTGCCCACCAAGTGCGGAGACTTGCACCCAATCACCCAACATCCATATTAAATAGTCTAAATCATGGCTCAGATCGAGTAAGGCTCCGCCCCCCATATCAGACCGGGCTGAATATGACTGTTTATAATCAGTTCCAGGCCGCCAGTTTGGAAGATACTGCCCAACATAGCTATGAACTGATAAAACACTCTGCCCAGCCAACAATGACTTTAGACGTACAAGAACCGGGTGAAACCTCAGATTGTATGCAACCCTCAATTTATTGAATTTATGACTTGGAACCTTCCGCGAAGAATCAAACAAGGGTTTTTCCATTAAAACGGCCCCTTGATAATCCGCATTGATCAGTTGAATCAATGCATCATGGTGTAAAGCTGTTTCATTCGCTATCACTACATACTCTGGTTGATACCGCCTTACTGCCTCATCAATACTCGCATAGGCATTCAGACCAACTTGAACACGCCGACTGACGACCGCAACATCGCAGCCTAACTCCTGGAGAATGCGTGAATGCCGAGAGCCAATTGATCCATAACCAACCACTAAGCAATTTTTTTTTGAAAGCATGCTCAATAGAACTCCCTTTCAAAATCTAAATTAGCTTTTTCATAATCAGTTAACCGCCCGATATCTAACCAATAGCCATTAAATTTATGGACTCGGACATGCAAGCTTTGGCTCATCATCGCTTCAAATAGCGATGGCATATCAAAGAATGTGTCTTTTGGAATCAGATTCAGAACATTAGGAGACAGAATATTCACGCCCGCACTAACGTTAAAACTATGGGTTGGCTTTTCTTGTATACCCTGCATTCGACCACCAGACTCACAAATCACTCCAAATGGAACTTGTATTTCATAATCGCGCGCGCTAACTGTCGCATCAGCACGGGAGGCAATATGCAAATCCATCATTTGTCCAAAGTCTTGCTTAGTCAGTAAATCGGCATTCGTAACAATAATCGGTGCATTAGGTTTTTCAGGCAGCAATGTCAAAGCCCCTGCAGTACCCATTCTCTTGTTTTCCCTGAGATATCGAATCTCAAGACCTAATTCTGTGCCATCGCCGAAATAAGCCTCTATCTGTTCGGCCTTGTAGTTAACCGCGAAGTAAAATTTTCTAAAACCTTGATCCGCATAATTGTGAACAATAGTTTCGAGCAAAGGCCTAGAACCAACCTTAAGCATTGGCTTAGGAGTATCTCTCGTCAGATCCTCGAGGCGAGTTCCTAAACCTCCAGCCATTACAATCACCCACTCATCACGCACTCTTGGCAACAAAAAATCTTCAACCATTTCGAGATCAACGATAACATCGTTGGCATCGAGAACAGGAATGTGATGAACTCCGAGTTCATGCATTAAGGCTAAAATTGTACCGCGATCGTCTCCTACATGGACACAATGCGGACGAGTCCTCATAACACTTGAGGCCAAGTCTGTGAGAGACGTACCCTTTAACAATGCCCTACGCACATCCCCATCAGTTAACATCCCCAATAATTTACGCGAGTCGTCGACTACCAATGCCATTTGGCATCCACAAGAATCTATCCGCTCCAGCGCTTCGCGCAAAGTGCTTTCCGGACTGATTAGCGCTTTCTCCCAACGTGTCATTCAGACCTCCAACTTATGGGCCGGGACACCCACCAAAGTTCCACATCCCTCAAAAGGACGTACAACAACAGCACCTGCACCCACCACTGTCTGTGAACCAAGCCTTATTCCTTGCTTCATGATCGCGCCGGCTCCCACATGGCAACCTTCAGCCACTTGAACGCCGCCACAGATTATGGCTCCAGGAGCCACATGTGTCCAAGCACCGAGATATACATCATGCTCAATAATCGCGCCGGTATTAACAATACAACCAGTCTCAATACGTGCATTGGGTTGTACTACCGCACGGGCCAATATTTGAACATCTGAGTCGATTTTTGCAAACGGCGATATAAGCGCTGAGGGATGAATAGCTCCGTCAAACTTCCACCCCAAGTCCTGAAGGCGATTTTGCACTCGCATTCTAACTTGAGTACTCCCAACTCCACCGATTCCGTTTACCAGCATTACTTCTGAACTGTTGTACTGCTCAAGAATTTCGTCGCCACCGAGTACGGGTAACCCACAAAAAGAACGGTTTTTCATAGAAATAGCCGGGTCAATAAACCCCTTTACCGACCGTCCTTGCGCCAGGAGCGCATCAGCCACTGCAACAGCATGTCCGCCGGCGCCGACAACAATAATAGAAGGAACACTCATCACTCAATAACTTCGCCTTGTTCATATGCGCGCGGACAACGCAAGCCAACCAATTCCCAGAGAACATTTGGCATCATGCCTCTGCCGCAGCGCGAAGTCGTTAAATCATCACGTGTCAGGATACTTCCCTCTTCGATCGCCCTGGCCGCCACAACTTGCTGGCGAGCAGCCTGACGCGAACTCCATTCACTGGGCTGAGGACACTTGGCCCCATCTCCCATAGCATCTTGCAGCTGACGAATCTGGCTCACCATAAGTGCCAACTCATCAGGCTCCAGTGAAGCTCGGTGATCCGGACCTGGCAGGGAACGGTCCAACGTAAAATGCTTTTCTATCAGAACTGCTCCTCGAGCAACAGCCGCCGCAGGAATCAGGACACCTTCTGTGTGATCGGAATAACCAACTGGGAGTCCAAAAACACACAAGGAATCCATGGCTTTTAGATTGACTTCAGCCATCGGCGTAGGATACTGCGATGTACAATGCAGTAGCGTCACTCGCCCCTGTAAGGACTCACGCCAAGCCGGTTTGCTCCACCCCTCCCATACTTCCGCCTCGCTCAGCGGCTCCCGATCGACGTTAAAAGCATGCGCAATGACCGCCAACGCCTGCTCTACTTCTGAAATCGTCGCCATGCCCGTTGAAACTACCAGAGGCCGACGCTGCCGAGCGAACTGCCAAAGCAATGGCCCATTAGTTAGCTCTCCAGACGGAACCTTATAAAAGGGCATATCAAGCCCTTCTAAAAAGTGAAGGCTGCCAATGTCAAAAGCCGTAGATAAAAACTGGATACCTTTCGTATAGGCATACTCACGCAGCTCATGATGCCAATCACGTGGCAACTCGAGCTTATGTAACATCTCCAACTGGGATTTTGATGCATCTGTAGTCTTTTTTTGATAACTTGCTTTTGGAGCCGAATTAGTAGCTAATTTTTTTGCATCAAACGTTTGAAATTTAACAGCATCTGCGCCTGCCATAGCTGCACAATCTACCAGTTTGCGTGCCAGCTCAAGACTACCATTATGATTGACACCAGCCTCTGCAATTATATAGACATAGTTCGATTTCACTCAATCTCCTTCAGAAGCATGAAAGCTTCGGCTGCATTTGCTCCGCATTGACTTCCTCGTAGCTGTGACAAGGCTCGTAGTGTGACTTCGCTGCGAGGGAAGGGAAATTCAGCCATTTCGCCAGCATAAAAACTCATAATCTCGAGTTTTTTATCGATAAAGTCAGCGATATCTATAAACAAATTAGGCCGAAACCCTGGATCCTCAGGTTTCAGGCCATATTCAGTTTCTGACAGAGTTTCGTAAACTCGCACGGATGTAACAGAAGGATAACGAAATGATTTGGAACAAGAAGCGCATGCATCAAAAACAGCTGCATGATCACTATGGGCATCATTGCGGTATGGCACATATAGTGTTTGAACACCGAGCTTCTTTATTAGCCCTCCTAGAGTGCCAACAAGATCTGATTTTGGCAATTGATCCAGCTGCATACTAGCAAAAGAAAATCGATGAACATCGTGAAAACCATAGGCTTTCGAAACTCGTTCAATCTCATCTTCTCGAGATCGTACGCGCTCCTCAGTAAAGCCTTGCCCGGTCGAAATACTTGTAAAAATAATCCAGTGCACGCGATCGCCACGTGCGACGTGCTTGAGTATCGTTCCCCCACAACCAAGTGTTTCGTCATCAGGATGTGGAGCCACTACAGCAATGATTTTGGGTTCAGGAGTGAACATACAGAGGATCCTCTGTTTTTTTGAATATGGAAGCAAAATCGAGCCTCTTAAGCAGATCCACTGCGCGAGCCTCGCTGTGACCATCACCATAAGGATTTACGATCCCGTGCATTGCCGCTGTATACCCATCATCACTAATACGACTGAGAGCCTTTGTAATGGATTCAGGATCTCCATCGCAAAAAATAACATTTTGACCGCAAAGACGACCACGCTGGCGCTCACCTAAATTAATTACGGGCAAAGCAACTGAAGCCGCCTCTAGTATTCCTGCTGACGAGTTACCAACCATCAATGCTGCATGACGCATCAAATTCACAAAGTGTAACCGTGCCATATTACCGTAGAAAGTTACCTCAGGAACTCGGGCTAATTCGTGCATTGTTTTCAATAGCGGAGCATTTCCAGGGTCCGCATTTGGAGCACCAATCAAGACATGAAATCCACGCTCAATGAGTATTTCAGTCGCATCACGAACATAGCTAGGGGCCAATTGGCGTTCCTGATCAACAGGATGAAAAATTAGGATCGCGAGGGGGGGGCCCTGGAAGGCATGCGATTTAGCACCTATACCAGATAGTGTTGCGTCTCTATCGAGTCGAGGCTCCGCAACGAACTTATCCAACGCGACACTCCCAATAACGAAAACGCGACTCATATCCTCACCCAGGCACGCCAATCGATTGGCATGCTCTTGAATGCTAACAAAGTGCGCAGTCGAAAGCTTCGATGTCGCATGCCGAACTGGATTATCAACATGCCCATCAGCGGCATGATCCCCCCCAAAAAAGTGAACCGTTGGAATATCGAGAAATGCCCCCAGCATTGCTCCGATAAGAACATCCTCGCGGTCACCGGCATAAATCAACACATCAGGGTGAAAATTTTTCACCAAATCTAGCGCTCCGCTCAGCAGCCCCGAAGCTGTTTTCAATCGAGCAGCCTTGCTGTCACCATTTATTAAAGTCTCTACATCAGCAAGAATATCCAAGCCATCATTTTTAATTAGATCAATGGAATACCCATACTGAGCCGACAAATGAGCACCCGAAACCAAAACCTTAAAATCTACGTCTGGCTCTTGGCTTAATCTGCGATAAACACCGCTCATTAGATCATAATCGGACCTAATGGAAGTCATACCCAATATTCGTTTCATAATCTAGCTCAGAACAAATCAGAAATGGCCATCTCTCGATTGATCCCAGCAGCATCAAATGAAGAGCAAAGACCAATCCCTCCGAATTGATAATCAAACTCTATATTTCGCTGAAGCCCAGAATCTGCTAAAACCAAGAAATTAATCAATTTATCATCCGGCAAAGAGTACAAACACTCAGGAGATTCCCACCAAAGCAAATCTAACGAATCATTATGAACCTTAAACGCAACACCATTTTCAAATTGATAGAAGGCACCTGGCCGAGATAGTCGCCACTCTCGTATATTTTGATCCATGAGATTCAAGCCCAAAAGATCATACTTTTTACCCCCCCCCTTCTTAACAAACGCCTCCAACTCATTTTTATCGATAGTAGCGACATAGTCCGACTCTGGCAGCATCCAATTTAGTCGCTTTCTGAATCCTGGCGTCGACTGACCATTAGGAAACCCAAAAACAAAATCGACACCATTCTCAGCCGCCAGGCTATAAGAGGCTTGTGCAAGCATAGTAAATAAGCCAAACTTTCGATGAGACTCAGCGACCATAGTCGTCATTGAAATATATGAATTTTTACTTTGAAAAGCGTTACTCAGCGGCATTGGAACAATTGCATAGTGCCCAACAAGCCTTTCGTTATCATGGCAAAGTGTAACGATTGGTTCACCGTTTGGATTATCAAGGTACGCCCAGTCCCAAACAGCCCCTATAGAACGCTGCCCAAAGCAAGAATAAAACAAATCCTCAATTTCTTCCCGAAAGAACAGCAAATCGTTCTTACTCGCAATAGATGTTATCTTCATGGTTTAATCAGGGAATAAATAGTTCGGCGACCCCGTCTATAACGGTTTTCCCACGAACAGTGCATAAGGTTAAGAAAGTCACCCGCCTCCGCTCTATATCTATCCCTGAGACAGTAACAGTTGCTACCACTGTATCATTAAGATAAACTGGACGTTTAAAATTGAGTGACTGCGATACATATACACAACCAGGACCTGGTATTTTAGTTCCAAAAATTGCTGAAAAAAATGATGCAGACAAAAAACCGTGTGCTATACGGCCTTTAAAACGTGAATTAGAAGCAAAATCTTCATCAAGATGTACAGGATTTCTATCACCTGACAATCCCGCAAATGCTTTTATATCAGAATCTGTTATTGTTTGTGAATACGATTCCGACATCCCCACGGCAAGATCATCAATTGATTTGTCAGCAAAAAAAATACCCACTTAATTTTTCCTTAATATTGAGGTACACTGCTAGGTAAATTTACCACTCGCTCTGCCAACCATTCAGAATTTGGCAACGGACCCATAATTGTACTTTCAAATTGCGGAAGCCGATTCATCAGCATCCAAATTGGTCTCGTCATAACCCCAGCATCATTGGTCGCCTTGAGTAGTACATTTCTCTGTTCAATGTCTGAACAAATCACTCCATTAAGCCAGTAATTTGAACAACATCCCTCGGGCTCAACAATCGGCTGCAAACCAATCCCGCGGAAAAAATCAATATATCTCGAAGCTAATTCACGCTTTGCTTTCAGAAAAAATGGCAACTGCTCTAATTGCGCACAGCCAAGAGCAGCATTAAGGTTAGGCAGCCGATAGTTATACCCTATCTCATCATGAAAAAACTCATATGGATGTGGAATTTTCGCAGTAGTAGTTAGATGCTTGGCTTTTTTTCCAAATATATCATTCGTAAGTAACATGCCACCGCCGCCGGTAGTCATGATTTTATTTCCATTAAAACTCAACACACCAATCTGACCAAGCGTACCAGTATGCTGATTTTTGTAATAACTACCTAATGACTCTGCAGCATCTTCAATAAGAAAGAGATTCCAGCGCTTACAAACAATAATTAAAGCATCCAAATCGACAGGATGGCCAAAGGTATGCATCGGAATACACGATTTAATTCTACGATGCCCTTCGCGTGTTCTACAATTGCCCTCATCATCTATAAATGCATGTTCCGACAGCCAAGCTTCCAAGGCTGTCGGAGACATGCCTAACGTATCTTTGTCAACATCAACAAATAATGCGTCAGCTCCACAGTAAGCAATTGCATTACAGGTAGCCACGAATGTCAAAGATTGAGTTACAACTAGATCCCCCTGCGATACACCTGCCAATTTAAGCGCAGTATGCAATCCAGCAGTCCCATTTACTACTGCAACGGCTCGCGGACTCCCCGTGAAACTGGCCATATCCATCTCAAATCGATCTACATAGGCACCGACACTGGAGACAAAAGTGGATTCAATGGTATCGAGAACCATCTCGCGCTCTCTACCGCGAAAGATTGGCGCATGAAGTGGTATGAAATCCTTAGTACGATACTGATCGCGCACAAAGCAAATAAGATCATCAATCATAACTACCTCATACGTTGTAAATATCGATTTTATACTTCCGCAGATTGTCTGGATTGACAAACCAATCGATGGTAGATTTCAGTCCTGATCGAATATCATAGCTTGGCACAAATCCCGTCATGGCATGAATCTTTGCATTATCACACCACAAGCGGAAAACCTCCGACTTTTCTGGTCGAATACGTTGCTCATCAGCCAGAAATTCCACATCACTCCCCATCAGCTCGCGAATCAATTTAAGAGTATCACCTATCGATATCTCATAATTAGAACCGATATTTATCGTTTCGCCAATAGCCTTATCACAATTCGCAAGCTCTATAAATCCACGGCAAGTGTCTGCGACATAATTAAAATCACGGGTAGGAGTAACATCCCCAAGCTGGATCTGCTTTTTACCACTAGCGATCTGGCTAATGATTGTTGGTATTACCGCCCGAGCAGATTGCCGGGGGCCATAGGTGTTAAATGGACGGGCGATAGTTAGCTGCAAATCGAAAGCATTATAGAAACTCATCGCCATCGCATCTGCACCGATTTTCGAAGCGCTGTAAGGCGACTGAGGTTGTAGCGGGTGATTTTCATCAATAGGCACATAACGCGCAGTGCCGTATACCTCGCTGGTCGAGGTATGAATGACTCGGCTAACACCGTTATCCAACGCTGCTTGACAAATATTCAACGTGCCTTTGATGTTGGTATCCACATAGCTGTCAGGAGCTACATAAGAGTAAGGAATAGCAATCAGCGCAGCAAGATGGAACACCGTATCCACCTCCTTGGTAATATGCTTACAATAATGCGGATCACGAACATCGCCATTCAGCACCTCAATTTCTGAAAGGCAATCTACATCCTCCAGCCAGCCCCAGTAATTGAACGAATTGTATTGCGATAAAGCCTTAACCTTATACCCCTGCTTCACGAGCATCTCGGTCAGATGGGAACCAATAAAACCATCTGCACCGGTAACAAGAACAGTTTTCATCAAACACCACGCGAGTAGATATTTTATACAGAAAAATTAGCTGCTCGCAGTAAGCGATCCTTCTCGCGAGACAGCTTAAATAGCGTTTCCGCGGGCCGACCGGATTTCACTCAATGAATAAGCCGACCTCACTTCCTTGCGCAATGTCTTGCCGCGAGATGGCTGGTCCGGCAAAGCCGGACCTCACTCTCATTCGGCAAACAAGTACGCACACAAAGACTCCGCGGCCTGACGCCCCTCGAACACAGCCCGTACAACAAGATCAGCGCCACGCACCTGATCTCCACCAGCAAATATTCTGGGATTGCTAGTTTGGTAAGGGTATTTGCCGATCAGCGAAACCTTTGTCCTACCAAAACCATGCTCAGCTTGTACTCCGCAGCCATCAAACCATGCTGCAGCCTTGGCCTGGAAGCCGAACGCTATGATAACATGGTCGCATTCTAAGACCCCCCCCCCTCCTGGCACAAGCTCTACGGTTCCACGACTTTTGGCGCTTGCAAGATGAGTTTCAGCCAATTTCACCGCCAGCGTGCCGCCTATCATCGGCTCTATGGTCAGAGGCTGGCGATTCCATAAAAACTCAACCCCCTCTTCTTTCGCATTCGCTACTTCCCGTTTTGAGCCCGGCATATTCGCCTCATCACGCCGGTAAGCACAGACCACGCTTTTCGCGCCTTGACGTATTGCGGTGCGGTTGCAGTCCATCGCTGTATCCCCCCCGCCCAGCACCACAACACGCTTGCCCTGCATCGTGATCGGCGGTTCGCCCTCTGGCAACGTACCCAGTCCCTGACGAACGTTATTAATCAAATAAGGCAAAGCCTCCAACACTCCAGGCAAATCCTCTCCAGGAAAGCCGCCCTTCATATACTTGTACGCGCCCATGCCCATGAAGATAGCGTCGTATTGTTCCAGCAGCTCTTCTATCTGGACATCCTTGCCTATCTCGGTGTTGAGCACGAACTCCACCCCCATGCCGTCCATGATCTCGCGGCGACGCTTGATCACGGACTTTTCCAACTTGAATTCAGGGATGCCGAAGGTCAGCAAGCCGCCGATTTCCTCGTAGCGGTCAAACACCACCACCTTGACGCCATTGCGCACCAAGACGTCAGCACAAGCGAGTCCGGCCGGGCCGGCGCCGATTACCGCGACTTTCTTGTCCGTCCACACCACCTTGGACATATCAGGACGCCATCCGGCCTTGAAGGCCTCATCAGTAATGTATTTTTCGATACTGCCGATGGAGACCGCGCCGAAGCCGCCTTGGTTCAAAGTGCACGCGCCTTCGCACAGCCGGTCCTGCGGGCAGACCCGGCCGCAGATTTCCGGCAGGCTATTGGTTTTGTGCGACATTTCCGCCGCCTCGAACAGACGCCCCTCCTCCACCAACTTCAACCAGTTGGGGATGTAGTTGTGCACCGGGCACTCCCATTCGCAATACGGGTTGCCACAGGACAAGCAGCGGCCGGCCTGGTCGGCCGCGTCCACGCTGTGTAACGGCTGGTAGATTTCTTTGAATTCGATCTTGCGCACCGAGGCGTCCACCTTGTCCCCGGGGTTGCGTGAAAGCTTCATGAATTGGAAAACATCGCTCATGGTTGTTTCCTGTCTTGCTAGGCCCGTCGCCCGCAGGCGCTCGGGTTTTGAATGAGGTATTGGCGGGACGACGCAAGGGCCGCTCCGCCTTGCGCGTCTTAATCCTTGAGCAGGCTGTCGAGCTTGGCCGCCTTGGGTTTGACCAGCCAGAAGTAATCGACGTAATCGTCGAAGTTCTCCAGCATCGCTTTGGCCGTCTCGGAACCGGTCAATTCAACGTGCTTGGCGATCTTCTCCAATAGATAGGCGCGATACATGCCCATGGCTTCGCCGTTGATCAGGTGGATGTCGATCAGCTCGTTGTTATAGCGATAAGCGAATTTCTCATTCGGGTCGTAGACGAAGGCAAAGCCGCCGGTCATGCCGGCGCCGAAGTTGTAGCCGGTTTCGCCCAGCACGATGACGCTACCGCCGGTCATGTATTCGCAGCAATGGTCGCCGGCGCCTTCGATGACGGCCAGCGCGCCGGAGTTGCGCACGCCGAAACGCTCGCCCGCCACGCCCGCGGCGAACAACTGGCCGCCGGTGGCGCCGTACAAACAGGTGTTACCGATGATGATGGACTCGCCCGCCCGGTATCCCGCGTTCTTGGGCGGATAGATGGTCACCCGGCCGCCGGCCATGCCCTTGCCCACATAGTCGTTGGCGTCGCCTTCCAGCTCCAGGTGCAGACCGGACGCGTTCCATACGCCGAAGCTTTGCCCGGCGCTACCGCTGAACTTGATCTTGAGGCAGCCGAACGGCAAGCCAGATGCTCCGTGAACGCGGGCGATCTCGCCGGACAGGCGCGCGCCGATGGAGCGGTGGGTGTTTTCGATCGGGTAGCTCAGTTCCAGCATCTGCTTATTGTGGATGGCGGACAAGGCATCCTGCAGAATGGATTCCGCCAATTCGCCCTTGTCGAAAGAGGGATTGCTGGCGCTGACGCAGAAACGCGGCTCGCTGTCCGGCACCCGGCCTTGCGACAGCAGCGGCGACAGGTCCAGCTTCTGCTGCTTGTCGGTGTCTCCGGCAGCTAGGCTCAGCAAGTCCATCCGACCGATCAGCTCTTCCATATTGCGCACGCCCAGCTTGGCCATCCACTCGCGGGTTTCGCGCGCGATGAACAGGAAATAGTTCATCACCATTTCCGGCAAGCCGGTGAAGTACTTGGAGCGCAGCTTGATTTCCTGGGTAGCGACGCCGGTGGCGCAGTTGTTCAGATGGCAGATGCGCAGGTATTTGCAGCCCAGCGCCACCATGGGGCCGGTGCCGAAGCCAAAGCTTTCCGCCCCCATCATCGCCGCCTTGATCACATCCAGACCGGTCTTCAAGCCGCCATCGGTCTGTACCCGCACTCGGCCGCGCAGGCCATTGGCGCGCAGCACTTGTTGCGCCTCGGACAGGCCCAGCTCCCATGGGGAGCCGGCGTATTTGACCGAGGTCAACGGCGAGGCGCCGGTGCCGCCGTCGTAGCCGGAAATAGTGATCAGGTCGGCGTAGGCCTTGGCCACGCCGGCGGCGATGGTGCCGACGCCGGGCTCGGCCACTAGTTTGACCGACACCAGCGCGGACGGATTGACCTGCTTGAGGTCGAAAATCAGTTGCGCCAGGTCTTCGATAGAGTAGATGTCATGGTGCGGCGGCGGTGAGATCAGGCTGATGCCTTCCTTGGCGTGGCGCAGCCGCGCAATCAGGCCGGACACCTTGTCGCCAGGCAACTGGCCGCCTTCGCCTGGCTTGGCGCCTTGCGCCACTTTGATCTGTAGCACTTCGGCATTGACCAGGTAATGCGGCGTGACGCCGAAGCGCCCCGAAGCCACTTGCTTGATCTTGGACATTTTCTCGGTGCCGTAGCGCGCGGCGTCTTCGCCGCCTTCGCCGGAGTTGGAGCGACCGCCCAGACGGTTCATCGCGATCGCCAGCGCTTCATGCGCTTCCGGCGACAAAGCGCCCAGCGACATGCCCGCGGAGTCGAAACGCTTGAGGATGGCTTCCACCGGCTCCACTTCGTCGATAGAAATGGGCTCGCCCAGCGGCTGCACCTGCATCAGGTCGCGCAGCATCGCCACCGGGCGCTGGTTCACCGCCTCGGCGTATTGCTGATAGATCTGGTAGTCATCGTTCTGCACCGCCTTTTGCAGCAAGGTCACCACATCGGGGTTGTAAGCGTGATATTCCTCGCCATGCACGTACTTGAGCAAGCCGCCGTGTGAGATCGGCCGCATCGGGTTGAAGGCGAAACGCGCCAGCTTGCGCTGATCGTCCTCGAAGCCGGCGAAACCCGCGCCGGACACTCGCGACACCGTGCCCTTCAGGCATAGCTCCACCACCTCTTCGTGGATGCCCACGGCTTCGAACAGCTGCGCGCCGCGATAGGAGGCGATGGTGGAAATGCCCATCTTGGACAGCACTTTGAGCAAGCCCTTGTTGATGCCCTTACGATAGTGCTGCAAGGCTTCGTTGAGCTTGAGTTTGACCTCGCCGCTCTGCACCAGCTCGATGATGCTTTGATAAGCCAGATAGGGGTAGACCGCGGTGGCGCCGTAACCGATGATGCAGGCCATCTGGTGCGCGTCGCGCACCGTGCCGGTTTCCACCAGGATATTGGTCTTGCAACGCAGGCCGCTGTCGATCAGCGCATGATGCACCGCGCCGGTGGCGAACAAGGCCGGGATGGGCAGGCGTTGCGCCGTCACATGGCGGTCGGACAGCACCACGATGACAGTACCCTCCTTGACCGCGTCCACGACATGCCGGGTCAGCGTTTCCAACGCCTGGCGCAAATCGGTTTCGCTGGGGTCATAGCACAGGTCGAAGGTCGTCGCCTTCAGATAAGGCTCCGGCCGCGTGGTGACGCGGGTGAATTTCTCGTGCGACAGCACCGGGGAGCGCACTTCCAGCCGCTTGGCGTGCTCGGCGCTCTCTTCGAACATATTGCGTTCCGGCCCAAACACCGTATTCAGCGACATCACCACCGCTTCGCGGATCGGGTCGATAGGCGGGTTGGTCACCTGGGCGAATTGCTGGCGCAGATAGTCGAAGGGCGAACGCACTTTCCGGCTCAACACCGCCATCGGCGTATCGTCCCCCATCGAACCCACCGCCTCCTGGCCGTCTTCGGCCAGCACGCGCAGGATTTGGTCTCGCTCTTCAAAGCTGATATTGAAAAGCTTTTGCAAACGCGCCAGTTCATCCTTGGACAAAGGCTCGACTCCGGCATCGTCCTCGATCGATAGTTCCAGGTATTTGGCACTGTCCTTGATCCATTGCCGATACGGCTTGGCGCTCTTGAGCTGGGCGTCGATTTCCTCCGGCAACAAGAGCTCGCCGGTGGCCAAGTCCGCGGCGAACAGCTGACCCGGCTTGACCCGGCCCTTGCGCACCACGTTTTCAGGCTGGTAGTCCCACACCCCCACTTCGGAGGCGATGGTCAGCACATTGTCCCGGGTCAGCACCCAGCGGGCCGGCCGCAGGCCATTGCGGTCCAGCATGCAGGCGGCGTAGCGGCCGTCGGTGAGCACGATGCCGGCCGGGCCGTCCCAGGGCTCCATATGCATGGAGTTGAATTCGTAGAAGGCGCGCAAGTCCTTATCGGTGGAGTCGACGTTCTGCCAGGCCGGCGGCACCAGCAGACGCAGCGCGCGGAACAGCGGGATGCCGCCCATCAGCAGGCCTTCCAGCATATTGTCCAGCGACATCGAGTCGGAGCCGTCGGTCTGCACGATGGGACGCACCGCGTCCATGTCCAGATGCGGAGACGCCATGATGCGCTCGCGCGCTCTCGCCCAATGACGATTGCCCTGCACAGTGTTGATTTCGCCGTTGTGAGCGAGAAAACGGAAAGGCTGCGCCAGCTTCCATTGCGGCCAGGTATTAGTGGAGAAGCGCTGGTGGAACACGGCCAGGCTGGACTCGAAACGGGAGTCGTTCAAATCCAGGAAAAATTTGGGCAGGTTCTCCGGTGTGACCAAGCCTTTGTAGGACAGGGTGTGCGGCGACAAAGTCGGCAGATAAAAAAATGGGTCGTCTGCCTTATTGGCTTTCTCAGCCTGGCGACGACCCATATACAAACGGCGCTGGAACATTAATTCGTCCATGCCGAATGGACAGTTAACAAAGACCTGGACCATGGCGGGCAGCGATGCCAAGGCCGCCTCCCCACAGGCGCTGTTGTCGGTGGGAACCTGTCGGAAACCCGCCACCTCCAAGCCTTGGGATTCCAGAAACTCGCGCAGACGGCGCAAGCTGCGCTCCCCCTGTTCCGGCTCGGGATGGTGGAACACCAGCCCGGCGGCGTACACTGGCTTCAGCGTCAAGCCGGCCTCAGCGGCGACTTCGCGCAAAAATCCGTCCGGCTTGCGAAACAGCAGGCCACAGCCGTCGCCGGACTTGCCGTCGGCGGCCACGGCGCCGCGGTGGGTCAGTTTGGCCAGCGAGGAAATGGCCGTATCCACCAGCCAGTGACTGGGTTTATCGTCAAGCTGGGCGATCAAGCCGAAACCGCAGCTGTCCTGTTCGAAGTCCGGATGGTACAGGGTGCCCTGTAGCCAGCGTTGTCTGTCCATAGCTTTGTCCTGCTTATAATGTGAAACGAATGTTTCGATTCTAAGGGCAAGGAGCTTGACCCTGCAACCGGTTTTTGTGCACCGCATTAGACGATAAAAATCATCATGTTACAGATGTTTTTTTGATTTTTCGATGTCGAAAAATCGTATTTTCGCTACGGATTAATTGTTATTTTGTGACGCGAACGTTCAATAAAACGACTGTCAAGCCACCTTGTCAAGGACATCCAAAATGGCCATTTCAATCAAATTAAGTATATTGTCAAACAATAGCCAAAAATAATGCCCATTCTGTCCCCCCACCCTGCCAATCAGGAGCTGATCCGACACCTAGCCGAGCAGGCGTTTTCCCGCTCCGCCGGCGCCCCTCTGGTGGGCGGCAATCACTTGGAACTACTCTACGACAGCGTGGAAAACTTCCCGGCTTGGGAGCAAGCCATCGCCGACAGCCGGGAATCGGTGTTCATAGAAATGTACATCTTCGCCAACGACGCGTTTGGCCTGCGAATCCGGGATCTACTGATCGAACGCGCGCGCGCCGGAATGAAGGTCTGCGTGCTTTACGACTGGCTGGGCAGCTGGAAAACGCATCTGGGTAGTTTCTTCAAACCTTTGCAGGCCGCGGGAGCGGAGCTGCGCGCCTACAACCCGCCATCGCTGACCGCTGGCCTCAGCATGCTGGGCCGCAATCACCGCAAACTGATCGTGATCGATCGCCGAACCGTCTTCGTGTCCGGCTTGTGCATCAGTTCCAGTTGGGAAGGTCGCCCGGAGCGCGGCCAAGAGCCCTGGCGTGATACCGGCGTCAAATTCAGCGGGCCGCTGGCGGCCGACGCGCTGGCGGCCTTCGCCGACAGCTGGGCCAGCTGCGGCGGCCCGTTGCCCGCGGAATGGATAACTCCGCCGCCGCCGGAGAACTGCGGCGCGGTGGCGGCGCGCCTGATCGCCACCACGCCCGCCACCGCGCAAATGATGCGGCTGGATTTGCTGATCGCCTGCTTCGCCCGGCGCACCTTGTGGCTGACCGACGCCTACTTCATGGGCACCAGCATGTATCTGACCGCGCTGAAACAGGCCGCACGCGACGGCGTCGACGTCCGCTTGCTGGTGCCTCGCTCCAGCGACATCGGCTGGATCGCCACCGTGTCGCGCACCCAATACCGCCCTCTGCTGGAAGCCGGCGTTCGCGTTTTCGAATGGGACGGCCCGATGATCCACGCCAAAACCGCCGTGGCGGACGGACGCTGGGCGCGCATCGGCTCCACCAATCTCAACCTCTCCAGTTGGCTGGCCAACCGCGAACTGGACGTGGCGGTGGAGGACCAGGCCTTGGCGGAAAAGCTGGCCGAGCGGTTCCTGCAGGATCTGGACCACGCCACCGAAGTGATTCTGGCCGGGCAACGCCGTCGGCCGACTTTGACCAAGCCGCGCCCCAAAGACTATCACGGCCTGCTGCTGCCTCCGCATACCGCCGCCCTCAGCGGCGCCAGCGCCGCCGCGCGACAAGCAGCCCGGATTGGCGATGCGCTGGGCGTGGTGGTGCGCGGCACCCGCAGTGTCGACGCCAGCGAAGCGTCCGCCTTCCTGACCATAGGCATGGCCCTGCTGATCTTCGCCGGCCTGATCGCTTTCTTCCCCTGGCTGGTGGCGGCGCCTTTGCTCTTTCTGCTGCTGCTCAGCGGCGGGGCCATCGTCGCCAAGGCCCTGGGTTTGTACTGGGCAAGGCGTGGCAAAAAACAACAGCCGCCGCCGGCCGCGCCGGCAAGCGCTCAAGATGGCGCGCCTCAGGACAAATGCGATTAAAAACAACTCTTTGACCTATGGCGACGTCTTCAGGAGAACCCCGCCGCACCGCGCCTGACCGTCGCCAGTCGCTTTTTTCTCGGAAAAGTTTTTGCTGCGCAACAACATGACAAGCAAAAGGTCTAAAATGCGCGCTTTCTTGGGATGTTCTCCAGGCCGGCAGACGTGAAGCGCGCGCAGACTGAATCGAGATGCGCGCCAACTACGGACCGCGGCGCAAAGCGCCCTGTTTTTATTCGCGCCTCAAGGCCAGCCTCCATGGCGGCGGCGGACCCCGGTCTGCCCGTGCGTACAGAACTGCGCCCCAACGCGCACCGAGTGACACCGCAAAGGGTTACAGGTGCCCGCGGCTCCGGCCCCGCCCTAGGGCGAACCGGCGGCCTCCCCGCGTCCCGCCCGCCGCGCGTGTCCGAGTTAAAGCAACCAAGGACTCAGGTATGCGTTTTCATTTCCCCATCGTAATCATCGACGAGGACTTCCGCTCGGAAAACACCAGCGGCTCCGGCATCCGCGAACTCGCCGCCGCCATGGAGGCGGAAGGCATGAGCGTGATCGGCTACACCAGCTACGGCGATCTGACTTCCTTCGCCCAGCAACAAAGCCGCGCAGCCGGCTTCATCCTGTCGATAGACGACGAGGAATTCCACACCGAAGACGCGGCGCAGGAAGCGCTGGGCAAGCTCTACGGCTTCGTCGCGGAAATCCGCCGCCGCAACCCGGACATCCCTGTCTATCTGTACGGCGAAACCCGTACCGCGCGCCACATTCCCAACGACATCCTGCGCGAGTTGCACGGCTTCATCCACATGCACGAGGACACGCCGGAGTTCGTCGCCCGCCACATCATCCGCGAAGCCAAGAGCTATCTGGATAGCCTGGCGCCGCCGTTCTTCCGCGCGCTGGTGGATTACGCCCACGACGGCTCTTACTCCTGGCACTGCCCCGGCCACTCCGGCGGCGTCGCCTTCCTGAAGAGCCCGGTGGGCCAGATGTTCCACCAGTTCTTCGGCGAAAATATGCTGCGCGCCGACGTCTGCAACGCGGTGGACGAATTGGGCCAGTTGCTGGACCACACCGGCCCCATCGCCGCCTCCGAACGCAACGCCGCGCGCATCTTCAACGCCGACCATCTGTTCTTCGTCACCAACGGCACCTCCACCTCCAACAAAATCGTCTGGCACAGCTGCGTGGCGGCCGGAGACATCGTGCTGGTGGACCGCAACTGCCACAAATCCAATCTGCACGCCATCATGATGACCGGCGCCATCCCGGTATTCCTGATGCCGACGCGCAACCACTACGGCATCATCGGCCCGATTCCGAAATCCGAATTTCAGCTCGACAACATCAAGAAGAAAATCCAGGCCAATCCCTTCGCCCGCGAAGCGCTGGCCAAGAACCCGCGGGCCAAGCCGCGCATCCTGACGCTGACCCAGTCCACCTACGACGGCATTGTTTACAATGTCGAGGAAATCAAGCATCTGCTGGACGGCGAGGTCGATACCCTGCACTTCGACGAAGCCTGGCTGCCGCACGCCAGCTTCCACGATTTCTACGGCGACTTCCACGCCATCGGCGAAGGCCGGCCGCGCTGCAAAGACAGCCTGATCTTCTCTACCCAGTCCACCCACAAGCTGCTGGCCGGCATCAGCCAGGCCTCGCAGATTCTGGTGCAAGATCCGGAGCAACGACAGCTGGACACCGCCTGGTTCAACGAGGCCTATCTGATGCACACTTCCACCAGCCCGCAATACTCCATCATCGCCAGTTGCGATGTGGCAGCGGCGATGATGGAACAGCCAGGCGGACAGGCTCTGGTGGAAGAATCGCTGGTGGAGGCGCTGGACTTCCGCCGCGCCATGCGCAAGGTGGACGAGGAGTACGGCCGCGACTGGTGGTTCAGCGTCTGGGGACCGGACGACCTGTCAGACGACGGCATCTGCGACCCCGCCGAGTGGCAACTGCGCCCGAATGAACGCTGGCACGGCTTCGCCGGCATCGAAGACGGCTTCAATATGCTAGACCCGATCAAGGCCACGGTGCTGACGCCGGGCCTGGATGTGGACGGCAGCTTCGAGGAGATGGGCATTCCCGCCGCCATCGTCACCAAGTATCTGACCGAGCACGGCGTCGTGGTGGAAAAAACCGGCTTGTACAGCTTTTTCATCATGTTCACCATCGGCATCACCAAGGGCCGCTGGAATACGCTGATCTCCCTCTTGCAGCAGTTCAAGGACGACTTCGACAAGAACCAGCCGATGTGGCGGGTCATGCCGGAGTTCATCGCCAAATACCCGCAATACGAGCGTGTCGGCCTGCGCGATCTGTGCCAGCGCGTCCACCTTCTCTACAGCCAGCACGACGTGGCGCGTATCACCACGGAGATCTATCTATCGGAAATGGAGCCGGCCATGCGCCCAGCCGACGCCTTCGCCAAGATGGCCCACCGCGAGATCGAACGCGTGCCGGTGGAGCAGCTGGAAGGCCGCGTCACCGCGGTGCTGCTGACGCCGTATCCGCCGGGCATCCCCTTGCTGATTCCCGGCGAGCGTTTCAACAAGACCATCGTCGACTACCTGCGCTTCGCCCAGGACTTCAACCGCGAGCTGCCCGGTTTCGAGACGGATGTGCATGGGCTGGTGGCGACGGATCTTAACGGCCGCAAGATCTACTGCGTCGACTGTGTGAAATGAGGAACGGCGGCGGCGCTCGGCCAATGTGCCGCCGCACAATTTCTACACAATAATCTTTAACACTCCAGGCTGGCGCGCTCGCGGCGGCGTGCGATAATCGCCGCCATGATGTCATTGGACCGCCGTTACGCCCTCACCGCCTGGCTATTACTCAGCCTGGCCGGCTGCCTATGGCTGGGCTGGCGCCAGTTTGGCGAATTGGAGCAGCGCTTCCGCCAGGAATCCTTTATTACTCTGCGCCTGCTGAGCCAGAAAGCCTCGCAACACGACGCGGTGCTGGCCACCCTGGCCGCCTCGGAGCAAAGCCGTTTGCCGGCCGACATGCTCAAGCGCCTGCAAACGGCTATGCCCCAGCTCAGCGCCATTGGTTACTGGCGGCAACAGCAATGGCATGGCGACCCCGGCGGTCTCCGCCCGCCGTTGGCCTTGTTGTGGCAGGCCCAGCAACAAGGCCAGACCATCCTCGGCTTCGACGCGCAACAGCGCTACTGGCTGCAAAGCCCCGAAGGCTGGGCGCTGCTGATCGACCCGCTCCGCATGCTGGTCCAAGCCGAACTGCCCGAACCGCTGGAAAACATCTCCCTGCAATTGCGCGGCCACCGCATCGAATTGCTGCAACGCAAGGCCGGCGCGCCGGCCAATGACTGGGACCTGAGCCTGGATCGCAAACTGCCCAGCGCCAGCCAACCCTTCCGTCTATCCAGCCGCACCGCCTTGAGTTGGAACAGCTTGCCCTGGATAGAAATCCTGCTGTGGAACGCGCTGCTCGCGGCCATTGCCGTCGCCCTATACGCCAGACATCGCCAACGCGCCTCGCAACAGCGCCAGCAGCAGCAGGACCGGCTGGCCGCTCAAGCCAGGCTCAACACCCTGAATGAAATGATGGCCGGGTTGGCGCAGGAATTGAACCCGCCGCTAACCGCCATCATCGCCAACACCCGCCAGTTGGAGCGGACGCTGGACGAGCCCTCTCAGCGCGAAACCGTGCGCGACACGCTGCTGGCCACCGGCGCTCAAGCGCGCCGCGCCGCCGCCTTAATCAGTCGGCTCAGCCGCCTGCTAGCTCATCCCAAAGCCACGGAAACCACACCGCTGGACCCAGATGCCCTGGTGAGCTCCCTACTGTTCCTACGCCAGGCCGAACTAGCCAACCAAAACATCACTCTGGAATGGCATAACTTAAGCCCGGATGAATGGCCGCGTGCGGAACGCACGGCGCTGGAACAGATCCTGCACAATCTGGTGCAGAACGCCTGCGACGCGTTACAGGAACAAGGAGGCCGCATCGTGATCAGCGGCGAAAGCGACGGGCACAACTATCGTTTCAAAGTCATGGACAATGGCCCGGGGATTCCCGACGCCATCCTGCCCAAGATCTTCCTGCCTTTCTTCACCACCCGCTCTCGCGGTATGGGCCTGGGTTTGCCGCTCTGCGAGACCTTGGCACGGGCCCAAGGCGGCAAGCTCCACGTGCAAAACGCCGCCAACGGCGGCGTCATCGCCCAACTGATATTGCCCTGGGCCAAGCGCGGCGCGTGATGCCTCAGAACCTCTTTACGATCTCGCAGCAAGGGCGAGACAAGGCGTTGCGGCTGAAAAAGCGGAGTGTACACACGGTACATGAGCATTTTGAAGACGTACTCACCGTGTAACGTTCCACGACGCGTAGCAGATCGTAAACAGGTTCTCAGTCCTTGCTCGCCAGCGCCAGCCGCAAAGCCAGCCCGCCAAACACAGACGCCAGCAGCCATTGCGGCAGCCGGCTGCTTCCCAATTTGTCGCCAAGCGCGCGTCCGAAACGGCTGGCCGCCAAGATGATCGCGCCATTGATCAGCAGGCCAATCGCGTTCAGCAAGGTCGCCAACACCATGATCTGCAGGGAAACCGGCCCCGCGGACGGGTGCACGAATTGGGGGAACAAAGCCAACACGAAAAGCGCCATCTTGGGGTTAAGCAGGTTGGTGATCAGACCTTGGGCCACGATGCGCGGCATCGCCTGCGCGCCCGCCGCGCCTGGGACGCTTAACACGCTGCCGCTTCGCAGTGTGGTCCAGGCCAGGTAGAACAGATAGGCGGCGCCGGCGATGCGCACCGCATCGTAAGCCAGCGGCGCATGCGCGAACAGCTGCGCCAAGCCGAAGGCCGCCGCCAGAGCGTGGCAGTAAGTACCCATCTGGATGCCCGCCAAGGTGGCGAAGCCGGCCCTGCACCCCTGGCTGGCGCTGCGACTGGCGATCAACAGCATATCCGGACCCGGCGTCGCCGCGAGCGCGACGCAGGCGAGGCTGAACAACAATAACGTAGACAAATCAGGCATGACGGACATTCCGAATAGATATAGATGGATATGATACAAGCCGGCCCGACGGAATCAAAGCCTCAATCCAGCGCCGCGTCGCGCTCCCGCAGCAAGGCTCGCAACACCGAACGGTGGCAGCGCGTCTCGTCCTGACAGTAACAGCCTATGGAAAAGTGACTGCCGTGCGACAGCGCCGCCAGCAAATCCAGCTCGCGGCTTTGCGCCGGCGCCTTCATCTCCGCGCGATACGCCCGCTCGAACGCCTGCCATTCGGCGGAGCTCTGCGCCGCCTGCGCCTGCTTCACCAGTTCCGCGCTGGGCGCCAGGTTGGGAAACCACACGTCGTACCAATCACCACTGGCAAATGCCTCCTTGGGCACACCGCGCGGCGGCCTCCGCACCGTGCCGATGCGCGTGCCCTCCTGCGGGTGACGCGGACTGCCCAATTGCACCACGCGTATCGTCATAGCTCGTTCTCCGAAACTACGCGGCCCCTGCGCCGCGCGGAACAACATTGTCATCGATGGCGAACCCTGAGTAGACTAAGGACCTGCCTCCAACCAGAACAATCCTTATGCAACACTATCCGCTTTATCTACTGATGGCGGCAGCCACCGTGCTCAGCCCCGGCCCCGGCATTTTGATGACCCTGACCAATTCTCTGCGGTTCGGCCTACGCGGCACAATGGGCGGCATTCTCGGCACCGCCTGCGGCTCCTTCATCGTCGCCAGCGTGTCGGCCACCAGCCTCGGCCTGTTGCTGGCGGCCTCGGCGCTGGCTTTCACCGTGATGAAATGGATAGGCGCCGCTTATCTGTTTTATCTGGGCGTCAAATTGCTTCGCGCGCCGGCTTTCCGCTTTGATGAGATTCAAACCCAGCCGCGCGGTTTTGACCGACGCTTTGGAGAAGGCATGGCGGTACAGCTGACCAATCCCAAATCCATCTTCTTCTTTCTATCCATCTTCCCGCAGTTCATCGACATCCAAGGCGCCTACGCGCCGCAATTCCTATTACTGGTCGGCACTTTCAGCAGCCTGATCATCCTGATTCACACCGTGTACGCACTGACCGCGCAACGTGCGCGGCGCTGGCTGACCAGCGAGCGCGGCGGTAAATGGGTGAACAAAGCCGGTGGCATGACCTTCCTGCTGTTCGGCGCTCTGCTCGCCAACGCCAACAAGTAAAAACGCCATGCATCTGCAATTGGAATCACCGCGGCAACACGATGTGTTGGAGCTAATCCGCCAACTGGACGAATACCAAGCCGCCCTCTATCCGGCAGAAAGCAATCATCTGATGGACCCAGCGGCGCTGGAGCGACCTCAGGTACGCTTCATCGTTGCCCGCGACGAGAAGCTCGTGGCGGTCGGCTGCGCCGCGCTGGTGCAACATGAGGATTGCGGCGAAATCAAACGCATGTTCGTGGCTCCGTCCCAACGCGGCAAGGGCGTGGCCCAGGCACTACTGGCCCGCCTGGAGGAGGAGGCCCGCGTCGCCGGCCTATCCACGCTGAAACTGGAAACCGGGGTGTCGCAGCCAGAGGCCATCGGCCTGTACCAACGCGCCGGCTTCAGCCCCTGTCCTCCATTCGGCGCCTACGTTCCCGATCCGCTCAGCCTGTTCATGAGCAAAGCCTTGTAGGCCTGTTGGAGCGTAACGGCTACCAGCCGTTCTCCAAGACCAGGTGGCCGGGCGCGCTTTGCCGGCTCATCCGGTAGCCCATCTTCATCAGTTGCCTATGGGTGTCCTCCACCATGGCCGGGTTGCCGCAGATCATGAAGCGCGAGTCTTCCGGCGACATCGCCAGCCCCGCCGCCCGCTCCAAACGCCCATTGGCCAGCAAGGCCGGTATACGCTCGTCCAACACGCCTTCCGGCGCGTCGCGCGTCACGATGGGCAGGTATTGCAATTTATGGCCGTGCTCGTCCCACAGTGGATGCTCGCGTAAAGCGGCGATGAAATCCTGGTAGCTGAGCTCCTCGGCGCGTCGCACGCAGTGCGCCAGCACGATGCGCTCGAAACGCCGCCACTGCCCCGGATCCTGCAGAATCGACAGATACGGCGCCAAACCAGTACCGGTAGCCAGCAGCCATAGATCCTTGCCCGCCGGCAGCCGGTCCGCCAGGAAGAAGCCCATCGCCTTCTTGTCCAACATCACTTCTGCGCCCACTTGCAGCTGCGCCAGACGCGAACTGAACTGGCCTTCCGGCACCACGATGGAATAGAACTCCAGATACTCGTCGGTCACCGCCGAACACATCGAGTACGCCCGCCAAACTTGGCCGCCATGATCGCCCAGCGGCAAGCCCAAACGCGCAAACTGCCCTGGCTCAAAACGATAGGCGTCCGGACGCCGCAAGCGGAAGCTGAGCAGATTGTCCGCCCAGCGCCGCAACCACAAAATGGGTTGAACCGTGTATTTCTCTTCGATCGCTGTATCCATTGCTCGCCAATACCCAAGTAAATCACTCAAGTATTGTCCTCCAGATCGGCTACGCCTTCAAGCCTGCGCCGCCGCGGCGCTCAACGATAGGCGGCCAACCATTCCTCATGCAGCGCGGCGACCAGTTGCCCCGCCGGCAGCTCGCGGCCGGCGGCCGCGTTTTCCCCGGCCCACAAGGACAGAAAATCACTCAGCCCGGCCTTGGCTGCCGCGGCGCGCAAGGGCCCGGTCAAGGCGTTCATCACAGGATAAGCCGGCACCAGGTCTTCCTTGTCGGCCATCAACTCCATATAACGGTTGCTCAGGCCGCGCGCGTGGCGCCCGGAAAACGCTCGGGTCAAACGGGTGCCGCCGGGAGCGGCCTTGGCCAGCTCGCTTTTCCACAAGGCGGAAATGCCGGACTCCGGACAACGCAAGAACGCGGTGCCCAACTGGCACGCTTGCGCACCGTGGCGCATCGAGGCGGCGATATCTCGCCCATGCATGATGCCGCCTGCGGCGATCACCGGCAGCGGTTGGTTCTGCGCCAGTTCATAAACCAGCGACAGCGTGGGCCGCAGGCTGTCCTGCGGCCGGCCGATGAAGGTGCCGCGATGGCCGCCCGCTTCCCGGCCCTGGGCGCAGATCGCGTCAGCGCCCAGCTCGGCCCAGGCCAACCCTTCCGCCATATTGGTGGCGGTGCCGATCACGTCTATCTTGGCCTGCTTCAACAATTTGAGCTGATTGCGGTTGAGGATGCCGAAGGTGAAGCTGGCTACCGCCGGCTTAGCCTCCAACAGCGCTTCGAACTGACGTGCGAACGGCTCGCAAAAGCGCTCTGGAATTTGCGGCGCCGGCAGCCCCAGCTCCCGGTGCAGCGGCGCCAGCCATGCCAACGCCTGTTCCAAGGCCTCCCTGCTGGGAACGGGATCGTCCTGTACAAAGAGATTGATGCCGAAAGGCTTGTCCGTGAGGCGCCGCACCGCGGCGGCCTCGCCGATCAGGTGTTCCGGCGGCAGCAACGCCGCCGCCAGGAAACCCAGGCCGCCGGCCTGGCTGACCGAAGCCACCAAGGTCGGGGTGGTGGCGCCTCCCGCCATCGGCGCCTGAATCAAAGGGGTGCGCAACTGCCAGCGACGGCACAAAGCGGAAGCCATATTTATCCTCAGATTACGCCCGCGCGGGCGTCGGTTGAAAGACTGCGCTGTTCAGAAGCGCTCTCCAATCAGTCCGCCAAAGCCTGCTCCAGATCGGCTAGGATGTCCTCGATGTCTTCTATGCCTATAGACAGCCTCACCCCGCCTTCGCGGATCCCCAAGCGGGCCTTTTGCTCGGGCGGCATGCCGCCGTGCGACATCGTATAGCTGTGATTGATCAGCGATTCGACCCCTCCCAGCGATTCGGCCAGCGCGAACAAGCGCAGCCGCTCCGCCAATCTGCTGGCCGCCTCGCGGCGGTCGTCCTTCAGCCAGATGCTGACGATGCCGCCAAAGCGGCGCATCTGCCGACGGGCCAGCTCATGACCCGGATGCTCCGGCAGCCCCGGGAAGAACACCCGCTCCACCTTGGGGTGCGATTGCAGGTAATTCGCCACCCGCTCCGCGTTGTCGCAATGGCGATCCATGCGCAGATGCAAGGTCTTGATGCCGCGCAGGGTCAGGAAGCAATCCTGCGGCCCCGGCACCGCGCCGGCCGCGTTCTGAATGAATTTGATCTCGTGATGCAAGGCATCATCGTTGACCGCCGCCAGACCCAGCAGGACGTCGGAGTGACCGGCCAAGTACTTGGTGGCGGAATGCACAACGATGTCGGCGCCTAAATCAAGCGGGTTCTGCAGATAAGGCGTGGCGAAAGTACTGTCCACCGCCACTCGCGAGCCGTGGGCGTGCGCGATCTTGGACAACTCAGCGATGTCCACCATGCCCAACAACGGATTGGTGGGCGACTCCAGCCACAGCAGCTTGGTCCACGCGCTGATCAGCACCGACAAGCTCCGGCTATCGCTCAAATCCGCGAAAGTGACCTTGACGCCAGCCGGCTCCATCACCTTGCTTAGCAAGCGGTAAGCGCCGCCATACAGATCCGCCACCGCGATCACCTCGTCGCCCGGCTTCAGACAAGCGCGCAGCACCGCGTCGATGGCCGCCATGCCGCTGGCGAAGGCCAGGCCGTGGCGGGCGTTTTCCAGGCTGGCCAGGCAGGCCTCCAGCGCCGCCCGCGTGGGATTGCCGGTACGGGCATAAACAAAGGGCATGGATTCGCCCACATGCCCGTATTCGAACACCGAAGTCTGATACACAGGCGGCATCACCGCCTTGCCATGATCTGCGTTGTCATAGCCGGCATGAATGGATCTGGTTGCAAATTTCACGGCTTTTCCTCAAAAAATCACTTACTTGCCTACATTGTCCGACAAACTGACCGCAATCAAGCTCCTAGCGCCCCGCGGCCATGACTCTTTCATCATTTTTCGAAAACTTCAAGGAAACCACTGCAAAAATGGCGGCTACTCCCTTGATCTTGACTAAATTTTTAGCAGCTTTGGCTTTACATCCACGCGCTTTAGGACTATTTTGCAGCGTTTCGCATTCAAACAATTGTACGAATGAAGCTAGAACGCGTATTTGACATCCTGCCCCGCCAACTCGCACGCCACCCGCGCACCGACTGCCTCGCCGCCAAGGCCGGCAAGGAATGGCGCAGGCTGTCCACCGAGGAAGTTGCGGACAGCGTCAACCGCTTCAGTCTGGGTCTGTTGGAATTAGGCATCGCCAGCGGCGACAAAGTCGCCATCGCCGCCGATAACTCCATCGAATGGGTGCTCGCCGATCTGGCGTTGCAACAAATCGGCGCCGTCAGCGTGCCGCTCTATCCCACCATGACCCTCGATGATGCACGCTATATCCTGACTCATGCCGAGGTCAAGCTCGCTTTCGTCGGCAATGCCGCGTTGCAACGCAAATTGCATGAGGCGCTGGGCAAATTCAGCTGTCCGATCTACGGCCTGGCCCAGATCGAAAGCTGCCCGTCCTGGACCGAGATCCTGGCGCTGGCCAAACCGGAGCGTCAAGCCGAGCTGGAACGCCGCCGCGACGCCATCCAGCCGGACGACGTCTACACCATCATTTATACCTCCGGCACCACGGGACGCTCCAAAGGCGTGATGCTGTCTCACCGCAACGTGCTCAGCACCGTCATCGCCACCGCGGAGTTCACCCGTCTGCCTCACGGAGAATGCCGCGCGCTGAGCTTTTTGCCGCTGTCGCACATCTTCGAGCGCGCCGGAGTGTTCTACTATATGTACAGCAGTGCCGGGGTCTATTTCTCCAGCGTGGAATGTCTATCCTCCGCCCTCGCCGACATCCGTCCGCATACCTTCAGCGCGGTGCCGCGCGTGTTGGAGAAAGTGCACGACAAGCTGGTGGGCAAGGCGCGCGAATTCAGCGGCCTCAAACGTCGTCTTTATCTATGGGCGGTGGAGCACGCCGAACGCTTCGACCCCAATGCGCGGCGCTCGCCGCTGGAAGCCGCCAAACACGCGCTGGCCGACAAGCTGGTTTACCGCAAATGGCGGACGGCCATGGGCGGAGAGCTCAAATGGATCAATGTCGGCTCCGCCGCGCTGCAACCGCGGCTGGCGCGCCTGTTCTGGGCCTGCGGCGTTTCTGTAGCGGAAGGTTACGGCATGACCGAATCCGCGCCGGTGATCTCCGCCAACCCGTTCAACGCCCGGGACACCCGGATCGGCAGCGTGGGCCTGCCCCTGCCCGGCGTGGAAGTGCGCCTGGCCGACGACGGCGAAATCCTGGTGCGCGGCGACAATGTCATGCTCGGCTATTACAAGGAGCCCAAACTCACCGCCGAAGCGCTGAACAACGGCTGGCTGCACACCGGCGACATCGGCGTGCTGGAACATGGCTACCTGCGCATCACCGACCGCAAAAAAGAAATGTTCAAGACCAGCAACGGCAAATACATAGCGCCGCAAGCGCTGGAGAACAAGCTGAAGGAATCCGCCTTTATCGACCAGATCATGGTGGTGGGCGACGGTCAGAAATACGCGGCGGCGCTGATTGTCCCGCTCTTCGAGAAACTGAAGGAATGGTGCGCCGAGCACGGCGTCGCCTACACCACCGACAGCGAGATGAGCTGCCACCCCAAGATCGTCGAGTTGATAGACCGCGAGATCAAGCGCTTCAACCGCTACTTCGGCAACTGGGAACACATCAAGAAATTCACCCTGATCGACAAGCCCTGGTGCGTTGACGCCGGCGAACTGGCGCCCACGCTGAAGCTGCGCCGCAAAGTCATTGCCGAACGCTGCCGCGCAATGATAGAAAGCCTCTACGCCCCGGCCTGAACGCTACGCGACAAAGCCCCGCAACGCGGTAATGCCGTTCACTTAAGCAAGTGAACGGCATTTTTCATGGTGCGAATCTTGCTCATACTTCGCTCATGTTGACTCACTCATTTCCGTCCCTATGGTTGGCAAGGCTCACAAACACCCTGATTTCTCTGCTCTTTCTCAGAAAATTGATCCTCAATGGATCGTCCACGCCCTTGCAGTGACC
>NZ_MUKU01000059.1 GCF_002081825.1 Chromobacterium haemolyticum | reverse complement strand
TTCGGCCTGCTTGAGAAAGCCAATGATCTGTTCTTCGGTGAATCTGCTCTTCTTCATGTCCGTCATTCTCCTTCAGTGACGGACTTCTCTCTACTTTTGATTGGTAAGGCCTAAGGGGAGCAGATCATTGGAGCACTCACGTACCGCATATACATTCTATATTTTCAATCACTTCCACCTTGTCTCGCCCTAGCTCACGAGAGTTTAAACACGAGTTCAGGGCTGCCAGTCCTGATAAGGCTTATGCACCTTGACGTAAGCTTTCTGCAGTTCTCCGCTGGCGCGCGCGGAGCGGATGGCCCGGTTCAGTACTTGGTGGACAAAATCGCCGCGGCGGTTGCAGTTCAGAAAGATCACATCCGGGTAATCGTCGAAACGGGCGCGGCGGATATTGTTCAACTTGAACTTGCGCACCAGATAATCCGCTTCCTCCTGCGCCCACAGCACCCCGTCCACCCGGCCCAGATTCAGCTTTTTCAACGAGAGTTCCAGATTGACCACGCTCTTGCTGGGAAAGCCCCAGTTCACCGGCGGCGCCTCGATATTGTATTTGGCCAGATTGGCCATGCGCAGCACGTCCTCCTTGTCCAGCGGCTTGGTCTTGTGGGTGTAGAGCACGAAGGTGACCTTGCCCAGCATCTCCTTGGTGAACTGATAGGGCGTGGCGTCGTCCGCGCCCTCCCTCACCTTCATGATGGGAAAGCGGAAGTCCGCGTTCTTGTCGCTGGCGTCCAGATAGACACGCTTGACCGGCTCTATGCTGAAACTGATCTTGCCTTCCTTGTAATGTCTGGCCACCACTTGCAGCAGTTCGGCGAACGGGCTGTTCTGGTTGTTCTCCAGCAATTGCGGCAGAAACACGGCGATGCCGTGCAGATCCGGCCGGTTGATGTCCGGCGAGCTATCCTGGGTTGCCGTGCCGTTGCAGGCATGAAGCAGGCCGGGCGCGCAGCCCAGCGCCCAGGCCGCGCACAGCAGCATTTGTTTTGTCATCGAATGTCTCCCCCTGGACTGAGGTTTAGCACAGCGGAGGAGGATGCGCGGCGCATTTGGACGGGCGGCCGCTAGCTCGCGATGCCCAGCGCGTCCTTCAGGGGCTTCAGATAGCGGCGGCTGACCGGCAGGCTGTGGCCGTCCAGCGTATGGATGGTGGCGACGCCGTTGTCGCCGAACAGGATTTCCCGGATCGCCGACAAGCGCACCAGGTATTGCCGATGGCAGCGGAACAGATCGCTGCGCTCTTCCAGGGTGCGCAGCGTCAGCTCGGTGAAGCGCTCCGCGCCGGCGGCGTCCACCACGTAAACGCCGCTGAGCCGGGAACAGACATAGGCCACCTCCTCCAGCCGGCACAACACGATGCGGTTGACGCCCTGGCAGGGAATTAGGCTGAGCGGCGCCAAGCCGCATACCGCCGGCGGCGGCGGAGCGGCGCGCTGGCGCAGCCGCGCCAGGGTCTTGGCCAAGCGCGCCGGGTCCACCGGCTTCAGCAGATAGTCGCAGGCGTGTTCTTCAAAGGCCTGCAACGCGTAGGCGTCGTAAGCGGTGACGAACACCACTTGCGGCATGGCCTCCGGGTCCAGCATCGCCAGCATTTCCAGGCCGCTGATGCGCGGCATCTGGATATCCAGGAACACCACGTCCGGCTTGCGGCGATGGATGAAGGCGATGGCCTCCACCGCGTTGCCGCACTCGCCGACGATGTCCAGGCCGCCGGCGGCTTGCAGCAGCTGGCGCAATTCATCGCGCGCCAGCGGTTCGTCGTCCACCAGCAGCGCGCTGGGCAGGCCGGCCGCGCTCATGCCGCCGCTCCGGCGCGGCGCGCGTCCGCCTGCGGGCAGCGGCAAGGCAGCAACAGGCTCACCCGGGTGTAAAGCTCCGGCGCGCAGTCCACCGCCACCCCGTAGGCCTCGCCGTAACGGGCGCGGATGCGGCGGTCCACCAGCGACATGCCCAGGCCGTCGCTCTGCTCCGGCTTGCGGTAGAGCCCGGCGTTGTCCTCCACCGTCACCCGCAGGCCTTGCGCGTCGCAACGGGCGGCGATGCGGATGCGCCCCGGCTCCAGCAACTGGGAAGTACCGTGCTTGATCGCGTTTTCCACCAGCGGCTGCAGGGAAAACGCCGGCAGTTCGGCCCGGCGCGCCGCCTCCGGCGCCTCGATCTCCACTTGCAGCCGGCCGGCGAAGCGCGCCTCCTCAATGCGCAGATAGGCGCTGACGTGGTCTATCTCGTCGCCCAGCGTGGCCATCTCGCTGGAGCGCTTCAGGTTCTTGCGGAAAAAAGTGGATAGGTATTGCACCAGCTGGCGCGCATGCTCCGGGTTGCGGCGTATCACCGCGGACAGGGTGTTGAGCGCGTTGAACAGAAAATGAGGATTGACCTGAGCGTGCAACAGCTTGATCTCGGTCTGAGCCAGCAGCTGTTTCTGCTGCTCGTACTTGCCCTGCAGAATCTGGTTGGACAGCAGCCGGGCAATGCCCTCGCCCAGGGTCAGGTTGATGCCGGAAAACAGCTTGTTGCGCGTCTCGTACAACTTGATGGTGCCTATCACCCGCTCGTCCTCGCCGCGCAAGGGGATCACCAGCGACGAGCCCAGCTTGCAGGCCGGGCTGATGGAGCAGCGGTAAGGCGTCTCGTTGCCGTCCGCGTACACTACCTGATTGGCCGCGATGGCGCGCTGGGTCAGCGGCGAGGTGATGGGCGTGCCCGCCAGGTGGTGGTCGGCGCCGGCGCCGATGAAGGCCAGCAGGCGCTCGCGATCGGTCAGCGCCACCGCGCCCACGCCCAGTTCCTCGTACAAGATGCGCGCCATGGTCATGCAGTTGTCGCGGTCGAAGCCGTGGCGCAGCACACCCTCGGCGCGGGCGGCGATCTGCAGCGCCTTGGAGGAAAAGGCGGAAGAATACTTCTCCGCCAGCGCGCGCCGGTCCAGCAGGATGCGCATGAACATGGCCGCGCCCAGAGTATTGGCGATCATCATCGGCAACGCGATGCTGCGCACCAGATGCCAGGCGGCGGCGAAGGGCTTGACCGCCGCCAGCAGGATCAACATCTGCATGCATTCGGCCAGCAGCGCCACCGCGGCCACCGCCAGCGGATCGAACACCCGTCCCACCTGGCCGCGCCGCACGAAATAAAGATGCACCAACCCGCCCAGCAAGCCTTCCGCCATGGTGGACGCCATGCAAGCGCCGGCGGTGACACCGCCCAACGAATAACGATGCAGGCCGCCGGTGAAGCCCACCGCCAGCCCCACCCACGGCCCGCCCAGCATGCCGCCCAGCACCGCGCCGGTGGCGCGGGTGTTGGCGATGGAATCGTCGATGTGCAAGCCGAAATAAGTGCCCATCACGCAGAACACCGAGAACACCAGATAGCACACCAGCTTGTGCGGCAGGCGGATGGTGACCTGGGTCAGCGGGATGAACAGCGGCGTCTTGGACAGCAGATAGGCGATCACCAAGTAAACGCACATCTGCTGCAACAAGGTCAGGATCAATGAAAACTCGGTCAGCATGTGGGCAGCACAATAAGGGTGTGCCGCCGAGCATAGGCGAGCGCGCGCCGTCCCACTTTGGTCTGGATCAAACCGTTTTCAAGCGCCGCCGCCAAACAAAAACGGCCGCCGAAGGCGACCGTTTCTTTCCATCCAGACTTTACACCGGGATGACCGGAATCTTGCCTATCTTCACCCGCCACTCGGCCGGGCCGGTGTTGTGCACGCTGGATCCACAGGAATCCACCGCCACAGTCACCGGCATGTCCTTGACCTCGAACTCGTAAATGGCTTCCATGCCCAGGTCTTCGAAGGCCACCACTTTGGACGCCTTGATCGCCTTGGACACCAGATAGGCGGAACCGCCGACGGCCATCAGGTAGACCGCCTTGTTGTCCTTGATCGCCTCGATCGCGGTGGGGCCGCGCTCGGCCTTGCCTATCATGCCCAAGAGGCCGGTTTGCTCCAGCATCTGGCGGGTGAACTTGTCCATGCGGGTGGCGGTGGTAGGACCGGCCGGGCCCACCACTTCGTCGCGCACCGGATCCACCGGGCCCACGTAGTAGATGAAGCGGTTGGTGAAGTCCACCGGCAGCTTCTCGCCCTTGTTCAACATGTCCACCATGCGCTTGTGCGCGGCGTCGCGGCCGGTGAGGATCTTGCCGTTGAGCAGCAGCACGTCGCCCGGCTGCCAGCTTTGCACCTCTTCCGGGGTGATGGCGTCCAGGTTGACGCGCTTGCCGTTGGAGTTGTCGTAGGTGATGTCCGGCCAGTCTTCCAGGCGCGGCGCTTCCAGCGAAGCCGGGCCGCTGCCGTCCAGGTGGAAATGCACGTGGCGGGTGGCCGCGCAGTTGGGGATCATCGCCACCGGCAGGCTGGCCGCGTGGGTGGGGTAATCCAGAATCTTCACGTCCAAGACCGTGGTCAGGCCGCCCAGGCCCTGAGCGCCTATGCCCAGCGCGTTGACCTTTTCAAACAGCTCCAGGCGCAGTTGCTCCACGCGGCTCAGTTCCGCGCCGCTGTCGGCCTTGGCTTTCAAGTCCTGAATGTCCACATGGCTCATCAGGCTTTCCTTGGCCAGCAGCATCGCTTTTTCCGGCGTGCCGCCGATGCCGATGCCGAGAATGCCCGGCGGACACCAGCCGGCGCCCATGGTGGGCAGGGTCTTCAGCACCCAGTCCACGATGGAATCGGACGGATTCAGCGCGTAGAACTTGGATTTGTTCTCCGAGCCGCCGCCCTTGGCGGCACAGGTCACTTCCACGCCGTCGCCTTCGACGATCTCGAAATGCACCACCGCCGGGGTGTTGTCCTTGCTGTTCTGGCGTTTGCCGGCCGGATCCAGCAGCACCGAGGCGCGCAGCTTGTTGTCCGGGTTCAGGTAAGCGCGGCGCACGCCTTCGTTCACCATCTCCTGCACCGACAACTCGGCGTCCCACTGCACCTTCATGCCCACCTTCAGGAACACCACGGCGATGCCGGTATCCTGGCAGATCGGGCGCTTGCCTTCGGCGCACATGCGGCTGTTGATCAGGATCTGCGCCATGGCGTCCTTGGCCGCCGGGCTCTCTTCCTTCAGATACGCCTGGTACAGCGCGTCGATATAATCTTTGGGGTGGTAATAGCTGATGAACTGGAAGGCGTCGGCAATGCTTTGCACGAAGTCTTCCTGACGGATGATGGCCATTTCGGGTTTCTCCAGCGTAGGGCGATTTTGGGGCTTGCCCTGTTATTTTATGGAGGCGCGCCGTCCGCGCCAATCCAAACCCTCAACAGTACCCGATAATACCGTCCGCGGCCAGCCAATGCCCCCGCTCCGGACCGGTCCAAAGTCTCGCGAGCAAGAGCGAGACAAGGCGAAAACCGCTCAAGCGCCGCTGCGGTCCTCGCGATCCTCCCTCGGGCTGCGGTCGAAACGCTTGCGATAGGCGCGGGAAAAATAGGACGGCGATTCAAAGCCGCAGGCCACGCTGATCTCCACCACGCTCAGTTCGGTCTGACGCAGCAGCCAGCGGGCGCGGTCCAGCCTCAGCGCGCGGTAGAACTCCGCCGGCGAGGCCTTGAGATGGGCGCGGAACAAGCGCTCCAGCTGGCGGCGGGTGGCGCCGCAGCGCGCGGCCAGCTCCTCCGGCGGCCATGGCTCCTCCAGTTGCTCCTCCATCAGCCGTATCGCCTGCGCCAGCTTCTTGTTGTGCACCTGGTAGCGGCTGGCCACCTGCAAGCGCTGGTGCTCGGACGGGCTGCGCATCTGGCCCTGCACCAGTTGTTCGGACACCGCCAGCGCCAGCTCGCGGCCGTGACGGCGCGCCAGCAAGGCCAGCGCCAGATCCAGCCCGGCCGCCGCGCCGGCGGAGGTGGGCCGCCGCTCGGTCAGGAACAGCTCCTGGCTGGCCGTCACCTGCGGATAGCGTTCCCGGAAGGCCGGAATCGCCTCCCAGTGCAGCGTCACCGTCTCGCCGCGCAGCAGGCCGGCCTCGGCCAGGATGAAACAGCCGGTGTCTATCGCTCCCAGGGTCGCACCCCCGCGCTCCAGCCGCCGCAGCGCTGCGCCCAGCTCCGGCGTGTAATGGCGCAGCGGATGGAAGCTGCTGACCACGAACAGACAGGTGCACGGACCGGCCTCCGCCAGCGCGCCGTCCACCATCAGCGCGATGCCGTTGCTAGCCGCCACCGCCTCGCCATCCATAGACAACAGCCGCCAGCGGCTGGTGCCGGGCTGAAAACGGTTGGCGATACGGAAGGGCTCCATCAGCGCGGCGAAGCCGATGAAGGAAAACTCCGGCAACAACAGGAAATGGTATTCGTCCACCGCGCTCTCCCCAGTCCAAGGCCCAGCATAAGCGCGAGCGCCTGGTTCGCGTCAATACCAAATTGTCGCGCAATGAAAAGTAAGCGTCGCGGCCATCCGCTCCGCCGCCGCCGGCAGGCCGTTAAATCATCGACAGCCGTCCCCCACTCGCAGGCTTTTGAAGGAGCCCCGCCATGCAACAGCACGCCGCCATCCATTTCCCGCCCGCCGCGCCGCAACTGCCCGCCGATTTCTGCCGCGACATCGACCGCGCCCACACCCTGCCGGCGCGCTGCTACACCGCCGACGAGGTGTTCCAGTACGAAAAAGAACAGATCTTCGCCAAATCCTGGCTCTGCCTGTGCCACGGCAGCGAGCTGGCCCGGCCCAACGATTACGTCACCCGCCGGGTGATAGGCGAGAACATCCTGCTGCTGCGCGACCGAGACGGCGCGCTGCGCGCCTTCTACAACGTCTGTCCTCATCGCGGCCACGAGTTGCTCAGCGGCAGCGGCCAGGCCAGGAATGTGATCACCTGTCCCTACCACGCCTGGGCCTTCAAGCTGGACGGCCAGCTGGCGCACGCGCGCAACTGCGAGCAGGTGGCGGACTTCGACCGGGCCGGCAGCCATCTGAGCCCGCTGCTGGTGGCCGAATACTGCGGCTTCGTCTTCGTCAACATGGACCCGGACGCGCCGGACATCGACGTCGAATACGCCGGCCTGCGCGAGCACTTCATGCAAGTGTGCCCGCAAGTGGCGGACTTGAAAGTGGCCGAACGCGTAGTCACCACCACGCCGGCCAACTGGAAAGTCATCGTCGACAACTACATGGAGTGCTACCACTGCGCGCCGGCCCACCCCAGCTTTTCGCAATCGGTGTCCACCGAGGGCTACACCCACAGCCTTCACGGCCGCTGGACCTTGCAACGCGGCGTGGCCCAATCCAACGACAGCAGCTACGCCTTTGACGGCGAGGCCGCCAACCAGGCCTTCAACGGCTACTGGCTGTGGCCCGGCGTGATGTTCAACGTGGTCCCCGGCGACGCGGCGATGACGGTGATTTACGAATTTCCGGAATCCGCCGGCGTCACCGTCCAGCATTACGAAATCCTGTTCCTCAACCAGGATTTGAGCGAGGAACAGCGCCGCTTCGTCAGCTGGGCGCGCGACGAATTCCGCCCCGAAGACCTGCGGCTGGTGGAAAGCGTGCAACGCGGGCTGCAATCGCGCGGCTACCGCGGCCAGGGCCGCATCATGGCGGACAGCCAGCGCAGCGGCATCAGCGAGCACGGCATCGCCCATTTCCACCAGCTGGTGGCCGCCGCCTACCGCGGCTGAACCGGAGCAACGCGCATGTCCGCCATCGTCACCGAAGTTTGCGCCATCGAAGAAGTGGCCGCCGGCGTCAAGGCCTTCACCCTGCGGCCGCTGGACGGCCCGGCCCCGCCCTGCCCGTCCGGCAGCCACATCGTGGTGGACATGCCGCCGCCGGGCCGGCCGACGGCCTACTCGCTGCTGGACCCCGGCGGCGGGGTCTACCGCATCGCGGTCAAGCGCGAGCCGGACTCTCGCGGCGGCTCAAGCTATCTGCACGCGCTCAAGCCAGGCAGCCGCCTGCGCGTGCAAGCCCCGGCCAACCGCTTCCCGCTGGCCGCCGTTCCCGGCCCGCGGCTATTCATCGCCGGCGGCATCGGCATCACCCCCTTCATCGCCCATATGGCGGCGCTGGGCGCTGACGCGAACTACCAGCTGCACTACGCCTTCCGCGACGCCGCCGGCGCCGCCTTCGCCGCCCAGCTGGCCGAGCGAAGCGAGCGCGGCGACGCCAGAATCCGCCTGTACGAGAGCCGGGCCGGCCGCAGGCTGGATCTGGACGCGCTGATCGCCGCCGCGCCGGCGGACAGCCAGGTGTATGTCTGCGGGCCGGAACGGCTGATCGCGGCGACGGCGGACGCCTGCGCGCGGCGCTTGCCGGCCGGCCGGCTGCACTATGAGCGCTTCAGCGCCGACACGGCGGCCGAGAGCGCCGGCTTCGAGGTGGAACTGGCCCGCTCCGGCCTGCGGCTGCGAGTGGACGCCGACGAATCCATCCTGGCGGCGATAGAACGGCAGAGCTCGCTGCGACCGGACTGTTTATGCCGGGAAGGCTATTGCGGCAGCTGCGAAACCAGGCTGCTGGCCGGCGACGCCGAACACCGCGACCAATACTTGAACGAGGCGGAGCGGCGGGAGCGCATCATGATCTGCGTGTCGCGAGCGGCGGGGAGCGGGCCGCTGGTGCTGGATTTGTAACTAAGGCCCGCTAACAAAACCCCTGATCCTGCGTTGCGCCTCCTGGTCGTACCACTTGTACTGCCTGCGTCGGCGCGCCTTGCCTCAGGTACGCTGCGCGGTTTTGTTCGCGGGCCTAGGCTGAGTGTGCTCCGCGGCACATCCATGCTCAAACAGCAAAATTAACCGCTTTTACGGCCGACACAACAGCTTTTCTAGCGCGGTCTTGGCCAGGAAACCGCTACGGCTATCGTATTCCGGGTGGGAAGCGACATATTCATCGATACGGTGCAGAAGGTTAGCCGGCAACGTGACATTGATCTTGGTCGCTTTACCCAGATAGCGGGTGATGTCCACATCCACCAGCGCCCAGAGATGGCCGGCAAACTCAGATTTACCGACATGAGCCTGCGCGCTGCTGGCCAGAGGGATGACGTCCAGGTCTTCCACCAGCCCTTCCAGATGTAGCTCAATGGCTTCGCGGGCGTTCCGGATGGCCTCATCCAGAGTGTCCCCGGCGGAGAAGCAGCCGGGCAGATCCGGCACGATGACGCCGTAGGCATGTTGGTCGTCACCGGGTTCAACTGCAATCGGGTAGTACATAATGGTTCCTTACTTGAGACCCGCTTGTTTCTTGATACTGTTCAGCGTGCCTATCGGTATGTCCTTCTTGGGGTGAGGCACCGTCACCCGGCCGGTCTTGATCGGGTGTTTGAACTGTTGATGGCTGCCCTTGGCGGCAACCAGATACCAGCCGTCGGCCTCTATCATGCTGATGACTTCTTTGCTGGTCACGGCGTCGCCCCTACACTTAGAACCGGTTTGCGATCTGCTACGCTTCGTGAACACGGTACGGTGAGAACAGCTTCAGAATGCTCAGGTAGCACTTCTACATTCTGCTTTTGTTTTAACCTTGTCGCGCCCTTGCACGCACGACATTTGAGCAGACTATCGGACAGAGCTTATTGTAGCTTCTACAACAGGCCAGTCAATAACCCTGGGGTTATTGATCCGGCAGCCAAGCGCTCTGGCTCCCAATCAGCGACTCAGCTGCGAGGGACGCCATGCCCCGCTCCGCTCACCCCAGCACCGTGCGCGCCAGCTGGATGCCGTGCTTCTTCAACTTGTACTGCAAGGTGGCGCGCGGCAGGCCCAGCCGGCGCGCCGCCTCGGTCAGATTGGCGCAGCCCTCCAGGCAATCCACCAACAGCCGGCGCTCATAGCGCGCCATCCGCTGCTCCAACGTGCCCTCGCCGTCCGGCGGCGGCGCGGCCGGCGCCGACGGCCGACGCTCTTCCGCGCGCCGCTGCGCCGCCTCGCCCTCCTCCTCCAGCAGCAGGAAATCCAGTTCGTCCCCGCCCTCGCACAGAATCAGGCTGCGCAGCAGCACGTTCTCCAGCATGCGCACATTGCCCGGCCAGTGATAGCGCAGCATGCGCTCCATCACCGCGTGGCTGATGCGCTGCACGCGGTGGCCGGTGACCTTGCCGTGCTTGCGCAAGAAGGACTGCGCCAGCAGCGGGATGTCCCGCAGCCGCTCGCGCAGCGGCGGCACCGCCAGACAGCCCACGTTCAGCCGATACAACAGGTCCGGCCGGATCTTGCGCTCGTCCAGCATCCGCTGCGGCGACTCGTTGCTGGCCGCCACCACCCGCACGTCCACGCGCACCTCCGCGCCGGAGCCCACCCGGCTGAACGTGCCCTCCTGCAAGGCGCGCAACAGCTTGCCCTGGATGGACAGCGGCAGCGAATTGATCTCGTCCAGAAACAGAGTGCCGCCATGGGCGGACTCCAGCACCCCGCGCCGATCCTCGGCCCCGGTGAAGGCGCCGCGCACGGTGCCGAACAAGGTGCTTTCAAACAGCGGCTCCGGCAACGCCGCGCAATTGAGCACCACGAAGGGGCGCTCGGCGCGCGGTCCTTCCTGATGCAGCAGCCGGGCGAACAACTCCTTGCCGGTGCCGGTTTCGCCGTGAATCAACACCTGCACATCGGCGCGCGCCAGCCGCCGGGCCTGGTGGATCAACTGTTTCATCGCCGCGTCGTCGGTGATGATGCCCATCAGCCCGCCGTCGGCCCCCTCCTCCACGCTCTGCTGCAAATCCACCAGCGCCTGATGCAGCGGGCTGACCACGGTCAGATCGCGGGACAATTCCACCGCGCCGACGATGCGACCGTCGGCGCGCTTCAGCGGCAGCGTGGTATGCACCTGATGCACCGCCTTGCCCCTGGGATTCCGGTAGCGCTGGTAATGATTGCGGTAGCTGCGGCCCTGCCGCAGCGCCTGCAACAGCGTGCTGCTGTTCTCGTCCAGCTCCGGGTACAGCTCCAACAGATAGGCCCCCAGCGCCTGCTCCGCGGTGTATTCGTCCAGCTGCGAGCACTCCTGGTTGTAATAGGCGTAGCGCCCGTCCTGGTCGATGATGGCCACCGAGAGGCCGATCGCGTCGAAAAAATCGCCAAACAGCGCAATGCCCTGGTTCAGGTCCGTGTCCATATCTCCCCCTCTACTCCGCACCACAAGCACGGGTGCCGAAAATTCGGCGTTTTTATGAATAGTTGCAGTATTGACGGTTTTTATCGCTGCGAGCAAGCGCAAAAACCTTTTAAATTCATGCAATTAAAAAACAGACCCGCTGGCATGGATGTTGCCACACTCAGCAGAGCCGCGCCCACACGCGGCTGACAATAACGGGGACCTCGAAAACCGTAGCGAGCGGTTCGAGAGCAAGGCGCCGCCATTTAGACATCAGGGCACAGCGACCGAGCTAGTACACGAAGTACAGCGAGGAAGCGAGCACGGAGCAACGCCGCTATCGGGCCGCGCAGTAGGTTTTTCGAGGTCCCCAACAGCAGGCTGCCACAGCCGCAAGGAGGAGAGATTCATGCATCACCCCACCCCCGCCATCCACCCTCCCCCCGCGCCCATCGTCGCGGTGGAAAACCTGCGCAAGCGCTTTGACAGCCAAGTCGTGCTGGACGGCGTCTCCTTCGCCGCCTCCGCCGGCGAGGTGGTGTCGCTGATAGGCGCCAGCGGCTCCGGCAAGAGCACCCTGCTGCGCTGTCTCAATCTGCTGGAAGTTCCTGACGACGGCCGGGTGCTGATCGCCGGCGAGGAAATCGCCCTGCGCACCGACAAGCGCGGCCGGCGCGCGCCAGCCGACCCGCGCCAGGTGGACCGGCTGCGCTCGCGGCTGGGCATGGTGTTCCAGAACTTCAATCTGTGGCCGCACATGACGGTGCTGGAAAACCTGATCGAGGTGCCGGTTCGCGTCTTGCGCCAACCGCGCGCCGAAGCGGTGGCGCTGGCCGAGGCGCTGCTGGAAAAAGTGGGCATGGCGGACAAGCGCCAGGCCTATCCGGCCTTTTTGTCCGGCGGCCAGCAACAGCGGGTGGCCATTGCCCGCGCGCTGGCCACCCGGCCGGCGGTGATGCTGTTCGACGAACCCACCTCCGCACTGGACCCGGAACGGGTGGGCGAAGTGCTGAGGGTGATACGCCAGCTGGCCGATGAAGGCTGCACCATGTTGTTGGTCACCCATGAAATGGCCTTCGCCCGCGAAGTGTCCAGCAAAGTGCTGTTCCTGCATCAGGGCCGCATCGAGGAAGCCGGCCCGCCGGAACAGGTTTTCGCCGCGCCGCGCAGCGAACGCTGCCGCCAGTTTGTCAACGCCTGACACCCCAGGGAGAAACCCCATGAATCGATTCCGTGCCCTCATCGCCGCCTTCGCCGTCCTGTACTGTGCCGCCGCGGCGGCCAACCCGCTGCGCATCGGCATCGCCGCCGAACCCTACCCGCCGTTCACCATCAAGCAGAGCAACGGCCAATGGAGCGGTTTTGAAGTGGAGCTGGTGCACAAGCTGTGCCAGCGCCTCAAGCAAAGCTGTCAGATCGCCGAAGTGTCCTGGGACGGCATCATCCCCGCGCTCAACAGCAAGAAGATAGACGTGATCTTCAACTCCATGTCCATCACCCCTGAGCGGGAAAAAGTCATCGCCTTCAGCCTGCCCTACTACTACACCGCCTCCGAGTTCGTCGGCCCCAAGGGCCAGAAAGCCGTCCTCAGCCCGGCCGGCCTCAAGGGCAAGACCCTGGGCGTGCAATCCGCCACCACCAACGCCAACTTCCTGAAGAAATACTACGGCGCCGGCTCCGCCATCCGTTACTACAACACCCAGGACGAACTGAACGCCGACCTCGTCGCCGGCCGCGTGGACCTGATGCTGCTGGACGCGCTGGCCGCCAGCGATTTCCTCGGCGGCAAGGACGGCGCCGGCCTGGAATCCAAAGGCCTGGCGCCCAAGGATCCGCTGTTCGGCCCCGGCATCGGCGCCGGCCTGCGCAAGACCGACGTCGCGCTCAAGCGGCAGTTCGACCAGGCCATCCTGCAACTGCGCGCCGACGGCAGCTTCGACGCCATCCAGAAGAAATACTTCAAGGTCAACATCTCGCCGGACGCCAAGTGAGAGCGACCCGCCCGCCTGAGCCGCCCCAGGGAGAGCCTATATGCTGGATTCACTGCAACAAGCCTACGACGCCGTAGTCCGCGACTGGGGCCCCGCCCTGCTGCAAGGCGCCGTGGTCACGCTGGAGATCTCGCTGGGCGCTTTCGCGCTGGGCCTGGTCATCGGCCTGGCCACCGCGCTGGTCAAGCTGGGCGGCCACCCGCTGCTCAAGCGGCTGGCCAACGCCTACACCAGCGTGTGCCGCGCGCTGCCGGAGCTGCTGCTCATCCTGCTGCTCTACTACGCCGGCGGCGACGCCATCAACGCGCTGGCGGCGCTGCTGGGCCAGCCGCAAGTGGAGGTGAACGGCTTCGCCGCCGCCATCGTGGTGCTGGGCATCGTGCAAGGCGCTTACGCGGCCGAGATCATGCGCGGCGCGGTGCAGGCGATACCGCACGGCCACATCGAAGCCGCGCGCGCCTTCGGCTGTGGCCGCTGGCTGACCGCCCGCCGCGTGATCCTGCCGGAGATGATGCCCTACGCGCTGGCCGGCCTGGCCAACCTGTGGCTGGTGCTGATCAAGGACAGCGCGCTGATCAGCGTGGTGGGCTACAGCGAACTGCTGTTCACCACCAAACAGGCCGCCGGCTCCACCCGCCAATACCTGCTGTTCTACCTGACCGTGGCCGCCATCTACCTATTAATGACCCTGCTGTCCAACGCCGGCTTCAGCCTGATTGAACGCCGCTTCCGCCGCTGGCAACCGGCGCTGTGAACGGGAGACCCGCATGAACTTCCAATGGCTGCAAGACTACGGCCCCATGCTCTGGCGCGGCGTCGCCGTCACCGTGCAACTGCTGCTGCTCTCCGGCGGCCTGGGCTTCGCGCTGGCGGTGGCGGTGGGCTTTGCCCGGCTGTCCCGCCAGCCCTTCCTCGCCTGGCTCAGCTTGTCCTTCACCAACCTGATCCGCGGCACCCCTCTGCTGGTGCAGATCTACGTGCTCTATTACGGCCTGGGCAGCTTGTTCGCCGGCTTTCCGGCGCTGCGCGACAGCCCGCTGTGGCCTTTCCTGCGCGAAGGCTTCTGGTACGTGGCGCTGGCGCTGGCGCTGAGCGTGGCCGGCTATGTGGGCGAAGTGGTGCGCGGCGGCCTGGCCGCCGTGCCCAAGGGCGAACTGGAAGCCGCCCGCGCGCTGGGCATGTCGCGGCTGACCGCGGCGCGGCGCATCTGGCTGCCGCGCGCGCTGCTGATCCTGCTGCCGTCCTTGGCCGGCGAAACCGTGCTGCTGCTCAAATCCACCGCGCTGGCCTCCACCGTGGCGGTGATGGACGTGCTGGGCGCGGCCAACCTGGTGCGCGCGCAAACCCTGCGCACCTACGAACCGCTGCTGACCGTGGCGCTGATCTATTTCGCGCTGGCCTGGCTGATAGAACGCGTCTTCCTGCGGCTGGAAAAGAGACTGCCGGTCCGCACCGCTTTCTGACACCGCCCTATCCCATTATTACGGAGACCCCCATGCGCTTTTCCCCCCTGGTCGAACGCATCGCCGGCGAACGCGTCGATGCCTGGAATATCCACTTTGCGGCGCAACAAGCCGCCGCCCGCGGCGAGGACGTGATCATCCTCAGCGTGGGCGATCCGGAATTCGCCACACCTGCCCCCATCATTGAACGCGCCGTGGCCGCGCTGCGCGACGGCGACACCCACTACAGCCCGGTGGACGGCCGCGCCGACCTGCGCGCCGCCATCGCCCGCCGCCACGCCGCCGCCACCGGCCTGGAGATGGACGCCGACAACGTCATCGTGGTGGCCGGCGCGCAAAACGGCCTGTTCTCCGCCGCGCTCTGCCTGTGCCAGGCCGGCGACGAAGTCCTGGTGCCGGAACCGATGTACCTGACCTACGAAGCCAGCATCCGCGCCAGCGGCGCCGCGCTGGTGCCGGTGCCGGTCAAGCCCGCGGACGGCTTCCACCTGGACCTGGCCGCGCTGGAAGCCGCCGTCACCCCGCGCAGCCGCGCGATCTTCCTCGCCACCCCCTGCAACCCCACCGGCGCGGCGCTGCGCCCGGACGAACTGGCCGCGGTGGCCGCGCTGGCCCGCCGCCACGACCTGTGGGTGGTGGCCGACGAAGTCTACGCCGGCCTCAGCTTCGAAGCCCCGCACCACAGCATCGCCGCCCTGCCCGGCATGGCCGAGCGCACGCTGACCCTGGGCAGCCTGTCCAAATCCCACGCCATGGCCGGCTGGCGGCTGGGCTGGGCCGCCGGCCCGCGCCCGCTGATCCAGCACATGGGCACGCTGGCCCTGTGCATGCTCTACGGCATCCCCGGCTTCATCCAGCAAGCCGCGCTGCTGGCGCTAGAAGACTACGACGCCTTCGTCGAACCCGTCCGCGCGCTGTACCAGCGCCGGCGCGATCTGGCCCACAGCCTGCTCAGCGGCGTGGACGGCCTGCAATGCCCGCTGCCGGAAGCCGGCATGTTCCTGCTGCTGGACGTGCGCGGCTGCGGCCTGGAAGCCGGGGATTTCGCCTGGAAACTGTTTGAAGCCACCGGCGTCTCCGTGCTGGACGCCGCCGCCTTCGGCCCCACTGCCGCCGGCTTCATCCGCCTGGGCCTGGTGGTGGACGACGAACGCCTGGCCGAAGCCTGCCGCCGCATCGCCCGCTTCGCCGGCCAACTGCGCGCCGCCGCGCCAAGACAAAAGGAATCCGCATGAGCGCCACCCTGGGCAGCTACCTCACCGCCTGGCTGGCGGCTTACGGCGTCGACACCGTGTTCGGCATCCCCGGCGTCCACACCATCGAGCTCTACCGCGGCCTGGCCGGCAGCGGCATCCGTCACATCGCCGCCCGCCACGAACAAAGCCTGGGCTTCATGGCCGACGGCTACGCCCGCGTCAGCGGCAAGCCCGGCGTCTGCTTCGTCATCACCGGCCCCGGCCTCACCAATATCGCCACCGCCATGGGCCAGGCCTACGCCGACTCCATCCCGCTGCTGGTGATCTCCGGCGTCAACGCGCGCGGCAAGCTGGGCTCCGGCGACGGCCACCTGCACGAACTACCGGACCAGCACGCGCTGGCCAGCCAGATCGCCGCCTTCAGCCACACCCTGACCGCGGCGGCGGAACTGCCGCAAGTGCTGGCGCGCGCCTTCGCCGTGTTCGACGGCGGCCGCCCGCGCCCGGTGCACATCGAAATCCCGCTGGACCTGATGGCCGCGCCCGCCGACGGCCTGCCGCCGCCGCAAGCGCCGGCGATGCGGCTGCTGCGCGGGCCGGCCGCCCCC
>NZ_MUKU01000058.1 GCF_002081825.1 Chromobacterium haemolyticum | reverse complement strand
TGAACAAGGGCGAAGTGGTGGAGCAGGCGGACGCGGACCAGATCTACCGCGAACCGCGGGAGAGCTACACCCGCAAGCTGTTGGAGTCCATTCCGCAGGGCTGGGTGGGCATGGCGCCGGCTTGAGAGTAGGCGTGCCTTTGATACGAAACCGCCGGGAAACCGGCGGTTTTTTATTGTCCGGCCAGCGCGCGTAAACCGTAATGCAGCAGCGCATAAGCGCCGAACAACGCGCAGGCCAGCACACCGTAAGCCAGAGCGGAGCGCCCGGCGTGGCTTAAGTCCGTGCTGCTGGGCAGGCAGCCGTCCCAGCACTGCGCCGCCAGAAAGCCCAGGCCGGCGGCAGCCGGACTCAGCCACGGCCAGCGCGCCGCCAGCGCCAGCAGGCCCCAGCCCAGCGGCAGCAATAGCAAGGGCGCGATGCCGATGGGCAGCGCGTTCCACCACGTCAGCCGGCTGAAGCCCACTTGGCCCAGCGTCAGCTGCCGGCCGTTGCTGCGCGGCCACACGCTGAAGCGGCTGGGGCGCGCCCGCAGCAGCCAGCCCACCATGAAGTGGCAGAGTTCGTGCAGCACCGTGCCTGGCAGCGACAGCGTTACATAGGGCCAGAACCAGGCGCGGCGGCGCAACTGGCGGCTTAGCAACAGGAACAGCGCCGGCCACAGTAGCACGGCGGGAGAGGTGGCGAACGGCGCGTACAGCGGCTCGAGGGCGGACATGGGAAGAAGAGGGTGGGCGAAAACCCGGATTGTGGCATGAGGGCGCGCCCGGACCAAGCCGGGCGCGCCCTCAAGCTTGAGAGGCTGGGTATTTAACGGCGTTCAAGGGTTGGAGCTTCTTGTTTTTAATCCGCGCGGAAGCGGTTGATCGCCGCATCCAGCCCATGCGCCAGGCCGGACAATTGCTGCGCCATGGCGGAGGACTCCTCTACCGACAAGCCGTTCTCCGTGCCCATATTGGCGATGCGCTCCACGTTCTTGGCGGCGTCGTTGCTGGCCGTGCTCTGCTCGCGCATCGCCTCGGCGATCTCGCTGGTTTTCTCCAGCAGGCGAGTGGACAGCACGCGGATCTGCGTCAGGCGTTCGGACAGCGTGCCGCTCAGCGCCACGCCGGCTTCCACCCGCTCGGTGGCTTCGCGCATGCTGGCCACCGCCGTGGTGGTGTCGCCTTGCACCGCCTTGATTTTCTCGGAGATCTCGCCGGTGGCCTGCGCGGTGCGTTCCGCCAGCTTGCGCACCTCGTCCGCCACCACCGCGAAGCCGCGGCCGGTTTCGCCGGCGCGCGCTGCTTCGATGGCCGCGTTCAAGGCCAGCAGATTGGTTTGTTCGGCGATGTCGTGGATCACGTCCACGATGTTGCCTATCTCATCGGAGCGCTGGTTCAGGCCGATGATGATGGTTTCGGAGCGGCTGATCACGCTGGCGATCTCGGACATCTGCTGCGCGGCCTGGCCGGCCACCTCGCTGCCGCTCACCGCCTCGTTCATGCTGCTCTTGGCTTCGCCGGCCATTTCCACCGCGTGCTCGGCCACCAGGTTGATGCTCACCGTCATCTCCTCCACTGCGGCGGCGGTGGACGAAGAGGCGTCGGTTTGCACCTGGGACGCCTCGGCAATGCGTTTGGATACGCCGGACAGCGCGTGGGCGGTGTCGTTCACCTGCTTGGCGTCCTCGCGGGTCTGCTGCAGGAAGGCGCGCAGATTGCCCAGCAGCTGCGCCAGCGCACGGCCGGTTTCGCTGACTTCGTCGCGGCCGGTCTGATCCACCGACACCGTCAGGTCGTTTTTCTCCGCCGCGTGGCGCATGGTTTGCTGCATGGCCTGCAAGGGGCGGGTGATGGAGCGGACGATAGCGAAGGCCAGAGCCACGCCCACCACCAGGGCCAGGCCCAGGATGGTCAGCATCATATTGCGGGTGTTTTTCATGCTGACCGCCAGCGCGTCCTCGGCGGATTGCGCGGAGTCGTCGGCCAGCTTGCTCAGGCTGTTGAGCGCGTCGCGCGCCTCGTACAGCTTGGGCTTGAACGGCGTGATGCCGGCGTCGCCCACATTGGCCCGGTTGATTTCGCCGCTGGCGATCTTCTGGTACAGCCCGTTCATGCCCTGCTCATAGCCGGAGATGCCGGTCAGCATGCTGTCGAAGGTTTTTTGGTGATCCGCCGCCATGGCCATGGACTTGGCGGCGCCGGCCTGATTCTTGAATTCGGCGATGTGCTTGTCCAGCAACTGCTTGTTGGTCTGGATGCTTTGGTCCGAGTTGTCCGGATTGCCGATGCTGATGAAGATGTTCTTCTCATCCTGGCGGATGTGCAGCATGCTGCTTTGCATGGCGTTCATCTGGTAGCGGAACGCGATCTTCTGGTCAAACAGCGAGGTCAGTTCGCCGTCCATCTGGTTCAAGGACCACCAGCCGGAACCGCCCACCAGAGCCACTGCAAACAGCAAGCTGCCCGCCAGCGCGGCGATGCGCTGCCCGATAGTGAATTGACTTAACATAATGCCCCCCATTGGTGCTGGTATTCATCTTTTTTCATGGCAAACGCCTATGAATTGGCGATTGCGTCAATGTATGAAGACACAGCGCTTCATGCTGGCATGAACTCCAGCTTGGGCCGGGACTCTGGAACATCAGGAATGGGCCCACAGGCCGGTGCGACGGAGCGTTTCAATGCCAGCGCCTCTCCTCGTGACGAAGTGGAAGCAGTGTGACTTCATTGAATAGGCGCAATCATAATTCACGTCACGCATATAGTCCTAATGGTTATTTTTGCATCGCAAAGCGGCAATATAGGGTGTATGCCCGGGCAAGCGGGGCTAGGCGGGAGGCAAAGGCCAGGCATGGGGCCGATATGAGGTTTTTTCATGTCCCTCGCAATGTAAAAGACATAAAATCCGCGTTGCCGTTTTCAAACGTCAAGATCGGGGCGGTCTAATCCAAGCGTCCGGCGTGCAGCTTCTGTTGTGTTTAGAGTCAGAAGAGGGAAGCCGGCCAAGCCACGCCCTTGTTTTGTCTTGGCAAAATGCCGATAATGAATGGGCAAATTGCCAAATCAAGGAGGGGCCATGAAAGCGCTGCAAGTATTCGTGCCGGAGACGCCGGTCCCGCCCATGGTGGAACACAGCCTGTTGCAGGAACTGAGCGTGTTGGTGGGGCAGGAAATGCTCAACGATTTCGACGTGGCCAAAGTGGTGGAACTGGGCGTGGACACCGGCATGCTGGAACGTCTGGTGGACGCCGGCCTCAGCCGCGGCGAACTGGAGTTCGTCATTCCGCCGCGCACCCTGTCCCATCGCATCAAGAAGGGCCAGACGCTGAACACCGAGGAATCCGAACGCGGCGTGCGCGTGGCCAAGCTGCTGTTGTTGGCGGAAGACCTGTTCGGCGACAAGGACGCCGCCGCCCAATGGCTGCGCAAGCCGCTACACCGTTTTGAGGGCAAATCGCCGCTGGACATGGCCCATACCGAACCCGGCGCGCGGCTGGTGGAACAACTGATCTCCCAAGCCAACGAAGGCTACGCGGCGTGATTGCCTGGCGCATCAGCCGCTACGCCGATCTCAAGGGCCTGGGCGGGCTGCGCTGGCCCGGCCGCTGGCACCCCGCCGGCCAGCCCATCGTCTACCTGGCGGATCACCCGGCCAGCGCCATGCTGGAAGTGCTGGTGCACTTGGAAGTAGCCGTTCTGCCCGCCACCTTCACCCTGCTGCAAGTGGAACTGCCGGACCGCCTGGTGCAGACGCTGGACCAGACCAGCCTGCCGACGGACTGGACCCTGCACCCCGCATTCACCCAGGGCCTGGGCCATCACTGGCTGCAACGCCAGGCCTCCGCCGCGCTGCAAGTGCCCAGCGCGGTGGCTCCCAACGCCCACAACTACCTGCTCAACCCCCTTCATCCGGACGCCGGCGCCTGCCGGATACTCAGCGTGCGGGATGTGCCTTGGGATGCGCGCCTGAAGTCTTGATGAAGACCCCGGGTCAAGCGCTCTGTGCCAACCTTCCGCTTGTCCGGCGGCCTTCGTTTTGTCTGGCCCTCGTTCGCGATATCTTAAACTTTTCCGTAGAAACAATCGTAAACAAACTCTGGCCCTAAATCCGCCTTGCCGCGCTTTTGTGCGCGGGACAGCGCGAGTAGAGTCGGAGAACGTGTTGACGATCTCGCGAGCAAGAACGAGGCAAGGCGAAAGCGGCTGAGAAAGCGGAATGTACTCGTGGTGCATGAGCATTTCGAAGCCGGCATTCATCGCACAATCCCTCTGCCGATACGCGGCAGATCGTAAACAGGTTCTGAGAAAACTAGCCAAGGGTTCATGCAAGCCCAGGCAGTCGGGGCAATTCAACCCACTTAAGAGCGGCTAACAAACCTGATGCTGCGTTGCGCCAACTTACCGTACTCAAGTACTGCCTGCGTTGGCGCGCCTTGCCTCAGATGTGAAACTGAGTTTGTTAGCCGCTCTTATTTAAGATGCGAGGAATGCAATGACAGTTTGGAAATGGGCCGGCAAGACGGCCGCGGCGGCGCTGCTGCTCAGTACCGCCACGGCGGCATGGGCGGACGCCGTCCGCAAGGATATTCTTCCCGCGGATACCGATGGCGGGATTGTGGCCAACAGCGGGCCGCATATCGTTTTTTCGGCGGAGAAGGGCGGACGCGCGCCGCTGCTGGTCTTCCTGCCCGGAACCGGCGGCGAAACCACACGCACCGTGGTGGGCGAACAGGCTTTCATCGACACCGCGCTGGCCCAGGGCTACCGCTTCATCATCCTGTCCTATATCGATACGCCGGCCGTTTCCCAGGTTTGCACCCGGCCAGTGCTGGCTAGCAATCCGGACTGCGCGGAACAAATGCGCCAGAAGCGCGCCTTTGGGGAAAACACCACCGCGCTGATCCAGGACAAACCCAAAGACGCCATTGTTTATCGGCTGGCCGCTCTGCTGCGCTACCTGGCCAAAACCGACCCCCAAGGCCGATGGGAACAGTATCTGGACAAGCAAGCGATAGACTGGAGCAAGATCGTGCTGTCCGGGCAATCCCAAGGCGGCGGCATGGCCGCCTACATCGCCAAGCGCGTGGCGGTCCGGGGCGTGATCGACTTTTCCGGCGGCTGGGACATGCGCGCCAACAACCGCATCGCCTCCTGGTACGCCGCCCCCGGCGCGACGCCGCCGGACAGATTGTTCGGCACCTATCACGTGCAGGAGAACTTCGCCTCCGCCATCCGCCTCTCCTACAACGCCATGCGCATCCCGGCGGACCACCAGTTCGCGCTGAACAAACCGATACGCCGCCCCAACGCCGACAATCCCGGACATGGCGAAGGCGCCAGCAATCCGGTGTACCGGGAACTGTGGCAGGAGATGTTGGAGCAGCTTAAGCGGGGGTAGAGAGAGGGCAGGCGGGGCTGGCCGTTTAGAGCGGCTAACAAACTCAGTTTCACGGCTGAGGCAAGACGCGCCGACGCAGGCAGTACTTGAGTACGGCAAGTCGGCGCAACGCAGCATCAGGGGTTTGTTAGCCGCTCTTAGAGCCTGTTCAAAGTCTCGCGAGCAAGGGCGAGACAAGGCGAAAACGAGCGAAAAAGCGGAATGTACGAGTGGTACATGAGCATTTTGAGCTCGTTTTCAACGCCGTATCGCTGAAGCGCAGCAGACTTTGAACAGGTTCTTAGGGCACCATCCTCGCCTGCTTGATTGACCAAGCACCTTGTCAATCTTGTGCAAAAGCCAGGCGCATTTCTTCGGCGCGGCGGCGTTCCTGTGCCCTCATCAGCTGATTGGCGGCCACCACGCCCACGGTCACCAGTGCGATGAAGACCGTAGCCAGCGCGTTCATTTCCGGATTCAGACCGAGGCGCACGCGTGAGAAGATCACCATCGGCAGGGTTGTGGAGCCGGGGCCGGATAAAAACGCCGAGGTGATCAGATCATCCAGCGACAAGGTAAATGACAGCAGCCAGCCGGACACCAGCGCCTGAGCGATCAGCGGCAGGGTGATGACGAAGAAGGTCTTGAACGGGGTGGCGCCCAGACCCATCGCCGCTTCCTCCAGCGGCAGGCTCAGTTCCCGCACTCGAGATTGCACGATGATGGCGACGTAGGACACGCACAGCACAGTGTGACCGATCCAGATGGTGGTGAATCCTCGGCCCTGTGGCCAGCCCACGAAGTTCTCCAGATTGACGAACAACAGCAGGATGGAGATGCCGATGATCACTTCCGGCATCACCAGCGGCGCGCTGATCATGCCGGCGAACAGCGGAAACAGGCGGAAGCGGCCGAAGCGAGCCAGCACATAGCCGGCCACGGTGCCGATCACCACGGAAGAACTGGCGGTCAGCACGGCGATCTTCAAGCTCAGCCAGGCCGAACTCAGCAGTTCGTCGTCCTCCAGCAGCGCGGCGTACCACTTGGTGGAGAAGCCGGACCATATGGTGACCAGCTTGGATTCGTTGAAGGAGTAGATCACCAGCAGCACGATGGGCAGGTAGAGGAAGGCGTAACCCAGTCCAAGCACGGTATACGACAGCGGTTTGCTCGGCTTGATCATGGTTGATCCCCTTCCATCTCTTTCAACTGGTAGTGTTGGAACAAGGCCATCGGCACCAGCAAGAGCAGCACCATCGCGCAGGTCACCGTCGCCGCCATCGGCCAATCCATATTGTTGAAGAACTCGCCCCACATCACGCGGCCTATCATCAGCGTATCGGAGCCGCCCAGCAGTTCCGGAATCACGTACTCGCCCACCGCCGGGATGAACACCAGCAGGCTGCCGGCGATAATGCCGTTCTTGGACAGCGGCAAGGTCACCTGGACAAAGGCCTGCCACGGCCTGGCGCCCAAGTCGTAGGCCGCTTCCAGCTGGAGCAGGTCCATCTTCACCAAGTGGGCGTACAGCGGCATGATCATGAACGGCAGGTAGGAGAACACCATGCCGATGTAGACGCCCCAGTTGGTGTGGTAGAGGCGCAGCGGCTCATGGATCACGCCCAGCCACATCAGGAAGTTGTTGAGGAAGCCGTCGTTTTTCAGGATGCCGATCCACGCGTACACGCGGACCAGGTAGGACGTCCAGAACGGCAGCATGACCAGCATCATCAGGGTGTTGCGCATGCTCTCGGCCGCCCGCGCCATGTAGTAGGCCATCGGGTAGCCGATCAGCAGGCACAGCAGGGTGGACACCGCCGCCATCTTGACCGAGGACAGGTAAGTCGCCAGATACAGATCGTCGTGCAACATGAACACGTAGTGGTCCAGGTTGAGCTGGATCCGCAAGATATTGTCCTGCATCTCAAACAGCGTGGTGTACGGCGGCACGCCAATCCGCTGCTGGGCGAAGCTGATGCACAGCACCAGCATGAACGGCAGCAGAAAGAACAGCGCCAGAAACACAAAGGGGACGGCGATCACCCCGGTACGGCCCGAAGGCAGCCAGCGTTGGATCCCCTTTTTCATTTGCTCAGCACCACGGCGCTGGTTTCGGTCCAGCTGACGAACACCTCGTCGTCGTAGGACGGAGCGTCGTCCCGCATCAGGGCCAGGCTTGGCACGTTGGCGATCACCACCTTGCCGTTTTCCAGGGTGACGTGGAACAGCGTGTAGCTGCCCATGTAGGCCAGGTTGGAAACCGTGCCCTGCGCCCAGTTGTATGGCTGCTCCGGTTTGGCGCGGGTGACGCTGATGCGCTCCGGGCGCACCGATACGCTCACGTCCATGCCCAGCGGGCCGGTGATGCCGTGGCTGACGAACAGCCGGGTTTTGAGGTCCGGGGCCTCGATAAACACGTGATCGGCTTCGTCTTCCACCACCTTGCCCTTGAACAGGTTGGTGGAACCGATGAATTCGGCGGTAAAACGGCTGTTCGGGTATTCATACACTTCATGCGGGGTGCCGATCTGAATAATCGCGCCCTCGCTCATCACCGCCAGGCGGTTGGCCATGGTCATGGCTTCTTCTTGATCGTGCGTCACCATCACGCAGGTGACATCCACCTTATCCAGAATATTGACCAGCTCCATCTGAGTGGCTTGGCGGATTTGCTTGTCCAGCGCGGACATGGGTTCGTCCAGCAGCAGCAGTTTCGGGCGCTTGACCAGCGAGCGCGCCAGGGCCACGCGCTGTTGCTGACCGCCGGACAACTGGTGCGGCTTGCGCTTGGCGAACTTGCGCATCTGCACCAGTTCGAGCACGGCGTCGACGCGGTCGCGGATCTCGTTTTTGGGCAGGCCTTCCTGCTTGAGGCCGAAGGCGACGTTGCCTTCCACCGACATGTGCGGGAACAGCGCATAGGACTGAAACATCATATTGACCGGGCGCCGGTAAGGCGGGATTTTTGCCAAGTCGTCGCCATCGATCAGCACGCGGCCGGAGGTGGGGTGTTCGAAGCCGGCCAGCATGCGCAACAGCGTCGACTTGCCGCAGCCCGAACTGCCCAATAGAGCGAAGAGCTCGTTTTTGGCCACGCTGAGGTTGACGTGATTGACAGCAGTCGCGTCGCCGAACTTCTTGACGACGTCGATGATTTGAACGAAATCCGCCTTCGATGCCTGGATGGCTTCCTTCTCTCGATGGCTCATGGGCATGGTCATGATCTTTTCTCCTCTCTTTATAGAAATAAGAGCTGCTAACAAAACCTCGCAGAGAACCTGAGCCAAGGCGCGCCGACGCGGGCAGTACAAGTCGTACGACAAGGAGGCGCAACGCGGGATCAGGGGTTTTGTTAGCGGGTCTAAAGGGACAGCTCGCCCCTTTGCGCCTTCCTGAAGCGGACGCCGGGGCTGTTAACATTCATCGTTGCAACCGTTGGGAAAAAATCCCCGCATCCGGGGGGATGCAGGGCAAGCAGGCGCGGGGGCGCTCAGAACCTGTTTACGATCTGCTGCGCGTCGGCGATACGGCGTTGAAACCGAGCTCAAAATGCTCATGTACCACGTGTACATTCCGCTTTTTCGCTCGTTTTCGCCTTGTCTCGCCTTAGCTCGCGAGATCGTAAACACGTTCTCAGATCAAAAGGTGTAGATGAGGCTGCTGCCGATCAGGTTATTGCTTTTGCTCCAGCTGCCGTCGCTTCTCTGGAACACCGCCTGATCCGCCCAGTCGTGTCGATATTCGAACTTCACGGTGAGCTGCGAGGTGGGGTAGAGCATGAAGTCCAGCGCCACGTCCTGGCGTCTGGCGCCGCGGCAATCCAGCCCGCCGTTGCTGGAGGCGGCCAAACAGGCCGGGGCGATGCCGAAGCCGTTGACGCCATCGGTGCCGGCGGAAGCCTGCATGCCATTCAGCGCCGTGCCGCCGGTATAGGTGGTGCCGGCGCCGCCTCCGTTGCGGCCGGTATCCAGGTAGTCCCAGCGCAGAGCGGATCCAAGCAGGCCGATCGGTGCGAAGCTCCACTTGCGCACGGCCAGCAGCGAGGCGCCCCACCAGCCGGCATCCCCTCCGTTCCAGGCCGCGGATTTTTGACGGCCGAAGTCCAGCTCTGCGTTGAATGTGAAATCCGCAGCCACGTAGGCGGCGTCGAACTCGGTGAACATATAGGGCGTGAACGGTTTGTCGCTCAGGCAGTTCAAGCCGTAGCGGCCGGCGGGGCAGCTGCTCTGCGCATTGCCGGAGTAGACCGATTGCCTCCCCAGCGCCGCGGACCAGCCCCAGTCCCAGAGCCCTTTTACCTTGTCGACCCGCCATGTCAGCGTCGGCGTCCGGTTGCTTTGCGCTCCGCCGTCGGCATTCTCCGCCAAGTGGGGATGGGTGCGATTCTGTTCATTGCCTAGCAGCACTTTCCAGGTGTAATCGCCGCTGTCGGTCGAACCGGTATAGCCCAGGCCGACAAAATAGCCCGGCACGCTGAAATCGTAGAGCAGGTTATGGGTTAGCGTGGGCAGCAGGTTGGACTGCTGATATTCATAGCCGGACACGCTGGGCATCAGGCCGGCGATGATCTGCTGGGTGTTGCTCAGCGGCAAGGTGATTTGGGCGGCATTGAATAGCCCGCCTCCGGACCCGCCGTCCAAAGTGACGTTGCCGGCGCCGCGGTTGGGCATGATCTGGATCTCCGCGAAGGGCGCGGTGGGGCCGGTGCCGAAAATCTTCTTGATGTCCAGGTATACGTCGCCGATCGAACTGTTGTAGTAGCTGTAATTGTTGCTGTGGTCCACGAAGTGGAAGCCGCTGTCTTTCGCGTTGGCGTTATAGAGGTAGACCGGGTCCAGATAACCGGTGACCGACAGGCCGGCGATCGGCCCGGTGCTGGCGGCATCGGTGAGCGACTGCAACATCAATTCCTGCTTGTTCAAGCGCTGCTTGATCTCTTCGCTCTCGTCCGCCCGCGCGGATTCGCCGGAGGGCGTGATGCCGGCGTTCTTGAGCGCATTCTCCAAAGCCTCGACCTTATGCTGCAGGGCTTCCAGCCGCGCCGCCGCGTCGCTGTCGCTGGCCGAGGCGGCCCATGCGGCCGGGGGTAAAGCTGCAAGCAGCGCAGCTCCTAACAGTGCCTTCATCTCCATCTCCTTTGTGTTTATTGCTCTTCAGGGCATGACTTTCCCGCACCCTCCGCCTGGCGGCGGGGGCGTTGTTATTGAAATGTTCGGGGAGAGGCCGCTTAGCGTCCGGCTTTGAGTTCGGTGAATTCCCGGTTGATCAGGCGAGTGATCGCCGGGGGAACATCCTGTTCGAGGACCAGACGGCTGCGGTCCGCGTCGGAGGGGTAAATCATCGTGTCATTGGCGATATCGGGCGAGACAAGGTTTCGCACAGTTTTCACGGCGCTCGGGAATTTGATTTCAGTGGTGATTTCCGCCGCAATATCCGGGCGCAGCAGGAAGTTGATGAACTTCTGGGCGTTTTCCATATGCGGCGCGTCAGCCGGAATGGCCATCAAGGTAATCCATAAGGGGGCACCTTCCTTGGGGATCACAAACTTCAGGTCGGTTGGGTGCCCGGCTTCCTTGGCGCGTAGTTTGGCGGTTAATACATCGCCCGAGAACGCGGTGGAAACGCATAGGCTGCCGTTGGCCATTTCGTCGATATAGGTTGATGAGTTGAATTGGGTGACGTAAGGGCGGATTTTCTTCAACTGCGTAAACGCGGCTTTATAGTCGGCCGGCGATTTGGAATTGGGGTTCAGGCGCAGTTTGAGCAAGGCGTCGGTTGCCGTCTCCGCGCCGTTGTCCACCAGGGAAACCCCACAGCCCTTCAGCTTGGCCACCCACTTGGGATCGAAAACCAGATCCCAGCTGTCCACTGGCGCTTCGCTGCCAAGGCGTTTCCGGACTTCCGTGGCGTTGTAGGCCACACCGGTCACGCCGTAGATATAGGGCACGGCATAGCTGGCTTTGGGGTCAATATTCATCAAGGCCTTGCTGATTTGAGGATCTATATTCTTGGCGTTGGGAATCTTCTTCTGGTCAAGCTTGGCGAAAAGCCCGGCTCCCATCTCTTTGATAAAGTAACTGCTGCTGGGAAAGACCACATCGTAATTGGAGTGGCCAACCATCAGCTTGGTCAGCAGCGTATCGTCGGTGTCGTAAATGTCGTAGCGGACCTTGATGCCGGTTTCCTTCTCGAATTTGCGTACGGTATCGCGGCCGATATTCATTGAGAAGTTGTAGACGTTAAGCGTATTGTCGTCCCCAGCCCTGGCGCTGCTGCTCATGGCGAGAAGAGAGGACAGAAGGCCGGCGCAAACCCAAGCGGCGGTCAAACGAGATGCGGATGGCTTCATTTGGATGCTCCCTGCGGTATTGGATCAATGCTAAGCCGTAAGCCGGGGTTTAGCCGGCAATCCGTTCCGGCTGGTTGGGTTTGGCATGGCGCTGCAGCGGTTTGATGTAGTCCGCCGCCGGTTGGTAGTCCAGGTCGTAGCCGAAGGCTCTCGGGCCAACGACGTCCAGCGCTTGCGGAGTGCGCAGCAGCGGCGAGGCGGGCAGGACAATGACCGATACCCGCAGGCCGAAACGAATTTCCTCGGTTGCTATCGGTTGGCCGGATTCGGAGTCCAACACGCAAATGAGATCCGGCACGGTGGCCACCACCTCGCCGTTGACGCGGGCGATCAGGTTTTCGTTCTGGAAGTCGATCTCCATCCCCTCTCCGGAATGACCATCCAAACCGTCTAGCTCAACTTGGCCGCGAGCAAAACCATTGCTGGTGGCGCGGCTCACATCCGAAATCTTGCCTTTGAAGAGCAGGCGGCCGTTGTTTTCCGCGAGCAGCGCGCCAATAGGGTCTATTTTATTGTCGCGCGCGTCGCTGATTTGTTTGCCCAAACTCCAGGCCTGACTGATGGTGTGATGGACGCCGTGGTTTTTGATTTCCAGCCCGGTCATCGGCGCTAGCGCGAACCCGGCGGAACAGCCCATCGCCGTTGTGCTGGCCCGCGCCAGCTTTTCCAGCCAGTGGAAGGAAATGACATGGCGGAATACCACGACATTGCCTTTGTCGTCGGACAGCGCGAAGGGAGACACCGGACAGCCGGCAATGGCAAGCGTGCTCATCTGCATCTCAGGGAAAGCGCGGCCCATGCCGTCGGCGTCGACAACCGGCAGGCCGGTGAGCGCGGCAACAATCATCGGTTCAAAGCAATTGGACCCGCCTATCTCATCGGTCATCAAGGCTCGGGCCTGGATCTTGGACTCGCTCTCCACCGCCCGGAACGCGCGCAGACATTCTTGCCCTTCCTCGATTTTTTCGAAGCCCACCGTCGGCGCCCCAATGCCGGCGACACAGATAATGGCGTCCTCATCATTCAGCGCATCCGGCGACATCACCTCGATGCTTCGGCCAGCGCGCAATTGCTCGCGCGCGCGCAACTTGCCCAGGTAGGAGTTGCCGCCGCCGCCCGTGCCCAACACGGCCGCCCCCAGGGCGATGTAATCCAGGTCTTGCTCGTTCAGAATCCAGTTTTTCATGCCAGCAAATCTCCGATGGCTTTTACGCGGATGCGCGTTGCATTGTTTGGCAGGTAGGCCAGAGGGGTTTCATCCACTTCCACAATGTCTACCGTGTCGGGCTTGGCCCCGGCGGCGACGGCTTTCTGCCGGGCTTCCGTTTTGGCCGCCTCCAGGGCCGCGGCGCGCTGGTCCCGCTCCACGGAAAAGATCCTGTCCACTTCGCCGGAGATTTGAGCGATGGCCGCCCCAACGGCATTGGCCGACGCGTAATGAGGAGGGCGAATCACCCGGCAGTTGGCGATGAGTTCGCCTTTGACCAGCACGGAACCGCCGCCAGTGAGAATGACCGGGATATCCTGCTTGCCGGGCTTCATCCTTTCTATGCCGGCCGCAAGCATGTCTTGTATCTGCTTGACGGCGCGGTCGACCAGCGCGGGAGAGAGATCGCCCAGCATGGCGGGGTTGCCCAGAACCAGCAGCCCGTGCGCGACGGCGATATCGGTGGCGGTGAGGGTGTCGCCGCCGAATATCCTGGCTTCTTGCTTGAGCCGGTAAGCCACCGAGACCGGGCCGATGGAGAGCTCGTCGCCAGCGCTATTGACGATGGAACCGCCGCCGAGCCCAACGGACAACACATCCGGCATTTTGAAATTGGTCCGCACGCCGGCAATTTCCGCGCCTTGCACCCGCTCCCGGGGAAAGCCCTCAACCAGCAGACCGATGTCCGAAGTGGTGCCGCCGATATCGATCACAATGGCGTTTTTCAGCCCAGACAAAAACGCCGCGCCGCGCATGGAGTTGGTTGGGCCGGAGGCGAGCGTGAAGATGGGGAAACGCTCGGCATAGGCCGCGCTCATCAAGGTACCGTCGTTCTGAGTCAGGTAGAGCGGACAGTTGAGCTCCAGCCTCGCGAGGGCTTGGGACAGCGCCGATAAGGTTTTTTGGCCGAGCTTGTGCAGGCTGGCATTCAGAATGCAGGCGCTTTCCCGCGCCAGCAAGCCAAGCCGGCCCACCTCATGGGACAGAGAAACCCTGGCTCCGGGAATTTCGGCCATCACAATATCGCGCGCCCGTTTCTCATCGTCGGCCTTCACCGGAGCAAACACGGAACTGATCGCAATGGAAGTCAGGCCAAGTTCTCGGATATCGCGGCAGGCGGCCTTCAGCTTGGCCACGTCCAGCTCGGCGATGGGCGCGCCGTCGTATTCCGCGCCGCCGGGCAAGGCGGACACATAGCCGGAGACTTGCTCGCGCAGCGCGGGCGGCCAATCCACCATCGGCGGCAGCGAAGCGGTGGCCTTGCCGCACAAGCGCAGTACCGCCACCTTGTTCAGCCCATTGCCTTCAATCAAGGCATTCAGAAAATGAGTGGTCCCTATCATCACCGCGGACACGCTGTTCGCCGTGATAGCGCCCTTTGCCATCACAACCGCCAGGGCGCTGGTCACCCCGGTGATGACATCTTCGGTAGTGGGAAGCTTGACGCTTTCCACCACCTGCTGGCCCTTGAGCACGACGGCGTCCGTATTGGTGCCGCCGACGTCGATACCGATTCTGTACATTACACTTCTCCTCTAACCGCCGATGCCGTACCGATCGTTGCGATACGTTTAGAGCTGCTAACAAAACCTCGCAGAGAACCTGAGCCAAGGCGCGCCGACGCAGAAAACGAAGTTTCTGCGAAGCTACAGTACAAGTGGTACGACAAGGAGGCGCAACGCAGGATCAGGGGTTTTGTTAGCGGGTCTTATTGTTGGTTTTGCAGCTTGGCCCTCAATTTCTCCGCCGACTTGGTCTTCCAGCCAAAGGTTTTGAGGATGGAAAGCAGGATGACGACATTGGTGGCGCGCACGCCTGGAATTTTCCCGATCACCGTGTCGACAAACTCGAGCAATTCCAGGTTGCTGGCGGCCGACATGGCCATGGCAATGGCTTGGCCGCCGGAGGTGATCGCCACATAGTTGATGCACTCAAAGTCCACCAGCTGGTTGGCCACCTCGGACACCTTGCCGGGCTCGACATCGATGGTGACATCGGCCAGCACATTGGCGCCGACGGCCGAGGGGTCCGGCATGGCGCCTACATAGATGAGCTTGTTTTCAATCATGGCGGCAAGACGGGAGCGGACGGTCCGTTCCGAGATGTCGCCAATTCTTGTCGCAATCTCGGACGGAGAGAGCCGGCCGTTATCGCCGAGTGCTTCCACGATGGCCAGGTCCAACTCATCAAGCTTGTATTCATCTGCCACTTCGGTTTCCTTTTGGGTTATCAGGCGCCGGCATGCCGGTCACGCCACGAGATGATCTGAGTTCAGATTAAATCTGTCACATTCCTACGTCAAAGATATTTTTCCATTTTCGGAATTTGTGTGTCAAATAAATTCCGAAAAAGGAAAATAAAGCCACATGAAGCAGGGGGCGTGACCCTCCGCGACATGTGAGCGAAGTAGCGGCTACAGGGGCACGGGCCACTCCTCACAGGCTTTGGACAGGTTCTTGGGTGGGGAGGAGCGGCGAAGAAGGAGGGCCGTCGCTTGGCGAGAGCTCCGCTGCGGGCGGACTCTGCTAACCGGGGAGGAAATGGACGTCATTGTCCATCGGCTGGCCGCTTGCTGCGCTAGCTGCCCAAGACTGATCCCCAAGGCCGTTGGGAACAGTATCTGGACAAGCAAGCCATGGATTGGAGCAAGATCGTGCTGTCCGGGCAATCCCAAGGCGGCATGGTCGCCTACATCTCCAAGTGCGTGGCCGTCAGAGGCGTGATCGACTTTTCCGGCGGCTGGGACATGCGCGCTAGCAAGCGCATCACCGCCTGGTGTCCCACTCTTGGAGCCACGCCGCCAGACAGATTGTTCGGGACCTATCACATGCAGGAGCGCTTTGCCGATCTCATCCGTCTCTCCTACAACACGATGCGGATCCCGGCGGACCATCAGTTTGCGTTGGACAAACCGATACGCCGCCCCAATGGGGAGACTCAGTAAAAATTATTTCTTCACACTCGTCATTTTTGCTTAGGCCGCGGTGACTGCTGTTGTTCTCAATGAGGTATTCGACCATGCGGCATTCACTGTCGAAAAACTCATCGTGCAGGATGTCTGGGGCACGTCAGGCAAGAGCTCAAGCTTTGCCCTACAGGCCAAATCCATGGACCCACACAGGAAGGAAGAGCTTGTCATCTAGAGTCATTCGAAGATTAATGGCTTCTGTCTTGTGCTCTTTCACATGGCATTTTATATGCTGTTTCTTTACAACATACAGAATTTGCCAAATAATGAAATATGCGTATTTTGGGCGCGGACTTTAAATTTTGTCCGAGAACTTTCTTCGCGAAAGTCGTAGCCGTAGAGCTGAAAAGGTCGTCTATGAGGGTAAAAACGTTTGAGTTTGGGGTCGTATGGAGTGTCTACTTGGTGGCGGGGTATCGAATGCCCCTGTCGAATTGTTGTGTTCCCTCCTGTCAAGGTTATTGATGTACGTCACCAAGTTCGGGCCATTGAGCGGCTCCACGTGGGAGGGCCTGTGCCAGCAGGTCTTCAAACGGAAGTACCAAGCTGAGTGCTATCAGCAAATGCAGGCATCCCCAGGGGATTACGGTATCGAGGGGTATACCTCGAACAGTGGGTGGGCCTTCCAATGCTATTGTCCTGAGAAGCACTATGAGCGTACGGAGCTTTACGAAAAGCAACGCGACAAAATTACTGCTGACCTTCGTAAGTTAAAGGACTATGAGACTGAGCTACAGGCACGGCTAGGGAGCACAAAAATTTGTCGTTGGGTGTTTGTCACTCCCGAAATAGACCGGAATGCACTTCTTGCACATGCAAAGGCCAAAGAAGCCGATGTACGAGGATGGAACCTGTCTATTCTGACCGACGACTTCACAGTTCTCCTTCACGATGGTGATCACTATCTGGTCGAAATTAATGAGATCCGTGCTGCAGCCGGGGAAGCACTGATTTTCGATGATGCGGCCCCAGCTCTTGCCGCCCTTACTGGTGAGCAAGAGCTGTACGAGCAGAATGTGCATCGTAAGTCGGGATATCGACTCGCTGAAAAGATGAAGAGCCCAGACTTTCAGGCTCGTGTTCAACAACTTAGCCAGCGTACCATTGAACAGTTCCTTGAGGCTGACGGCTTCTTTCGCCGAATCGCTTCGGCTTCGCCTGTGACGCATGTGAAACTCATCCGCCTCATCAACGAGTATGAGCAATATGTCATTGAAACTTCCGCCACCTGGTCTGGTACGGCAGAAGAGTTGACCATCCAGGTCCGGGATGGTTTGGCAACGCTGATCTCCGATGACCTCACCCCAGAGTTTGACAAGGTCAATGCCATGAAAGTAGCTCGGTATATGACTGCTCGGTGGTTGGCAGTCTGTGAGTTGGACTATGGCTAAGGTAGGGGGGCACAACCGGCTTCGCTTTGAGCGGCGACCATCTCCAGTATTGGCTGAGCATCGACCGATGTACAAGATTGGGCAAGTATTGCTCATACTGTCTCTTGCTTCGCGTGGAAAGAGGTCGAGTTTGCCGCGCCTACAACTGTTCAATTGGGCGATGAAGTCAACCAAACGGCAGCAACAACTAGTCTTAGCCGTAGGTGAAAAGGTCTTGCAGGTTCCCGCATGGGGATTCGACCCGGCACTGGCTATCGCTGTTCGACTTGCCATTGCGGAAGGCTTAGTTGTGGAAAACTCCACTGGCTACGAGATTTCGGAGGCAGGGGAACTTTTCGTAAAATTAATTCTGAAAGACGCGGACTTGTTCGGGAGCGAGCGTTCGTTTTTGTCTGCCGTTGGAAAAGGATTGACAGAGGGAATGGTTGAAGCAACCGCCAGCGGCTGGGAGGGAAAGTGATTATTCGAGGTGTAAAGTTCAGGGCATCCACCAGTGAAGGGGTTTACGGATTTAGTTTTAACTTCGCGCGGGCCCTAACCATCGTACGAGCCAAGAACTCAAGCGGTAAGAGCACTCTATTCAATAGTTTGCTTTACGGTCTTGGTATGGAAGAACTTGTTGGGGGTAAAAATGAGAAAGTACTTCCATATGCTCTCAAGGAGCATATCGAGTACGACGGGCGCCGAATTTTGGTCACGGCTTCAGAGGTATTGCTTGAAATCGAGAGCCGCTCTGGAGAGGTAGTTACCCTTCGTCGCGCTATCAGGGATGCAGTGAGAGATCCAAAACTCATCGAGGTATTTACAGGGGCGCATGTGACCGAAGGGGAAGTGCTCGGTGAAGCCAGACCTACCTATGTACATGATGGCGGAGGAGCCAAGCGGCCCGAGGGTTTCCATCGGTTCCTTGAGACTTTTCTGGGGCTGAGCTTGCCAAGAGTGCCGACCACAAATGGAGGAGAGACTAAGCTCTACCTCCAAGCAGTCTTTGCGGCCTTGGCTGTTGAGCAGAAGCGTGGGTGGACGGACTATATCGCCAACATTCCGTTCTATGGTATCCGGGATGCGCGAACCAAGGTGGTCGAGTTCCTGCTTGGGTTGGATGTGTTCGAGACAAATGCTGCACGCAATCGGCTTAACGCTGAATCAGTTGAGATTGATGCAGACTGGCGCAAAGTCTACGAAGAATTACGGCGAGAGGCTAACCCACTTGGAACTGTAATTGACGGAGTTTCACCCACTCCGTCAGCTCTCTTCAACGAAGATGAAGCAAGCATCAAAAGACTAACTGGAAGTTCCTCGGTTCGCTTAGCTGAGCATATTAGCCAGTTGCGGTCCGAGTACGCAGCCTTACAGAAGCAGGCTGGACAGTATCATCAGTTCTCGGGGGCCGAAGCAATGCATAGTGTCACGGTTGCGATGGATGAACTGCAGGGGCTTAGTGTGTTACATGAACGTGCAATGGCACTCCATGTTGAGCAGCGGGTATCTTTGAAGGACTATGAGACGCTGCTTGCGGAGGCCAACGAGGACCTGGAGCGAAACAAAACTGCAGCGAAGCTTCGTGACCTTGGTGCAAAGCACGATGTGGCGACCGCTGTCGGCAAGTGCCCTACTTGTAATCAGCCGGTTGAAGACACCTTATTTGCAGGGGCTGTGACCGGGCCTCAAATGGATCTCGCGACCAATATTGCCTATCTGGAAAGTCAGCGCCGCATGCTAATGCGTCAAATCGTTGGTTTGAAGACTGATTTACAGGCATCTGAAGTCCGAGTTTCCGAGTTGAGCACCCGCATTGCTAGTAAGCGCGACTTGCTTACTGCAATGCGTGGCGACGTGACATCTGGCGCAACGGAGTCAAAAGCCATCGTGCGTCGGCAGGTTCAAATTGAAGTCGAGGTGGAGGCGCTCGAGAGGCTTCAGACAAAGGCTTCTGAGTTGTTTGCACGGCTCGGTCAGATTGCGGTGCGTATGAGTGCTAATCAGGCGGCTAGGCGTGCTATGCCGAAAGAGGCCTACAGTACGACAGATATCGAGAGCATCAATCGCTTTCAGCTGAATTTCAGAGCGAATGCAGGATCGTTTGGCTATGAAAGTGCTCCAATTCGTGAGGTGGAAATTGGTAAAGACACACTCGTTCCATGCCTCGCTCAGATGGAGTTGCGGGAGATTCGGACTGATATCAAATCGGACTCGAGTGCCAGTGACTTTGTACGATTAATCTGGAGCTACCTTCTGGCCCTTCATCAGACCTCGGAGAACTCCTCGTCTCCGGGTAATCATCCAGGACTGTTGATGTTTGATGAGCCAGGTCAGCATTCGATGGCCGTCGACAGTCAGCATGCGCTTCTCAAGCAACTGGCCAGCGAGAAAAGCTTGCAGAGCATTGTTGCGGCCTCTTTCGATGAAGCGGAGGAAGTATTCCGTCAGGCCACACAAGGCATCCAGTACACCCTGATCGAATGGGATGGCAAGCTTCTGCGTCCTTTGTGAACTACCCCCGCGCTTGTTGTTTCTTTTCGATGATTGGTGGACTTTGCAAACCGGTTAGCTAGTGCCTCCGGATCGGAGATCAGGTTTGACCAAGAACCCTCCCCCCCATAACGCCAAACCCCCGGCTCTCGCCGGGGGTCTCCCTTTACTTATTCTTCTTCAATACCCGTCGCTCCAGCAAGGAGCGCTCCACCTGCGCGTCCATCATCTGGTGTTGATGGTCGGTGTAGGCGTAGACATTCATCCGCCGCGCGCTGAGCGAGATCAGCAGCTCCAGATGATTGAAGAAGCCCAGCCAGTAGCCGCGCTGCTCGCTTAGGCTGAAGTCGATATCGCGAGCGATGCGGCTGAGCAGGCCCTGGCCCACGTAGGCCGGGTTGTCCTTGAACCATTGCAGCACGTGGGCGGCGCATTCCCGGCCGTAGGCGTGGGCCTCGGCGGAGGTGGGCGGCGCGGGAGGCATTTGCCAGTAGTGCGGGTAGGTGCGTCCGGGAAGGCGGCTGACGAAGGGCAGCAGGACTTCCTGGGTTTCTAGGACCGGGGTGCGGTAGCGCCGTCGGCGCGGGAAGAGAGATTGCGGCATGTCGTTACTCCTGCGATGAAACAAGATTAACAAGCTGCCTATCCGCTAGAGGATTTGGCAGGCGCGTGATGGGATTGGCATTACCGAGCCTCACGAACCCCGGTGAGCGCATAGCGCTCTCCCACCAGGCGCCTGCCGTTAAAGCATGGCAAAGCGCAAGCATGCGCGTTGACGCGCATGCTTGAGTCGTGAGGCGTTTCGAGATGCCAATCTCGGTGCCGTGTTTTGCGGCACGCGGGGATTGTTGCCCACTATGCGGGCGGGGTCAAGGCGCGGTGGTCGCGAGTTTGTGCCTGTGCGCGCCTCAAGCCGCAGCTGCCGGTTTCCACCGCTTCCGGGCGATCGAAGCCGGCGCGGGTGGCCACTTCGCGTGCCACTTGGTAGTGCGACTGCAAGATGGCGTGGAGGACGCGTTTGGCGTCGGCTGCGTCGAAGCGGTCAAGTGGGACAGAGTTTGTTAATCGCTATCCGCATGCTCATCAGGGCGTGGCTGCGGTTGCGGCGTTATCACCGATTCAGCCTGCCGGCGATCAACCTTCTCCGCCTCGTCCTGAGGCGGCGGTGTTTCTTTATTCTCTCTCTTGAACCTATCGGGCGGGCTTGGCAGCCGCATCAGTTGTTGCTGCATGCGAAAACTCTCTGTCATGGCCTTGTTGATTTGGGTAAAAGCCGGGTGAGAGGGGGAGAATGAGTCCGCGGTAACTGCCGCACTGTAAAGCGCTAGCGGCAGCAGAAGGGCGTGGGTACGCATCTTATTCCTGACAAAGTATCTGGCCACAGGGCGTGGCGGTTTGCGGTATGGCTTGGCTGGCGCGCTTCCGTTGAGAGGGGGCGCGTGGCTGGGAAGAAAGGCGAACGGAAGCGAACGCCTGAAAGGTAGAGGATTCTATCTAACCATGACCAAAGGTCAAGCCCAAGGAAAAATCACCCGCCTGGCGCGGCGCGTGGGCGGGGGGCTGCTGTGGGGCCCTTGGTTTACGCCGGTGCGATCAAGTCGCGAATGCCGGCTTCCACCGCTTCCGGGTAGTCGAAGCCGGCGCGGGCGGCCACTTCGCGCGCCACTTGGCTGTACAGCCGCAGGGTGGCGTGGAAGGCGCGTTCGGCGTCGGCGGCGTCGAAGCGGCCAAAGGCTTGATGCAGCGCCTGCCAGTGTGCCGGCTCGGCCCAGCGTTGCAGCCCGGTGCCGATATGCCAGCAGTCCGCCGTCGCGCCGGGACGGCTATGGGCATGCCATTCCAGCATCTCCAGCAGCAGTTCCTTCATGGTCCAGTCCCGGAATTTGACGACGAACAGCTCGCCGCGCGCCAGGTATTTGGGGATGTGAAAGGCTTCGAACCAGAATTCCTCCACCCGCTCACGGAAGCGCTCCTCGCTGGGCAGGGCCGGCGCAACGATGCGGCCTTGCGGCGCGGGCAGGCCTTGGGCCGCGCCGGTTTTGTCCAGCTGATCTTCCCCCTCCAGCCATACCAGCGATAAGGAGAGAAGTCCTAGGTTTGCATGGTAGTGGTACTGCTTGATAGTTCGGTGGTCCGCTGCTGGCGATAGCGTGCCGCAAACACTGCTGGTGGTAT
>NZ_MUKU01000057.1 GCF_002081825.1 Chromobacterium haemolyticum | reverse complement strand
TTCGGCCTGCTTGAGAAAGCCAATGATCTGTTCTTCGGTGAATCTGCTCTTCTTCATGTCCGTCATTCTCCTTCAGTGACGGACTTCTCTCTACTTTTGATTGGTAAGGCCTAAGGGGAGCAGATCAATTCCTACTAGATCTTGCTACGGAAGAGCTGCGACTGAAGAGCATAAATAAGAAAGACATTCTCCAAAGCAGGAGGCTGTCCGAAATAAAAAGAGACCGCACAAAACTGTTTCTCTCCATCAACTACGGTAAAGATGGCCCCGTCGCAGTCGTACCGGCCAACGCGGTTGTGAATAAGTGGCTGAAAGATTTTTGTCATCATTGTCAGATCACGGGCCCCACAGGAGAGATCTGGAATCTTGCCAGCCACCAATTCCGTCGCAGTTTTGCTTACTACTACGCACGCTCAGAACTCGGAGATTTGCTTTATCTGAAAGAGCATTTTGGCCATTGGAGTTTGGAGATGACCATGCTATACGCAGACGGCGGCGCGGACGAATATCAGCTCGACAATGGATTGCTGGAAGACGTGGTCCGAAGCAAAAAGAAACGCCAGGCCCAGATACTGACCGGTTACCTGGATAGCGATGTGCCCGTGGCCAATGGTGACGATTGGCTCAAGACCTGGCGGCCGATGATACGCACCGCCAAAAACAAAGCTGAATTGATCGAGGAACTCAGCGACACGCTGACCCTGAACGGCACGGGGCACAGCTGGTGCGCAGGGAGCGCCAAGGGTGGCAATTGCGGTGGCCTCTGCATATTTGAGGCAGACATGTGCGTGGACTGCAACACAGCTTTAATTGGCCCTGAGCATCTACCCGTCTGGCGTGCAATCGCCGAGCAGCAACGTACGGTGCTGGGACTACCCGATATGGGGCTTCCGGCCAAAAAACGCGCGAAGCGTATCCTGGGTAAATCCATCATGGTGATTGCCCGTCTTGCTCCCGGAGAAACTAGTGAAATCCCTGACATCATCTGACCTGGGTGGCAACCCGGATGCCCTACGCGCGCGCAAAACCGCATCGCAACAGACGACACGCCACGAATTGAACCTCGCGTTGGCCAGGCTACGAAACGGCAATCCCAAACGCGTGCCCCGCGGCTCGCCGATCAGTGCATCCACGGTTGCAGAAGAGGCTGGAATCGATCGTTCCACTTTATATCGATATCACGAGCCAGTCCTAATCGAGATTCGGAAAATCAATGACACCGCACCCAAACAGAAACTTCAGGCCAAGCAAGGGGAGTTAGTTGAAGAAAAAGCCAGGACCATGGAGTACCGAAAAATCGCAGAGGACGCGACCGCCGAAATTGCAGACTGGGCACGGCAGAACTATGCGCTAAGCCATCGGATTCAGGAACTGGAACAATTGCTTCACATGCGAGATGGCGTCATTGATGACTTGAAAAACCGTCTACAAGTTGCTGAGAGAGTCGTTCCGATGAGAGCGGTTCCTGATAATAAATAAAAGGATTCCCGCTAGGTACTCTATGGCAACCATGCAGAGTGTCCACCTTGTCTCAACGCAGATTTAATACTCATTATTTATTCAATATCTTGGTCATTACGCCCCGGCTCCACGTCACTAAACACCTAGCCACGAAGTCTTTTGCGGCTCTGAAATGTGACAAATCTTGCGCATCAAAAAACACCCATCCATTAATATTTTGAAATTTAATGTATTTCCCAATTTGCTGTTCAAGTAATTTAAGATTTTTTTCAAATTCAGTACGCGCCTTCCCTGATGACTCGTGAAGTGTATCCAAATCAAATCGGTCAGCTGTTAAGCCATTCTCACTATCGTATTTATATTTCTCATAGAAAACTATCGTAGCCCCATTTTGCTGTATATTCCCTAGCGTTGCATAAACACCATCTACTTGTTTAAACAAAAATTGTGACTCTCTATATGATTTCGTAAGTAATATTGATTTTTCTTTCATAACCTCATACGACTCATGCCATATCGCCTGATAATAATCAAGAGCGGTCAAGTAGATATTGTACCTTTTGTTATACAAATCCAGTTTTGTTTTCGCACTTGCTATTCTCATTTGAGAGTAGGCAATAGAAAATGTAGCAAAACTTAAAATGATTATTATCGTATCTTTGTTCAATTCAAATCCTTTGCAATTATTTTAACAGCGCAGATATCACAGCGGGGATATAAGCTCGACACGTCCATTTTTTATATTTTCTGTAACAGATTCAATATTGCTTGGTATCGGTGGCATTGCGCCATCGCAAAGCATTCCTATTATTTTCCGAAGAAGATGATCTCGTGCTTGACCAATGATGCGGTTTTCATCTCTACCAGAAAATCGCAAATCCAAAAAATCTGGGAAGTCGATGCAAACATCTTGACTCATCGTTGTGATAACGGCGGGGTAGGATGGAATCTGTTCCCGTAAAACGGGACGATTCTTCTTCGCCCGAGGCTTCGGATCAAGCTTTGGCACAAGCAGGTGGCTATACAGGTGTGAATATCGTTTCAACATCGCCATACTTCGGTGACCTGAAATGGTGGCTACCTCAATGGTGTTCAATCCGCGTTCCAGCAGCGACGAGATGCAGCAGCCGCGCAGGTCATGGAAGTGGAGATCCTCTATGCCTAGGTTCTGAATGAAATTTCTCCACGAGCTCTTTATGCCACTTGAGGTATAACGAAAAATGCGCCCATCCGGTTTCTTGACTAGAAAGCGGTCGAAAATGTCATAGGCTTTTCGGCTGAGCGGGACCTCGCGGATATCGTTATTTTTCGTAAAAGGGAGCAGCGCCGTACGTTTTGTCCAATTGATGTTTTCCCAGCGTAAAGAGAGTATTTCACCTTGGCGCATGGCCGTCTCCAGTGCAAGCACGACAATCGCGTAGAACTCGGGATTCGAGTAACGATACGCCGCGCGAAGGACCATGCGCTCTTCAGTTGGTGTCATGCGCCGACTGCGACCAGGCGATGCCTTTGGCTTTCTAATTTTCAGCACCGGATTGGATAACCAATCCATCCCCCATTCAGTGGCTGCAGTGCTAAACACATGTGACAACAGCATCAGTTCCAGTTTCACTGTCGATGTAGCCAGCGTCTTCTCCGGGGTGCGCGGATTCGGTGTGGCTAGACGTTTATCACGATACGCCGCCACTTGAATAGGGGTAATTTCGCTTAGGGTCAACTCGCCAAGATGCTCGGCCAATGCCTTGATTCGGTAAACCTCGGCTTTGTAACCGCGCTTCTGGATGGATATGCTTTCAACATAGAAATTCAGGATGTCGCGAAGAGGGCTCTTTTGTGTCGGAACGAATTGCATGGGATGTTATTTTTCTTGCTTGGTAACGCGGAGGGTGACCTTTACGCAACATGAATATTGTTGCGGACAACTGCAAGCCACGCACCGTGGATGTGGAATCTGTGAGCAACACTCTCAACGTTGGGATAATTCATGCCGCAAATCATGAAATCCAAAATCAGCGCAGCCGGCCGCCTCGAAAATCCGCGAATACTGCCGCGAAAGCAAGGCGGTGGTCTGCTTTAATGCCATGGGGCTGTCGTTGCCATTCCACCATGGTAGCAGTCGACCACCGTCAAACTGCCAGCCCCCCATCCCACGTTCGCCAACGTCTACCTGCAAGCGGTATCGCGCCAGCGCCCCCAGCGCAATGGACGTCAAGGGTACCTGCCGCTTGTCCCCGTTTTTGGTCTTGTCCAAAAAGATGGTTCTACGTTCTGTGTCGATCTGATCCAGCGTCAAGGTGTACATCTCGCGCAAGCGCATGCCGGTTTCAATCGCCAGCTCGAACAGCAGCTCAAGCGCACCTTGCCAGCGCAGCGCCAGGGCGCGCTGGCGGCCTTCCGGCTTCTGGCCGTCCATGATGCCACGCACGGCCTTTTCTTCGTCTGGCGCCAGCCTTCTGTCCCGCCATTCATCAACCGGAACCTGTACCGCCTTCCCTTCTTCCGCTGTCGCGCGCAGTACGGCGGCATCGGCGTCGTTGTAGGTCGCGTAGCGCTTGGGCAGCAGCCGCAGCGGGTTGGTGACAAATGTGCTGTTCGGTCGTCGGGTAAGGTGGTCAAAACAGCGGGCCAGCGAGCCCACATAGTGACGAATGGTGGAGGGTGAGAGCTTTTCTTCCTGCTTCATGGCACGAACCCAGCCTTCGGCCCACGAGTAGTTGACCGTGCGCAGCTCAATCTCGCCCACCTTGCCGCTTAGCGTGGCCAGCACGGGCTTATCGGACTCTGCAACGGCAACCTGCACCAGATAGTCGCGGATCGCGTCGCGGATGGTCGCTATGTCTGGTTTCTCGTTGAGGAGCTCAGGCGGAACAATGCCGCGGTCCAGCAGTGCTTCCAGCCTGGCGCAGTAATTGTCGCCCTCTTCCTCTCGTTCGAAGGTAAGGGATACCGGGCGCGGCAGTACGCCTTTGCGACGGACGATGAACTCCCAGGAACCACTGGGGCGCTGACGTTTTGTGGCCATGCAAACTTGCGTAGTCGGCAAAAACTATAGTCTACGCGTGGTTTGCCGCTCTGGGCGAGTGGTTAAGGGCCGAAAAGGACGGGGAAAAGCTAGGATTTCGGTGGTTGACAGCAGGGGCTGGACAAAGCAAAAGCCCCGTAAGTCCTTGACTTACGGGGCTTTAACTGGAGGCGGGGGTCGGAATCGAACCGGCGTAGACGGATTTGCAATCCGCTGCATAACCACTTTGCTACCCCGCCGTTACCGGCGAACCGTCAGCTTACGCTGACCGTTATGAATTTGGAGCGGGAAACGAGGCTCGAACTCGCGACCTCAACCTTGGCAAGGTTGCGCTCTACCAACTGAGCTATTCCCGCAGGGGTACGGCACCAACAACAAGCATTATGGATGGAGCGGGAAACGAGGCTCGAACTCGCGACCTCAACCTTGGCAAGGTTGCGCTCTACCAACTGAGCTATTCCCGCGTCGCACAATGCTATTGCAGAAGTTTTGGAGCGGGAAACGAGGCTCGAACTCGCGACCTCAACCTTGGCAAGGTTGCGCTCTACCAACTGAGCTATTCCCGCGTCGCATAACGCTATTGCAGAGGATTTGGAGCGGGAAACGAGGCTCGAACTCGCGACCTCAACCTTGGCAAGGTTGCGCTCTACCAACTGAGCTATTCCCGCACTCAAAACTGCTGCAATACTTCTGCTTTCTCTTCGCTACTGCTGGAGCAGCGCTGAGAGATGCGAATTATAAGGATTTATCAGGCACTGTCAACACTTCAAACATCAATTTTTTTCCCTGAAAACTCCTTGGCGGCCATCCTTAGGTAATAAACCATTGACCACAAAGTCAAAATCACCGCCACCACCATGAAAGCATTACCCAAAATTAATGTCGAAACCCCCGGCAGCAGCGGACCGGCATACAGCAACAACAGAATCGCCACCATTTGCGCAGCGGTTTTCAACTTGCCGATATAGGCCACCGCCACGCTTTTGCGGGTGCCCATCTCCGCCATCCATTCCCGCAGCGCGGAGATGGCGATCTCCCTGCCGATGATGATCATCGCCATCCAGCCCTCAGTGCGCCCCATCTGCACCAGCAGGATCAAGGCCGCGGCGACGATCAGCTTGTCCGCCACCGGATCCAGGAAAGCGCCGAAGGCCGAGGTCTGGCCCAGTTTGCGCGCCAGGTAGCCATCCAGCCAATCGGTGATCGCCGCCAAAGCGAAGATGGCGGCGCCTACCTGGTTGCGGCTTTGCAGCAGCAGAACGGAATCCGGCAAAAAGAAAACCGCTACGCAGATAGGGATCAGGGCAACCCTGAGCCAGGTCAGGAATATCGGCAAATTGAAGGGCATCGGTGTCAGTAATCTTATTGTTTGCGGCTCGGTCAAAAACTGCGCGTTCGCCCCAAGCCACAACGGGACGCACAGCGATGGTTACAGTGTATAAACGATGGCGCGCCGGCAATCAATGCAGCGCGTTGTAAATCTTCTCCGCCAGCGTGCGACTGATCCCGTCCACCTGGGCCAGGTCGTCCATACTGGCGGCGGCCACGCCGCGCAGGCCGCCAAAGCGCATCAGCAGCTGTTGCCGGCGCTTGGCTCCCACGCCCGGAATCTCCTCCAACGTGGATGCGGTGCGCGCCTTGGCGCGCCGCGCGCGGTGGCCGGTAATGGCGAAACGGTGGGCCTCATCGCGCACCGTCTGGATCAAATGCAGCGCGGGGTGGTCCTGCCGCAGCTGCAAGCTCTTGTCCAGATACGGCAGGATCAGCGTCTCCAGACCCGGCTTGCGCTCCTCGCCCTTGGCGATGCCGACGATGGGCAGGTTCAGTCCGATTTCGGCGAACACTTCCAAAGCCACGCCCACCTGCCCCTTGCCGCCGTCGATGAACACCGCATCCGGCAACTTGCCCTCGCCCGCAGCCAGCTTGCCGTAGCGACGTGACAACACTTCGCGCATCGCGGCGTAATCGTCTCCGGGCTTGGCGGTTTCAATATTGTAGCGCCGGTATTCGCCTGGCTGCATCGCGCCCTTGTCGTAGATCACGCAGGAAGCCACCGTGGCTTCACCCATGGTGTGGCTGATGTCGAAGCATTCGAAGCGGCCGGCGCCCTCCAGCTCCAATACCTCGTTGAGCTGGACCAGCCGCTGGTTCTGAGTGGCTTTACTGTTGGCTCGCTGCATGATGGCCAGCGCGGCGTTCTTTTCCGCCATTTCCAGCCACATACGTCGTTCGCCTATGGGATTGCTGGCGATGGCCAGCTTGCGCTCGGCCTGCCGCTCCAAGTGTTGGCGCAAGGTATCGGAAATTTCGCCGTTGATGATGATGGCCGGCGGCAAAGGCGCACCCAGATAATGCTGGGTCAGGAAGGCCTCCAGGCTGTCCGCCAGTTCGCCCTCCTCGCCGCTGACCGGGAAAAAGCTTTTGTCGCCCAAATGACGGCCACCGCGAATCATCACCAGATTGACGCAAAGCATGCCTTCTTGCTGCACCGCGGCCACCACATCGCAATCCTGCTGGCTGGAGTTGCTGGAAACGAACTGCTTCTCCTGCACCCGCGCCAGCGCCTGAATCTGGTCTCGCAGCTCCGCTGCCTGCTCGAACTCCATCGCCTCGGCCGCAGCCATCATGCGCTGGGTCAAGCCGTCGATCAGCTCGCTCTGGCGGCCTTGCAGGAAGGCCACCGCGCTGGCCACGTCGCGCGCGTAGTCTTCCTTGGAGATATGGTCGACGCAAGGCCCGGAACAGCGCTTGATCTGATACAGCAAACAGGGACGGGAACGATTGGCGAACACCGCGTCTTCGCAGGTGCGCAGCCGGAACACTTTTTGCAGGATCTGGATGCTCTCGCGCACCGCGTAGCCGTTGGGATACGGGCCGAAGTACTGGTTCGGACGCTTGGGATCGCCGCGGTAATAGGCCATCTGCGGGAACGCGTGACCGGTCAGCATCAGATAGGGATAGGACTTGTCGTCGCGGAACAGAATGTTGTAACGCGGCGTCAGCGCCTTGATCAGATTGTTTTCCAGGATCAGCGCTTCCGCCTCGGAGCGCGTAACCGTGGTTTCAATATCGGCGATCTGGCGCACCATCAGCTGGATGCGCGGCGATTGGTCGTTCTTCTGAAAGTAGGAACTGACCCGCCGTTTCAAATCTATGGCCTTGCCGACATAAAGCACGCCGCCCGACGCGTCGAGCATTCGATACACGCCGGGCAGATTGGGTAGGGAAACCAATACCGCTTTGTAGTCAAAAACCGTTTTCGCCACTTATTTTCCACACCAGATCTGCACATTGGCCTGCGCCTGGGCAATCAGCTCATTACGCTGGGCGTCGGTGGCCAGCGCATTGGAGCCCGGCATGCGGATGCGGCTATTGGTCTGCACCGAAGCCAGTTGATTGCGGGCGTTCTGGCAATTCTGCTCGCGGATCTTGGCGTTGGCCTCCGCGACCTTGGCGTTCTCCGCGGCGATCTTGGCGTTCTCCCCGCTCGCGTCCTTGCCCGCGTCCTTCTTGCCTTCCTTGGCCGGAGCCGAGGCCGGCGCCGGCGCGCGCGTATTCATGCGGCGGGCGTTGACGCTGGGCGGCGGCTGATCCGAGTACACGGTTTTTCCGGCCTCGTCCTTCCATACATAGACTTCCGCGCTGGCGGCGGAGGAGCCCAGCAAAGCCAGCAAAAAGGTCCATACTAAGGTTGACTTCATCATCGACTCCCTGACCCGAATTGCGCTGCAGATACTCAAATTGTAAGGCCTGCACGGCCGGCCGGCAAAAAGGTAACAGGGTTGCGGGCGGAAAGCCCGTTTTTTTGCAATAGCGACAATGCCTCGGTATAATGCCGCTTTGCCGCAAAGGAAACGCCAAGATGCGTATCATCGAGAAAGCCTATACTTTCGACGACGTTCTCCTCGTCCCGGCCCACTCTGAAGTTCTGCCGCGCGACGTAGTCCTCTCCACCAAGCTTACCCGCAACATCACCCTGAACCTGCCTCTGGTGTCCGCCGCCATGGACACGGTGACCGAAGCCCGTCTTGCCATCGCCATGGCTCAAGAAGGCGGCATCGGCATCGTGCACAAAAACATGGACCCCGCGAAACAAGCCAGCGAAGTGTCCAAGGTGAAACGCCATGAAAGCGGCGTGGTCAAGGATCCCATCACCATCGCCCCGGACATGCTGGTGCGCGATCTGGTGCTGCTGACCCGCCATCACAAGATTTCCGGCCTGCCGGTGATCGAAAACGGCAAGGTTGTCGGCATTGTCACCAACCGCGACCTGCGCTTCGAGACCCGCCTGGACCAGACCGTCGGCTCCATCATGACCCCGCGCGAGCGTCTGATCACCGTCAAGGAAGGCGCCAGTATCGACGAGGCCCGCGAGTTGATGCACACCCACCGCCTGGAGCGCGTGCTGGTGATCAACGACGTCTGGGAGTTGAAGGGCCTGATCACGGTCAAGGACATCATCAAGACCAGCGAACACCCCAACGCCAATAAGGACAGCCAAGGCCGTCTGCGCGTTGGCGCGGCCGTCGGCACCGGCGGCGACACCGAAGAGCGCGTGATCGCGCTGGTGAAGGCCGGTGTGGACGTGATCGTGGTCGATACCGCACACGGCCACAGCCAGGGCGTGATTGAGCGCGTGCGTTGGGTGAAGAAGAACTTCCCGCAAGTGGACGTGATCGGCGGCAACATCGCCACCGCCACCGCCGCGATGGCGCTGGTTGACGCCGGCGCCGACGGCGTCAAGGTCGGCATCGGCCCCGGCTCCATCTGCACCACCCGCATCGTAGCCGGCGTGGGCGTGCCGCAGCTGACCGCCATCCACAACGTATCCGAGGCGCTGAAGGGCACCGGTGTGCCGATGATCGCCGACGGCGGCATTCGCTTCTCCGGCGACATCTCCAAGGCGCTGGCCGCAGGCGGCAACTGCGTGATGCTGGGCGGCATGTTCGCCGGCACCGAGGAAGCCCCGGGAGAGGTCGAGCTGTTCCAGGGCCGTTCCTACAAGTCCTACCGCGGCATGGGCAGCTTGGGCGCGATGAGCCAGGGCTCGTCCGACCGCTACTTCCAGGACAACGAAGGCAATGTGGAAAAGCTGGTGCCGGAAGGCATCGAAGGCCGCGTGCCGTACAAGGGCTCCATCGGCCAGGTGATCCACCAGTTGGTGGGCGGCCTGCGCTCCTCGATGGGCTACCTTGGCTGCGCCACCATCGCCGACATGCACGAGAAAGCGGAATTCGTGGAAATCACTTCCGCCGGCATCCAGGAATCCCACGTCCACGACGTGCAGATCACCAAGGAAGCGCCGAACTACCACGTATCCCGTTAAGACCCGACGTCGTCAGGCATCCTTTACGGCAAAACCCGCGCCAAACGGCGCGGGTTTTTCATGGCCGAACCACAAGCGCGGTCAGGCCAGCGACAACATCAGCCGAGTGCGCAAGGCGGTGGGCGGATTGTCGTAAGGCGAATTCAAATACTCTTCCACGCACGGCACTTCGCCGAGCTCGCGCCCGCTGCCGGGCAGCCAGTGCCGGTACAGCCAGGACCAGGCCGTGGACAGCTCCGCGTACGGTCCCAGATGCGTCACGCAAGCGTACTCTCCGGCGGGAATCTCCCCCCACTCAAACCCATCCGGCAACGGCCGCTCCTGCCAAGAATCTGGCACCGTCACGCAGGCGATGGAACGCAGCTTGGCCTCCTCCGTCTGTTCCGTATCATCCAGATACATCCCGAATACGCGACCTGGCGCGTCGCCGACTGCGCAGCCCGGGCTGATGGCCTGCAAAGCGCCGAAGGCCTGGCCGATCTCCATATAACTGCCAATATGGCGGCGCATCAGCACCTTCAACCCCTTATCCTGCTTGAGCAATGTCACTTCATGCATAACGGTCTCCCAGTCTTGCCTAGAAATGAACGCTCTGCGCTGGCGATAGCGGCCCGGACTCTCGCCGTAAGCCCTGGCGAAGGCGCGGACGAAGGCCGCTGTGCCGCCGTAGCCGGCGCGCGCCGCCACCCTAGACAAAGGGAGCGAGCCGCCGTCCAACTGCCCGGCCGCGCGATGCAACAACAGCCGCTGCCGGGTCTCTACCACCGTTTCGGCCATCAGGCCGCGATACACGCGGTGAAAGTGAAAGGGCGACAAGCAAGCCTCCTCCGCCAACCTTTCCAGCGGCACCGGCCCATCCAGATGGCGCCACAGGTAGTCCAACACCCGCAGCATCCGCCACAAATACGGCGACTCCGGGTCGCCGTTGCGATAGAGCGTTCTCATGAAGTGAGCTTATCCCGCATCGATTGATTCGTTTTGCTGAGTTGGCTGTTGCAGCAGCAGCCATTGCATGCTTTGGCACAACTCCACCACGAAATCCCACACCACGCGGTAGCGCAGCGTGCGTCGGATGTCGCTGCGGCCGCTGATCCAGTAAGAGCGGATGATGCGCAGCTCCGGCAGCAGTTGACGCAGCCGCGCGTCGTCGTAGGTCAGATAATACGGTAGCACCGCAATGCCGCCGTCGGCCAGCGCCGCCTGCTGCTGGCCCACCACGCTGGTGCAGCGCAGATGAATCAGCGGGTTGCGGCACAGGCCGCGGTGAAACATCAGTTCGCGCGAGAACAGCAAATCGTCGACATAACCGACGATGGGATGCCCGGCCAGGTCCTCGCGCTCGCGGATGGGCTCATGCGCATCCAGGTAGGCCGGCGTCGCGTACAGGCCCAAGCAGTAATCGGTCAGCTTGCGCGTCACCACCATATTGGCCTGCGGCCGCTCCAGCGCGATGGCGATGTCCACCTCGCGGTTGGTGATGCTGACGAAGCGCGGCACCGACACCAGGTCGATCTCCAGCGCCGGATAGAGCGCCATCAGCCGCGGCAAGTGCCGCGACAAGAATAAGGAACCCAAGCCTTCCGGCGCGCCCAAGCGCACCAGGCCGGCTACCTCCACATGCCCCACCCTCGCCTCGTCCTGCATCCGGGACGCGGTGTTTTCCAGTTGCTCCGCCAGCGGCAGCAGCTGCCGGCCGGCCGCGGTCAATAGATAGCCGTCCGGTTGCTGCACAAACAGCGGCTGGCCCAACTGCCGCTCCAACTGTTCGATATGCCGGGCCACCGTCGCATGCGTGGTGCGCAGCTGCCTGGCCGCCGCCAACAGCTTGCCGCTGCGCTGCAAGGCCAGAAAATAACGGATGTCGTTCCAGTCGAACATCGCCCCCTCCCCCGCGTTTATGGTGCGCTTGCACACAATGATGACAAGCTTCAATTGCACCGCTGTTAGAAAACTAACAGCCATTGTTCCGCTCTGGCTATTCCCAGCCCGGCCCGGCTTGATCTTATATGGTGGCGATACAGACGTCATAGGAAAGCGCGGCATGCAGGCATTGGCGGACACATTCGACTACATCATCGTCGGCGCGGGCAGCGCCGGCTGCCTGCTGGCCAACCGCCTGTCACTCAATCCGCGGCACCGGGTGCTGCTGCTGGAGGCCGGCGGCGAGGATAATTATCCGTGGATACACATCCCGGTGGGCTACCTCTATTGCATCGGCAATCCGCGCACGGACTGGTGCCTGCGCACCGCGCCCGAGCCCGGCCTGGGCGGGCGCAGCCTCAACTACCCGCGCGGCAAGGTGCTGGGCGGCTGCTCCTCGATCAACGGCATGATCTATATGCGCGGCCAGGCCGCGGACTACGACGGCTGGGCAGCGCAGGGCTGCCCCGGCTGGAGCTGGGACGAAGTGCTGCCGGACTTTTTGCGCATGGAGGACCACTTCGACAGCGCCCGAGCCCAGCACGGCCACGGCGGCGAATGGCGGGTGGAACGGCAGCGGCTGTCCTGGGAAATTCTGGACGCCTTCCGCGACGCGGCGGAGCAAAGCGGCATCGCCCCGGTGGACGACTTCAACCGCGGCGACAACGCCGGCTGCGGCTATTTCGAAGTCAACCAGCGCGGCGGCCTGCGCTGGAACACCGCCAAGGCCTTTCTGCGCCCGGCGCGCCAGCGCCCCAACCTCACCGTGCTGACCCACGCCGAGGCGGAAACCCTGCTGCTGGAGGACGGCCGCGCCGCCGGTATGGTATTCCTGCAACACCGGCAGCGCTGGCAAGCACGCTGCCGCGGCGAAATCATCCTGGCCGCCGGCGCAGTCGGCTCCCCGCTTTTGTTGCAGCGCAGCGGCATCGGTCCCGCCGCGCTGCTGCAAGAACACGGCGTCGCCGTGCGCCATTCGCTGCCCGGCGTCGGCGCCAATCTGCAAGACCATCTGCAACTGCGCATGGTGTTCAAGGTCAGCGGCGCCCGCACGCTGAACCAGCTGGCCAATAGCTGGACCGGCAAGCTGGCCATGGGCTGGGAATACCTGTGGCGGCGCAGCGGCCCGCTGGCGATGGCCCCCAGCCAGTTGGGCGCCTTCGCCAAATCCGATGTGGAGCAGCCGCGCGCCAATCTGGAATACCACGTGCAACCGCTGTCGCTGGAACGCTTCGGCGAACCGCTGCACCCCTTCCCCGCCTTCACCGCCTCGGTGTGCGACCTGCGCCCCCTCAGCCGCGGCCGGGTCGCCATCGGCGGCGCGGGGCTGGACGCCTCCCCGCTGATCCAGCCCAACTACCTCAGCCATCCGCAGGACCGCGCCGTCGCGGTGGCCGCGCTGCGGCTGACCCGGCGCATCGTCGCCGCGCCGGCGCTGGCGCGCTACAGCCCGGAAGAATACCTGCCCAGCCTCGCCGCCCAGAGCGACGAGGAGCTTGCCGCCGCCGCCGGCCGCATCGGCACCACCATTTTCCATCCGGTAGGCACCTGCAAAATGGGACAGGATACCGATGCGGTGGTCGATGCCAGACTGCGCGTTCACGGACTATCCGGATTGAGAGTGGCGGACGCCTCCATCATGCCCGCCATCACCTCGGGCAACACCAACTCGCCCACGCTGATGATCGCGGAAAAAGCCGCCCGCATGATTTTGCAAGACCGCGCCAGCCCTGACTGAGCGGCGCCACGCAATATCGGACCCACCCAAACAGAGGAAGCCCACTTCCCGACCCACAACTTGTCGCAAAGCCACACCAAGAGGAGACAGCACCATGAGCAGCACCCTGACGCCCGCCGCCACGGCGGGACACACGATCAGCAGCTCCGAGCGCAAAGTGATCTTCGCCTCGTCGCTGGGCACCGTTTTCGAGTGGTACGACTTTTTCCTGTACGGCGCGCTGGCCGCGGTGATCAGCAAACAGTTCTTCGCCGGCGTCAATGAAACCACCGCCTTCATCTTCGCGCTGATGACCTTCGCCGCCGGCTTCCTGGTACGGCCGTTCGGCGCGCTGCTGTTCGGCCGGCTGGGCGACATGATAGGCCGCAAATACACCTTTCTCGCCACCATTCTGATCATGGGCGTCTCCACCTTTCTGGTGGGCCTGCTGCCCGGCTACGCCAGCATAGGCATCGCCGCGCCCATCTTGCTGGTGGTGCTGCGCATGTTGCAGGGCCTGGCGATAGGCGGCGAATACGGCGGCGCGGCCATCTACGTGGCCGAACACGCGCCGGACCACAAACGCGGCGCCTACACCAGCTGGATCCAGGTCACCGCCACCGCCGGCCTGCTGCTGTCCCTGCTGGTGATCCTGGCCTGCCGCAAGCTCACCGGCCCGGCCTTCGACGACTGGGGCTGGCGCTTGCCCTTCCTGCTGTCGCTGGCGCTGCTGGCCATCTCCACCTGGATCCGGTTGTCGATGCATGAGTCGCCGGCCTTCCTCAAAATGAAGGCCGAAGGCAAACACTCCAAGGCGCCGCTGACCGAATCCTTCACCAACTGGAAGAACCTGCGCATCGTGCTCACCGCCCTGTTCGGCATCAACGGAGGCCAAGCGGTCACTTTCTACTGCGCGCAGTTCTATTCGCTGTTCTTCCTCACCCAAATCCTCAAGGTCGACTCGCAAATCGCCACCCAGCTGCTGGTGGCCTCCCTGGTAATCGCCGCGCCGCTATTCCTGTACTTCGGCTACCTGTCCGACCGCATCGGCCGCAAGCCGGTGATGTTGACCGGCCTGCTGCTGGCGGCCTTGCTGACCTTTCCCGCCTTCAAATGGCTGACCGCCTACGCCAGCCCGGACATCGCCAACGCCGCGCGCCAGTCGCCAGTGGTGGTGGTGGCGGACCCAGCCAGCTGCCGCTTCCAGTTCGACCCGGTGGGCAAGGCCAAGCTCAACACTAGCTGCGACCAGGCCAAGGCCCTGCTGGCCAAGAACGGCGTGCCCTACCAACGCGAGGCGGCGTCCGCCGGCGGTGAAACCCGGATCAAGGTGGGCGAGCAGACGCTGACTGGCTTCGACAAGACCGCGCTGCTGGCCGCGCTGAAACAGGCCGGCTACCCGGACAAGGCCGATCCGGACAAGATCAACTACCCGATGGTGGTGGCGGTGCTGGTGCTGCTCAGCCTGATCGCCGCCATGGTTTACGGCCCGCTGGCCGCCACCATGGTAGAACTGTTCCCCACCCGCATCCGCTACACCTCGATGTCGCTGCCCTACCATATCGGCAACGGCTGGATAGGCGGCCTGTTCCCCACCGTGGCGTTCTCGCTGGTGGTTTACACCGGCGACATCCTCTACGGCCTGTGGTACCCGGTCATCGTCTATAGCGTCAGCTTCGTGGTCTGCCTGCTGGGCTTGAAGGAGACTCATAAGGCCGACATCCATCAATAAGACTCGCTAACAAAACCCCTGATCCTGCGTTGTGCCTCCTTGTCGTACTATTTGTACTGACTGCGTCGGCGCGCCTTGGCTCAGGTACGCTGCGCGGTTTTGTTAGTGACTCTAAGCGCCCTTCCCACGCGCACGGCGGACCTCCCGGTTCGCCGTGTTTCTGGTTAGACTGGGGCTTTCGTCCCACCGCCCGCGCCACCATGCCGATTCAACGCCTCAGCCAGTCCGAAACCCTGACCCTCAACCGCCACCGCTATCACCTGCGCCGCTGGGGCCCTAGCGACGCGCCACTCTTGGTGCTGCTGCACGGATGGATGGACAGCTCCGCCACCTTCCAATTCCTGGTGGACGCGCTGCCGGACGGCTGGCAAGTAGCGGCGCCGGACTGGCGCGGCTTCGGCGACAGCGACTGGAACGACGGCAGCTACTACTTTCCCGACTACCTGGCCGACCTCGACGCACTGCTGGACGCGCTGTCGCCGCAACAGCCGGTCAAGTTGTTGGGCCACAGCATGGGCGCCATGGTCGCCGGCATCTACGCCGGCATTCGCCCCGAGCGCATAGAAAAGCTGGTGCTGGCCGAAGGCTTCGGCCTGGCCGCCACCAAGCCGGCGGAAGCGCCGGGCCGCTACGCGCGCTGGCTGCGCGAAACCCGCGCCGCGCCCGAATTCGGCGACTTGCAATCGCTGGACGCCGTCGCCGCCAAGCTGCTGGAGCGCAACCCAAGACTGATGCCGGAGCGAGCTCAATGGCTGGCGCGCGAACTGACCCGGCAGCGGGATGGCGGCCTCTACTACCGAGCCGATCCGCGCCACAAAATGGTCAACCCGGTGCTCTACCGGCTGGAAGAAGCGATGGCTTGCTGGCAGCGCATCAGCGCGCCGGTGCTGTGGGCGCTGGGCGGCGACACCGACGATCACCCGCTGGCCAAGAGCGTGGCAGCCAGCATGGCGCAGCGGCGCGCCTGCTTCGCCCAACTCCAGGAAACCGTGATCACCGACGCCGGCCACATGCTGCAATGGGAACAGCCGGAAACGCTAGCGGCGGCGATCCACGCGTTTTTCAGCCAACCCCAATAAGAACCGCTCACAAAACCTCGCAGAGAACCTGAGCCAAGGCGCGCCGACGCAGGCAGTACGAGTAGTACGACAAGGAGGCGCAACGCAGGATCAGGGGTTTTGTTAGCGGGTCTAAAAAAGCGCGGCCAAGCCGCGCTTTTCATGGCTTCCTACCAAATCAAACACCTAAATAACGCCTCTCCAGGTGCGCCTTGAAGTGCGCCGGGTTCAGCGTCTCGCCGGTGGCGCGACGCACCAGCTCGTCCGTGCTCCAACGGCTGCCCTGGCTCCAGATATTGGCGTTCAGCCAATTGAAGATGGGCTCCAGATTGCCGGCCGCCACCTTAGCGTCCAGCTCCGGCTCAGCGCGGCGCAGGCTGGCGAAATACTGCGCCGCGTACATCGCGCCCAGCGTGTAGCTGGGGAAATAGCCAAAGCCTCCGTCGGTCCAGTGGATGTCCTGCATGCAGCCATTGGTGTAATTGCCGCGGGTGTCCACGCCCAGGTAGGCCATCATCTTCTCGTCCCACAGCGCCGGAATGTCCTCGGCCTCGATCTCGCCGTCCATCAGCGCGCGCTCGATCTCGAAACGCAGAATCACATGCGCCGGATAGCACAATTCGTCCGCGTCCACGCGGATGTAACCCGGTTGCACCCGGCTGTACAAGCGCTGCAGATTATCCAGCGCAAACGCCGGCTGCTCGCCGAAATGGCTGCGGATCAACGGCGCGATCAATTGCAGGAAAGCCGGACTGCGGCCCAGTTGCATCTCAAAGGACAGGCTCTGGCTTTCATGGATACCCATGGAACGCGCGCGGCCCAGCGGCTTCTCCAACCAGTCCTTGGGCAGGTTCTGCTCGTAACGCGCGTGGCCGGTTTCGTGGACGATGCCCATCAGGCTCTGGACGAAATCATCGTCGCGGTAGCGGGTGGTGATGCGCACATCCTCCGGCACACCGCCGCAGAAGGGATGGCTGCTGACATCCAGCCGGCCGCCATCAAAATCGAAGCGCAGCAGTTTCATCGCCTCCACGCCCAGCGCGCGCTGCCGCTCCACCGCGAACGGCCCCACCGGCTCGATCACCGTTTCCGACGCCTGCTTGGCGCGCGCGCGGTCGATCAGGCCCGGCAGCCAGGATTTCACCTCGGCGAAAATGCGCTCGATCTCCGCGCTCTTCATCCCCGGCTCGTACTTGTCCATCAGCGCGTCATAGCGGCTGCCGCCGCTGGCCTCGGCCAGCAGACGACCCTCCTCGCGCGACAGCTTGACCACCTCGCGCAGGTTTTCCAGAAACCCCTTCCAGTCATTGGCCGGGCGCTGGCTACGCCAGGCGTGCTCGCAGCGCGCGCCGGCCAGGGTCTTGGCCTCCACCAGCGCCGCCGGCAGCAGATTGGCCTGCGCCCATTCGCGGCGCATCTCGCGCAGATTGGCCCGTTGCAGCTCGTCCAGGTTTTCCTGCTCCGCCGCGTCCAGCTGCTCCTTCAACTGCGGCGCGGTGATGATGCCGTGGGTTAGCACCCCTAGCTCCGCCAGCGCGGCGGCGCGGGCGTCGTTGCCCTTGCTCGGCATCATCGCCGCCTGGTCCCAGCCGGCGATGGCGCCAAGGTGACCAAAACGGTGCAGGCGGGCGAAAGTGTGGGTTAAAGCCTGGTAGGCGGATGTGTGTGTCATCTTGTCTCCTCTCTATAAAGAACCGATTTACGATCTGCTGCGCGTCGGCGATTCGGCGTTGAGAACCGCTGCAGAATGCTCATGTAGCGCTACACCTTCCGCTTTCTCAGCCGCAACGCCTGGTCTCTCCCCAGCTCGCGAGATCGTAAACACGCTCCACTTGTCAAAGCATGATGCCATCAGACTATTTGATCTGACAACTTCCGCCCAAAAACCCGCCAAAGCCGCGTATTGACAAGGATTTTGATTTTGTACATTATCAAAACCCCATGCCTAGCATGAGGTAAAATCATGCCATCCATCGCCGCCCAACTCTTTCTCGCCTACCAGGACCGCGACTGGGAACGCGCGTGCCGCCTGCTGCGCGACGACGCCGTGATGCTGTGGCACTGCAGCGGCGAGTACTTTCGCGGCGCGGACGCCATCGTCCACGTCAACCGCGTTTATCCGGAGGGCTGGAGCATACGCCTGCTGCAGGACAATCTGCTGACCGACGGCCGCTGGCACGTGGTGGCTCAGGTGGACCACGGCACGGCGCGCTACTTCGCCAATTCCCTGTTCACGCTGGAACACGGGCTGATCAGCCAGATCGAGGAATACTGGGCCAGCGCCGAAGCGCCGCCGGCCTGGCGCGCGGGCTTGCCGGGCCGGGCCAGGCTGGAAGCCGCGCAGCCGGCTTGAGGCTAAGGCGGTGGAAACATCTGGAATGGAATAGCGAACCGGTCAGTCCGCCTCAAGCCGCCGGCTGGCCGGCGTTGCGCGCCTGGGCTTGCGGGAATTGGTGCCAGTAATAGAAGTACTCGCGCACCAGCAGCAGAAAGGTGTTTTTCAGCTCCGCCTCGCGCAGATGCAGCAGCACCGCGTCCACCATCATGCGGAAGCTGTCGCCCTGAATGGGCTGGCCGTCCAATAGATAGAGCAGGGATTTGAGCAGGCGCTCGCGCAGATGGATGTCCGGCTCGGACATGCCGTCCTCGAACAGCTTGCCCAAGTAAAGACCCAGCGACGGCGGAAAGCGGGAAAAGCCGTCGCTCTCCATCCGCATCAGCAAGCCTTCCCAGTCCGTCTCCAGCCACACCCGCACATTACGCACCGAAAAGCCGCTGCGCGCGGTGATTTCCACCACTTTCTTGGTATCGCCCAGCCAGAAGTAATAGAACTCGCGGGTACAGGTCAGCGCCAGCACCTGTTCATCCGGCGCACAGGCCTGCAACAAACGCTCGCAAGGGACGCGAAAGCCTTCCGCGCTGCGCTCGACGCCATCCAGCCAGGGCAACATCTGCTCCAAAATGCGACGCCTCTCGTCGATCACCTGGGCCGGCGCGCCCTGACGCGCCAGCAATCGCATATAAGCCTCCAGCGCCGCCTTCAAATCGCTCATGCCCTTTCCCCAGCCCTCCCGTAAGCCGTTTCGGTCTTACCCTTCCCCTCGCCGCTCGCGCTCTTCGGCACAGCCGGCGGACTGTTCTTATTTTCGGACAGAAATGTTGCAGACTCCAGACGGGATTCGCGGCGACGTCGGCGTTTTCCTAATGCGCCGGACTGGGAACAGCTTCTCAGGTCGGCGTCAGGCTCAAACGCAAATCCGCCCCCACCATCCGCGCGTCGCGGATGTTCAGCTTCTGCTTGTCGGCCAGGTCTTCCAACGGCGGCCAGGCGAACAGGCCGCGCGCGGCGTCGCCGGCCAGCGACGGCGCCAGATAAAGCACGATCTCGTCCACCAGCCCGGCGCGCAGCAGCGCGCCGTTGAGGCCGGCGCCCGCTTCCACCATCAGCATATTGACGCCGCGCTGAGCCAAGGACGCCAGCAAGGCCGGCAGGTCGGCATGGCCGTCGGCCTGCCGAGGCAAGGTCAGTATCTCCGCGCCGGCGCGATAAGGCCCCAGGCGCTCTTCCTCATGGTCGCAGGTGGCCAGCAAAGTGCTTCCGTCCTGGTAGACGCGCTGCGTCGGCTCGGTTCGCAGATCGCTGTCCAGCACCACGCGCAGCGGCTGGCGCTCGCAGGGGACTTCTCGCACCGTCAGTTGCGGATTGTCGGCCAGCACGGTGCCGCTGCCGGTGAGCACCGCGCAATGTTCGGCGCGCAAACGGTGCACATCGCGTCGCGCCTCCGGGCCGGTGATCCACTGGCTGCGGCCGTTGAGCAAGGCGGTCTTGCCGTCCAGGGTGGCGGCGGCTTTGAGCATGACCCACGGGCGGCCGCGCTCAACTCTGGACAGGAAGCCGCGATGCACTTGCCGCGCCTCCGCCTCCATCAGCCCGGCGTCGGCGTCTACGCCGGCGGCCCGCAATATGGCCAGCCCGCGGCCGGCCACTTCGTGGTAGGGGTCCACCATCGCCGCCGCCACCCGAGCCACGCCCTCGTCGATCAAACGCCACGCGCAAGGCGGGGTTCGGCCGTGGTGGCTGCATGGTTCCAGCGTGACGTAGGCGGTAGCGCCGCGCGGAGACAGGCCGCGCGACAGGCAGTCCTTGATCGCCTGGATTTCCGCGTGATCGCCGCCCACTTGCAGGGTGGCGCCTTCGCCGATCACCGCGCCGTCGCGCACCAGCACGCAGCCCACGCCCGGGTTGGGCGCGGCGCGGCGGGTAGCCGCGGCGGCCAGCCGCAGCGCGCGCTGCATGTAACGATGGTCATCCGCGGAGTCGTTCATGTTTCATTGCTTCCATTCATGAGCCAGCAAGCTGTACTGCCTGGCGTCGCAGTAGCGGCCTTGCAGCAGCAGGTATTCACGCAGCACGCCTTCGTAGCGGAAGCCCAGCCGCTCCGCCACCGCGCAGCTGCGGTGATTGTCCGCCGCCGCGTCTATCGCCACCCGGTGCAGGCCCAGCGGGCCGAAAGCTTCGGTCAGCAGTTGCGTCAGCGCCGCCTGCATCACGCCCTGCCCCACCTGGCGACGGTCCAGCCAATAGCCGACGAAGGCATGGCGGTTCAAGGCGTCGATGGCGTGCAGATCGCAAACGCCGGCCAGCGCGCCATCTCGCAATACCAGCCAAGTATAGGCGGTGCCGGCCTGGCGGCTGGCGGCGGCGGACTGCAGGAAGGCGCGGGAGTCGGACTCGGAGCGGGTTAGCGGCTCCCACGGCATCCATGGCCTTAGCACGTCGCGGTTGGCGTTGATCAAGGCGAACAGCGCCGGCGCGTCGGACAGCTCAGGCGCGCTCAGCGAAACATGGGTAGGCAGGGGTTCAGGCATGCAGGCACCCGCGATGACGGAAGAATGGAGCAGTCTACTCCAGCCTCCCGCCGTGCGGTCAATGCGAAGACTTCTGGATTTCCTTGATCGCGTCGGAAAACTCGGACACGTCCTGAAAGCTGCGGTAGACCGAGGCGAAACGCACATAGGCCACCTTGTCCAGACGCGCCAGTTCGTTCATCACCATTTCGCCGATCTCGCGGCTGGACACTTCGCGCTCGCCCAATTGCAGCAGCTTGTGACAGATGCGGTCTATCGCCTCGTCCACCAAGGCGGTGGGCACCGGGCGCTTGTGCAGCGCGCGCAGGAAGCTGGTGCGCACTTTCTCGATGTCGAATTCCGAACGGTGGCCGGCGGTTTTCACCACCTGCGGCATGCGCACGTCGGCGGTTTCAAAGGTCGTGAAACGCTTCTCGCACACCGGGCAGCGCCGCCGCCGCCGAATGCTGCTGCCGTCCTCACTGACGCGGGAGTCGATTACCTGAGTATCGGCATTGCCGCAGAACGCGCATTTCATGACTTAATCCTAAGGGTTCCAATGTAGGGATGTTATCAGCAATGCGCAGTCAAGTTAATGCCGCTATCGCCCACCCATGAAAAAGACGCCCCTGAGGGTAATGCCAGTCAGTTAAGACTTGCGGATGTAAATCCAGTAAAAAGGGGACATGTTCATCATGTTCCCTTTTTCGCTGCATGAGCCTACTACAACGCGCCTTACATGACACGCTGCCACACGCCCCTTCTCGGCTAGAGACATTGGCCGCATTGATTGACCCTGCCTGGATCGAGCAAGCACTCGCCGTTACCGGCAAAGCCTCCATTCGGCGCCGCAAACTTCCTGCTGAGCATGCCGTCTGGTTGGTCATTGGCTTGGCCCTCTTTCGCAACTTGCCGCTATGGCAGGTCGTGCAGCAATTGGCTCTGAGCCTC
>NZ_MUKU01000056.1 GCF_002081825.1 Chromobacterium haemolyticum | reverse complement strand
CTGCAAGTGCGTGCTGCCATCTTGAACCGCTTCAGCATGCTGGGCCGTCCATGCACGGTGGCGGTGGCATAAGTCCGCTTGGGGAAAGGGGAAACTCGCCCTGTTCAGGATTTGTGCAACAGCGCCTATACAGAGCAAGGTCAATTAAAAACTGAATGTGTTAACTTGGGCGCGAGCCGGCTTGCCTCGGATCAACCGGCGTGTGGGCTGCTCCAGGCATACTGGAACTTAGAACCTGTTCACGATCTGCTGCGCTTCAGCGATACGGCGTTGAAAACGGCTTCGAAATGCTCATGTACCGTAAGTACATTCCGCTTTCTCAGCCGTTTTCGCCTTGCCTCACTTTTCACTCGCGAGACTTTGAACAGGCCCAATTTAGAGGGGACGGGAAATGATTGCGGTGATAGGCGCGGGAATGTCCGGCCTGGCCTGCGCCTGGCAGTTGCGCCGGCGCGGCGTGGACGCGGTGGTGTTCGAAGCGTCCGACAGGGTGGGCGGCAAGGTGCTGAGCCTGGACTTGGCGCCGGGCTTGATGGAGGCGGGGCCCAACACCGTGTTGGCGGACGAAGCCTTGTGGCAATGGCTGCTGGAGCTTGGGCTGACGCCCTTGCCGCCGGCGCCGGGGCCGCAGCGGCGTTTCGTGTTGCGGCACGGTCATTACCGCGCCTTGCCCGACGGCCCGGCCGCGCTGCTGACCGGCTCCTACTTAAGTTGGGGCGCCAAATGGCGTTTATTGAGCGAGCCCTGGCGTCGTTCCGCGCCGGTGAAGGGGGAAACGGTGGCGGCCTTCTTCCGGCGCCGGCTGGGCGAGGAAGCGCTGGCCACCCTGGTGGACCCGTTCATCGGCGGCGTATTCGCCGGAGATCCGGAAGAATTGCTGATGGCGGAATGCTTGCCCGCATTGGCGGCCGCGGAGCGGGAGGCCGGTTCGCTTGCCTTGGGCATGTGGCGGCGTTGGCGGCGCGGGGAGACGAGACGCAAGCGAATGTTCACGCTGGCGGGCGGGCTGTCCAGCCTGGCCGAGCGGTTGGCGCGCGATCTGGACGTGAGGCTGAGCTGTCCGGCGCTGGGGCTGGAGCGCGCAGGCGAGGGCTGGCGAGTGCTGACGCCGCGAGGGCCGCAGCCGGCCAGCGCCGTGGTGCTGGCTTTACCTGCGCCGCAGACGGCCTTGTTGTTGAGGGATTGCGAGCCGGAATGGGCGAGCGCCTGCGCGGCGCTGCCCTACGCGCCGCTGACCGTAGTGGCCACGGTAGCGGAGGCGGAAGCGCTGCGTCGGCCGTTGAATGGCTTTGGCGGTTTGCACCCCGCCAGCGAGCAGGCTCTGGCCTTGGGGCATTTGATGTCCAGCCGGATTTATCCGCACACGGCTGCGCCCGGTTTGAGGCTGGTGACCAGTTTTATCGGCGGCCGTCGCCAGGCGGCGTTGGCCGGATTGCCGGACCAGACCTTGTTGCGGCGTTTGAACCTGGAACTGGCGCGCCTGTTTGGTCTGGTGGGCGAGCCCTTGAGTCAACGCATTGTACGCTGGCCGCAGGCGTTGCCGCAGGGCACCCCGGCGATGGCGGCCTTGCGGCCGCTGGCGGCGGCCGCGAGCGAGCGAGGTCTGCATGCGTGCGCCAACTGGCTGGACGGGGTGTCGCTGCCGGATTGCCTGGCAAAGGGCCGGGCGTTGGCGGACCGGCTGGCGGAGCAGGCTTTGCATTGTCGCGGATACGGCATATAACAAATCGTCGCGGACAGCCGGGCGAAAGGAGCGGGCGATGAGGGCGAGTCTATGGATGGCGGCTGTCGGAGCCGGCTTGCTGTCGGCGGGGGCGGTGGCGCAGGCCCCGGTCAAACTATGCGGAGTGGAGTGGCAGCCGTTCACCTATGTGAAAAACGGCAAGGTGGACTCCGGCATCAGTCACGACGTATTGCAGGAGGCCTTCCGCCGGATGAACGTGCCGGTCACGATGGAGGGCGCGCCGTGGGAGCGTTGCCTGCGAGGTATCAAAACCGGCGATTACGACGCGGTGATCGACAATGAAGTCGCGGCGCAGACGCCGCGTTTCAAAAACGTTTACTCCAGCTATCCGGTGGCCTTGTGCGTCAAGCGAGGCTCGCCGGTCAAGTCCTTCGATTGGAAGCTGGTGCAGGGCCAGACTGTGGGCATGGTGCGCGGCTACACCTATACGCCGAAGATTCTGAACTACCCCAACTGGAAACTGGAGCCGAGCAACGACGAGGATCAGCTTTACGCGATGCTGACCGGCGGCCACCGCCAGTTCGTATTGTGCGATGTCTGGGGCGCGTCCCTGCGGCAGAATGTGGAGATCTTGCAGCCGGTGATAGACCGAACAGATTTATCGCCCACTTTCAGCGATCGACAGGCGGCGCTGGCGGCGCGGCTGGACGCGACGATAGGCGATTTGATTCGCGACGGCAGCGTGGAGCGCATCTACGCCAAATACACCAAGCGCAAGTTCCGGGACATGGTGCCGGCGACGGGCAAATGAGGGCGACGCGACGCGAGGCGGGCCGGCGGGAGGATATTTCGCCGGCCTTTTTGATTTGCCGCCAACGGCTTGGCTTTGCGCGGGGGACGCTAGGCGGTAGAATCGGCCTTTGACTTTTCACTTTGCTTGCCACGTCTATGCTTACCTTCCAGGAAATCATCCTCACGCTCCAGCACTATTGGAACCGCCAGGGCTGCGCCTTGCTGCAGCCTTACGACACCGAAGTGGGCGCGGGGACTTCCCACACCGCCACCTTTCTGCGGGCGCTGGGGCCGGAGCCGTGGAACGCGGCCTATGTGCAGCCGTCCCGCCGTCCCAAGGACGGCCGTTACGGCGAAAACCCCAACCGCCTGTTTCAGCATCATCAATTCCAGGTAGTGTTGAAGCCGTCTCCGTCCAATATCCAGGAACTGTATCTGGGCTCCTTGAAGGAGCTGGGCCTGGATCCGACGGTGCAGGATATCCGCTTTGTTGAGGACGACTGGGAAAACCCGACTCTGGGCGCCTGGGGGCTGGGCTGGGAAGTCTGGCTGAACGGCATGGAAGTGACCCAATTCACCTACTTCCAGCAAGTGGGCGGCCTGGACTGCAAGCCGGTTCTGGGCGAGATCACCTACGGCCTGGAACGCCTGGCCATGTATTTGCAGGGCGTGGAGAACGTCTACGATCTGATCTGGACCCATTTGCCGGACGGCCAGCCGGTGACTTACGGCAATGTGTTCTTCCAGAACGAAGTGGAGCAATCCAAGTACGCGTTCGAACACAGCAATGTCGAGCTGTTGTTCCGCCAGTTCAACGATTACGAGACCGAGGCCAAGTCGCTGCTGGAGGCCAGCCTGCCGTTGCCGGCTTACGAAATGATCCTCAAAGCCGGCCACGCGTTCAACCTGCTGGACGCGCGCGGGGCGATCTCGGTGACCGAGCGCGCCACCTACATCGGCCGCATCCGCACCCTGTCCCGCGGCGTGGCGCAGGCCTATTACGACGCCCGCGAAGCGCTGGGCTTCCCGATGTGCCGGCAGGCCTGAGCTTGACTTGCCGCCCCGGCCGTTTCTTGACAGAGGGAATGCGCATGAAAGCTTTTTTCGCATGCATGTGCGCCGCGTTGGCGCTGCCGGCGCTGGCCGAACCCGCCGCCGATTGGGTGGCGTATCAGGACGGCCAGGCGCTGCAACTGGCGATTGACGGCAACTCGCTGTGGCTGGGACAGGACGGACTGGTGCACTTCGTCAACCAGGAACGGTTCGATAAGGTCCAGTACGAGAAAAGCTACAAGCTGAAATTCAATATCCGCCGCAGCGTCGGTTACGCCGACTGCGGTAAGTACCAGTATGTGTTTGTCAGTTCCGATTATTTCGATCGCAACAACAGGCACCTGTTCTCAACCCTATTTCCAGTGCCGCGTCACGCCTGGAAATGGCAGCCCGTGTATCAGGGATCGGTCGCCGACGCCATGATGAAGGTGATCTGCGAAGCCGCCGGGGCCGCCAAGCGTTAAGTTTTCGAGTGAATATGAACCAGACATTGCTGATTGAGCTGCTCACCGAGGAGCTGCCGCCCAAAGCGCTGGAAAAGCTGGCCGCCAGCTTTGCCCAGACCATTGGCGACGAATTGAAGAAAATGCAGTTCGCGCCGGCCGACGCCGAGGCGATGGTTTACGCCTCGCCGCGCCGCCTGGCGGTGCAACTGGCCAATGTGGCCGCCTTGCAGCCTGACCAGAAAATCACCCGCAAAGGCCCGGCCGTGGCCGCCGGACTCAAGGATGGTCAACCCACGCCGGCGCTGGCCGGTTTCGCCCGCTCCTGCGGCGTGGAGGTGTCCGCGCTGTCCACGATGAGCGACGGCAAGCAGGACGTGTACGCCTATGAAAGCGTCAAGCAGGGCCAGCCGCTGGCCGCGGTGCTGGCCGACGTGGTGGCGCTGGCGCTGAAAAAGCTGCCGGCGCCCAAGCTGATGCGCTGGGGCAGCCTGGATGTGCAATTCGTGCGTCCGGTGCACGGCCTGATCATGCTGCACGGTGATGCGGTGGTGCCGGGAGAAGTGCTGGGCCTGCAAAGCGGGCAGCGCACCCGCGGCCATCGTTTCTTGTCCGAAGGCGAGGTGACGGTGGCCAACGCCGACGCCTACGCGCGCACCCTGCATGAATCCGGCAAGGTGGTGGCCAGCTTCGACGCTCGCCGCGAACTGATCCGCCACAAGCTGGCCGAGGCCGCCGCCCGCCTGAACGCCACCATCGCCGCGCCGGAGGCCTTGTTCGACGAGGTGACCGGCCTGGTGGAATGGCCGGTGGTGCTGGAAGCCGGCTTCGAGGCCGAATTCCTGCGCGTGCCGCAGGAATGCCTGATCCTGACCATGCAGCAGAACCAGAAATACTTCCCGCTGCTGGACGCGTCCGGCAAGCTGATGAACCGCTTCCTGCTGGTGTCCAACCTGGAAACCGCGGACCCGTCCTTCATCGTCGGCGGCAACGAGCGCGTATTGCGCGCGCGTCTGTCCGACGCCAAGTTCTTCTTCGAGCAGGATCAGAAGGCGCGGCTGGACAGCCGGCTGCCGCGTCTGGCCAATGTGGTCTACCACAATAAGATCGGTTCCTTGCTGGAGCGCGTCGAGCGCCTGCAGAGCATCGCCGGCGCCATCGCCCATGAGCTGGGCGCCGACGCCGCGCTGGCCGCCCGCGCCGCCTATCTGGCCAAGGCCGATCTGGTGTCCGACATGGTGGGCGAATTCCCCGAACTGCAAGGCGTGATGGGCATGTACTACGCCCAGCACGACGGCGAGCACGCCGAAGTGGCCGCCGCCGTCGAAGGCCATTACCACCCGCGCTTCGCCGGGGACACGTTGCCGGAAGGCAAGATCGCCACCGCGGTGGCGCTGGCGGACAAACTGGAAACCATCGTCGGCATCTGGGGCATCGGCCTGATTCCCACCGGCGACAAGGACCCGTTCGCATTGCGCCGCGCCGCTCTGGGCGTGGTGCGCATGGCGCTGGAAGCGGATTTGGATCTGAAAGCGCTGCTGAACATCGTCGTCGCCGCCTTCCCGGCCGGCAAGCTGTCCGCCGCCGTGGCCGACGAGGTGTTCGGCTTCATGATGGACCGTCTGAAGAATTTCCTCGCCGCCGATTACAAGGGCGACGAGATCGACGCGGTGTTGGCCCAGGCGCCCAGCCGGCTGGCGGAAGTGCGCGCGGTCTTGTCCGCGGTGGCCGCCTTCAAGGCCTTGCCGGAAGCGGCCGCGCTGGCCGCCGCCAACAAACGGGTGAAGAACATCCTGAAGAAGGCCGAAGGCGAAGTGAGCGCGGTGAACCCGGCGCTGCTGAGCGAAGCGGCCGAGCAGGCGCTGTTCGCCGCCGTCGAGCAACTGGCGCCGCAGGTGGACGGCAAGTTCGCCGCCCGCGATTTCGCCGCCGCGCTGACTCAGTTGGCTTCGCTGCGCGCGCCGGTGGACGCTTTCTTTGACGGCGTGATGGTGATGGCGGACGACGTCGCGGTGCGCAACAACCGCATCGCCTTGTTGGCGCGTCTGGCCGGCTTGTTCAACCGCGTGGCGGATATCTCGCTGCTGGCGGAGTAATCCGATGGGGCGGCCCGCGGCCGCCCCGGCGCTCTGGACGGGGAAAACCGTGAAACTAGTGATACTCGACCGCGACGGCGTGATCAACGAGGACCGCGACGATTTCGTCAAATCGCCGGCGGAGTGGGTGCCGATCGAACACAGCCTGGAGGCGATCGCCAACCTGACCCAGTCCGGCTGGCGCGTGGTGGTGGCCACCAATCAATCCGGCATCGGCCGCGGCCTGTTCGACATGCAAGCGCTTAACGCCATGCATGAGAAGATGCACAGGCTGGTGGGCCAGGCCGGCGGCCGCATCGACGCGGTGCTGTTCTGTCCGCACGGCCCCAGCGCCGGCTGCGACTGCCGCAAACCGTTGCCGGGCATGGTGCTGGAGATTGCGGAGCGCTTCAATGTGAAACTGGACGGCTTGCCGCTGATCGGCGACAGCCGCCGCGATCTTGAGTCGGTGGCGGCGGTGGGCGGCCTGCCCATCTTGGTCAAGACCGGCAAGGGGGCCAAAACGCTGGCCGATGGCGAGCTGCCGGCCGGCACCCTGGTGTTCGACGATTTGTACGACGCCGCGGAATATCTGATCGATTCCCGCGAACGTTGACTTCAGAAAAGGATAGTGTTCCAAGCATGCTGAGTTTATGGCTTCGTAACCTGCTGTATTGGCTGGTGCTGATCATCATCACGCCGCTCTTCTTCTTTCTGCTGCTGCTGTCCGCGCCGCTGCCGCGCCGCGCGCGCCATGTGTTCGGCGTCAGCTGGGCCTTGAGCCTGTTGTGGATGCTGGAGCATGTGATCGGCTTGAAATACAAGGTGCTGGGCGCGGAAAATCTGCCTGAGCAGCCGTCGGTGATCTGTTCCAAGCACCAGTCCGGTTGGGAAACCTTGGCCTTGCAGAAGATTTTCCCGTGGCAAGTGTACGTTGCCAAGCGAGAGCTGACCTGGATTCCGGTATTCGGCTGGGGCCTGGTGCTGATGAACCCCATCATCATCAACCGCTCCGACCGCGCCAACGCCAACCAGCGTCTGCTGGAGCAGGGCTTGGAGCGCAAACGCCACCGTTTCTGGATCACGGTATTCCCGGAGGGTACCCGCACCAAGCCGGGCGTGGCGGGCAAATACAAGCTGGGCGCGGCGCGCATGGCCAAGCAGTTCGACATGCCGCTGGTGCCGGTGGCGCACAACGCCGGCGAGTTCTGGCCGCGCAACGCCTTCCTGAAATATCCCGGCGAAATCACCGTGGTGGTGGGCCAGCCCATTGTGCCGAGCGAAGAGCTGGGGCCGGAGGCGATGATGAAGGAGGCCGAACAGTGGATCGAGGCGCGTCAGCGCGAGATCGGCGGCGTCGGCCCGTTTGCGGACGAGGATGAAAAGCGCAAGCGTCTGGCTGCGTCTGCCGCTGCCTGACGGCGAGGTGGATGTGGTGCTGACCCGGCGTCCGCGCAAGAGCGTGGGCATTCGGGTGAGCGCGGGCAGGGTGGAGCTAGTGGCTCATCCGGCGGTTAGCGCCGCCCGTCTGCGCGAAGTGTTGTTGGAGCGTCGAGACTGGATCGCCGGCCATGTGACGCGGCAGAGGCTAGAGCGGCGGCAAGCCGAAGATCTCAGCCAGCTGCGCTGGCGGGGGGAGGCGCTGCCCATCGTGCTGACAGCGGGCGCGAGGCGCACGGCTAGACTGACGGCGGACGGGTTGATTGTTACCGGTATCGCGCACGGCGACGCGGCGGCCTTGAAGCAGGCGGTCCGCCGTTTCTTCAAGCGAGAGGCTGCTTTGCGGTTTCCGGCGCGGATGGCGGAACTGGCGCGCGGCTGTCGTCGCCAGCCCTGCGGCCTACAGCTGTCGTCGGCGCGCACGCGTTGGGGCAGTTGCACCGCCGCCGGGATCATCCGGCTGAACTGGCGCTTGCTGCAAGCCCCGCCGACGGTGCTGGACTATGTGATCGCCCATGAGCTGGCCCATCTGGAACACATGAACCATTCGCCCGCCTTCTGGGCGGAGACTGCGCGTCTGTACCCGGGCTGGCAGGCGGCGCGGCGTTGGCTGAAGCTGCGCGGCGCCGAGCTGTTCCATTTTGATTAATGAATAAAGAACCGATTCATGATCTTGCGAGCTAGAGCGAGACAAGGCGAAAACGGCTGAAAAAGCGGAGTGTACATACGGTACATGCGCATTTTGAAGCCGTACTCACCGGTAACGCTCCACGACGCACAGCAGATCGTGAACAGGTTCTAAGGAGAAGAATGATGCGTTTACTACATACCATGCTGCGAGTGGGCAACTTGGAGCGCTCGCTGGCGTTTTACCAGGAAGTGCTCGATATGAAACTGTTGCGCCGCCAGGATTATCCGGAAGGCCGCTTCACCCTGGCCTTCGTGGGTTACGGTGCGGAAGAGGAACAGACGGTGCTGGAACTGACCCACAACTGGGACACCGAGTCCTACGAACTGGGCACCGGTTACGGCCATATCGCCGTGGAAGTGCCGGACGCCTACGCCGCCTGTGACATGGTGCGCGCCAAGGGCGGCAAGGTCACCCGCGAAGCCGGCCCGATGAAGCACGGCACTACGGTGATTGCCTTCGTCGAGGATCCGGACGGCTACAAGATCGAGTTCATTCAGCGCTGAGAACCTGTTCACGATCTGCTGCGCATCGTGGAGCGTTACCGGTGAGTACGGCTTCAAAATGCGCATGTACCGTATGTACACTCCGCTTTTTCAGCCGTTTTCGCCTTGTCTCGCCTTAGCTCGCGAGATCGTGAATAGGCTCTAAGCATTCTTGTTCGAGGGCCCTTGAACAGCTTTCAAGATCAGGCCGGCGGCAATGAGCCGCCGGCCTTGTTTCATCAAATGCTTAATTAGCGTGGCAATTGCGCAAAAACTCTTGGTTCCGATTCCGGTTTTCCTTGTCCGGACTGCCCGAGTTATGGGACGATGTAACGCTTTGTAACCGTTCTGGCCGAAACGGAGGCGCCGCTCCCACGGAGACGAGATCCGCGCCGGCCTGACGGCTAAGCGTCAGCGCAACGGCATCTGGCTGCCGTTTCGCGTCGATAACACTGCCGGAATCCACTCTTTGCATAGCCTGCCCTCGCGCGGCGCAGGCGATGGCGCTTTTATCAATGGGCGTCATGCCCTCGGGAAGATAGATGACCAAAAAACTCTTTAGCGCCGCCGCGCTGGCTCTGCTGCCGGCGCTGGCGCAAGCCGCTGAACTGGACGGCGCCACGCTGAGCCTGGCCTGGGGACTGCCGTTTGCCGGCATTTTGCTGTCCATCGCGCTGTTCCCCATATTCGCGCCGGGTATCTGGCACCACCACTTCGGCAAGATCACCGCGGTCTGGACCGTGCTATTCCTGGCGCCCTTCGCGGTGGCATATGGCCTGGGCACTTCGATGGCGCTAATCGTTCATGCTTTGTTCGCCGAATATATTCCCTTCATCGTGCTGCTGTTTTCGCTGTACACAGTGTCCGGCGGCATTCTGGTGTGGGGCTCGCTGCACGGCTCGCCCAAGCTCAATACCGCCATCTTGGCGATCGGCACCGCGCTGGCCTCCATCATGGGCACCACCGGCGCGGCGATGCTGTTGATCCGCCCTTTGCTGCGCGCCAATGAAAAGCGCAAGCACAATGTGCACGTGGTGGTGTTCTTCATTTTCCTGGTGGCGAATATCGGCGGCGGCCTGACTCCGCTGGGCGACCCGCCGCTGTTTCTCGGCTTCCTCAAGGGGGTGAGCTTCGGCTGGACGGTGCAGCACATGGCGCTGCCGGTATTGGTGTTGTCGCTGGCGCTGCTTGCCATTTTCTACGTGTTGGACAGCTATCTTTTCAAGAAAGAAGCCCAGGCGGGCACGCTGCCGGAGGTGGATCGCTCCAAGGACAAGCCGATCAAGCTGCATGGCAAGCGTAATCTGTTCCTGCTGGCCGGCATTGTCGGCGCGGTGTTGATGTCCGGCGTTTGGAAGCCGGGCGTGGAGTTCGACATCATGGGCACGCATGTCGAGCTGCAGAACATCATTCGCGATCTGGCGCTGATCGGCCTGGCCTTCGCCTCGCTGTGGATCACTCCCAAGCAAGTGCGCGCCGGCAACGAGTTCAACTGGGATCCCATTCTGGAAGTGGGCAAGTTATTTGCCGGCATCTTCGTCACCATCGGCCCGGTGATCGCCATTCTGCGCGCCGGCGCCGACGGCCACTTGGCCGGCCTGGTGCGCATGGTGTCCGATGCCAACGGCCAGCCGGTGAACATGATGTATTTCTGGATGACCGGCATTCTGTCCAGCTTCCTGGACAATGCGCCCACCTATCTGGTGTTCTTCAACCTGGCGCATGGCGACGCTCAGGTGCTGATGGGCCCGATGGCGGACACCCTGCTGGCGATCTCCATGGGCGCTGTGTTCATGGGCGCCAATACGTATATCGGCAACGCGCCCAATTTCATGGTCAAGGCCATCGCCGAGCATCGTCATGTGAAGATGCCGAGCTTCTTCGGCTATCTGGGCTGGTCCTGCGCCATTCTGTTGCCCTTGTTTGTGCTGATGACGCTGATTTTCTTCTGACGCCGTCCTGTTGCAGACAAAGCCCGCTGTCGCGGGCTTTGTTTTGTTCGAGCCGGAGGGCATGGATGTCGGCCCCGCCGCTTTCCGGTATGCTTGCCGTTTTGCCGTTTTCAATACGCTGAACCAAACTATGCACATCCATATCCTGGGCATTTGCGGCACCTTCATGGGGGGGATCGCCGCTATCGCCAAACAGGCCGGCCACAAGGTCACCGGCTGCGACGCCAATGTATACCCGCCGATGAGCACCCAGCTGGAAGCCATGGGCATCGAGCTGACCCAGGGCTTCGGCGCGGAGCAGGCCGACATCGGCGCGGACATCTTCGTGGTGGGCAATGTGGTGACGCGCGGCAAGCCGCTGATGGAGGAAATCCTCAATCGCAGGCTGCCTTATATCTCCGGCCCGCAGTGGCTGGCGGAAAACGTGCTCAAGGATTTATGGGTGCTGGCGGTGGCTGGCACTCACGGCAAAACCACCACCAGTTCGATGCTGGCTTGGATCTTGGAAGATGCCGGCCTGGCGCCGGGCTTCCTGATCGGCGGCATTCCGCAGAACTTTGGCGTGTCGGCGCGCCTGCCTGGCGCGCCGCGTCAGGACGCGGCGAGCGTCAGCCCCTTCTTTGTGATTGAGGCTGACGAATACGATACCGCCTTCTTCGACAAGCGCTCCAAATTCGTCCATTACCGGCCGCGCACCGCAGTGCTGAACAACCTGGAGTTTGACCACGCCGACATCTTCGCCGATCTGGCGGCGATAGAAACTCAGTTCCACCACCTGGTGCGCACCGTGCCGGGCCAGGGCCTGATCGTCAGCAATGGCCGGGAGGCGAGCTTGGATCGGGTGCTGGAGCGCGGCTGCTGGACGCCGGTGGAACGCTTTGGCGCGGACGCCGGCTGGCAGTTGGGCGCGCTGGAGGACAATGGCCATTTCGATGTGCTGCTCAACGGCCAGATTCAGGGGCGGGTGCGTTGGGATTTGATGGGCGAGCACAACCGTCTCAACGCCTTGGCGGCAATCGCCGCCGCTCGTCATGTCGGCGTGGCGGTGAGCCAGGCCATTGATGCATTGTCGCGCTTTCAAAACGTAAAGCGGCGGATGGAGGTGCGCGGCGTGGCGGCCGGAGTCACGGTGTACGACGATTTCGCCCATCATCCCACCGCCATCGCCACCACCCTGGCCGGCCTGCGCCACAAGGCAGGCGGGGCGCGCATCCTGGCGGTGCTGGAGCCGCGCTCCAACACCATGAAGCTGGGCACGATGAAGGCTGCGCTGCCGGCCTCTCTGGCCGATGCCGACCTGGTGTTCTGTTCCGCCGCCAATCTGGGGTGGAATCCCGGCGAGGCCTTGGCAGAGCTGGGCGACCGCGCGCAAACCTTCGATAATTTCGACGCGCTGCTGCAAGCGGTGGTGGCCGCGGCGCGCCCGGGCGACCATGTGCTGGTGATGAGTAACGGGGGCTTCGGCGGCATTCATCAGAAGCTGCTGGACCAACTGGCCATGCGCGGCTGAGCGACAAGCGTCGACGCAAGAAAGGGGGCCGTTGGCCCCCTTTGTCTTTTACGACGCGGAGTTTATCGTAAACAGGTTCTTAGCCGCGCAGTTTGGCGGCAATGCCGGCCACGCGCTGGCCGTAGGCCTTGGCGGTGTCCAGATCGCCCTGCGGGATTTCGTCGACGCTGGCGTCGGACGGCGATTGCACCAGCAGACCTACCGAGCCGCCCAGATTGTTGATGTCCTCGCGGCTGGCGTTCTTGGCGTTGCTGGGCAGCAAGCCCAGGCTGACCCACAGACCGCCGTGCTGAGAGGCCAGGGTTTGCAGATAAATCAGCGAAACCTGCTTGTCGCCGTTCAGGCTGGCGCTGTTGGTGAAGCCGCCGAACACCTTGTCCTGCCAGCCTCGTGTGAACCAGACTTTGGAGCTGGCGTCGGCGAATTTCTTGAACTGCCAGCTCGGGCTTCCCATATACGTGGGCGAGCCGAAAATGATGGCGTCGGCGCTGTTGAGCAGATCCCAGGCGCCGGCGGGCAGATTACCCTCGGCGTCAATGGCCAGCAATTGCGCACCTGCGCCTTCGGCGACATGCTGGGCCACTTGCTGGGTGTGACCGTAACCGGAGTGATATACAACGACGACTTTCGCCATGGCGAGCCTTTCATATTGCCGTGAATTAACAAAGGCCCGCAGCGAGGTGGGCCTTGTGCAAGTATTGGCGATGATGGCGAATTGAAAAAGCGTCGTCGGATAAATTAATTATTTAGTCGCATTAAACAATCTAGACGGCTTGACGCATTTTCGGTATCGCGAGCCGTGGGTTTGAATAGTAGCTTTTCGGCGCAGCGGCAGGTCAATAAAAACGCCCACGGCAAGGTGGGCGTTTTCTTGGTTTGAGCCGAGGCTTAGTGGAACTGCTCTTCCTCGGTGGAGCCGGTCAGCGCTGTGACGCTGGATTGGCCGCCCTGGATCACGGTGGTGACGTCGTCGAAGTAGCCGGTGCCCACTTCCTGTTGGTGGGATACGAAGGTGTAGCCGCGTTCGCGAGCGGCAAACTCCGGCTCCTGCACTTTTTCAACATAGGCGGACATGCCGCGTGCAACATAATCTTGCGCCAGGTCGTACATGTTGTACCACATGTTGTGAATGCCGGCCAAGGTAATGAACTGGTACTTATAGCCCATCGCACCCAGTTCGCGTTGGAATTTAGCGATGGTGGCGTCGTCCAGGTTCTTCTTCCAGTTGAAGGACGGCGAGCAGTTGTAGGCCAGCAGTTTGCCCGGATGCTTGGCGTGAACCGCTTCGGCGAACTTGCGTGCGAATTCCAAATCCGGTGTACCGGTTTCGCACCAGACCAGATCGGCGTAGTCGGCATAGGCGATGGCGCGGCTGATCGCCTGCTCCAAGCCTTTCTTGGTCTTGTAGAAGCCTTCGGCGGTGCGCTCGCCGGTCAGGAAGGGACGGTCGCGCTCGTCGCAGTCGCTGGTCAACAGATCGGCGGCTTCGGCGTCTGTGCGGGCGATCACCAGAGTGGGCACGCCGTAAACATCGGCGGCCAAGCGCGCGGCGATCAGTTTCTGCACGGCTTCCTGGGTCGGAACCAACACCTTGCCGCCCATGTGGCCGCATTTCTTCACCGAGGCCAATTGGTCTTCAAAGTGCACGCCGCCGGCGCCGGCGCGTATCATCGCCTTCATCAATTCATAGGCGTTCAGCACGCCGCCGAAACCGGCTTCGGCATCCGCCACGATGGGGGCGAAGTAGTCGATGAAGCCGGCGTCGCCTTGCGCCACGCCCTTGGAATGCTGGATTTCGTCAGCGCGGGTGAAGGCGTTGTTGATGCGCTCTACCACCTTGGGCACCGAGTCCACCGGATACAGCGACTGGTCCGGGTACATCGCGGAATATTCATTGTTGTCGGCGGCCACTTGCCAGCCGGACAGATAAATGGCTTTGACGCCGGCCTTGACCTGCTGCATGGCCTGACCGCCGGTCAGCGCGCCCAGACAGTTGATGTAAGGCTCGCTGTGGAGCAGGCCCCACAGTTTGTCCGCGCCGTTGCGCGCCAACGAGTACTCAATCTGCAGCGAGCCGCGCAGTCGTTCCACATCAGCGGCGCTGTAGCCGCGCTTGATGCCTTTCCAGCGGGGATTTTCGTTCCAGTCTTTCTGGATGGCTGCAATGCGTTGTTCGCGAGTCGTCATGCTAAAGCCCTTCTCGATACGTTTCTGTGCGCGCCGGCAGGCGCCGGCGTCCTCATTAAGCGATCTGTTTCATCCGGTTTTTCCGGATTTTCTTGCGGCCGGCCCTCATGGAGCCGGCTCGGCATGCCCGCCGCTCAGACCCTGTGGATAGAGGGCCGCCCGGCAGTGCACTTGCGGGTGTGGCTCAATTATTAGCACAAAAAAAAACGCTTGTGTGCAGTGCAGCACAAAGAAAATTGTTGATTTTCAAAAGCTAACAGCAACTTTCCTAAAACGAATATTGCGGCTCGCTCAAGCGTTTGCTTTTAGAAAATAAAAGTCCGCAAACGCACATCCGCGTTTGGCAGCCTGGGCGCGGCGGTCTGAAGCGGTTCAGTCGTTTTCAGGACTTGAATTCCGCGATGAAGCCCCTACCTTGAGTCGGGACTATTCGTACCGCTGAATCCAAATCCGAGGAATTGCCATGCAGGACAAGCAAAACATCGCGGCAGACGCCGTGGACAATGACAATATCGACGCAACGGTGGCGGAGCAGGCCGTAGAGCAAGAACTGAGCGCAGAGCAGCGGATCGCCGCTCTGGATGCGGAAGTGGCCGAACTGAAGGACGCATTGCTGCGCGCCCGCGCCGATCTGGAAAATCAGCGCCGCCGCGCGCAGGAAGACGTCGCCGCCGCGCACAAGTACGCGATTACCAAGTTTGCCGGCGAGTTGGTGTCGGTGAAGGACTATCTGGAAATGGCCTTGCTGGATCAGAGCGGCCAGATCGACACCCTGAAGATGGGCGTGGACATGACGCTGAAACAGTTGATCTCCGCTTTCGACAAGGCGCAGATCAAGGACATCGCCCCTCAGGCGGGCGACAAGCTGGACCCGCATCAGCATCAGGCGATGAGCGCGGAAGAGGCCGACGCCGAGCCCAACACCATCGTGCGAGTGATGCAAAAAGGCTACCAGATCTCGGACCGCGTGCTGCGTCCGGCGATGGTGGTGGTGGCTAAGGCGAAAGCATAAAAAAGGGCGGCGTGCTCCTCTTGAAATAATGGGCATAGCCAATACCTATTGAGACAACAGGCGGTCGCTATCGAACAAATGGCCGCTGAAACGAATTAAGATAAAGGAACTTCGACATGGGTAAAATCATTGGCATCGACTTGGGCACCACCAACTCCTGCGTATCGGTAGTGGAAGGCGGCAACCCGAAAGTCATCGAGAACGCCGAAGGCGCTCGCACCACCCCGTCCATCATCGCTTACATGGACGACGGCGAAATCCTGGTCGGCGCGCCGGCCAAACGCCAGGCCGTGACCAATCCGCGCAATACCATCTACGCCGCCAAGCGCCTGATTGGCCGCCGCTTCGAAGATAAGGAAGTGCAGAAAGACATCGACCTGATGCCTTTTGAAATTCTGAAAGCCAAGAACGGCGACGCCTGGGTGAAAGTGCGCGACCAAGAACTGGCCCCGCCGCAAATCTCCGCCGAAGTACTGCGCAAGATGAAGAAGGCCGCTGAAGATTATCTGGGCGAGGAAGTGACCGAGGCGGTGATCACCGTGCCGGCTTACTTCAACGACAGCCAGCGCCAGGCCACCAAGGACGCCGGCCGCATCGCCGGTCTGGAAGTGAAGCGCATCATCAACGAACCGACCGCCGCGGCACTGGCTTTCGGCCTGTCCAAGCAGGAAGGCGACCGCAAGATCGCGGTGTATGACCTGGGCGGCGGTACTTTCGACGTGTCCATCATTGAAATCGCCGATGTGGACGGCGAGCACCAGTTTGAAGTGCTGTCGACCAACGGCGACACCTTCCTGGGCGGCGAAGACTTCGACCAGCGCGTGATCGACTACATCGTGACCGAGTTCAAGCGCGAACAGGGCGTGGACCTGAAGAACGACGTGATGGCGCTGCAGCGTTTAAAGGAAGCCGCGGAGAAAGCCAAGATCGAGCTGTCCAGCGCGACCCAGACCGAGGTGAACCTGCCTTACATCACCATGGACGCTACCGGCCCGAAACACTTGGCGATGAAGATTACCCGCGCCAAGTTCGAAAGCCTGGTTGAGGACTTGGTGGAGCGCTCCATCGAGCCGTGCCGCGTGGCGCTCAAGGATGCCGGCCTGTCGGTCAACGACATCTCCGACGTGATCCTGGTCGGCGGTCAGACCCGCATGCCCAAGGTGCAGGAAAAGGTTAAAGAGTTCTTTGGCAAGGAGCCGCGCAAGGATGTGAACCCGGACGAAGCCGTGGCTGTCGGCGCGGCGATCCAGGGTTCGGTACTGTCCGGCGACCGCAAGGACGTGTTGCTCTTGGACGTGACCCCGCTGTCGTTGGGCATTGAAACCCTGGGCGGCGTGATGACCAAGCTGATCCAGAAGAACACCACCATCCCGACCAAGGCGTCGCAGGTGTTCTCCACCGCCGACGACAACCAGACCGCGGTGACCATCCACGTGCTGCAAGGCGAGCGCGAGAAAGCTTCCGCCAACAAGAGCCTGGGCCAGTTTAATCTGGGTGACATCCCGCCGGCGCCGCGCGGTATTCCGCAGATCGAAGTGGAATTCAACATCGACGCCAACGGCATTCTGCACGTGTCGGCCAAGGACAAGGCTTCCGGCAAGCAGGCCAACATCACCATTCAGGCTTCCTCCGGTTTGTCCGAGGCCGAGATCCAGCAAATGGTGAAGGACGCCGAGGCCAACGCCGAGGAAGACAAGAAGCTGCATGAGCTGGTCACCGCGCGCAACCAGGCGGAAGGCCTGATCCACAGCGTGAAGAAATCGCTGGCCGAGCACGGCGACAAGATCGACGCCGCCGAGAAGGCCAAGATCGAAGACGCGGTGAAGGCTGCCGAGGAAGTGGCCAAGAGCGAAGACAAGGCCGAGATCGAAGCCAAGACCGAAGAACTGGCCAAGGCCAGCCAGAAGCTGGGCGAAATCATGTACGCCCAGGCTCAGCAGGCTGAAGCCGGCGCCCAGCAGGGCGGCGCGGACGCTCAGGCCGGCAAGCAGGAAGACGGCAATGTCGTCGACGCCGAGTTTGAAGAAGTGAAGAAAGACAAGGCTTAATCGCCAGCCGATGTCTTGACGCCTGATGACCGGGCCGGGCCCGCCGGAGTGTTCCGCGGCTCGGACCGGTCATTGGCGTATGGTGGCCGGCCGCGCAGGGGGCTTGCTTCCCGTGCAGGCTGAATTTTGAGAGAGACAGGAACATGTCCAAGAAAGATTACTACGATGTGTTGGGCGTCAATCGCGACGCCTCCGACGACGACATCAAAAAGGCTTACCGCAAGCTGGCGATGAAGTATCACCCGGATCGCAATCCGGACAGCAAGGAAGCGGAAGAGAAGTTCAAAGAGGTCAAGGAAGCTTACGAGATTTTGTCCGACAGCCAGAAGCGCGGCGCTTACGATCAGTTCGGCCACGCCGGAGTGGATCCGCAAGCCGGCGCGGGCGGCGGCGCTGGCTTCGGAGGCTTCGGCGATTTCGCTGATATCTTCAGCGACATCTTCGGCGGCGGACGTTCCGGCGGCGGCGGCGGCGGACGCTCCAACGTCTATCGCGGCGCGGACCTGCGCTACAACATGGAAATCTCGCTGGAAGAAGCCGCTCGCGGCTGCGAGAAGCAGATCCGCATCCCTTCGCACGAAGAATGCGACGTCTGCCACGGCAGCGGCGCCAAGCCCGGCACCCAGCCCAAGACCTGCTCCACCTGCGGCGGTCACGGCCAGGTGAGGATGAGCCAGGGCTTCTTCTCCATTCAGCAGACTTGCCCCACCTGCCACGGCACCGGCAAGCAGATTACCGATCCCTGCACCAGCTGCCACGGCGCGGGCCAGAAAAAGACCAACAAAACGCTGAACGTGAAGATTCCGCCCGGCGTGGACGAGGGCGACCGCATCCGTTTATCCGGCGAAGGCGAGCCGGGTCAGAACGGGGGCCCGTCCGGTGATCTCTACGTGGTTACCCACATCAAGCCGCACGCGGTGTTCCAGCGAGACGGGATGGACCTGCATTGCGAGATGCCGATCTCCTTCTCCATCGCGGCGTTGGGCGGCGAAGTGGAAATCCCCACGCTGGACGGCATGGCCAAGGTCAAGATCGCGGGGGAAACCCAGAGCGGCCGAGTCTACCGCTTGCGCGGCAAAGGCGTGAAGGCGGTGCGCGGCACCGATTACGGCGACCTGCACTGCCATGTGGTGGTGGAAACCCCGGTCAAGCTGACCGATCGTCAGAAAGAGCTGCTGCGTGAATTCGACGCCATCAGCCAGGGAGATGTGGCGACTCACAATCCGCGTTCCAAGTCCTTCATGGACAAGCTGAAGGATTTCTTCGGCTAAAGCGATATCCGAGCGGCCTTCGCGGTCGTCGGTGCAAAAACGGCAAGCGAGCGCGCTTGCCGTTTTTTTTGTTTCATTTTTTTGTCTATTGGTCAAATGTTTTTGGGTAACTTGTTGTAATGAGCGTTTTTTTAAAATGAATTATCTGGAGGGTTCCGGTCTAGGGCCTTATCTTGGAGGGGCTCCGGATCCCCGCTCCGGGGCGAGAACATAAAAATATCCGGGTGTCCGCCGTTAGGCGAAGCGCACCCGGCTTCGCTCAAAGGAGAGTTTCATGGATGAATTCGTCAACGCCGTCAACGGCGTCATCTGGAGCCCGGCGCTGATTTACCTGTGCCTGGGCGTGGGTCTTTACCTATCTGTGCGCACGCGCTTCTTGCAGTTGCGCCACTTCAAGGAAATGCTGCGGCTGATGTTCAATACCGAGAGCACCGCCAGCGGCGTGTCCTCGTTTCAGGCGCTGGCGATGACCTTGGCCGGCCGCGTGGGCACCGGCAATATCGCCGGCGTGGCCACCGCGATTACTTTCGGCGGCCCGGGCGCCATCTTCTGGATGTGGATGGTGGCCTTTCTAGGCGCCAGTTCGGCCTTTGTGGAATCGACGCTGGGCCAGGTCTACAAGGAGAAAATAGACGGCCAGTACCGCGGCGGCCCGGCTTTCTACATCGAGAAGGGGCTGGGCATGAAGTGGTATGCCTGGCTGTTCGCGATCACCACTATTGTCGCCACCGGCATGCTGTTGCCGGGGGTGCAGGCCAATTCCATCGCCGCCTCGCTCGAAACCGCCTTCGGCATCGCGCCCACCGTCACCGCCGCGGTACTGGCCATCATCCTGGGTTTCATCATCTTCGGGGGGGTCAAGCGCATCGCGCTGTTCGCCGGCGCGGTGGTGCCGTTCATGGCCCTGGGTTATATCATCGTCGCCTGCGTGATCATCGCGCTGAACATAGAGCTATTGCCCGGCGTGATGGCCTTGGTGCTGAAAAGCGCGTTTGGCTTTGAGGCCGGCTTCGGCGCCATCCTCGGCCTAGCCATTCAGTGGGGGGTGAAGCGCGGCGTGTATTCCAACGAAGCCGGCCAGGGCACCGGCCCGCACGCTTCCAGCGCCGCAGCGGTATCGCATCCGGCCAAGCAGGGTCTGGTGCAAGCCTTCTCGGTCTATATCGACACCCTGTTCGTCTGTTCCGCCACTGCTTTCATGTTGCTGATCACGGGTCAATACAATGTGCAGGGCCCGGAAGGCCAGGCCATGTTCACCGGCATCGCCGGCGTGGCGGCGGGGCCGGGCTATGTGCAGATCGCGATGGAAAGCATCATGCCGGGCTTCGGTTCCATCTTCGTCGCGCTGGCGCTGTTTTTCTTCGCCTTCACCACCATCGTCGCCTACTACTACATCGCCGAAACCAATATCGCCTACATCAACCGCAAGATCCAGCTGCCTTGGCTGAGCTTCGTGTTGAAGATCGCGCTGATGGCGGCGACGGTGTACGGCACGGTCAAAACCGCGGATCTGGCCTGGGGGTTGGGCGATATCGGCGTGGGCCTTATGGCCTGGCTTAACATCATCGCCATCATTCTCATGCAAAAACCGGCGCTGGCCTGTCTGCGCGATTACGAAGCGCAGAAGGCGCAGGGGCTGGACCCGGTCTTCCATCCGGAGAAACTGGGCATCGTCAACGCCGCCTACTGGGAAGGACGGCGCGCGGAGGACAATCTGGCAGCGGAATTGGCGGCGCAGGCTGCTCACGAGGCGGATGAGGGCAAACTTGCTCCACGCAAGGGCTGACGAGGACGCGGACGGCACCGGTGTCCGGCGCTGTCCGCAGGCCGAGCGTGCAAAAATCAGAACACTCTGTTTTGCCGGCCGGCATCCGCTGCGGGGCGGCGGCAACAGGCGTACAATGGCCTGGCTGATCCTTCTAATGGAATTGTCATGATTTTCGCCAACCGCTATTTTCCCGCCACCCGCATGCGTCGCATGCGCAAAGATGAATTCTCCCGCCGCCTGATGCGTGAAAACGTGCTGACCGCCAATGACCTGATCTATCCGGTATTCGTGATGGAAGGGCAGAATCGGGTGGTGGAAGTGCCGTCGATGCCGGGCGCGCCGCGCCAGACGCTGGACAAATTGCTGCACACCGCCGAACAGGCGCTGGAATTGGGCATCCCGATGCTGTCGCTGTTCCCGGTGATCGAGTCGGGTAAGGACAATAGCGCGCAAGAGGCTTACAACCCCGAAGGCCTGGTGCCGACCGTGGTGCGCGAATTGAAAAAACGCTTTCCCGAGCTGGGCGTGATGACGGACGGCGCGTTGGATCCCTACACCATTCACGGCCAGGATGGGGTGATGGACGATAGCGGCTACGTGCTCAACGACGAAACCACTGAAATCCTGATCAAGCAAGGCCTCTGTCACGCCGAGGCCGGCGTGGACATGTTCGGCCCGTCCGACATGATGGACGGCCGCATCGGCGCGATCCGCGAGGCTTTCGAAGAGGAAGGCTTCATCCATACCAAAATCCTGGCGTATTCAGCCAAGTACGCATCCGGTTTCTACGGCCCGTTCCGCGACGCGCTAGGCTCGTCCGGCAATCTGGGCAAGGCAGACAAGAACAACTACCAGATGGACCCGGCCAATCTGGACGAAGCGATTCAGGAAGTGGCGCAGGATCTGGAAGAAGGCGCGGACGCGGTGATGATCAAGCCGGGCATGCCTTATCTGGACGTGATCCGCCGGGTGAAAGACACTTTCCGGGTGCCGACCTTCGCCTATCAAGTGTCCGGCGAATACGCGATGTTGAAGGCCGCGTTCCAGAACGGCTGGTTGAACGAGGAAAAGTGCATGCTGGAAAGCCTGATCGCGTTCAAGCGAGCCGGTGCGGACGGCATCCTGACCTATTTCGCGCTGGACGCTGCGCGCTTGCTGCGTCAACGCTGAGCGCAGGCAGGCCAGCCCTCGCGCCCCGGCTCCGGCCGGGGCGTTTTGCATGGGAGCGGATATGGATTTGATGCATTCCACCCTGTTCTGGGTGATCATCGCCGCCGCGCCTGCGGTGACGGCGCTGGGTATTCTGATCCGGTTGGCCAGGCGCGAGCCGCCGCCGGAGCTGCCGGCCGGCGTCAAGCCGCTGGCTTGGGACGATGAGGATCAAGACGACGATGCCGCGCCGCCGGGCGGCTAGTCGAAGCGCCAGCTAGCCATGGACAGATTGCCCATGCGCCAGTCGTCGTGCAGCTTGACGGCCTTGGCGCCGCGGCCGCCGGCTCCCAGAGCAATCCACAGGGGGGCGATATGTTCGTCGCTGGGGTGGTTGCGGCGCGCGTCGGGCGCCAGCCGCAGCCAGTCCGCCAAGGCTTCATGCGCTCCGGTCTCCAACTGCAAGTCCAGCCAATCGCGGAAGGCCAGCGCCCACGGCGCCGGTTCCGAGCCTTCCGGCGCCAGCGCGCGCAGATTGTGAGTATAGCTGCCGGAGGCGACGATCAGAACGCCCTCGTCGCGCAGCGGGCGCAGCGCTTCGCCTATGCGCATCAACTCGGATGCCGGCGCTTGATGCGGCAGCGACAGATTGACGATGGGAATATCCGCCTGTGGATACATCAGCATCAGAGGCGTCCAGGCGCCGTGATCCAATCCTCTCTGTTCGGTGCTCTGCGCCGGAAGACCGGCTGCGGCGAACAATTCATGCAGGCGCGCGCAGAGCGGCGCATCGGTGCGCGCGGGGTAGCTCAAGCGGTACAAGGCCTCGGGGAAGCCGTAGAAGTCGTGAATGGTTTCCGGATTGGGGTTGTGATTGACCACCAGGCCGCGAGTTTCCCAGTGCGCGGAAACGATGACGATGGCGCGCGGGCGGGGCAATTCCGTTCCCAGTCGGGAGATGAAGTGACGGCTTGGGCTGTCTTCAAGCACCAAGGTGGGGGCGCCGTGCGAGATGAACAGCGCGGGTAGGCGAGCGGTCATGGCTGAAGCTTTCATTCAAGAGATGCTTCAGCTTAAGCTACGCCGATTCTCTGATAAACCGCAGTTTATTGGTTTTATTGTTTACTCGTTGGAAACAATTTAGCGATGAGGCGCCTTGGGGGAGGGGCGGGACTAACTTAATCCGGCAAGCAGGATGGCACAGCCTGCAATGAAGATGAGGAAGCCCGCGATGCGTCGCCAATTGCGCTTGTCTTGCCTGCTGGCTAGTGGCTGCCGCTTTAACCTTCTCAGCTGGTGTCGGTACATGGTCATTTGACGCTCCTATATTTGAATGATAATCATTATTAATTAAATGTCAAAATAAACGCTCCATTGTGGAGCGGTCGGAGCAAAGGACGGCCTGCAATTGAGAGCCTGTTCAAAGTCTCGCGAGCTAGGGCGAGACAAGGCGAAAACGAGCGAAAAAGCGGAGTGTACAAGTGGTACATGAGCATTTTAAGCTTGTACTCCCCGTGCAAGGCTTCAAGAAGCGCAGCAGACTTTGAACAGGTTCTGAGAGCCTGTTCACGATCTTTTGAGCAGCAGAACGAGGAAGGCTAAATGGATGAACTGCAAGCTGGTATTGAGTTTCCGCTCGCAGTTCTTCCATAACCGTCGGCATTTCTCAAGCCAAGCAAATGAGCGCTCCACCACCCAACGTTGAGGCATCACCG
>NZ_MUKU01000055.1 GCF_002081825.1 Chromobacterium haemolyticum | reverse complement strand
ATACCACCAGCAGTGTTTGCGGCACGCTATCGCCAGCAGCGGACCACCGAACTATCAAGCAGTACCACTACCATGCAAACCTAGGACTTCTCTCCTTATCGCTGGTATGGCTGGAGGGGGAAGATCACCAAGGGCGCACTCATCGTGTTGCGTTTCACCACGAGCAACTGATCATAAGCAGGTTTAAGCATTCGGGTAATATGGGACGGCCAGGCTAGCTCTTCTGACAACAAACGAAGGAGTGGGGGCATGGGGACATGGAAACAGGGAGCTGGGTGTTTGCTGCTAACCGGCAGCGCGCTGGCGTGCAACGGCACTGTTGTGCAGGAGAGCGCCGAGGAGGTCAACAAACCAGACATCCACGGCATCGGCATCTTTTTGCCGCATTTGATGGAAAATATCGAGTCCGGGCCGTTTCCGGATCTGATCCATGTGCTGGCACGGCACTATTCGCGAGGCAAGATCACCTTCAGCATTGAGCCGGTGAGGCGCGCGGTACTTGATTCGGAAGCCCGCAGCGCCGACTTCCGCTTTCCGGTCATGAAAGTCCGCGAGACAGCGGATGGCGGAACTCCATACCAATACTCGCGCGAGCTGCTAGGTAAGGTGACTTTTGTGTTGTATTCCAACAAGGCCAAGCCGCTGAGCAAGCCGGACATCTTGAAAATGGCCAATCTCGCCAAGTACTCGGTAGAGGCTTCGCCGGTGAACTGGGGCTTCCCCACCAAGAGCATAGTTAATCTAGAGTTGTCGCTGAAAAGGCTGAACTTCGGCCGTATCGACGCGGTGATATGGGCGCAGGAGGAGGCTGATTTCATTCTCCGCAAAGATGGCTTGAAGTCGATACATCGCGAGCACTTCGACGACTATCCCGATGTTTTCTTTTTGCCTTGCACCCGGCGCGGTGACTTCGTCAACCACGCGTTGGGAGAAGCCATCCGCGCCGCGCGCGCCAGCGGAGAACTGCAAAAAGCCTACGCCAAGGTGCATAAGCCTTACCAGAACTGGCAGCCTTGATAAGCTGTTCAAAGCCTGCTGCGCGTCGTGGAGCATTACACGGTGAGTACGGCTTCGAAATGCTCATGTACCGCTTGACCCTTCCCGCTTTCTCGGCCGGTTTCGCTTTGTCTCCCCCGAGATCGTCAGCACGTTCGGGGCACCGTTCGCCCCGCTCTGGCCGCCGCTGGTGCCGCCATGCTGCCGCTGAGCCGGTTTCCGCCCCACGGAGGCCGCGCCCGCGCGTAAGTTCTGGGTGAGACTATCACCGGAGCTGACAAAAATGGATCACGCATTGACCTTCGTGATCGCCACCCTTTGCATACTTGCCATCTGCTACCGCCTGTACGGGGTGTTCTTCACGCGCAAGGTATTGGGTGTCGATGATAGCGCCGTGACCCCGGCGCATGAATTAAAGGACGGCAAGGACTATGTGCCCACCAGCAAGTGGGTGGCGTTTGGCGGCCACTTCGCCGCCATCGCGGCGGCCGGCCCGTTGGTGGGGCCGGTGTTGGCCGCCCAGTACGGCTATCTGCCCAGCATGCTGTGGCTGTTGATCGGCTGTGTGATCGGCGGCGCGGTGCACGACACCGTGGTGTTGTTCGCCTCGATGAAGCATCACGGCAAATCGCTGTCGGAAGTGGCCAAGACCGAGCTGGGCCCCTGGGCCGGCTGGTGTACCGGCCTGGCCATGCTGTTCATCATCACCATCACCATGGCCGGCTTGTCCATGGTGGTGGTGCACGCGCTGGAGCGCAATCCCTGGGGCGCGTTCGCGGTGAGCATGACCATTCCCATCGCCATCGCCGTCGGCCTGTGGGAGCGCGTCACCGGCAGCATGAAGAACGCCAGCTATGTGGGCGTCGCCGCCATCATGGCCTGCGTGTTCGCCGGCCCCTACATCCAGGGCACCGCGCTGGGCGAGCTGCTGACGCTGAAGGCGTCCACCGTGTCCCTGCTGCTGCCCATCTACGCCTTCTTCGCCACCGCGCTGCCGGTGTGGATGCTGCTGACCCCGCGGGCCTGTCTATCCAGCTTCATGAAGATAGGCGTGTTCGGCCTGTTGGTGGTGGGCGTGGTGTTCATCAATCCGCAAATCCAGTTCCCCGCCGTCACCCAGTTCATCCACGGCGGCGGCCCGGTGCTGGCCGGCCCGGTATGGCCGTTCATCTCCATCACCATCGCCTGCGGCGCCATTTCCGGCTTCCACGCCTTCATCGGCTCCGGCACCACGCCCAAGCAGATAGACCGCTGGAGCGACATCCTGCCGGTGGGCTTCGGCGCGATGCTGGCTGAATGCGTGGTGGGGGTGATGGCGCTGATCGCTGCCACCGCGCTGCATCCGGCGGATTACTTCGCCATCAACTCCGCGCCGGATGTCTTCGCCAAGCTGGGCATGCAGGTGGTGAACCTGCCGCAGCTGTCCCAGGAAATCGGCCTGGACCTGTACGGCCGCACCGGCGGCGCGGTGACGCTAGCGGTGGGCATGGCGGACATTTTCACCCGCATCCCCTGGTTCCATAATCTGGCGTCTTACTTCTTCCAGTTCATGGTGATGTTCGAAGCCGTGTTCATCCTCACCGCCATTGATTCCGGCACCCGCGTCGCCCGCTATCTGATCCAGGATTTCGTTGGCGATGCCTGGGCGCCGCTCAAACGCACCGACTGGATGCCCGGCGCCATCGGCGCTTCGGTGGTGGCCTGCCTGCTGTGGGGCTATCTGCTGAACTCCGGCGACATCAATTCGGTGTGGGCGCTGTTTGGCGTGTCCAATCAGCTGATGGCGTCCATCGGCCTGATCATCGGCGCCACCATTATCCTGCGGCTGTCGCACAAGCGCGCTTACATGATGACCTGCCTAGTGCCGTTGGCTTATCTCTACGTCACCGTCAATTACGCCGGCTACTGGATGATCAAGCACGTTTATCTGAACCCGGCGGCCAAGGGCTACAACCTGTTCAACGCCGCCATCTCCATTGCCATGCTGGCGCTGGGCCTGGTGATCCTGCTCTCCGCCTGCCGCAAGTGGATGGAGCTGCTGGCGCGGCCGGCGCCGGACGCGAGCCGGGAACTGGCCGCCACGGAGGCTTGAGCCGCTTAATCATAATTGGGGTAAGACTTGGCCCGCTGGAAACAGCGGGCTTTTTTTGCGCCAGGGCCGTGGGAAAGCCAGAGGGCGCTTTCCCAGGGCCTGATGGTGGTCAGCGCTTGGTGACGTAGTCAGGCAGAGCGCTGATCTTCTTCTCGTAGTCCGGCACATTGATGGGCCGCACGCTGTTGTTGCCCTGAATCATCGACGGAATCGCCACCGCGTGTTCCGCCATATCCCAGCCCAGAATGGTTTCATCCGCCTCGCCGGGGTCTTGAGGCCCGGTGATCGACTCATAGCCCAAGAGGCTGTTCAAGGTGACGTTGCGGCCGAGCAAGCGGCTGATCTCCCTGAGCGCCGCGGCCTCGTCGCTAAGCGGCTGGCTGGTGCGGAACAATTGGGGTAGAGCGGTTCTGAGCACGTAGACGCGCATCATGATGCCGGTGGCGCCGGAGTCGTTGTCCAGCGCGTAGCCGTAGGCGACATTCGGATCGCCGGCGATGTAGAGACCGCGCCAGATCGGTTGCAGCTCCTGGGAACGGCGGGTGATGCCGGCGGTGACGATGCTTGTGGCGGCGGCGCGGGAGCCGCCGTGATAGCCGGCGAAGACATAGTCCTGGTTCAACAGCCGCTGATGGGTGGCTAGCAGGCGCTCCTGGCTCCAGTTGCCGGTGGTGCCGTTGGCGAGGAATTCCACCGCTTCGCCCGGCGCGAAGAAGCTTGAGCCGGGGTGGTACTCGCGGTTGACGTGGGCGCCGTCGGCATTGGCGGCGGCGCAGGGCTCGCTGTCGGCCGGGCAAGTCAGCGACAGCACGTCCGCTCTTTGCGCGTCGTCGGCGCTGGCGCCGGCGTGGTTGGCGCGATAGGCGTTCAAGCGCGCTTCCGCCTCGGCCAGGCCTTCGCGGGCCAGTTCCGGCGTTTCGCGCACCGCGGTGCCCAATTGCTCCAGCGCCTCCGGATCTTGCGCGCCGCTGACCGGGCGGGAATGGATCAAGTCATCGACCACCTGGCGGAAACGGTCGAAGGATAGCCGGGTGGCGATGTATAGCCCGACGATGTTTTCCACCCGGAAGCCGCAAGCGGACAGTTCTTCCCAGCCCCTGGGCTGGCGGCTGCGGGCCAGGGATTCCAGCGGAATGCCGCAGACGCGGTGGGCGGACAGCGCGCCCAAGGCGTTTTCCTTGCTGAAGTGCACCCGGTGCTGGATGGGCGCTTTGGCCAGCGGTTTGAATTCATTGATCTGCGGCTTGCCGGCCACCACCTGGTACAGCTTGCCTTCCCAGGTCTTGTTCAATTGGCAGCGGTTTTGGGTGACGTAGTTGTAGATGGCGTCCAGTGGGTCCAGCCAGCACAGCAGGACGCCGCTATGCCATTCGCTCCAGCGCTTTTGCCGGTTGTGCTGCGTGGGCGCGGCGGTGTAGCCCACGCCCGGCCAAGACAGGATGATGTCGTTTCTTGGATTGGCGGAGCTGAACGCCAGCTTGGCCTTGTCCGGCCAGCGCGCCAGCGCGGCGTTGTCCAGGTCCACGCTGTACAGCGGCGAGTGATCGACGATCTTCTTATTGCTGTCCATGTCCATGATGAACAGCTTGATGCTGGTGGGCGCGTCTTTGCCGATAGGCACCACCCAATTCAGCGTGAACCATTCGGTGCGGCGCTTATGGGTGAATGTCTTGACCTTGCCGTCTGGGGCGGCCAGTTCAATGGTCAAAGTGCCCGGCGCGTGGCCGGTGCTTTGGCCGTCGTTGATCCGGACCTTGGCGAATTCATCGATCTTGATGGTGGCGCTATTATTGGCCGCGGCGATGAGACGGTCTTGCACGAACATCGAGTAATACAGCACGCCTTCGTCCGGCGACGGGGTGATTTGCAGCGGCAATGAGGTGCTGATGAATTTGCCCGGTTCCGCCGGCGAGAGAATGCAGTTGTCCGCGCATTGCTTGAAGATTTCGAAATCGGTTTTGATGACGGAACTGGCGGCCTGTTTGAAATTAACAGTCTGTACCGATCCGGCGGAAAAGGGACTGGCTTCGTCGGTTTCGCATGCGGACAATAAGGGAATCAGGCCCGCGGCAAGGGCAAGGCTTTTATACAATCGCATATGGCGCTCCTAAGTGATGGAATGAAGCGAGCGAGCCATTGTTGTGATCATTTTTGTAAATGATTGAATTTTATATTTACAGTATTCCGCTGTTTGTTTTTTGAGGTCAATGGTAAATAATTACAGTTCTATGTCATTGATTTTGATTATTAAATTGCTTTTTAGGAAAGTATTAAATAAAGATGGTTTTATAAGAACTTTATCGTTGTTTCTATTGGCGTGACAGATGGGTATTTAAATGTTTTTGGCATTTTATTGGCCGCCGGTTTTTATTGGGGGGAGGGGGGCGGAATGGCGATGCGGTTTCAATTAGACCGCCTTGGCTTGACGTATTTGGCCGTTTAGCCAACCCTTTTCGCCATGCTATCGTGCGGCATGGTCGGTATCGGCGTAAATGTTAAGGCGGGCGCTGGCGGGGAGCCTTCACGGGCTGCCGGTTCCGATATGCCGGTCTGTCAACCCTGCCAGGTGCCTGCCGCTCCCGTTTGACAGCGGGAAGCAGGTGTAACCCATATCGGAGACGTCATCATGATTGATTCGAGTCGCGTTCCGCGAACCTTGTTTTCCCCCGACCCTGACCAGATGAGCGTTGCTTATCGTCGCGCTTAGGACCCGCTAACAAAACCCCTGATCCTGCGTTGCGCCTCCTTGTCGTACGACTTGTACTGCCTGCGTCGGCGCGCCTTGGCTCAGGTTCTCTGCGAGGTTTTCTTAGCGGCTCTAAGTGCGGAGTCTCTTGCTGCGCCCCTTGGCCCGTATGTTGCTGTGCCGCATGGCAAGACGGTGGCGGCGCCTTGGTCGGGGTATGCGGGCATCTCAATAGCGCGCTGGCAGGGCATGGCAAGACCAAGCGGCGGGTGATCCCCGCCGGGGAAAGCTTGAGCCGTCGTTTGGCGACAAACGGCGGCTTTTTGCGTTTTTGGCGTCTGCTCACGATTTTTCTAGTGTGCTGAGACATGACTAGATGCATGGAAAACCACGTATCCGACTTGCCCTAGGCCCCTTCAAGCCTGCCGTCGGGTGGCAGGCCCGAGGTTTTAGCTACGCAGAAACTTCGCTTCGCTCGTTTTAAGCGGCTGCTTGTTCGAGCAGCGCGACGTTAGCGCGCCATCACTGAGCGAATCAAAGATTCGCACGTAGAGAGTTCCGCCGCGCCTCGGGCCTGACGGGGCCCGGCGGGTAGCCGCAGGCCAGGCTTGCAGGGTGGCCTTTAGGAGTGGAGAGGATATTTGGCCAAGCAAATATCCTTTCCCTGCCCGCCGGGCAGCCCCGGCAATGAAAATTACCATCCGCGAAGCGGATTCAATGTATTAAGCAATGATCCCGTGACCGGCCCTCAACGCACAAACCGCAGCGGCAGGCCCTGGCAGTCCGGCTGGAGGCGGCCCTGGAACCAAGCCAATTGACCGGAAACGATGGTGGCGCTGACCGCGTGGCGGAAGGCCAGATGCGGGAAGGGGGTCCAGCCGCAATGAGCCAGCAGGGCGTCGCGGCAGACCGGGCGCGGCGCGGGCAGGCGCTGCACCAGCGTGAGATCGGCCCAATAGCCTTCGCGCAGATAGCCGCGTTCGGCGATGGCGAAGCGGGTGGCCACCGCGTGGCTGGTCTTGTCCACCAGTTGCGGCAGCGTCAGTTCGCCGTCGGCCACCAATTCCAGCAGCGCCGGCAGCGCGTGCTGGACCAGCGGCAGGCCGGCCGGGGCCTGTGTGTAGGGCTGCTGTTTTTCCTCCCAGGCATGCGGCGCGTGGTCGGTGCCGATCAGATCGATGCGGCCGTCGCGCAGCGCCTGGCGCAGCGCGTCGCGGTCGGCGCGGCTTTTGATCGCCGGATTGCATTTGATCAGGTGGCCCAGGCGGGCGTAGTCGCCGTCGTCCAGCAGCAGGTGGTGGACGCAGGCTTCGGCGGTGATGCGCTTGCCGGCGACGGGACCAGGCTGGAACAGCTCCAGTTCGCGCGCGCTGCTCAGGTGCAGCACATGCAGCTGGCTGCCGTGGCGCCGCGCCAGGTCCACCGCCAGCCGGGTGGACTGATAGCAGGCTTCGACATCGCGGATCAGCGGGTGCTGGTCCGGCGGGATGTCGTCGCCGAAGCGCAGCCGCCAGGCGGCTTCGCGTTCGCGGATGCGCGGCGTGTGTTCGCAGTGGGTGAGGATGGGCAGCGGACAGGCGGCGAACAGCCGTTCCAGCGCGGCCGGGTCGTCCAGCAGCAGGTCGCCGGTGCTGGCGCCCATGAACACTTTGACGCCGGCGGCGCGGTTGGGCGGCAGCGCGGCGATCAGGTCCAGATTGTGGCGGGTGGCGCCCAGATGGAAGCCGTAATTGGCCACCGAGCCGGCGGCGGCGCGGCTTTCCTTGTCCGCCAGCGCCTCCAGGCTGGTTGTGGCCGGCCGGGTGTTGGGCATGTCCATGAAGCTGGTGACGCCGCCGGCCACCGCGGCGCGGGATTCGCTGGCGATGCTGCCCTTGTGCGGCGCGCCGGGTTCTCGGAAGTGGACTTGGTCGTCGATCATGCCGGGCAGCAGCCATTGGCCGGCGGCGTCGATGTCGATGTCGCCGGGGCGACCGGGCAGGCTGGCATCGATGCGGCGGATGCGGCCGTTGCCGACGCGCAGGTCGGCTTCCCACTCGCGGCCGTCGCTGACCAGGCGGGCGTTGCGGATCAGGATGTCGCTCATTCAGAACTCGTTTTGCAGCGCTTTGTAGCCGCGCACCAGTTCGCTGTTGGCGCGCAGCACGTCTTCGGAGAATTCGGCGGCGGAGACGCTGGCTTTGGGCAGGCGCGCGGTGTCGCTGGCCGCGCCTATGCGTTCGGTGGAGGCCACGTAGCAGCCGGCCGGCAGTTCGCAGCCGTCCACCACCGCGTTGTGGCGCACCACGCAGCCGTCGCCGACGCGGCAGTTGAACAGCACGCTGTTGAAGCCGACGAAGACGCGTTCGCCCACGGTGCAGGGGCCGTGGATGATGGAGCGGTGGGCGATGGAGGTGTGCGCGCCTATGGCGACGGCGGCGCCGGCCTTGGAGTGGATGACCACGCCGTCCTGGATATTGGAGTGGGGGCCGATGACGATGGCCTCCATCTCGCCGTTGGCGTCCACTTCGTCGGCGCGGATCACTGCGTAGGGGCCGATGAAGACATGGTCGTGGACGATGATCTTGCCGCAGAGGATGGCGGTCTTGTCGACGTAGGCGGATTCGGCGATTACCGGCAGGTGGCCGGAGGGGTTTTTGCGTATCAAGCGCTGCTCCCTGAGAGTGTGTTCACGATCTGCTGCGCTGCGGCGATACGGCGTTGAGAACATCTTCGAAATGCTCATGTACCGAATGTACATTCCGCTTTCTCCGCTGTTCTCGCCTTGTCTCGCTCTTGCTCGCGAGATCGTGGATAAATTATGAGAGCTGGCTGGCGGCCACCGCGTCGTGCGGGTGCAGGCTTTCCTGATGGCGCACGTCGACCCGGCTCAGGCCGTGGCCGGCCAGCGCCGCTTGCAGCCGGCGCGCGGCGTCTTCCACATACATCAGATTGGCGCCGTTGAGCGCGGCGAAGGCTTGTTCGTCGGCGCGCTTGACCGCGGTTTGCACCGGGGTGGCCAGCGCCTGCTCGGCCAGGTCTATGCGCGCCGCGAGCTCCCAGCCGGCGGCGTCGGCGGGGATGTCGAAGCGCAGCCGCGCCTGGCTGCGCTGGCTGTGCGGGGTGGCCAGGGTGGCGTGTTCCAGCAGCCAGGCGTGGACCGCGTCCGGCGTGGCCGCGCAGTTCTGTTGGAGGAAGGCGTCGGCGATCAGCCGGCGCGCCAGCGCGGCGGAGCAGGGGCAGGTGGAGGAGTAGGCGATTTCCACTTCGGCCCATAGCCGGCAGCCGTCGCCGTCGAGTTCGGCGCCCAGCGCGGCGGGGTAGGCTTTCCAGCCGGACAGGCCCGGCGTGGCCAGCGCTGGGCGCTGGCACAGCAGTTCGAAGCGGAATTCCGCGCGGGCGGCGTCGCTGCCGCAGTCGGCGTGGCTGTCCGCCATCGCCTGCAGCAGTCGGCTTAGGGCGTCCGGGTTGAGCGGCGCGGCGTCGGCGTGGGCTTGCAGCAAGCGGTAGAGCCGGGACATGTGGATGCCCTTGATCGCCGGCCGGGGCAGGTTGACTTGCACGCTGGCGCGGGCGGCGACGCAGCCTTGGGCGGCGTCCGCCAGCCGCAGCGGCAGCGCGATGCCGTCCATGCCCACCCAGTTCAAGGGCAGCAGCGCGGCGGCGGCGCCGCTGCGCGCGATGTCGGGCAGCGGGGCGTTCATGCGGCGTCCTCAGCGGCGGTTTCCAGCGGCGGGAACGGGTCCGGCAGCAGCGCCCAGGCGGCCGGGCCGGCGGCCATTTCGGCCTCGTCCAGCAGGCAGGCGTCCAATTGCCGGCGCAGTTCCGCTTCGTCCATGGCGATGCCGATCAGCACCAGTTCCTGGCGCGCGTCGCCGATGCCGTCCCGCCAGTGGCTTTCGATCTGGCGCAGGCTGTCTTCGTCCTGCGGCCAGTGTTCGCGCGGGGTGGCGGCCCACCACTGGCCGGCCAGTTCGTGGCGGCACACCGCGCCGGCCTGCGACCACAGTTGGGCGTGAGCCGGGCGGCTGGCCAGCCAGAAATAGCCCTTGGAGCGCAGCACGCCGGGCCATTCCCGTTGCGCCAGTTCAAAGAAGCGCTGCGGGTGGAAGGGGCGGCGCGCGCGGTAGACGAAGCTGGCGATGCCGTATTCCTCGGTTTCCGGCGTGTGCTCGCCGCGCAGCTCGCTGAGCCAGCCGGGGGCGTCGGCGGCGGCGTCGAAGTCGAACAGGCCGGTGTTGAGCACCGTGTCCAGCGGCACCTGGCCGAAGCGGGCTTCGACGATGCGGGCGCGCGGGTTGAGCTGGAGCAGGATGCCGGCCAGCCGTTCCTTGTCCGCGGCGTTTATCAGATCGGTCTTGTTGAGCACGATCACGTCGCAGAACTCCACTTGTTCGATCAATAGGTCCGCCACCGTGCGTTCGTCGGCCTCGCCCAGGGATTCGCCGCGTTGCCGCAGCTGATCGCGCGAGGCGTAATCGCGCAGGAAGTGACAGGCGTCCACCACGGTGACCATGGTGTCCAGCCGCGCGGAATCGGCCAGGCTGCGGCCTTGCTCGTCGGCGAAGGTGAAGGTTTCCGCCACTGGCAGGGGTTCGGCGATGCCGGTGGATTCGATCACCAGTTGGTCGAAGCGGCCTTCGCGCGCCAGCCGCGACACTTCCAGCAGCAGGTCTTCGCGCAGGGTGCAGCAGATGCAGCCATTGCTCATCTCCACCAGTTTTTCCTCGGTGCGGGACAGCGCGGCGCCGCCTTCGCGCACCAGGGCGGCGTCGATATTGACCTCGCTCATATCGTTGACGATCACCGCCACGCGGCGGCCCTCGCGGTTGTTGAGGATGTGGTTGAGCAAGGTGGTTTTACCGGCGCCGAGGAAACCGGACAGCACGGTGACCGGCAGTCTGGCGTCCGCGGATGGCGCGGCGGCGGGGGAGAGGGTGGGCGTCATGGTATGGGTCCGATTAGGTGATGGCGATGCGGATGGAGAGAGCGCTTGGCTTTCACTGTTTTTGTTATGTTATAACGTTTTATTTTTCCGCGACAAGCGCCTCTTGTCGCAACTAGTTCTTTCTGGCTAGTTCTTCTCGCCAAAGTACTAATCGTGACTAGTGCCAATGCGCCGCCCGGCGTCGACCTTCGGCGAATGTCGGCGCTTGCCGGCGCGTTCTAAGCTTGCAATCAAGTGAAAAGGTCCGTTTCCCCCGGTGGCTGGAGCCGCCGGCCCGCACGGCGCGGACCCCGATATTTGGAGGCAAGATGAGTCACTTTCTCGACCGTTTGAATTTCCTGGGCAAGACCCGCTCCACCTTTGCCAATGGTCACGGCGCCGTCGTCAACGAGGATCGCGGTTGGGAAGACGCCTACCGCCAGCGCTGGCAGCACGACAAGGTGGTGCGTTCCACCCACGGCGTGAACTGCACCGGCTCCTGTAGCTGGAAGGTGTATGTGAAGAACGGCCTGATCACCTGGGAAACCCAGCAGACCGATTACCCGCGCACCCGGCCGGACCTGCCCAATCACGAACCGCGCGGCTGTCCGCGCGGCGCGTCCTACAGCTGGTACGTCTACTCCGCCCAGCGCGTCAAATATCCGATGATCCGCGGCCGTCTGGCCAAACTGTGGCGCGAAGCGCGCCAGACCCTGAGCCCGGTGGAGGCCTGGGAAAAGATCAGCCAGACGCCGGAACTGGCCAAGCAGTACAAATCCAAGCGCGGCCAGGGCGGTTTCGTGCGCGCCAGCTGGGACGAGGCCAATGAGATCGTGGCCGCCGCCAACGCTTTCACCATTAAGAAATACGGCCCGGACCGCGTGGTGGGCTTCTCGCCGATTCCGGCGATGTCCATGGTGTCCTACGCCGCCGGCAGCCGTTACCTCAGCCTGATCGGCGGGGTGCCGCTGTCCTTCTACGACTGGTACTGCGATTTGCCGCCGGCCAGCCCGCAGACCTGGGGCGAGCAGACCGACGTGGCCGAATCCGCGGACTGGTACAACTCCACCTATCTGATGGTGTGGGGCTCCAATGTGCCGATGACGCGCACCCCGGACGCCCATTTCTACACCGAGGTGCGCTACAAGGGCACCAAGACGGTGGCGGTGTCCAGCGACTTTGGCGAAATGGCCAAGTTCGGCGATATCTGGATGGCGCCCAAGCAGGGCACCGACGCCGCGATGGCCATGGCGATGGGCCATGTGATCTTCAAGGAGTTCCACCTCGATAAGCCGTCCGGCTATTTCACCGACTACATCCGCCGCTATACCGACATGCCGATGCTGGTGGCGCTGAAGCAAGACGGCGAGCGTTACCTCCCGGACTACTTCCTGCGCGCCTCCCATCTGGAAGGCGGCCTGGGCGAAGACAACAACCCGGACTGGAAAACCCTGCTCATCGACGAGGCCAGCGGCGACATCGTCGCGCCCAACGGCTCCATCGGCTTCCGCTGGGGCCAGGCCGAGGGCAAGGCTGGCAAGTGGAACCTGGAGCAGAAGGACGGCGGCAATGGCCGCGAGGTGTCCGCCAAGCTGTCGCTGATCAAAGAAAGCGATGCGGTGGTGGGCGTGGGCTTCCCTTACTTCGGCGCCGAGCACGATGAACTGCTGACCCGCAATGTGCCGGCCAAGCGCATTCGTCTGGCCGACGGCAGCGAAACCCTGGTGGCCACGGTATTCGACCTGATGGCGGCCAACTACGGCATAGATCGCGGCCTGGGCGGCGGCAACGTCGCCGCCGACTACATGGACGATGTGCCCTACACCCCGGCCTGGCAACAAAAGCACACCGGCGTGAAGCCGGAACTGGTGATCCAGGTAGCGCGCGAGTTCGCGCAGAACGCGGACCAGACCCAGGGCAAGTCCATGGTGATTGTCGGCGCGGCGCTGAACCACTGGTACCACATGGACATGACCTACCGCGGCATCATCAATATGTTGATGCTGTGCGGCTGCATCGGCCAGTCCGGCGGCGGCTGGTGCCACTACGTGGGCCAGGAAAAACTGCGCCCGCAAACCGGCTGGGCGCCGCTGGCCTTCGCCGGCGACTGGAACCGCCCGGCGCGGCAGATGAACGGCACCAGCTTCTTCTACGCCCACACTAGCCAGTGGCGGCATGAAAAACTGGGCGTCGGCGAAATCCTGGCGCCGACGGCTGACGGCCGTATGGCCGGCATGGCGCTGATCGACTACAACGCCAAGGCGGAACGCATGGGCTGGCTGCCGTCCGCGCCGCAGCTGTCCGCCAACCCGCTGGACGTGACCCGCGCCGCGGAAGCCGCCGGCCAGGACGCCGCAACCTACGTGGTGGACGGCCTCAAGTCCGGCAAGCTGGACCTGGCCTGCAACGACCCGGACAATCCGCAGAACTTCCCGCGCAATATGTTTGTGTGGCGTTCCAACATCCTGGGCAGCTCCGGCAAGGGCCACGAATACTTCCTCAAATACCTGCTGGGCACCCAGAACGCGGTGCTGAATTCGGAAGACGACTGCATCAAGCCCACCGAGATCACCATGCGTCCGGCGGCGGAAGGCAAGCTGGACCTGTTGGTGGTGCTGGACTTCCGCATGTCCACCACCTGCTTGTACGGCGACGTGGTGCTGCCCACCGCCACCTGGTACGAGAAGGACGACCTCAACACCTCGGACATGCACCCCTTCATCCACCCGCTGTCCGAAGCGGTGCAGCCCTTGTGGCAGTCCCGCACCGACTGGGAGATCTACAAGGGCTTCGCCAAGAAGCTGTCCGAGCTGGGCAAGGACTATCTGGGCGTGCAAAAGGATCTGGTGCTGACCCCGCTGATGCACGACACCCCGGAAGAACTGGGCCAGCCCTTCGATCCCAAGGACTGGAAAAAAGGCGAGTGCGAGCCGGTGCCGGGCAAGACCATGCCCAAGATGACGGTGGTGGAGCGCGACTACGGCGCGATTTACGACAAGTTCACCACCATCGGCCCCTTGCTGGAAAAAGCCGGCAACGGCGGCAAGGGCATCAACTGGAAAACCGGCCATGAAGTGGACATCCTGCGCGGCCTGAACCAAGTGGCGAGCCAAGGCGCCGGCAAGGGCCAGCCCAAGCTGGAAACCGCGATCGACGCCGCCGAGATGATTCTGACCCTGGCGCCGGAAACCAACGGCCACGTGGCGGTGAAGGCCTGGGACGCTCTGTCCAAGATCACCGGCCGCGACCACACCCATCTGGCCAAGCCGCGCGAGCACGACAGCATCCGCTTCCGCGACGTGCAGGCGCAGCCGCGCAAGATCATCTCCTCGCCCACCTGGTCCGGCCTGGAAAGCGAAGAAGTCAGCTACAACGCCGGCTACACCAATGTGCACGAGCTGATTCCCTGGCGCACCATCACCGGCCGCCAGCAGTTCTATCAGGATCACCAGTGGATGCGCGCCTTCGGCGAAGGCCTGTGCGTGTACAAGCCGGCGGTGGATCTGAAAACCACCCAGGCGGTGCTGGGCAAGCATGGCAACGGCAACCATGAACTGGTGCTGAACTTCCTGACCCCGCACCAGAAGTGGGGCATCCACAGCACGTACTCCGACAACCTGCGCATGTTGACCCTGAGCCGTGGCGGCCCGAACGTGTGGCTGTCCGAGGACGACGCCAAGAAGGCTGGCATCGTGGACAACGACTGGATCGAGGTGTTCAACGCCAACGGCACGCTGACCGCCCGCGCCGTGGTGTCGCAGCGGGTGCCGCAGGGCATGACGCTGATGTACCACGCCCAGGAGAAGATCGTGAACGTGCCGGGCGCGGAAGTGTCCGGCAAGCGCGGCGGCATCCACAACTCGGTAACCCGCGCGGTGACCAAGCCCACCCACATGATAGGCGGCTACGCGCAGCTGTCCTGGGGCTTCAACTACTACGGCACCGTGGGCGCCAACCGCGACGAATTCGTGGTGGTGCGCAAGATGAACACAGTGGACTGGATGAATAGTCCGGCAGGAGAGCAACAATGAAAATCCGCGCTCAAATCGGCATGGTGTTGAATCTGGACAAGTGCATTGGCTGTCACACTTGTTCGGTCACCTGCAAGAACGTCTGGACCAGCCGCGACGGCATTGAATACGCCTGGTTCAACAACGTGGAAACCAAGCCCGGCATCGGCTACCCCAAGGAATGGGAAAACCAGGAAAAGTGGAAGGGCGGCTGGGTGCGCAAGCCCAACGGCAAGCTGGAGCCGCGTCAGGGCGGCCGGCTGAAAATCCTGGGCAATATCTTCGCCAACCCCAATATGCCGGCGATTGACGATTACTACGAGCCGTTCACCTACGACTACGAACACCTGCAGAACGCGCCGGAAATGCAGACCCCGCCCACCGCGCGGCCGGTGTCGGTGCTGACCGGCAAGAAGATGGACAAGATCGAATGGGGCCCGAACTGGGAGGACGATCTGGGCGGCGAATTCTCCAAGCGCAGCAAGGACGCTCTGTTCGAAGGCATCCAGAAGGAGATGTACTCGGCCTTCGAGAACACCTTCATGATGTATCTGCCGCGGCTGTGCGAGCACTGTCTGAACCCGGCCTGCGTCGCGTCCTGTCCGTCCGGCTCCATCTATAAGCGCGAAGACGACGGCATCGTGCTGATCGATCAGGACAAATGCCGCGGCTGGCGCATGTGCGTGTCCGGCTGCCCGTACAAGAAGATCTATTACAACTGGACCTCCGGCAAGGCCGAGAAGTGCACCTTCTGCTACCCGCGCATCGAGGGCGGCCAGCCGACGGTGTGCTCGGAAACCTGTGTTGGCCGCATCCGCTATCTGGGCGTGCTCTTGTACGACGCCGACAAGATAGACGAAGCCGCCGCGGTGGAAGACCCGAAGAGCTTGTACGAAGCGCAGCTGGGCGTGTTCCTGGACCCGAACGCGCCGGAAGTGATCGCCGAGGCGCAGAAGCAGGGCATTCCGCAAAGCTGGATCGACGCCGCGCAGCACTCCCCGGTCTACAAGATGGCGATGGAGTGGAAAGTGGCCTTCCCGCTGCATCCGGAATTCCGGACCCTGCCGATGGTGTGGTACATCCCGCCGCTGTCGCCCATCCAGTCCGCGATGGAAAACGGCCTGATCGGCGAGAACGGCATCATCCCGGACGTCAAGGATCTGCGCATCCCCATCCAGTACCTGGCCAATCTGCTGACGGCAGGCAAGGAAGAGCCGGTGGTGAAAGCGCTGGAAACCATGGTGGCGATGCGGCGCTATATGCGCAAGAAGAGTGTGGAAAAGGTGTCCGACGCCGCCTCCCTCAAGGGCACCCATTTGAATCCGGCCCAGGTGGAGGAAATGTACCAGGTGATGGCCATCGCCAATTACGAAGACCGCTTCGTGATTCCGTCCAGCCACAAGGAACTGGTGGAAAACACTTTCGAGGACAAGGCGTCCTGCGGCTTCACCTTCGGCAACGGCTGCTCCGGCGGCGAGTCCGACGCCAGCTTGTTCGGCAAGAAGAAAGCCACCCCCATCGTGTTCCACGACATGCGGCGCGACCGCAAGTCCAATTCCGGTCAGTGAGGGAGAACGCCATGCGCATCTATCAAGCCTTATCGGCGCTGCTGTGCTACCCGGAGCCGGACCTGGTCGCGGCGGCGGACGACATCCGCGTCGAAGTCGCGGCGGAGCCGCGCATCGCCCGGCTGCTGGAGCCGCTGCTGCTGTCCTTGGAAGGCGAGGATCTGATCACCCTGCAAGAACGCTATGTGCAGACCTTCGACCGCAACCCCTGCCATTCGCTGCATCTGTTCGAGCACATCCACGGCGAGGACCGCGCCCGCGGTCAGGCCATGGTGGACCTGCTGGCGGAATACCAGGCCCAGGGCTTCGAGCCGGCGGGCAACGAGCTGCCGGACTATCTGCCGCTGTTTCTCGAGTTCCTGGCGCAGTGCCAGCCGGAAGAGGCCACCCGGCTGCTTTCGGACGCGGTGCACGTGATCGCCCATGTGGCCGGCAAGCTGGCCGACAGTCACTCCCACTACGCCGGCGTGCTGCAGGGCCTGGTGCTGCTGTCGCCGGTGACGCCGGAGGCGCTGACCGTGCCGCCGGTGCGCGACATGGACGAGATGCTGGAGACCTTCGGCCCCGGCGCCGACGGCGTGGAGCCGCTGCTGAAGCCGGCGCGGCCGGCCATCGCCCCGGTGAATTTTTACCCGCAGCGGCCGCAGGGCTGAATCCCGCTGCCAGGAGAGCAACATGAACTATCTGCACCAATTCGTATTCGGCATCTACCCCTACATCGCGCTGGCGGTGTTCCTGCTGGGCAGCCTGATCCGCTTTGACCGCGAGCAATACAGCTGGAAGAGCGAATCCTCGCAGCTGCTGTATCGCGGCCAGTTGCGGCTGGGCAACATCCTGTTCCATCTCGGCATCATCGGCCTGTTCTTCGGCCATTTGGTGGGGCTGCTGACCCCGGTGGCGGTGTGGGACGCGCTGGGCGTCAGCCACAGCTTCAAGCAAGTGTTCGCGATGACGGCCGGCGGCATCATGGGCGGCCTGTGCCTGATTGGCATTCTGATTCTGCTGCACCGCCGCTTCACCTGCGACAGGCTGGCGGCCAACACCACCTGGCGCGACAAGCTGGTGTTGCTGTGGATTCTGGCCACCTTGTTGTTGGGTCTCAGCACCATCGCGGTGTCGGCGCAGCACCTGGACGGCCACGAGATGGTGTTGCTGATGAACTGGGCCCAGCACATCGTCACCTTGCGCGGCGACGCGGCCTTCTTCATCGTCGACGCCTCGCCGGTGTTCAAGGCGCACTTGTTCATGGGCATGAGCTTGTTTGTGATCTTCCCGTTCACCCGTCTGGTACACGTGTGGAGCGGCTTCGGCGCGGTGACCTACCTGGGCCGGGCCTGGCAGCTGGTGCGGCCGCGGGGTTGATCCGGCGGGCTTGCCAAGATTTGCATGACGACGCGGCGGAGCGCACCAAGGTGCTTCGCCGTTTTTCATGCCATCAGGCTACATATAAACTCGATAAGTTGTGTAGCGATAACAAGAGCGAACAATCCCTAACAATTCGAAACAGCCGGCGGTCAACCAAACGGTTAAGCTGCGCCATCTGTTTAAACTCGGGAGTTAGCTGCATGAAACGCGCACTTGTCATCGTTTCGCTGAGCCTGGCCGGCCTGGCCTCCGCCGCCATGGCGGACACGTCCACCATCGTCGGCGGCGCGCTGGGCGGCGCGACCGGCGCGGCCATCGGCCACGACTATGGCAAGCCGGCGGCGTCGGAACGCCATGACGACGATGGCCGCCGTTATCGCAAGCACCGTCATCGCCACCACCGCGACAAGGGCTATTTCTGCCCGCCGGGACAGGCCAAGAAAAGCCGCTGCTGAGCGTCCCGTCGACCATAGTCATTAGTCACATCGCCGTATTCAGCATGGGCCGGGCTTGATCTATATTGATGGGTGTTGGTTTCCATTGTCATGGAAAACCATAAGAAACAGCCAATAGAGATCGGAGCCCGCCATGCTGTCCAGGCTATCCCTCGCCAGCAAGCTGCTATTGCTGCTGCTGCCGTTTTCCGCCGCCCTGATCGGCCTGGCCTCGGTGCTGGCCGTCGATCGCTTTCAGACCCTGTCGGAACTGCAACGCTCGGATCGCCTGATCCAGGTGGCGGCGCGTTCCAGCCAGTTGATCCATGATTTGCAGACTGAACGCGGCCTGAGCAACGGCTTCCTCAGCGGCCAGGCCGCCGGCCTGCCGCCGCCCTTGCAACAGGCGCGCTCGGTCAGCGACAAGGACTTGGCCGCCTTCCGCGACGAGGCGGCCAATCACGCCGCCAGCAGCCTGGCCGGCGATCTGTCCGCCTTGAGCGGGCAGTTGGACAGCCTGTCCCAGTTGCGCGACAGCGTGGAAAAACGCGCGACGCCGCCGGGGGAAGCCTTCGCCGCTTATTCCAGCCGCATCGACGCCCTGATCGGCCTGATCGCCAAGCTGGCGCAGGCGAATAGCGACGGCGATCTGCTGCGCAGCACCGCGGCCCTGCTCAGCTTGCAATGCGAGAAGGAGTTCGCCGGCCGAGAGCGCGGCTACGTCAACGGCGTGCTTAACGGCGGCGCCTTCGACCAAAAAAGCTTCGCCCAGGCGGTGGGCCTCAAAGCCAAGCAGGACGCTTGCGCCGGCCAGCTGCGGCTGATGGCGGACGAAGCGCTGCGCGCCCAGGCGGATTCGGTGGAGGGAGGCGACGAGGCCAAGGCCTTGCAGGCGCTGCGCGATAAACTCTTGGGCCAGGTCCTGGGCCAGCCTGCCGGCGTGGCGCCGGCGGCGTGGTTTCAGGCGGCGACCCAGCGCATCGGCGCGCTGAAAACGCTGCAGGACAAGCTGTTGTCCGATCTGGCGGCTCAGGTGGCGGCCAAAGTGTCCCAGGCCCGCGTCGACCTGTGGGTGACGCTGGGCGGCTCCGCCCTGGTGATTCTGGCTTTGGGCGGCTTGGGTTTCGCCATCTATCGCGGCATCCATGTGCCGGTGCAGCGGCTGGAACTGCTGATGACCTCAATGAGCCGGGATTTCGACCTGCGGCCGCGCGCCAACATCCGCGGCCATGATGAAATCGCGCGCATGGGCAAGGCTTTCGATCATTTGGTGGAGGCCTTCGCCCGCACCCTGAATCAAGTCAATCACAACGCCCATAGTTTGGTGGAGGCGGCGCATGCGATGCTGGCGATTTCCCACCGCGCGGCCAAGGCCTCTGAGACCCAGAGCCACTCGGCCGCGGGCATCGCCGCTGCGGTGGAAGAGATGAGCGCCGGCATAGAATCGGTCAGCGCCAACACCCGCCTGTCTTTGAACGTGGCGCAGCAGATGCAGAGCAGCGTCAGCGACGGGCGCGAGCGCATGCGCAGCACCACTCAGGCCATGAATCAGACTTCGTCGGTGCTGGACGACGCCGGCGGCCGGATAGAGTCCTTGCAGCAGAAGTCCGAGGATATTCGCTCCATCATCACCGCCATTCGCGAGATTGCAGATCAGACCAATCTCCTGGCCTTGAACGCGGCGATCGAGGCGGCGCGCGCCGGCGAGATGGGGCGCGGCTTCGCCGTGGTGGCGGACGAGGTGCGCAAGCTGGCTGAACGCACCGGCAAGGAGACGTTGGACATCACCTCTTTGATCGAGGACATCCGCGGCGAGACCCAAACCGCCGCCCACCATATGCAGGAGGCGCGTCAGCGCATGGAGTCCGGCCTGGAGCTGGTGGGCCAGACCGTCAACGATCTGGACGAAATCCATGAGGAAGCCAGCGAAGCGGCGGCCAAGAGCCAGGGCACCGCGGCGGCGATGGCGCAGCAGACCGCGGCTAGCGGGGAGGTGGCCAACAATATCAGCGTGATCGCCTCGCTTGCGGAGGAGAATTCCGGCCTGGTGCAGGAGGTGGCGGATTTGTCCGACCGGCTCAACGCCTCGGCCAGCGAACTGGTGGAGCTGGTGGATAAGTTCAAGCACGCCTGAAAACCTGTTTACGATCTGCGTCGCTTCGACGCTGTCCTCAGGCTTCAATTCTGCCGGCTGGCCCCTAGTTAGAAGTGACTAGGGGCCAGCGTGCTTTGGTTGGACTGCGGATTATTGGTCTAGCTAGTAAAATAGAATCAGGAAATATCAGATTGGCGGCGACAGCCGGGCCACTTGGTTGCGACTAAGCGGTATCATTGGCTGCCATGGAGGAACTCATGCTTACCGACCGCTTCGGGCGCTCCATCGAATACCTGCGTTTGTCCGTGACCGACCGTTGCGACCTGCGCTGCAATTACTGCCTGCCCAAAGGCTTCAAAGGCTTCGAGGAACCGGCCAACTGGCTGACCTTCGACGAGATAGAACGCGTGGTGGGGGCTTTCGCGCGCCTGGGCACCCGGCGGTTGCGGCTGACCGGCGGCGAGCCGCTGCTGCGCCGCAATCTGCCGGAGCTGGCGGCGCGCCTGTCCGCGCTGCCCGGCCTCAACGATCTGTCGCTGACCAGCAACGCCACTCAGCTGGCGCGCCATGCCCAGGCGCTGCGCGCCGCGGGGGTGAGCCGCGTCAACGTCAGTCTGGACTCGTTGCGCCGCGACTGCGTGCACGACATCACCGGCAGCGATAGCCTGCCGCGGGTGATGGAAGGCTTGATGGCGGCCAAGGACGCCGGCTTTTCCCCAATCAAGATCAATATGGTGGCGATGAAGGATGTCAACGACGCCGACATCGGCGCCATGGTCGCCTTCTGTATCGAGCATGGCTTCGTGCTGCGGCTGATCGAAGCCATGCCGATGGGCGATACCGGCCGCGCCGCCAGCTATCTGGACTTGCAGCCGGTGCTGCGTCAGCTGCAAACCGAGTTCGACCTTGTGGAACAGGCCGCCACCCTGGGCGGCGGCCCGGCCCGCTACTGGAAAACCCGGGACGGCGGTTTCTCGCTGGGCCTGATCACCCCCATATCCCAACACTTCTGCGCCACCTGTAACCGGGTACGGTTGTCGGTGGACGGCACCCTCTACATGTGTCTGGGCCAGGAAGAAAGTTTCGAACTGCGCCCCTTGTTGCGCGCCGGTATTTCCGACGCTGAGCTGGAAGCGGCGATCCGCGCGGCGATTGAACTGAAGCCGGAGAGACATGAGTTCAGCGAAAAGCCGCAAAAGCTGGTGCGCTTCATGTCGATGACCGGTGGTTAGGGCGACGGCAATGCGGCTGAACGTGTCTCCTGTGCTGGGCGGCCCGCTGGGCCAGCGGCTCAGCGCCAAGATCGTCGGCGTGCTGGCGGTCTTTCTGTTGGTGGCGCTGGGTTCCATCGGGGCCACGCTATGGCTGTCCTGGCAGCAAGAGGGCGGCGCGGCGGCGATCAACGACGCTGGGAGCCTGCGCATGCGCGTGACCCGGCTGGCGCTGGACTTGCAGCTCAGTGGCCGGGACGGCGCGCGCGCCGACACCTTGCGTCGCGACATGGTCAATTACGAAGCCATCTTGCAGAGATTGCGCCGAGGCGACCCGGCGCGGCCGCTGCTGGTGCCGCGTCAGGCGGATATTCAGCAGGCTCTGACCCAGGTGGAAACGCAGTGGCGCGAGCAACTGAAACCGGTGCTGCTGGACGCGCTGACGCGGCCCGGCGACAACGCGGCGGAGGGCGCCCGCTTTGCCGAGCGGGTGGCGCTCTACGTGGCGGACATCAACACCTTCGTCAGCGGTATGGAAGCCTACAACGCGCGCAATACCGACTACCTTCGCCTGTTGCAGCTCTTGCTCGCCAGCATGGCGGTGGTGGGCACCGTCGCGCTGATCTATCTGATGCTGCTGATCGTGCTGCGGCCGCTGGACAAGCTGCATCAGGGCATACGCCGGCTGGCGGCCGGCGATTACAGCGTGCGGGTGCCGGTGGAAACCGACGACGAGTTCGGCCAGGTCAGCACCGGCTTCAATCTGATGGCCGCCTGTCTGTCCGAATCCCACGCCACCCTGGAAGAGCGGGTACGCGGCAAGACCGCCAGCCTGCAGCAGAAAAACCAGGAATTGGCCTTGCTGTACGAAATCACCTCCTTCTGCAATCAATCCCAGCCGCTGGAAGCGCTGTGCAAGGGCTTTCTGGTCCGGGTGATGCGCGCTTTCGACGCGGACGGCGGCGCTGTGCGCTTGACCGACTACGGCCAGGGCATGGTATTCGTGGTGGCCGACGACGGCTTGCCGGAAGGGCTGCTGCGCGACGAACACTGCCTGAAAGTGGGCGACTGCCTGTGCGGCGAAGCCGCCGCCAAAGCCGAGAGCCGGGTGGAGAATATGCGCGGTCTGCCGGACAAACAATGCAGCCGCGAAGGCTTCCGCGTCGTCAGCGCCTTTCCGGTGGCGACGCAGAACCGCACGCTGGGCATTTTCAATTTGCATTTTCGCCAGGCGCGCATTCTGCTGCCGCAGCAAGTGCGACAACTGGAGATGTTGGGCCAGCATCTGGCGGTGGCGATTGAAAACCTGCGGCTGGCGGCCAAGGAGCGCGAACTGGCTGTGCTGGAGGAGCGCAATCTGGTGGCCCAGGGCTTGCACGACAGCATCGCTCAGGGTCTGTCTTTTCTGAACCTGCAAACCCAGATCATGCGACAGGCGCTGGACAGCGGCGATCCGGGTCTGGTGGACGACACGCTGGCCTTGTTCGAGGCCGGCGTCAAGGAAAGCTACGACGATGTGCGCGAGCTGCTCAACAATTTCCGCTCCAAGCTGTCGGAAAGTCTGAGTCAGGCGGTGAGCAGTTTGCTGGACAAGTTCCGCAAGCAGACCGGGCTGCGGGTGGAGCTGCGTTCCACCGGGGCGGGCGCGCCGTTGATGCCGGAGCAACAGCTGCAAATCCTGTTTATCCTGCAAGAGGCGCTGTCCAATGTGCGCAAGCACGCCGAGGCCAGCCAGATCACGGTCAGCCTCAGCGACGACGGCGAGGTCTTCGTGCTCAGCGTGCTGGACAACGGCGTCGGCTTTGATCTGGATACCGTGCGGAACAAGGGCGACGGCCATTTCGGTCTGTCCATTATGCAGGAGCGCGCGCAGCGCGCTGGCCTGCAGTTGGACATTGAATCCACCCTGGAGGCGGGCACCTTGGTCAGCCTGCTGCTGCCGCGCGCGCGGCGCATGGCCGCTTGAGCCACTGGCGCGGCGGCAAGACAGCTCTCATACTGTCCATATCTGAACTTGAAAGACCCGGAACTCGATGATGTCTGAACAGACCATACGCATTTTGCTGGTGGACGATCACACTTTGTTCCGCAGCGGAATCAAGGCCCTGCTGGCGCGCCAGGCCGGCTTCGACATTGTCGGCGAGGCGGCCGACGGCGCCGAGGGCGTCAAGCTGGCCAAGCAGCTGGATCCGGACGTGGTGCTGCTGGACCTGAACATGCCCGGCATCTCCGGCGTGGAAGCGTTGACCTTGATGCTGCAGGACCAGCCCAAGCGGGCAGTGGTGATGCTGACGGTGTCCGAGGAAGCCGACGACCTGACCGCGGCACTGAAGGCCGGCGCGCGCGGCTATCTATTGAAAAACATCGACGCGGATTTCCTGACCCAGGCGGTGGCGCGCGCCGCCGCCGGCGAATCGGTGATGAGCGATTCGATGACCGCAAAATTGATGGCCCAGTTCCGCCACGGCGCGGCGGCGCCGGTGGAACCGGCGGAGCAGGAACTGGATAAGCTGACCCCGCGCGAGCGCGAAATCCTCGGCTTCCTGGCCCAGGGCAAGAGTAATAAGGAAATCGCGCGCAGCCTGGACTTGGCGGAGAGCACGGTCAAGATCCATGTGCAAAACATCCTGAAGAAGCTCAGCCTCAGCAGCCGGGTGCAGGCGGCGGTGTTCGCGGTGGAGAACGGGGTGGGGCGCAGCGCTTGAGCGGCTGCGCACGACCCTGGCTCCCTGGAGCATGAACAGCTTCTAAGAGCCTGTTCACGATCTTTTCGTCCTGAGATAATTGCCGCATGCGAAGAAGCCATTATCCAAGCGACGTAAGTCGTGAACAGTTCGAACAGATCAGACCGCTATTGGAAAGCGTACGCAAGAAAAC
>NZ_MUKU01000054.1 GCF_002081825.1 Chromobacterium haemolyticum | reverse complement strand
TTCGGCCTGCTTGAGAAAGCCAATGATCTGTTCTTCGGTGAATCTGCTCTTCTTCATGTCCGTCATTCTCCTTCAGTGACGGACTTCTCTCTACTTTTGATTGGTAAGGCCTAAGGGGAGCAGATCAGTTAAAATAAGCCTCTTACCTTCTTTACGCGCTCTGCGCTTGCAAGATTTTTGATATTGTGATTGTGCGCTTGGGTGTTCATATTCAATTGATGTGCATCCACGGTTGAATTATTTGTTTTTACGATTTGATACATCCAGATTTTTTTTGTAACGGAAGAGGAACGGCATGTAACAAGGAGCAGACGGTAAGTTAAGCTTGTACTTTGAGGCTTGGCCTTGCCTAGCTTGATGCAGTGGAGGGTGCAGTTAGCCGGTTAGAGCAAATGAAAACCATGAAAAAACGCTCCAAGTGGGGCGCTTCGTTTTTGCAATGAGGAAGGAGGGGGCATCCGCGGACCTGCATGGTCAGTGGAAGATTGGTTCCGCACCCTTTTGTTGGATGGGAGTGAGTTTCTTGCGTTTGCTCTTGCGTCCCAGTAAAGCTAAAGCCCCGCATCAAGCGGGGCTTTTCCATGGGCAGGCCCAGTCTATCAGTCAATAAAGGTCGCCGGACTAACGCCAAAGCGAGCCGCCAGTTGCTTGACCTGGCGCAGATTCAGTTCGCGCTTGCCGGCCATCACTTCGGACACCACGCCCTGGCTGCCAATCTCCGGCAGGTCGTTCTGGCGCAGGCCGTGTTCCTGCATCAGATGGCGCAGCGCATCCAGGCCGCTGGCGTCCGGCATTGGGTGATTGCGGTTTTCGTAGTCGTGGACCAGGTCCCCGACCAGCTCGCTCAAGTCCCACAGCGGGTGCTGTTCATCGCCCTGGGTGCTGTCCCACAGCGCGTCCAGCAGCTCGCTCATGCGGTCGTAGTGGTCGGCATCGCGGATGGGGCGGATGTCGGTAGCCTGGCTGAAGGCCCGCCAGGCGGGCAGCAGGCTGGCGGCGTCGATACGGGCGTTCATGATTTCCAGTCTCCTTTGTCATACTGGCCATGCGTCAGCACGGCCTTCACATACACCACTTGTCGAGGGAACTGCACAAAGGCGATCAGCCGGAACTTGTTGCCCCCGATATTGAACACCATCAGCTCCCCCACCTTGTCCACGCTGTTGAAGGCTTGCTTCATCGCGGCATAGTTGGCGAACGCGTTCTTTTCTATGACGCGGCGCCAGCCTTGCAGCGGCTGTTCCGCGTCCGGGTGAGTCTGGGCGAAGTCGCGCAAGGCGCGGTTGCTGATCAGTTTCATGGATGTTATTTTATCTCAAAATGAGATATTGTCAAGGCGCAGCTACGTCCATGAGTGCAGGGGGCTACTGAGGGCAGAAGGGGAGCCCATTTTGCCTGTGGGTGACCAACTGTAGGCAAAGTTCAGACAGCATGGGGCAGTCCGTCGCTGACCGGTGATGGAACTCTGCCGGCAGGCCACGGTCAATGAAGATCGCTGCGGGTGTAGCTCAACGGTAGAGCAGAAGCCTTCCAAGCTTATGACGAGGGTTCGACTCCCTTCACCCGCTCCAACACCACAGGAAGTGTGGCCGAGTGGTTTAAGGCACTGGTCTTGAAAACCAGCGATGGGAAACCATCCGTGGGTTCGAATCCCACCGCTTCCGCCAGGGCCTCTAGCTCATGCTTGGTTAGAGCAGCGGACTCATAATCCGTTGGTGCCGAGTTCGACTCTCGGGGGGCCCACCATCTCTCGCCCGGATGGTGAAATAGGTAGACACTACGGACTTAAAATCCGTCGCGCGGCTTCGCGCATGCCGGTTCGATTCCGGCTCCGGGCACCAAATATCCTCTGACCTATCGACTGCTCAGCAGACCACGCACAGTAACGCCCTTGGAATGGCGGCTTGATTAGTTGGCAGCGGCTTTGGCGGTGAGGCGGTAGAGGATAATCTCATCACCGTCCCCTGCGTCTCCCCTAAACCATTTGATCAGACCTTCGTTACTCGATACTTCTAAAGTAAACCCGGCTGGAAACTCATGGCTCAGCCTCTCGTTAAGGCTTTCATATGAGTCCGCACTACGTGCCTCTACATGAGATGCCTCGTGGCTTAAGACGGCAATGTGAATTGTGTTACTCATAGTGCAACCCTCCATTTCAAAATGAGCAAAAAGCCCTGGCTGATATCGGGCTGTGGCAAGGCCTGCGGCGTTAGCCCGATACATAGACTATACCTCCTTTGGAGGGGCTTTTATTATTTGAATTACACTATTTCAATTGTGTGCATGACTCCCTATAATCATCAAACCAACGATTAAAGGAACATGGTATGGAATTATCCAAGCTTGAATTCACCGCACTGATTGCCCTGCAAGCTGACGTAACAAGCGAGATTAAACGCCGCGAAGTGGAAGAAAAATCTAAAGCAAAGAAGCAAATTCTTGAACTCGCCCGCGCCTATGGTTTGAAAGTGGAAGATGTATTGAATAAGGAAACTGCGGTTCGCAAACCGGTGGAGGCCAAGTATCGTCACCCTGATGATAGCAGCCTCACTTGGTCGGGACGCGGACGCAAACCGACTTGGGTTCAGGCCTGGATTGATGGTGGAAAAGCGTTGGAAGAGCTGGCTATCTAGCCGTTGGCAGTGACCCCTAGTCTGATGTTTCAAGGCTACCGATAGTGTGAATGTAGGAAAAGCCCGCATAAGCGGGCTTTATTATTTGTGGTACCAAAGTGATTCCGGCCGCTTTCCTATCGCTGTGTCACCCGCTTCTCCTTTGGCTCTTTAGTCGTGGGCTCCTCCACCGCCTCCAGCTTCATTTCCAGCTCCAGCTGGCAGGTATAGCCGCCGTCGTTCAGGGTGTGGGTGATTTTGTTGATCACCCAGTCGGTGGCGTCGATGGCCGGCTTGAAGCCCTGCACCCTGGCCGGCAGTTCGGCGAACAGCTCCGGCCGGCCGTAGGCCAGGTTGATGCTGAACTCGGCGGCGCCGCGCTGCAGCTTCTCCCATGCCGCTTTGGCCCCCTGCAGCGCGGTGGCTTCGCTGGCGTAGATGTGGCGCAGCATTTTGACGTTGCCGGCGCTGGGCTCCACGCCTTTTTGCTGGATGGCGGTGAGCTTTTTGCGCTTGCTTGTGCGGCCCAGCTTGGTGACGGTGGCGCGGCGTTCGAAGCGGGTGTTTTTGTCGACGATGATTTCGCCGCGCTTGGCCCGGTTCAGATCCTGCCATTGGGCTTTGACGGCGGTGTAGGCATTGCGGTCGGCGATGTTGAAGCGGTGGCTGTCGCCGCTGGCCCGGTTGATAGTGCAGACCGGGAAGGGCTTGCCGCTGACGGTTTCGGCGTCGCCGGCCTTGCAGAACACTAGGCGGCCGTTTTTCACCGTGGCCACGGCGTCGTGTTCGCGCGCCAGCCGGTGCAGCAGCTGGGCATCGCTTTCATTGCGCTGGTCCAACTGTTCTACGCGACGCTTGGCCAACCAGTGCGGTATCGCCGGCTGCAGCTGGTTGGCGGCGGCGATGGCGCGGACGATGGCGCCGAGTGTGGTCTTGCTCCAGCTCTTTTCGCGCTTGGCGGCGATGCCTTCGCGCAGGTCGCTGGAGCGCGCGCGCAGAGTCAGAATGTCCGGCGTGCCGCTATGCTCGACTTCGTCAACGGTGTAGCTGCCCTTGTCGATCAGGCCGCTATGCCGCCAGCCCAGCGCCACGGCGATGACGGCGCCGCGGCCGGGCAGTTCCAGCATGCCGTCGCTGTCGTCCAGCACGATGTCGAGCTGGTCGGCCTCGAAGCCGCGGTTGTCGGTCAGTGTCAGCGCCACCAGCCGGCGGCGCAGCGCGCTGTCCAGCGGCTTGCCGTTGAGGCTGAGCCGCCAGGCCGGCGTCGGCGCGCCGTTGAGGCCGGCGAAGTCGGCGAGGCCGTCCAGGCCTTGTTGGGCGATGTCCCGGCCGGCGGCCATCAGGCTGTCCAGGCTCAAAACGCCAACTCCATCACCGCGCGGCTGAGGTTGCCGAGCAGGTCCAGCATGCTGCCGTCGACGCGCTGCAGCGTCAGGGTGAAGTCGATCTCGCGCGCCTTGCCGTCGCTGAAGAACTCGCGGCGGGTCAGATCCAGTTTCTCGATGACGTAGAAGCCGTAAATCATGCCGGTGCCCTCGATCAGCGGCCAGGCCAGCGCCTGGTCGGCCATCAGCTTGAGCAGGGCCAGCGAGCTGTCGCCGCCGGTCAGCTCCGGCAGTAGCTTGCCGGACAGGGTGATGGGCTCCTCCTCCGGCCCGGTGTACTGGCGGCCGGGCGCGGCGCCGACGCGGGGGTTGCCCGGCCAGCGCCAGCCGAACTGCTGTTTCATTTCCTGATAGGGCAGGGTGCCGCGGGTGAACACGAACAGCCCTAGCGCCATCATCGGCAGACCTAGCATTAGTCGATGTCTCCAAATTTGCTGCGCTGGCGGGCTTGGGCGTCGCGCTGGGCTTTTTCCAGTTCCTGGCGCACCAGCCGCGCCAGCGCGCGTTAGTCCATGCCGGGCGCGGCGTGGATGGTGATCGGGGTGTTGATCATAATGGGAGCGGCGGCGGCCATGGCCGGCCGCGCCAGCGGCGGGCGGGTGTCCAGCTGGCCGGCCAGCGTTGGGCCGGCGCCGAGCACGACGCCGGCGCCGAGGGCGGTCAGCCTGCCGGTGGCCTGGCGCAGCGCGGCTAGCGGGCCGTCCTGGTTCTTAACGATGCCTTGCTCCAGGCCGGCCATGGCGTAGCCGCCGATGCCGGCGAATACGCGAGAGGGCGAGTGGATGTCCAGCTTGTTGCGCAGCCACTCCGGCAGCATGTCGCCGACGCCGAGGATGGCGTCCTTGACCCCGCCCAGCCCGCTTTTGATGCCGTTGACCAGGCCTTGCATGATGTTGCCGCCAAATTCGACAAAGCGGCCTGGCAAGTTCTGGAACCAGTCCAGCAGATCATTGGCCGAGGTTTTGACGAATTCCCAACCCGCGCTGAAGAACTGTTTGATTCGGGTCCAAAGCTTGGCGAACTTGGGGCCGAGCGTGTCCCAGTGGCGCCAGATCAGGTAGGCGCCCACTGCAATGGCGGTGATCAGCAGCAAGATGGGGTTCATCAGCAATACCCGGCCCAGCCAGAACATCGCTTTGCCCACGATGGTGATGGCTTTCCAGGCGGCGCCGCCCATCCAGCGGAGCGCGGTTCCCAAGGATTTCAGCGCGCCGCCCAGTCTGGAGAACGCTAGCCGCCCCGCCGAGGCGGCGATGCCGAGCGAGGAGAAGGTAAAGCGCAGCATGGCCAGTGGGATGATCAGCGCGGCCAGGGTGGCGAGCGCGGCGGCCAGCGTCATCAGCGCGAGGGTGATGGCCTTGGCCGCCGCCGGGTTGGCTTGCATCCAGTCGCTCAGTTTTTTGACGGCGGCGGACGCCATTTCCAGCGCCTGGGTATATTCCGGCATCACCGCATCGCCCAGTACCTTGTAGGCGTCGGCGCGGCGGGTGATCAGGTCGATTTCCTTGCCTTCGGCGGTGTCCTTGGCCTTGTCGTAGATCTGATCGATGTTGTCAGCCCGGGCGTTGACCGCGGCGCTTTTCGCGAATTGCTTTCTTTGCAGCACCAGCTTGCCGAATAGGCCTGAGGCATTGCGGTTGGTGAAGATGCCGCCCAACACGTCTTCGATTTGTTGTCGATCCTTGATGCCTTTCTTTTCCAGGGTGGGCAGCAGGATTTCATCAATCCATTTGAAGGGGTCGGTTTTGAAGGTGGCGGCGCCTTTCAGCGCGCCCGGGTTCAAAAAGCTGACTTGGCCGGCTTTGTCGTGTTTGATTTTGCTGCGGTCGCCGATCAGGTCGAACTTGTCGAGCAGCAGCGCGGCGCGTTTGGTGGTGCGGCCTTGATAGAGGTTTTGGTAGGCGGACATCCAGGCCTGGCCGGCGGTGTCGCCGCCCATCTCCTGAATGACCGGCTCCATTTTGTAATAGAAGGCTTCATTGCTCAGGCCTTGGCCGGCCAAGCCGGAACGCTTGGTGAAGCGATACCACTCATTGGGACCGACGCGGCCGCCGGTGGCGGCGATGACTTGTTGCACCTTGTTGGCTTGGGCCATGAAGTCTTTTTGGTTATTGGCCCCGCCGCGCATTTCAATCACCTTCATCATGTCCATCAGTTGCTTGTCTTTTTCCTGGCCTTCTCCTTCGCCAAACATGGCCTTGTTCGCGAACTTCATTCGGGTCAGCACTGGGGTGACCATTTCGGCGTGGTCGCGATCAGCGAATACCGCCCAGGCATCACGGTCCAGCTCTAGGGTTTCGGTGGCGCTGACGCCGTAGGCATTCAGATTGGCGGCGAACTGCTTGGCGCGATTGGCTTCTTTATCGCCAATGCCCAGTGCGCGCACGCGCTGGAATTCGGTTTGGTAATGCTTGCTTTCTTCGATGGGACTGCGCATGCCGCTGACGATGGCGCGCGGCAGGCTGCCGACATTGACCACCGGCATGCCGAGCTGGCCGGCGCGGTCCAGCGAGCCGCGAAGTCTGGCTTTGTTCTCCTGCAGTTTCTGGCTGCGTTGGCTGGTCTGCTCCAGGGCGCGTTGTTGTTCTTTCAAGGCGCGGGTGACGCCATCCACCTTGCCCTTGAGCGCGGTTTCCGCGTTGCCCAGCTGGGCGACCTTGACGCCGGCCTCGCTCAGCTTGGCGCGCAAGGGGGCCAGATAGCGGGTTTGGCGCTGCACCTGGGCGGTGAGGCTGTGCACGCTTTCGTTGGCCTTGGTAAAGGCTTTGCGGAATTTGGCGGTTTGTTCCTCGCCGGCGCGCATTTGTTCGCGCATGGCGCGCACGCGCTGTTGGGCCTGGTCCAGCTTGGCGCGGGTGTCCTGCAGCGCGGCGGCCTGCTTTTTGTAGCCGTTGATGTTGGACTGCTGACGCTCCAGCGCCTTCAGTTGCTCGCGGGAGTGTTTGACCGCTTGTGCCAGCGCCTTGTTGCCGGCCATGGCGTCGCGCAGCGGGCGGCTCAGTTTGTCCACGCCCGCCAGCAGCACTTCCAGCTTCATCCGGGTATCGCTCATGTGTCCTCGTTGCCGCTGCGCAGGCGGGCGTGTTCGCGCCAGTCAGCCAGTTCGGCCAGGCTCATATGCTCAAACGCCGACGGCGGCCAATGGAACACGACCGCGACGTCGGCAATGGCGTCTTCTACGCGGCCGGGGAGGCCGTGTCCGCTTCGCTCGGCTGCCGTTCCTTCTTCCCCAAAAAACCGGCGACCTCGATGCCGCATTCGGTCAGGTCGGCCGGGTCCATGCTTTGCACTTCCTGTTCGGTCAGCGGCGGCAGGGTGATGCGCGGCAGCAGGGTGATCAGCGCGCCAACGTCCATTTGCAGCAGGTCCACCAGCTTGGTGCCGCGCAGCTGGCCGGCGCTGGGCTTGCTGATGCGGATGGCGGCGATTTGGGTCTGTCCGCGCTGGATAGGCTGGTCCAGGGTGATGGGGTCTTTGTCTTGCATGTTCAATCCTTGGTTTCTCCTCTTTCTCCCGGATCGGGATCAAGCCCGCAGTCCTCCGCGGCGGCGTGCCATGGCCTTGATCTCCATCCCTGTTTGCCAGCAGCCCGGCTCTGGGATAGAATCGCCGTCTCTTTGCCCGCCCCGGTGGTGAAATTGGTAGACACAAGGGACTTAAAATCCCTCGACTTCGGTCGTGCCGGTTCGATTCCGGCCCGGGGCACCACTACGGCAAAACCGTCCGCGAGACGAAAACGACCCGCACAGCCTGGCGCTGAGCGGGTTTTTTTCGGCTTCTCTTAAAGCTGCACCTCGAATTCATAGAGATCGCTGCGGCACAGTACCTCGCTGAATTCCAATACCTGCTCCGCCGCGTTCAAGCTGGTCTGCTGGATGCGCAGCAGCGGCGTGCCGGCCTGCACATGCAATAGGGCGGCGCTGTCCTGATCCGCCGCACAGGAGGCCAGACGGAAGGTCTTGCGACCGATTTCGACGCCATGGCGTTCCCACCATTGGTATAGCGAGTGCTCCAGACCTTCCGGTTCGGGCAGGTAGGCCAGCGGGATATAGGTGGTTTCCAGCGCCGCCGGCGTGCCGTCCATCAGGCGCAGGCGACGAAGTTTGGCAATGTCCGCGCCGACAGGCAGGCGCAGCAGGCTGGCGATGGCGGCCGGCGCGCGTTCTCGCCGCCGCAACAGCCACTGATTGGCCACGCTGCCGCCGTTGCGCAGCACCTGCTCGGTGAAGCCTCCGCTGTCGTTGAGCGAGTAGCGAAAGGTTTGGGCGACGCGAGTGCCCAGGCCTTGCTGACGGGTGATCAGCCGCTTGCGTTCCAGTTCCGCCATCGCCTTGCTGATGGTGACGCGCGACAGTCCCAGTTTTTCCGCCATCTGCCGCTCGGTCGGCAGGAAGGCCCCTTCGGGCAGCAGGTGCTCGCGGATGGCCTGTTCCAGCGCGCCGGCGATCAGCAGATAGCGCGGCGTAGCGCCAGGCTGCCGTAGGCTGGCGAGCAGGCATTCCAGAATATCGCTCATATCGTATGAAAGCTCCTGTGCATGCGCGTTCCAGTCTAAATCAATGCCGGAAGGTATGGGGAGAGCGGTTCAAGCTTTGTGGCATGCTCTCCTGATCAATAGTATGGTTATGTACTATTGGATTTGCATTGGACTTATCATACGATGCCAATCGGAGTCCTTGAGAGTCTGTTCAAAGTCTCGCTAGCTAGGGCGAGACAAGGCGAAAACGGCTGAGAAATCGGAGCGTGGACACGGTACATGAGCATTTTGAAGGTGTATTCACCGTGTCACGCTTCACGATGGGCAGCAGATCGTAAACAGGTTCTTAAACGGGCTCCGGTGTTGGCATCCTGGCGGAGAGAAGTGGTTTGACAATGATTAGCAAGTGCTACCAGTCCATTCTTGGGGCTCTGTATGGGCAGGCGACGGGAGATGCCATGGGCATGCCTTCCGAGCTGTGGCCGCAACGACAGGTGCAGACGTTCTTTGGCTGGATCGACGACTTCCTGCCCGGCCCCGCCGAGAACTTCGCCGCTTCCGAGTTTGTCGCCGGCGAATTCACCGACGACACTCAGCAGGCCATCGCCTTGATGGACGCCTTGATCGCCGCGGATGGCGCGGTGGAACCGGAGCGCATTGCCGCCAACATCATCGCTTGGGCCGAGGGCGTCGACGCCTTCAACAAGAACATCCTGGGACCCAGTTCGAAGGCTGCGCTGAGAGCGATTTTGTCCGGCCAGCCCATCGACTCGCTGGGCGCCAACGGCGTCACCAACGGCGCGGCGATGCGGGTGGCTCCGCTGGGCTGCTTATTGCCCAGCGCGAACCGCGAGGCCTTTATTCATGCGGTGCGGCTAAGCTGCAGCCCCACCCACCAGTCCGATATCGCAGTGGCCGGCGCCGCGGCTATCGCTTGGGCGGTGTCGCGGGCGGTGGACGGGGCGGATTGGCCTTGCATCAAGGCTGAACTGCCTGAAGTCGCCGAGCAGGCGCAGCTGGAGCGTGTCACCACTTTCAGCCCTCTGCTGAGCCGGCGCTTGGATTGGGGATTTGAGGTGGCGGCGCGTTTGCGGGGTCGGGGCGATACGGCGGTGGTTGCCGAGCTGTATCGCACGCTGGGGGCCGGCATGGACACGATAGAGTCGGTGCCGACCGCCTTGGCCCTGGTGGATTGCGCGGATGGCGACCCGCGCCGTTGCGCGGTGCTGGCGGCCAATCTGGGCGGCGACACCGACACCATAGGCGCGATGGCCACCGCGGTGTGCGGCGCCTTGCGAGGCGTGGACGCCTTGCCCGCCGAATGGCGGGAGCGCATCCGGAAAGTGAATGGCGTTGATTTCGAATCTTACGCGCGGGCTTTGAGCGCATTGCGATTTAGGGGGTGAGCAAATGAGCGATGTACAAGCAGCAGAGGGCTGGCGACTGGAGAGCGCAGGCATAGACCTAGTGCCGGAACATGAGTGCAAGGGCCGGCCCATCGAGTTGTTCTGGGTGTGGCTGGCGGCCAATATCGGCATTCTGGGCGTGGTTTACGGCGGCATCGTCACCAGCTTCGGGCTGTCCTTCTTTCAGTCTTTGCTGGCCGCGGCGCTGGGGGTGGCCAGTTTCGCCCTGGTGGGGGTGACCAGCATCGCCGGCCGGCGGGGCCGCACTTCGACGTTGACTTTGTCGCGGGCCATCTTTGGACTGCACGGCAACGCCGCGCCCACCGCCTTCAGCTGGTTCAACTTGATGGGGTGGGAGGCCGTCAACGTGGTGACCGGCGCTTTGACGCTGGCGGCGCTGTGCCAGGCGCTGGGCATGGCGGAGAGCCGCCTGCTGACCGCGGTGTGTTTGTTCTTGTTCATCGGCTTGACCATCGTGGTCAGCCTGCTGGGACAGGCAACCGTGGTGTGGATGCAAAGCTGGTTGAGCCGGATTTTCGGCAGCATGACCCTGGTGGTGATCCTGTACGTGGCGTCGACAGCGAACTGGGGCGCCATCATGGCGCGGCCGGACGGCGACTGGCTGACCGGCTTCTGGCCGGCGGTGTCGGTGATCGCCGCGGGCACCGGCATTAGTTGGGCGATCGCCGGCGCGGACTACAGTCGTTACCAGCGGTCCGGCTCGTCCAACGGCGGCATTTTCGGGGCGGTGATGGTGGGGGCGTCGCTGCCTTTGATGCTGCTGATTTTCACCGGCGTGCTGCTGTCGGCGCAGATTCCGGACCTGGCCAGCGCGGCCAATCCCATTGCCAAGATAGGCGCGGTGCTGCCGGCCTGGATGGCGGTGCCCTATCTGCTGACCGCGACCGCGGGCATTGTGACCATGGCTGTGCTCAGCCTGTATTCGGCCAGCCTCAATTTGCTGACCATAGGCGTCAAGGTCAGGCAGGCGCAGGCGGTTTCCATCAATGCGCTGATCGTGTTGGCGATCGCCGCTTACGTTTTATTCGTCTCCAGCGATTTCCTGGGGCCCTTCATTTCCTTCCTGCTGTTCTGCGGCGTGTTCCTGGCGGCCTGGGAGGCGGTGTTTGTACTGGATTACCTGCTGCTGCGTCATCGCCAAGGTTATGACGATGCGGCCTTGTCCGGCGATGGGCGGCAGGCCTTCCGCGGCGGGCCCTTGCTGTGTTGGCTGCTGGGCGCGGCCTGCGGCCTGCTGGTGAGCAAGACCGGCTTTATCGACGGTCCGTTGGCGGTGGGGGTCTTCGCGGATTCCAGCCTTGGATTGTTTGTGTCTTTTGGAACCAGCTTGCTGGCTTATGGGTTGTATCTGTTGCTGAAGGAGCGACGCACATGACCATTCCGTGTCCAAGTTATCATCCGACCAAGGCTATCCTGGCTTTGGGCGGCGCTGTGGGAGATGTGGTGCTGACCCTCCCGGAACTGCCGCGAAGCGGCGGCGATGTAGAGGCCTTGCAGCAGGAGCGCCAAATCGGCGGCTGCGCCTTCAATGTGGCGAGGGCGCTGTGTCAGTTGAACGCCCCTGTGATCAACGGCATGCCGGTGGGCAACGGACCCTGGGGCGCGGCGATAGACGGGGCGATGCGGGAGTTGGGCCTACCGGTGCTGTTGCGCAACACGAATCGCGACAACGGCTGGTGCGTGGCCATGGTGGAGCCTAGCGGAGAGCGTAGCTTCATCTCCATCACCGGTTGCGAAGGGGAATGGAGCCGCGAGCAACTGGACGCGCTGTCCTTGCCCGCCGACGGCTTGGTGTACGCTAACGGCTATGAACTGGCGGGAGAAGGCGGGCGGGCGCTGCGCGCCTGGCTGTTGGCCTTGCCGTCGGAACAGTTGCGGGTGATCGATCCCGGTCCGCGCGTCGCCTTGCTGGAGCCGGCGTTTCTGTCCAGCCTGAGCGGCACGGAAACCTTATTGACGTTGAACCGGGATGAGATCGCCCTATTGTGCGGCGAGGGCGATCCGGTGGCGGCGGCGCAGCGTTTTGCCAAGGACTACCAACTGACGCTGATCTGCCGCTTGGGCCAGGACGGCGCCTGGGTCTGTCCGGGCACCGACGAGCCATGGCATCTGCCTGGCTACCAGGTCTCTGTGGTGGACACCATAGGCGCGGGCGACGCGCATTGCGCCGGTTTGTTGGCCGGCTTGTCCAGCGGCTGGCCACTGCATTACGCGGTGGATCTGGGCAATCGGCTGGCGGCCTGCGTGGTGGCCAGCGCTGGCCCGGACGCGGCGACGGATTGGGACAGCTTGAACCGCCGCTTTCCCGCCACCTGCCTATGAGTCACATAGGGCGTGTTTGAGGCCGGGAGGCCGGCTTGGCGCGGCGAAAGTGGCAAAAGAAAGACGGATAGGGGTGGAAACGCCGCAATTGGCGTCAAGTGCTGGACATAAAGGGGCATTACTTAGTACTCTCCCACCCTCGTGAGCGCCTGCCCGGCTATGGAGCGCCCGGAGGGTTCCGTTTGGCGCTTTCATCCATTGCCGTCAAGTTGGCTTCGCCGTCGGCAAGCAGGGCGGGCCGATGGGTGTGGGAGCCGCACCCCCCGTTCCGGCAGGCCGCGCCGCCTGGGTCCGGCTCCCGGACGCCCGCCATGATCGGCGGTTTTCACGACGCGCAGACGTCTTGTCTGCGCGTGTTGGTCAAGCCTGATTACGATGTCGTCATTTTTTGGTTGGCTGTCAAGCTGGCCGGGCGACTGGTTGCAGCGCTTCGCTTGATTAGGCAGCATGCGCTGCTTTTGCATCAATGGATCTAGATAGAAGTTCATGAAGCCAAATACTGAAACGGCACTCGGTGCTGCACTTAAGTCCGCTGTACAAAGTCTGTCCAAGAAAAAGCAGACCGAGATGATCGCGGATCATGTCTACAGCAAGTTCGACGTTTTCCGCCAGTTTCGTCCGCTGGCCTTGGGCATCCATGAGAGCCTGATCGCGGCCTTGCCGCAGTTCGACTCGACGCTGATCTCCCGCGTGGTGGCCAATCACTGTCGCAAGCCGCGCTACGTCAAGTCTCTGGCGCGCGGCGGCAAGCGTTTCGATCTGGCCAACAAGCCGGTGGGCGAAGTGAGCGCGGAAGAGAAAAAGGCGGCGGAACAAATGTCCGCGCCCAAGCCGGCTCCGGTCCCGGCTGCGGTGGCTCCGGCCGAACCCGCTGGCGACGCCGCGGAATAAGCGTGCCGCGGCCTCGTGGCAAGAACGTAAAACAGCCTGACAGATCCGTTTGTCAGGCTGTTTTGCATTGGCGAGGTGGAACATTGGCGTTGGCGAGGCGGTCGCAGCAGAACGCGCCGCGCGGCGCCGAATCAGGACAGGAGTAGAATACCCGGCATGAAACGTCTTTTCTTGTGGGCCGCCATGGCCCTGAGCTTGTCCGCTTGCAGCGCGTTGCAACAACTGGGCGCGCCCATCAGTTCGCATCCTTCCTCTCCGGCCAAGGGCCGGCAGCAGACGGCTCCGGCGCCCACCGCCAAGTCGGACGCTTTGTTGCGTGAGGCCAACCGTTTGGCAGACAAGGTCAAGAGCGGCGAACTGACCAGGCTGGCGGCTGCTGATCAGTTGGGCGCATTCCGGCTCAAGGCAGTGGGGTCCAACCCCGTCGACGACAACACCTTCGCCATGTACCGCTATCTGACGGTGGAGCGCGAGGCGGGGCGCATTGATCAGGATACGTTCCGAGCCAAGATGGATGAGCGTTTGCGGGAGTGGATGAGGCGCTGGCCCAAGATGAATCCCAAGCCGGCGGATCCCGCGTTCACTAACTTCCTGCTCAAACTCTACGGCTTGCCGGCCTTGGGAGCTTGAACATGGGCAAGAAAGCCAAGCCGGACGCTGCCGGCTGTCCCTGCGGACTGGGCGGCGATTACGCGGCCTGTTGCGGCCGTTACCTGAGCGAGGGCGGCGAGCCTGCGCCCACGGCGGTGGCCTTGATGCGTTCGCGCTATACCGCTTACGCGCGCGGCGACGAGGCGTATCTGCTGGCGAGCTGGCATCCCAGTACCCGGCCGCAGGCGCTGGACCTGGCCGCGGATGCAGGCGTGGTCAAATGGCTGGGCCTGGAGGTGCTGGCGACAGAGGCCGGCGGCGAGGCCGACGCCGAAGGGTGGGTGGAGTTTACCGCGCGCTATAAAGTGAGCGGCAAGGCCGAGCGCATGCGCGAGCGCAGCCGCTTTGCGCGCGAGGACGGCCGCTGGTTCTACGTGTCCGGCGAGTTGAGCTGAACTCGGTTCAGGCGGCGGATGTCGGCAGCAGGCTTTCGATCACGCGCTCCAGCGCCGCCGGCTTGACGTAGGGGGCGAAACGCCCGCGGATGCGCCCCTCGCCATCGATCAGAAACTTGGTGAAATTCCATTTGATGCGCCGGCTGCCCAGTAGACCAGGCTTGGCGGCGGCGAGATAGCGCCATAGCGGATGCGCATCCGCTCCATTGACATCAATCTTGGCGGACAAGGCGAAACTGACGCCAAAGTTCTTTTGACAGAACTGACCGATGGCGGAGGCGTTCCCTGGTTCTTGGCCGCCGAACTGATTGCAGGGAAAGCCGATGATTTCGAGGCCTTGATCGCGGTGGCGCTGGTACAGTTGTTCCAGGCCTGCCAATTGCGAGGTGAAGCCGCATTCGCTGGCGGTGTTGACCAACAGCAGCACTTTGCCGCGATAGTTCGCCAGCGGCAACGTCGGTCCGTTTAAAGTCTCAATGGAAAAATCATATATGTCCGGCATGTTTCCGCCCTTCGCCAAAGCGAAGATCATGGCAAGAAACCGGAAGAAGAGCAATTGAGCAGGGAGATAAAAAAAGGGGCGCAACGGCAAGGGGGAACCGCTACGCCCCAAGAAGAAATCAATTGCTGTACAAGGGCCGACCAACCGGGAAAGTCAGCTAACCCTCTGTTTATCCTAGAACATTAAGGTGAAATTGCGAGGACGGATTTGGCGTTGTTTAAATGACAAAGGGATGGCCAGGCCATCCCTTTTTTGCAGGAGGGAAGCGGTTCAGGGGCGCGGAAGCGTCACGCCCACCTGGCCCATGTATTTGCCGGCGCGGTCACTGTAGGACACGTCGCAAATTTCATCGGATTCAAAGAACAGCACCTGGGCCACGCCCTCGTTGGCGTAGATTTTGGCCGGTAGCGGCGTGGTGTTGGAGAACTCCAGGGTTACGTAGCCTTCCCATTCCGGCTCGAACGGGGTGACGTTGACGATGATGCCGCAACGGGCGTAAGTGGACTTGCCCAGGCATACGGTCAACACCGAGCGCGGAATGCGGAAATATTCGACGGTGCGAGCCAGCGCGAAGCTGTTGGGCGGGATGATGCAATAGCCCTTGCCGGAGACTTCCACGAAGGAGTTGGGGTCGAAGTTTTTAGGATCGACGATGGTGCTGTTGATATTGGTGAATACCTTGAATTCGTCGGCGCAGCGGATATCGTAGCCGTAGCTGGAGGTGCCGTAGGAGATCACCTTCTGGCCATCCACCATCTTGATCTGGTTGGCCTCGAAGGGTTCTATCATATTGTACTCGGCCGCCATCCGGCGAATCCATTTGTCCGATTTGATGCTCATTGTCTTTGGCCCGTAGCTTATCGATTGATTGTCCGCGATTTTAACCGCAAGCGCTGTGGGCGGCTATCGATAATCCAAGGCGGATCCGGATAGGACAATGCTATTGATGCAGGTCAAGCAGGGCGGGAATTGCCGCGGTTTGCCGATATTCGACGTGGTTTGGCTGGATATACTAATGCAAACCATTCTCGTTCTTGATCGGATCATCATGTTGACTTTGGATGTATTTCCCGCCGGCCGCCACGGCGTGGTCGACCGTCTGGAGCTGGCCGAAGAGGCCATGCGTCGCGTCGCCGCCTTTGGCCTGGCGCCGGGCTGCCGTTTTTATTTGCGTCGGGCGGCGCCCTTGGGCGGGCCTTTGTTGCTGGATGTCGGCGCCACCCGCTTCCTGTTGCGGCGCAGTCTGGCGCGCTTCATCGTGGCGAGGGTGGAAGCATGAAGCGTTTCGCCCTGATCGGCTTGCCGAACACCGGCAAGTCCACTTTGTTCAACCGTCTGACCGGCATGTCGCAGCGTGTCGGCAATTGGCCGGGCCTGACCATAGAACTGAGCAGCGCGCGTTTGTTGTTGGGTGGTCACATGGTGGAGTTGGTGGATTTGCCCGGCGTCAATGATTTGACCGGCTATTCCGACGACGAGGCGGTGGTGCGCGACGTGTTGCTGGCCAGCGCTTTCGATGGCGCCATCCTGGTGCTCAACGCCAGCCAGCTGGACCGGCAATTGCCGCTGGCCTTGCAGGTGCTGGCCAGCGGTCTCAACTGCCAAGTGGTGTTGAATATGGCGGACGAGGCCAAGGGGCTGGGCGTGAGCCTGGACGTGGAGCGTTTATCGGAACGTCTGGGCGCGCCGGTATCGCTGGTGTCGGCCAGGCATATGCAAGGCTGGCCGCCGCTGATGGCGAGTTTGAACCGACTGGCCAACAATGGGGCTCCGGCCGCGAGAGCCGGGCTGGACACGGTTCCGGACACCCAGGCGGCGATGGCGGAGGCCAAACGCTTGCTGGACGGCTGCTGGGCCTTGCCACCTATGCTGCCAGCGCAGCTGACCGAGAAGATCGACCACTGGCTGATGCATCCATGGCTGGGCTTGCCGCTGTTCTTCGCGCTGATGGCGTTGTTGTTCAACCTGACTTATCAGATCGGCACGCCTTTGCAGGAGCTGGCCGGCGCCGGACTGGACTGGGTCAAGGAGCAGGCGCTGGCGCCCTTGCTCGCGCCTTTGCCTGAGATTGTGCAGAGCCTGGCGCTGGACGGGATCTGGCAGGGCGTGTCGACGGTGCTGACCTTCGCGCCCATCTTGTTGGTGTTCTTCGTCCTGATGGCGATGGTGGAGGACTCCGGCTATCTGGCGCGCGCCGCCTATCTGACCGATGCCTTTATGGCCCGGCTGGGGCTGGACGGCCGCGGCTTCGTGATGCAGTTGATGGGTTTTGGCTGCAATGTGCCGGCCATCATGGGCACCCGGGTGATGCGCGAGCGCAAGCAGCGGCTGCTGACCATGCTGGTGATTCCGTTTTCGCTGTGCTCGGCGCGGCTGCAAGTGGTGGTGTTCTTCGCCGGGCTGCTGTTCACGGCGGCGCAGGCGCCGTGGGTGCTGATGGGGCTTTATCTGATGAGCTTCGCCGTCGCGGTGTTCACCGCCTGGGTGTTCAAGCGTCGTTACGCCGGCGGCGAAGCCTTCTTGCTGGAAGTGCCGCCGTACCGGCTGCCCGGCTTGAGCCATTTGCTGAGCCGGGCGGTGGGGGAGGTGCGGGCCTTTTTGCAACTGGCTTCCAGTTTCATCCTGTTGGGGGTGGTGTTGGTTTGGTTGCTGACCCATGTGCCGGCCGGCGACGGCAAGACGCTGGCCGACGCCTTGGGCAGCCTGCTGGCTCCGGTGCTGGACCCGATAGGCATTCGCCACGAGCTGGCGGCGGCCTTGCTGTTCGGCTTCATCGCCAAGGAAATCCTGTTGGGCAGCCTGGCTGTGATCTACGGGGTGTCGGAGGCAGGTCTGGGCGCTGTCTTGCTGCAACATCTGGACTGGCGTTCAGCGATGAGCTTCCTGATCTTCACCTTGATCTACGTGCCTTGCCTGTCCACGGTGGCGGCGATGTACCGCGAGTCGCGCAGCAAGTCCTATACCGCGATGGCGGTGGCGTGGTCGGTGGGCCTGGCCTGGCTGTTGTCGTTCGCGTTTTATCAAGCCAGCGTGCATCTGTGGCCTTGAGGGCTTAGAATGAATGGTTCGCGAATTCCGTTCGCGCCGGCGGATGGCCGGCGTCATTGAACTACAACAACAAGAGGTCGTTATGCAAGGTGATCCCAAAACCATCGAGTTGCTGAACGAACTGCTGGCGGAAGAGCTGTCCGCCGCGGACCAGTATTTCATCCACGCCGAGATGTACAAGGACTTCGGCCTGCACAAGCTGTTCGAGCGCATCGACCATGAGCGCGAGGACGAGCTGTCGCACGCGCGGGTGCTGATCGCGCGCACTTTATTCCTGCAAGGCAAGCCCAATGTGGCCAAGCGCGTGCCCATCGTGGTGGGCGAGAATGTGCGGGCGATGCTGGCCAGCGATCTGGAAGTGGAATACCGCGTCGGCGATTTGCTGAAAAAAGTGGTGGCCCACTGCGAGAGCGTGAAGGACTATGTGACGCGTCAGGAACTGATGGTGTTGCTGGAAGAGACCGAGAACGATCACGCGCACTGGCTGGAGCAGCAGCTGCGCCTGATCGATATGGTGGGCGAACAGAACTATATTCAGTCGCAAATGTAAGCCAGGCTATTTTGACCTTGAGACGGCCGCCTTTGGGGCGGCCGTTTGTTTTGCGGCGGCCGCGCGGGTTTTGACATGGCGCAGCATGGCCGGGACCGTCTCCGTCTATCATCGCCGGCAGATGAATTCGCCGGAGGGCGCGATGTCGCTGGATCTATCCGTTTCCTGGTTGGGCATGAAGATGTCCAGCCCCTTGTTCAATGCTTCCGGCGTCTATTGCCGCACGCGGGAGGAGCTGGAGCAGGTACGCCGCTCCGCCGCCGGCGCGGTGGTGACCAAGAGCTGCACGCTGGAGCCACGCGCCGGCAATCCCGAGCCGCGCTACCGACGCACCGCGCTGGGCAGCATCAATTCCATGGGCCTGCCCAACGAGGGCTACCGCTATTACCTGGACTACGCCCAGGCTTACGAGGACGCCAAGCCCTTGTTCCTGTCCGTGTCCGGCATGACGCTGGACGATACCCTGACCATCCTGACCGAACTGGCTGCGTTGAAGCTGCCCTGCCTGCCGGAGGTGAACCTGTCCTGCCCCAATCTGCCGGGCAAGCCGCAGCTGGGCTATGACTTCGCCGCCAGCGCCGAGGCCCTGGCGGCGATCAGCCGGGCATACGCGCGGCCGTTCGGCGTCAAGCTGCCGCCGTATTTCGATCCGGCGCACTTCGCCGCCATGGCCGCGGTGTTGAACGCCTTCCCGCTGCTGCGCTTCGTCACCTGCATCAACTCGGTGGGCAACGGCCTGGTGATAGATCTGGACAGCGAGTCCGCGGTGATCAAGCCCAAGGGCGGTTTGGGCGGGCTGGGCGGCGATTATGTGTTGCCGACGGCGCTGGCCAATGTGCGCGAGTTCGCCGTGTTGCTGGCCGACAAGCAGGTGATCGGCTGCGGCGGGGTGAAGAGCGGGGCCGAGGCTTTCATGCACATCCTGGCCGGCGCCACCGCGGTGCAGGTGGGAACCTGCCTGCACGAGGAGGGCGTCAGCGCCTTTGACCGCATCGAGGCGGAGCTGGCCGCGATCATGCAGGCCAAGGGCTACCAGCGGCTGGATGAGTTCCGCGGACGGCTGAAGACGCAGTGAGCGCATGAAAAAAGCCCGGAGAACCCGGGCTTTGTTTTAGCGGCTGATCGGCTTGTAGCGGATACGCTTGGGCTTGGCGGCTTCCTCGCCCAGGCGTTTCTTCTTGTCGGCCTCGTATTCCTGATAGTTGCCGTCAAAGAAGGTCCATTGCGATTCGCCTTCCGCCGCCAGGATGTGCGTGGCAATACGGTCCAGGAACCAGCGGTCGTGGGAGATCACGAACACAGTGCCCGCGTATTCCAGCAGCGCGTCTTCCAGCGCGCGCAGGGTTTCCACGTCCAGGTCGTTGGACGGTTCGTCCAGCAGCAACACGTTGCCGCCCTGGAGCAGGGTCTTGGCCAGGTGCAGGCGGCCGCGTTCGCCGCCGGAGAGCATGCCCACCTTTTTCTGCTGATCGGCGCCCTTGAAGTTGAAGCGGCCGAGGTAGGCGCGGCTGGACATTTCGAATTTGCCGACGGTGAGAATGTCGGCGCCGGCGGCTACGTCCTCGAACACGGTCTTGTCGCCGTCCAGACCTTCGCGGGTCTGTTCGACGAAGGCCATCTGCACGGTTTGGCCGATCTTGACCTCGCCGCTGTCCGGTTGTTCCTTGCCGGCTATCATCTTGAACAGCGTCGACTTACCGGCGCCGTTGGGGCCGATGATGCCGACGATGGCGCCCGGCGGGGCCTTGAAGCTGAGATTGTCGATCAGCAGACGGTCGCCAAAACCCTTGGACACGCCGTTGAACTCGATCACCTCATTGCCCAGGCGCTCGGCCACCGGGATGAAGATTTCCTGAGTCTCGTTGCGCTTCTGGGTTTCGTAGCTGGACAGTTCCTCGAAGCGGGCCAGACGCGCCTTGGACTTGGCCTGGCGGCCTTTCGGGTTCTGGCGCACCCATTCCAGTTCCTGTTTCATCGCCTTCATGCGCGCGCCTTCGCTCTTGGATTCCTGCGCCAGGCGGGCTTCCTTCTGCTCCAGCCAGCTGGAGTAATTGCCTTTCCACGGGATGCCTTCGCCGCGGTCCAGTTCCAGAATCCACTCGGCGGCGTTGTCCAGGAAGTAGCGGTCGTGGGTGACGGCCACCACGGTGCCGGGGAAGCGCACCAGGAATTGTTCCAGCCATTCCACGGACTCCGCGTCCAGGTGGTTGGTGGGTTCGTCCAGCAGCAGCATGTCGGGTTTGGACAGCAGCAGCTTGCACAGCGCCACGCGGCGCTTCTCGCCGCCGGACAGCGGGCCGATCTTGGCGTCCCACGGCGGCAGGCGCAGCGCGTCGGCGGCGATTTCCAGCTGGTGTTCGACGTTGTCGTTGGCGCCGGCGGCGATGATGGCCTCCAGCTTGGCCTGTTCTTCGGCCAGCGCGTCGAAGTCGGCGTCCGCGTCGGCGTAGGCGGCGTAGACCTCTTCCAGGCGCTTTTGCGCGCCCATCACGTCGCCCATGCCGCTTTCCACTTCCTCGCGCACGGTTTTTTCGGGGTCCAGCTGCGGTTCCTGCGGCAGGTAGCCGATCTTGACGCCGGCCAGGTGTTGCACCTCGCCTTCGTATTCTTTGTCCGCGCCGGCCATGATGCGCAGCACGGTGGATTTACCGGCGCCGTTCAGGCCCAGCAGGCCGATCTTGGCGCCGGGGAAGAAGGACAGGGAGATGTCCTTGATGATCTGGCGCTTGGGCGGAACGATCTTGCTCACGCGGAGCATGGACATTACATATTGTGCCATCGGTATTCACGCTGGATTGAAGGGGATAAACCGGGATTCTACCAAATCCCCCGGTTTAGGCCAGCCGCGCGGCCGCTAGAACAGTAGCGCCAGCGCCGCCGTGGCCAGCATGGCGAAAGCGCAGGCCACCTTGGCCACCGCGCCGACGATGAAGCCGATGAAGGTGCCGATGCCGACCTTGCCTGCTTGAAAGGCGTCCTTGCGGGCGATGAACTCGCCGATGACGGCGCCGACCAGCGGGCCGAGCAGCACGCCCGCCAAGCCGAAGAACATGCCCACGATGCCGCCGATGAAGGCGCCCCACAGCGCCTGACTGCTGGCGCCGCTGGCTTTTGCGCCAAGCAGGCCGGCGAAGAAATCTATCACCAGGCCCAATGCGGTGAGCAGGGCCATGATGATCAGACTGATCGCGCCCAGGTGGTTGAAGTTGTCCAGCCAGGCGGCCAGGAGCAGGCCGCCGAACATCAGCGGCAAGCCGGGGATGATGGGCAGCATGGTGCCGGCCAGACCGGCGACGATGAGCAGGGCGGCGAGACTGTAGCCGGCGATTTCCATGGTGGTCCTTGCGGGGATGCGCCCGCGGCGGAGCCGCGGGCCGGATGTCAGCGGGTGTACTCTTCCAGCAGCTGCAATTGCGCGCAATGCGGCTTGCCGCGGGAGGTGCGGCGCTTGTAGCCGCCGTCCGGCTGCATGTCCCAGGCGTTGACGTTGTCGTCCAGATAGAGGCGCAGCGCCTCTTTGATCACCCGGCGCTTGAGCTTGGCGTCGATGATGGGCACGCAGGTTTCGATGCGGCGGAAGAAGTTGCGGCCCATCCAGTCGGCGCTGGCGATCAGCAGGTCTTCTTTGCGGTCGTTGTGGAAGTAGAACACGCGCGGGTGTTCCAGGAAGCGGCCGACGATGGAGCGCACGCTGATATTCTCAGACAGCCCCGGCACGCCCGGCCGCAGCGCGCACACGCCGCGCACGATCAGCTGGATCTTGACCCCGGCCTGGCTGGCGCGGTACAGCGCGTGGATCACCTGGCTTTCCAGCAAGGCGTTCATCTTGGCGATGATCTGCGCCGGCTTGCCGGCCTGGGCGTGGGCGATTTCGCGGTCTATCGCCTCCATTACCATGCTGTGCAGCGTGAACGGGCTCTGGAACAGCAGCTTGAGCTGGCTGGCGCGGCCCAGGCCGGTCAGCTGTACGAAGATATCGTTGACGTCGCTGGCGATCTGTTCATTGCAGGTCAGCAGGCCGAAGTCGGTGTAGAGGCGAGCGGTGCGCGGGTGGTAGTTGCCGGTGCCCAAGTGGACGTAGCGGCGAAGGCCGTGTTCTTCGCGGCGCACCACCATCAGCATCTTGGCGTGCACCTTGTAGCCGATCACGCCATAGACCACGTGGGCGCCGGCGTCCTCCAGCCGACTGGCCCAGCTGATATTGGCTTCTTCGTCGAAGCGCGCCATCAGCTCCACCACCACGGTCACCTGCTTGCCTGCGCGGGCGGCGGCGATCAGCGATTCCATCAGCACCGAGTCGGTGCCGGTGCGGTACACCGTCATCTTGATGGCCACCACATGGGGATCGGACGCCGCCAGCGTCAGCATGTCAATCACAGGCTGGAAGCTCTGGAACGGGTGGTGCAGCAGAATATCGCCCTTGCGGATGGCATCGAACAGCGGCGTCTTCTTGCGCAGTATCTCCGGCAGCGTGGGGATGAAGGGGGTGAATTTCAGGTCCGGCCTATCCACCAGGTCCGGCACCTGCATCAGCCGCACCAGATTGACCGGGCCGTTGACGCGGTAGACGTCGCGCGGCTTCAGGTTGAACTGGGTCAGCAGGAATTCTTCCATATGCAAGGGGCAGGTATCGGCGATCTCCAGCCGCACCGCGTCGCCGAACTGGCGCTGGCGCAATTCGCCTTGCAGGGCGGTACGCAGGTTTTTCACGTCTTCGTCTTCCACCGTCAGTTCGCTGTCGCGGGTGACGCGGAACTGGTAGCAGCCCTTGACCGCCATGCCGCTGAACAGCTCATGCACATGGGAATGGAGGATGGAGGACAGGAAGACGAAGGTGTGGCGATGGCCGTCGCTGACGTCCGCCGGCAATTTGATCACCCGCGGCAGGATGCGCGGCGCCTGGACGATGGCGATGCCGGAGGCGCGGCCGAAGGCGTCGCGCCCTTCCAGCTCCACCGCGAAGTTCAAGGATTTGTTCAGCACCTTGGGGAAGGGGTGGGACGGGTCGAGGCCGATGGGGGTGAGGATGGGCATCAACTCGCGGAAGAAAAAGTCCTTCACCCATTGCTGTTGCGCGGGGCTCCATTCGTTGCGGCGCAGGAAGATGATGTTTTCCTCGCGAAGCGCCGGAAACAGCACTTCGCTCATCACAGCGTACTGGTCGCGCACCAGTTGGTGCGCGGCGGTGGCCACCTTGGCCAGCGCCTGCTCAGGCGTGGTGCCGTCCGCCAGGATGCGTTCCGGTGTGACCTCGGCGGTTTCCTGCAGCCAGGCCACTCGCACTTCGAAGAACTCATCCATGTTGGAGGACACAATGCACAGGAATTTCAGCCGTTCCAGCAGCGGCAGGTTGGCGTCTTCCGCCTGGGCCAGCACGCGGCGGTTGAATTCTAGAAGGCCAAGTTCGCGGTTGATCAGCAGGTCTTGCGTGTGTGACATACGAGGTTCAAGCCAACAGTGGAGAGTTCAGGGAAAAATAAAGCCCTCGCTTGGAGGGCTGGGCATGGCGATTAGTTCTGCGGCGGAGTGTAGCCGGCGGGAGCGTCGGCGCCGTCGCCGAAGAAGTAGGCTTCCAACTGCGCGGCCAGATACTGGCGGGCGCGGGCGTCGGCCAGGCTCAGGCGGTTTTCGTTGATCAGCATGGTCTGATAGCGCAGCCAGCCTTGCCAGGCTTCTTTCGAGACGTTGTCAAACACTCGCTTGCCCAGTTCGCCCGGCAGCGGCGGGAAGTCGAGGGCTTCGGCTTCGCGGCCCAGCTTGACGCAATTGACGGTTCTGCTCATGGCGCAATCCTTAAAATATCGGAAAAAGGTTAATTCAATATTGTGTCACAGAGATGAAACGCTTCCAACCACGATGCGGCCCTAGACTTACAAGACCTTGACGAAAACCTTGGAGCGGCGCTGATAGTTGTAGAACTGCTGCCGCGCCAGCGGCAGCGCGCTCTTGTCCGCCTCGGCGAAGCCGCGCTCGACGAACCAGTGCGCGGTCTGGGTGGTGAGCACGAACAGCGATTGCAGGCCTTGGGTGCGCGCCTGGTATTCCACGTGTTTGAGCAGCATCTCGCCAAAGCCGCCGTCGCGCTTGTCCTGAGCCACCGCCAGGCAAGCCAGCTCGGCGGTGCCGGCATCGGGGAAGGAGTGCATGGCCACGCAACCGTAGATCTTGCCGTCGTGTTCCAGCACCGAATATTCGCCGATCTCTACCTCCAGATGTTCGCGGCTGCGCTTGACCAGCACGCCTTGTTCTTCCAGCGGCTGGATCAGGCCGATGATGTCGCCGATGTCTTCGATGCTGGCGTTGCGCACTCGCACCAGCGGGTCTCGGGCGATCATGGTGCCGTTGCCGCCGCGGGTGAAGTGTTCCACCAGCAAGGCGCCGTCGGCGTGACGGCTGATCAAGTGGGCGCGGGGAATGCCTTCGCGGGTGGCGCGGATGGCGTAGGGCAGGTAGGCGCTGACGTCTTCCTGCAGCCGGCCGGAAGCCAGCAGATCTTCGGCCTGCTGCGCGGTCAGCGTGCTGATCAGTTCCTCGTCCAGCATCACGCCGCGTTGCTCGATCACGAAGATCAGTTTTTCCGCCTTCAGGGTGATGGCGACGTGGGTGGCCAGTTCTTCCATGGTCAGATTGAAGGCCTCGCCGGTCAGCGAATAGCCGATGGGGGACAGCAGCACCAGTTCGCTGTGGTCGAGGCGGGCGCGGATGGCGGGGCCGTCCGCCCGGCGCACCTGGCCGGTGTATTGCATGTCCACGCCGTCCAGCACGCCCAGCGGCTGTGCGGTGACGAAGTTGCCGCCGGCCACGCGCAGATGGGCGCCGTGCATTGGCGAGTTGGGCATGCCCATGGACAGCATCGCCTCGATGTCGAAGCGGGTGGCGCCGGCGGCCTGTTTGACCACGTCCATGGTGGCGGCGTCGGTGACGCGGCGGTCGCGGTGGAACAGGCGGGCGATGCCGTGTCGTTTCAGCAGGCCCTCGATCTGCGGGCGGATGCCGTGCACCAGTACGATGCGCACGCCCAGGCTGACCAAGAGGTTGATGTCCTGGGCCAGGCTGGCGAAATCTCCGTCCTGCAAGGTTTCGCCGCTGACGGCCAGCACGAAGGTCTTGCCGCGGTAGGCGTTGATATAGGGGGCGGCTTCGCGAAAGGAAAGCACGAATTCGCGGGTAAGCATGGGGTCAGCGGCTCCGGCCGGAAAACTAGGGTTGAGCCGGATAGCGTAGCAGGAATGACGGTGTTTTGCAGGAGTGATCTGCTCCCCTTAGGCCTTACCAATCAAAAGTAGAGAGAAGTCCGTCACTGAAGGAGAATGACGGACATGAAGAAGAGCAGATTCACCGAAGAACAGATCATTGGCTTTCTCAAGCAGGCCGAA
>NZ_MUKU01000053.1 GCF_002081825.1 Chromobacterium haemolyticum | reverse complement strand
CGGTGATGCCTCAACGTTGGGTGGTGGAGCGCTCATTTGCTTGGCTTGAGAAATGCCGACGGTTATGGAAGAACTGCGAGCGGAAACTCAATACCAGCTTGCAGTTCATCCATTTAGCCTTCCTCGTTCTGCTGCTCAAAAGATCGTGAACAGGCTCTTAGAGCGTCTCTGTTTTGGCGGGACGCCATAGGCGTTGCGGATAGTTTGAACGGGACGGCAATATCTGGGAGCCTTCCCCGGTTGATGCGCGCTGGAGTGGTCATAAAAAATGCCTGATCATGAATTTGATCAGGCATTTTTGAAGTTTGGCGTTCAGCGCACGTCAGCGTTGTTTAGCCGCCTTAACAGGTCACTCACACACCGGCCTCGTGCGCCTGCACGTCGGCGTGGTAGCTGGAGCGTACCATCGCGCCCACGGCGGCGTGGACGAAGCCCATTTCATGGGCTTTTTGCTCGAACATCTTGAACACGTCCGGATGCACGTAGCGCAGTACCGGCAGGTGGCCGTCGGATGGTTGCAGGTACTGGCCTATGGTCAGCATGTCTACATTGTGGGCACGCAGATCGCGCATCACCTCCAAGATTTCCTCGTCGGTCTCGCCCAGGCCCACCATCAGGCCGGATTTTGTGCGGACATTGGGGTTCTTGGCCTTGTAGTCCTTCAGCAATTGCAGCGAGTGCGCGTAATCCGAACCCGGACGCGCCTGCTTGTATAGCCGTGGCACGGTTTCCAGATTGTGGTTCATCACGTCCGGCGGGGTCTGGCTCAGGATGTCGACGGCCACGTCCAGGCGGCCGCGGAAGTCCGGCACCAGGGTTTCGATCTGGGTGTTGGGCGACATTTCACGCACCGAGTTGATGCAGTCGGCGAAGTGCTGGGCGCCGCCGTCGCGCAAATCGTCGCGGTCCACCGAGGTCACCACCACGTACTTCAGCTTCATCGCGGCCACGCTCTCCGCCAGGTGGCGTGGTTCGTCCGGGTCCAGCGGGTTGGGGCGGCCGTGGCCCACGTCGCAGAACGGGCAGCGACGGGTGCAGATGTCGCCCATGATCATGAAAGTGGCGGTGCCTTTGCTGAAACATTCGCCGATGTTCGGGCAGGTGGCTTCCTCACAGACGGTGTGCAGCTTTTGTTCGCGCAGAATCTGTTTGATCTCGTGGAAGCGCTGGCCGTTGGGCAGCTTGGCGCGGATCCATTCCGGTTTTTTCAGCTTTTCGTCCAGCGGGACGATCTTGATGGGGATGCGCGCGGTTTTGGCCGCGCCCTTGTGTTTGACCCCAGCCTGGTTTTCCGGCTTCATGTCAGTTCCTTGGTGCTGTTCAGGAGGCGGTCCAGATGCGGCAGCAGCGTATCGGCGGCGGCGGCAAGGCTCAGCTCCACTCCCAGTTGTTTCAGGTCGGTCACCTTGAGGTTGGCGTAACCGCAAGGGTTGATGGAATCGAAAGGCTCCAGGTCCATGTCCACGTTGAAGCTGAGGCCATGGTAGACCGCGTGGTTCTTGATGCGCAGGCCCAGCGAGGCGATCTTGGCGCCGGCCACGTAAACGCCGGGTGCGTCCACATCGCCGTTGCCGTGAATGCCCAGTTCCGCCAGCGTGTCTATCACCGCCTGTTCGATGCGGCGCACCAGCTCGCGCACGCCTATGCCCATGCGCTTGAAGTCCACCAGCAGGTAAACCACCAACTGGCCGGGGCCGTGATAGGTGATCTGGCCGCCGCGGTCGGTTTTCACCACCGGAATGGCGGTGGCGTGCAGCAGGTGTTCCGGCTTGCCGGCCAGGCCTTGAGTGTAGACGGGCGGGTGTTCCACCACCCACAGTTCATCTGGGGTGTCAGCGTTGCGGGCGTCGGTGAACGCCTGCATGGCGCGCCAGGTTGGTTCGTAATCCACTCGGCCCAGATGTTTGACGATGCGCGACACGGCAATCTCCTGGCGCTTAGAGCACCATTTTCACCATCGGATGGCCGGTCAGCGACAGGTAGATAGTATCCAGCTGTTGACGCGAAGTGGCGGTGACGGTGACGGTCAGCGCGTAGAAGCGGCCATTAGCGCTTTCGCGCAAGGTCACGTCGTGGTCGGCCAGATCGGGCGCGTTGACGCGCACGACCTCAGTGATGGTGAGGATGAAATCCTCGTGGCGCTCGCCCATCACCTTGATGGGAAAGCGACAGGGGAATTCCATGAGTTCCTGTTTTTCAGACATATTCAATCAAATCCACTAAGAACGGGTTTACGATTTCGCGAGCAAGAGCGAGACAAGGCGAAAACCGCTGAGAAAGCGGAGTGTACACACGGTACATGAGCATCTCGAAGGCGTTTTCAACGCTGTGTCGCCGAAGCGCAGCAGATCGTAAACAGGTTCTAAAGACGCCGCGCCCGAAACGGGCAAAGGCGCAGCAGCCAGTTGTACTGCAAACCGGGCCATCCGCGCCAATACATTTTACGGTCGTCTTTATTGCTAAAACGTCACATCATAATACAGCAGCGGCGTCCGGGCGATGCCCGGCGCCGCGATGCGCCGCGATCAACGGCGGACGCCGTTTATTTCCAGCCCAGCATCAGCTTGATGCTGTCCCACAGCCGGCTGAAGAAGCCGCCTTCTTCCACTGCCTTCAAGGCCACCACCGGGCGTTCGAACAGCGGCTTGCCGTCCAGCGACACCACCAGCTTGCCCACTACCTGGCCGGCTTTGACCGGGGCGATCAGCGGCTGCATCGTGGTCAGATCTGCCTTGAGCTTGGCGGCCTGGCCCTTGGCCACGGTGGCGAAGACATCGTTGGCGAAGCCGACGGAGACGGTTTTGGCCGCGCCCTTGTAGATAGGCAGCTCGGACACCGGCTTGGCTCCGCTATACAGTTTGGGCGTATCGTAAAACTGCAAGCCGTAGTTGAGCAGCTTGGAACTTTCCACCGCGCGCGCCTCCGGGCTGGCGGTGCCCACCACGACCGAAATCACGCGACGGCCATCGCGGTGGCTGGTGGTGATCATGTTGTAGCCGGCGCTGTCGGTGTAGCCTGTCTTCATACCGTCAACGTTGGGGTCGCGGTAGAGCAGCAGGTTGCGGTTGGGCTGCTTGATGTTGTTGTAGGTGAAGGACTTGATCGAGTAGATCGGGTAGAACTCCGGGAAGTCGCGGATCAGCGCGCCGGCCAGGATGCCCAGATCGTGCACGGTAGTGTAGTGCTCCGGATTGGGCAGGCCGGTGGCGTTGCGGAACTGGGTGTTCTTCATGCCCAGTTTCTGCGCCTGCTGGGTCATCACTTGGGCGAAAACTTCCTCGCTGCCGGCGATGGCTTCAGCCAGCGTCACGCAGGCGTCGTTGCCGGATTGCACGATCATGCCCTTGATCAGGTCGTCGACCTTGGCGGGCACCTTGGGATCCAGGAACATGCGCGAGCCTTCGGTCTTCCAGCCCTTTTGCGACACCGTCAGCGTTTGCTCCAGGGTCAGCCGCTTTTCCTTCAAGGCTTTGAAGGTGAGGTAGGCGGTCATCAGCTTGGTCAGCGAGGCCGGTTCCACACGGGAATCCGGGTCGCGTTCGGCCAGCACTTGCCCACTGTTGAAGTCGGTCAGGTAATAGGCCTTGCCGGCGATTTCGGGCGCGGGCGGCAGAAAGGCGGCGGAGGCGAAAGAGACGGACGGCAGCGCGATCGCCGCTGCTGTGAGAATGCTGGTGAATGTTTTCATTGTTCCTATGGGCAACGCTGGGGGTTGAGGTCCAAATAGTAGCCGTTGATTATACACGCGGATTGCCGTCCGGTTGCCGCGAAGTGGTGATTTTCTGCGAGCGGGGCAGGCGGAGCCGTTGCGATACCGCAATGCAACAATCCAATATTATCAAGCCTTCCCGTCTGCTTGGAGTTCCTGCTACTCTGGCAGTTCAAGCAAAATAATGATCGGGACAAAGGCTTTGCCATGCAAGAGAAGCAAGACTATCTGGAACGCATCCTGACGTCGCGGGTTTACGACGTCGCCATCGAAACGCCGCTGGAGTTGGCGCCCAATCTGTCGCGCCGCTATCGCAACACGATTCTGCTCAAGCGCGAGGATCTGCAGCCGGTGTTCTCCTTCAAGCTGCGCGGCGCTTACAACAAGATGGCCAAGCTCAGCGCGGAGCAGCGCGCGCGCGGCGTGATCACCGCCAGCGCCGGCAACCATGCGCAGGGCGTGGCCTTGTCCGCCAGCCGGCTGGGTTGCGAAGCCATCATCGTGATGCCGGTGACCACGCCGCAGATCAAGATAGACGCGGTCAAGCAATACGGCGGCCAGGTGGTGCTGCATGGCGATTCCTTCAACGAGGCCTTCCATCACGCTAGCTCGCTGGCGGCGCAAAACGGCATGACTTATATTCCGCCGTTCGACGATCCGGATGTGATCGCCGGCCAGGGCACCATAGGCATGGAGATTTTGCGTCAGCATCCGGACGGCTTGAACGCGATCTTCGTCGCCATCGGCGGCGGCGGCCTGGCCGCCGGCATCGCCAGCTTCATCAAGCGGCTGAAGCCGGAGATCAAGGTGATAGGCGTGCAGCCGGTGGATTCCGACGCAATGCGTCAATCCATTGCCAAGGGCGAGCGGGTGGAGTTGAAGGACGTGGGCTTGTTCGCCGACGGGGTGGCGGTGAAGCTGGTGGGCGAGGAGACCTTCCGCATCTGTCGCGAATTGCTGGACGAGATCATCCTGGTGGACACCGACGCCATCTGCGCGGCGATCAAGGACATCTTCGAAGATACTCGCTCCATCGTGGAGCCGGCGGGCGCCTTGGCGGTGGCCGGCGCCAAGGCTTACGTGGAGCGCGAAGGCTGCGTGGACCAGACTCTGGTGGCGATCTCCTGTGGCGCGAATATGAATTTCGATCGCCTGCGCCATGTGTCCGAGCGTTCCGAGCTGGGCGAGCGGCGCGAGGCCATCATCGCGGTGACCATTCCGGAAAAACCGGGCAGCTTCAAGCGCTTCTGTACCGTGATCGGGGGCCGCAACATCACCGAGTTCAATTATCGCTTTGCCGATCCAGGCACCGCTCATGTCTTCGTCGGCGTGCAAATCAGCGGCAAGCAGGACCTGGAGGGCATACTCGCCAGCCTGAACGCTCACGAGCTGGAGAGCATTGACCTGACTGATAATGAGCTGGCCAAGCTGCATATTCGTCATTTGGTGGGCGGCCATGCGCCGCAGTTGAAGGACGAGCGGGTGCTGCGCTTCGAGTTTCCGGACCGTCCCGGCGCGCTGATGCGTTTCCTGGAAGCGATGAGCGTGGACTGGAACATCAGCTTGTTCCATTATCGCAATCACGGCGCGGATTACGGCCGCGTATTGGTGGGCGTTCAGGTGCCGTCCAGCGACGATGCCGAGTTCCAGCGCTTCCTCGATAATCTGGGCTATCCCTATGTCGAGGAAACCCAGAATCCGGCTTACAAGCTGTTTCTGGGCAAGACCATACGTTGAACCGGGCCGGCGGGCTGCTTATGGTCGGCAGCCTGACGTCGCGCTCCTTCATTGAAGCGAATCATGATCAAGGCAGTTCTATTCGATCTGGACGGCACCCTGGCCGACACCGCGCGTGATCTGGGCGCCGCGCTCAACCGCTTGTTGGCCGAGGAGGGCCTGCCGCCGCAGCCTTACGCGGCGGTGCGGCCCATCGCCAGCCATGGCGCGCGCGGGCTGGTCAGCCTGGGTTTCGGCATAGACCGCGAACATCCTCGTTTCGAGGAGTATCGTTTGCGCTTCTTGGATCATTACGAGCACAGCTTCGCTGACGAGACTGTATTGTTCGACGGCGTCAACGGCCTGATCCAGGGCTTGATGGACAAGGGATTGCTGTGGGGCATCATCACCAATAAGCCGATGCGCTTCACCGACCGCTTGGTGCCGTCGTTGCCTTTTATCACGGCGCCGGCGGTGACGGTCAGCGGCGACACCGTGGGCGTGCCCAAGCCGGACCCGAGGCCGATGCGTTATGCGGCCGATCAGATCGGCATCGCGCCCGAGCATTGCCTGTACGTGGGCGACGCCGAGCGCGACATCGCAGCCGGCCGCAGCGTGGGGATGAAAACGGTGTTGGCCAATTGGGGTTACATTGCCGACAGCGACCGGCCGGCGGAGTGGGGCGCCGACATCGCCATTGATCATCCGCTGCAATTGCTGGATCACGTTTAAGCGGCAATGAGAATGAAAAAAGCCACGGTGATCCGTGGCTTTTTTGGTTTCGGCCTGGTGGTTCTCAGGCGCGCAGGTTCTGCGCAATCGCATAGATGGGCGACAAGGCCGCCTCGCCCAGGCGCAGGCTGCGTTGTCCGCTCCAGCCGAAGTCGTCGTCCGGCAGATTGGCGTTGTCCTTGAACGGCATTTCCAGCGTGAAGGCGAGACAGCCGAAGTTTTCACACACCCAGTTGGTGGCGATGGACATATTGGCCTTGCCCGGCGCGTTTCGTGGGTAGCCGTGCTCGGTCTGGTAGTCCGGGCTGGCCAGCAGCAGGTGGTGGCGGAATTGGTCGGCCAGGGCCTCCAGGCGCTCGTTCCACGACGGCACGCCCTCGGTGCCGGCCAGGAACACATAGGGGATGTTCTCGTCGCCGTGGATATCCAGGAACAGGTCCACGCCGGTTTCCTGCATCTTGTTGCGCACCGCCAGCACTTCCGGGCTAGTCTCCGCGCTGGGGGCCGCCCATTCGCGGTTGAGGTTGGCGCCGGCGGCGTTGGTGCGCAGATTGCCCAGCACCGAGCCGTCCGGGTTCATGTTCGGCACCACGTAGAAGGTGGCGCGGTCCAGCAGCGCGCGGCTGGTGGGGTCTTGCGGGTCCAGCAGGCGATTGAGCAGGCCTTCGATGAACCATTCAGCCATGGTTTCACCGGGGTGCTGGCGGGCGATGATCCAGATTTTCAGATCCGATTCCACTTCGTGGCCTATGGTCAGCAGATTGATGTCGCGCTGCTGCACGGTAAAGCCCAGATCGCTGACCTGGCACAGGCCGGAGCCTTGCGCCTGGCCGATCAGGTTCAGATGCTGATCGTAGGAATAGGGTTCGAAATAAGCGTAGTAGATGCTGCCGGACAAAGGCACGTGATCTATCGTCATCACCCCGTTTTCGTAGTGGGTGGGCACGCGGAACCAGTTGATGCGGTCGTAGGAGGCCATCGCCTGGTAGTAGATCCAGCCATCCGGATAAGCGCTTTCGCCGGCATTCAGAAAGTTGAAGGTGCAGTGCTGATAAGCGGCGCCTTGCACGCGGAAGTAAAACCACTGGGCGAATTCGGCCGCATTGTCGCGGCGGATGCGCAGTTGGATGTCTTCGTAGTTGTCGGCGGAGACGATCTCGATGCTGCCGGCGTCAAAATTGCTGCTGATTTTCATGCGCTGAACCTAATTGGTTTCCTGAAACGTGCTTAAGGCGCAGATTGTAAACCTGTCGCCGCTCACATGCCATCCTCCGGCGCAAGGCAAAGAAAAACCCCGTCGGCTGGACGGGGTTGTGCTTTAGCCTTCAAACTGCGTTTAAGCGGTGGGCGCGCGCTTGCTGGCGGTTTTCACTGCATCGGCGGTGGCGCTGGTGGCGGCCTTTACGCTGCTGTCGGTGAACTCCACCACTTGCTGGGCGGCTTTGCTGAAGGTGTTGACCGCGGCGGCGGCGGCGGCCACCGAGCTTTTCACCGCGTTCAGCGCGGCGTCGGAGCCGGCCGGGGCGTTTTTGGCCGCGGACTCGATCGCGCCGATCAACGACTTGTTGAAGCTGCCCAGATTTTCTTCGGCCAGCTTGGTCAGTTCGCTTTGAGCGGAGGAAACGATGTCGTACAGATTACGGGAGTTGGCCAGAGCGGTGTCGATGTTCTGGGTGGCCAGCTTGTTCAGATGGCTGACCGCTTCTTGCGGGTCGGTCACGCCGCTCAGCTGTTTGGCGATTTTGACGTTTTCTTCCAGCGACTGCTTGGAGATTTCCAGGTTCAGCTTGACCAGGCGCTCGGCGCTATCCAAAGTGATTTGCGAAAAGCGGAAAATGGTTTCCAGACCGTTGAGGGACAGCTTGTTCAGTTGCTCATTGCTGATGGACATAATGTATTCCTCGGCTGTGGGGTGAGACCTTAAAGGAGATAGTCTGAATCAAAAATTTTGCACTGCACAATGACGACTAAATGTATCATGCATTGCAGCAAAATTGGGAGCATTGACTGAAGATTTACTCTAGCGTGTTGTATTTATGATAAATTGCCGGCACACGGCACACCGTACCAAAATAAACCGGGAGCGTTACATGAGTGTTGAAAAGCGGGTCATCAAAAAGTACCCGAACCGCCGGCTGTACGATACCGCCACCAGTTCCTACATCACCTTGGGGGATGTGAAGCAATTGGTGCTTGATAATGTGGATATTCAAGTCGTCGACGCCAAGAGCCAAGAGGACATCACCCGCAGTGTGCTGTTGCAGATCATCCTGGAGGAGGAGAACGGCGGCATGCCGATGTTCAGCTACGAGGTGCTGACCCAGTTCATCCGCTCCTACGGCCAGGCCATGCAGGGCATGATGGGGCCCTTCCTGGAGAACAATCTGCAACTGTTCGCCCAGCTGCAGCAGAAGATGCAGGAACAAACCCGCGCGATTTACGGTGACAACACCATGTTGAACGCTAATCTGTGGGGCGAGTTCATGAAATTTCAGGGGCCGGCAGTGCAGAACATGATGGCCAATTACATGGAGCAGAGCACCAGCATGTTCCTGGATATGCAGAACCGGATGCAGGAACAGACCAAGCAGCTGTTCGGCGGCTTCGGCTTCCCGGCTTACAAGCAGGACGGCGAGGACGACAAAGACCCGTCTTAAAAACCTGTTTAGGATCTGCCGCGCTTTGGCGATGCGACGTTAAAAACGGCGTCGGAAAGCGCGTGTGTTTTCCGAAGCTTCGCTAAGCGCACCAAAGATTGAACAGAGGCGGCCGGTTGGAACGGCCGCCTGTCCGTTTCCATCCGCCGCTCCCCCGGAGAGCTTGCCATGCTTATCCCCGCATGCTGGATGCCGGCCGCCGTTGACGGCGTCTCTTTCTCTCGCGCGGCGTTCGCCGCGTTTCGTTTTTCCCTGTTCTCAATGGATGATTCGAGCCGGCTGGGCCGGCAAGGTGCCGCGACATGTCCGCCGAGGCCTTGAACGCCTGCTTGCGAGAGGCGCAGCGCAGTCACCTGGAGGGAGACTGGGCGGAGGCAGAGCGGCGTTATCGCTCCTGCTTGTTCAATTGGCCGGCTTGCGCCGCCGCCAAATCCTTCCTGGCTTTCCTGTTGCTGCAGACGCAGCGTCCTGAGGAGGCTGAATCTTTGTTGAGCGAGGCGATTTCTGCGGAAACAGACCATGCGGACTGGTATTTCAGCCTGGGCATGGCGCAGGCGCGTCAGGGGCGCGCGGGCGACGCGAGGCGGGCTTTCGCCGCGGCTGCGGAGCTGGACGGCGAACAGCCCATGTATTGGACCAACCTGGCCGCCGCCTGCGAGCAGGACGATGATTTGGCCGCCGCGGAACGGGCTTGCCGGCACGCGCTGGCGGTGGACGGGGCCTGCGCCGACGCGCACTTTCTGCTGGCCGGACTGTATTTGCGCCAGGAACGCCATGCCGAGGCGCGGCGCCACAACGCGCTGGGCATCGTGGCGCGGCCGGCCGAGAATGGGCCGATTGCGCGCATCGAGGCCTATTGCGAGTTGGACCGGCGCGACGAAGCCTTGGCCCTGCTGCGCGTCTGGCTGGCGCAGGCGCCGGACGATCCGGTTGCCTTGCATCTGCTTGCCGCCTGCGGCGGAGCGGAGCCGCCTCCGCAATGTAGTCCCGAGTTCATCCGGCGGACTTTCGACGCCAACGCCGAGGCGTTTGACGTGACCCTGGCCAGTTTGCGTTATCAGGGGCCGCAGTGGTTGGCGCAATGCCTGAAGCGACTGGGGCCGCCAACGGCCGCTCTGGACGCGCTGGATCTGGGCTGCGGCACCGGGTTGGCCGGCGCTGCGCTGCGGCCGTACGCACGCCGTTTGCAGGGCGTGGATCTCAGCGGCGAGATGCTGGGGCGCGCCGTGGACAAGGGCGTGTACGACGTCTTGACTCAAGGCGACATCATCGAATTCCTGATGGAGCAGCCTCCGGCTCGCGATTTGATCTGCTGCCTGGATACTCTCAGCTATTTTGGCGATTTGGGGCCGGCCTTAAACTGGATGGCGCGCGCGCTCAAGCCGGGCGGCCTGTTGCTGTTCAGCATCGAGCGCGCGCCGCGGCCCTTGCCCGAAGGCCACCAGCTGCAGCCCTGCGGGCGCTATCTGCATGATCCGGACTGGGTGGCGGCGCAACTGGCGGCGTGCGGGCTGCTGCTGATGGAACGACAGGACATGATGTTGCGGGAGGAGGCGGGGTGTCCGGTGCCCGGCGCTTTTTACTGCGCCGAACGCTTGGACTGAGCCCGTCTGTTTACGTTTTGTGAGCCAGGGCGTGACAAGGCGTTGCGCTTGACGAGGCCGTTTTAGCGCCGTATCGCGCGCCGCTCCGCGGTTCCTAGTGCTTGCTTTGCATCAGCTTGTCGGTCCAGGCCATCACCAGCGCGGACAGCAGGAAGGTGCAGTGGATCACCACCTGCCACATCACGCCCTGCTCGGTGAGCGGATTGCCGGGGCTGCCCAGATTGGACGCGCTGATAAAGGTTTTCAGCAGGTGAATGGAGGAGATGCTGATCAGCGCCAGCGACAGCTTGGTCTTCAGCACGCCGGCGTTGACATGGGACAGCCATTCCGGCCGGTCCTCGTGGGTGTTCAGGCTGTCGATCTTGGAGACGAAAGTCTCGTAGCCGCCCACCACCACCATGATCAGCAGATTGGCGATCATCACTACGTCGATCAGGCCCAGCACGATCAGCATGATCTGGGTTTCCGTCATGCTGGAGGCGTCGGCGACCAAGTGGATCAGTTCGAGCAGAAACTTGTAGACATACACCCCTTGGGCGACGATGAGCCCAAGGTAGAGCGGAGCCTGCAGCCAGCGGCTGGCGAAAATCAGGGACTCCATGCGTGAAACGAGAATTTTCATATCGGTATGGTGTGAGGGGTTGACGGGCTCTGGCCTATATGGAGGCGTCGGATTTTACTATCAAGTGAGGTCTGAAAGGGGAGCGTTGCTTGCCGGCGTCCGCATCCAGCCCGGCGCGGGGCCGGCGAAAACGAATCTACGAGCCCGCGCGCCCAACCCCTCGCAACGCTGCGCATCGCCTGTCAAATCGTTGTATACTCTCGCGTTTTTCTTCAGCAAGGCCATCATCATGGCAGACAAGATTCCAAGTATCGGCTTCGTGTCGCTGGGCTGTCCCAAAGCCTCCAGCGACTCCGAGCAGATCCTGACCCGCCTTCGCGCCGAAGGCTACGATATTTCCGGCAGCTACGCCGGCGCCGACCTGGTGGTGGTCAACACCTGCGGTTTCATCGATTCCGCCGTGGCCGAGTCTTTGGACGCGATTGGCGAAGCCTTGAACGAGAACGGCAAGGTCATCGTCACCGGCTGTCTGGGGGCCAAGGGCGACGTGGTGCGGGACGCGCATCCGTCGGTCTTGGCCGTGACCGGCCCGCACGCCACCGACGAGGTGATGAGCGCGGTGCATGCCCATCTGCCCAAGCCGCACGATCCCTTCGTCGATCTGGTGCCGGACATCGGCGTGCGGCTGACGCCCAAGCATTACGCGTATCTGAAGATTTCCGAAGGCTGCAATCACCGTTGCACCTTCTGCATCATTCCGTCCATGCGCGGCGATCTGGAAAGCCGGCCCATTCACGATGTGCTGCGCGAAGCGGAGAATCTGGCCAAGGCCGGAGTCAAGGAAATCCTGGTGATCTCGCAGGACACGTCGGCTTACGGCGTGGACACCAAGTACAAGCTGGGCTTCCACAACGGTCGTCCGGTGAAGACTCGGATGACCGAGCTGTGCGAGGAACTGGGCCGCCACGGCATCTGGGTGCGTCTGCACTACGTCTATCCGTATCCGCACGTGGACGAGGTGATTCCGCTGATGCGCGATGGCAAGATCCTGCCCTATCTGGACATCCCGTTCCAGCACGCCAGCCAGAAGGTGCTGAAACTGATGAAGCGTCCGGCCAATAGCGACAATGTGCTGGCGCGCATCAAGAAGTGGCGCGAGATCTGCCCGGAACTGGTGATCCGCTCCACCTTCATTGTCGGCTTCCCTGGCGAGACCGATGAGGACTTCGAAGAACTGCTGACCTTCATCCGCGAGGCGGAGCTGGACCGCGTCGGCTGTTTCACCTATTCGCCGGTGGAAGGCGCGACTGCCAACGATTTGCCGAACCCGGTGCCGGAAGAGGTGAAGGAAGCGCGCAAAGAGCGTTTCATGGCGGTGCAGGAAGAAATCAGCGCGCGTCGCCTGGAGCGCCGAGTCGGCCAGACCATGCAGGTGTTGGTGGACGAGATCGACGACGAAGGCACGGCGATTTGCCGCAGCTACGCGGATGCGCCGGAGATCGACGGTCTGGTGTTCGTTGAGGACGCCGCTGGCATGCGCGCGGGCGAGTTCTATTCGGTGAAGATCGTCGATTGCAGCGAGCACGATTTGTGGGGCGAGCGCCTATCGTCCTGATCCGCCGACAAGAGCCGATCTGCGCGGCGCGTCGCCCTTGGGCGACGCGCCGTTTTCATTTCAGCTTCGGCGCAGCAGGCGCTGGCGCGCCACCCAGGCTTGGCCCAGGCTCAGGCCGCCGTCGTTGGGCGGCAGCTGTTCCGCAGTCAGCGGGCGCAGGCCGGCCTGTTCCAGCCGCGGCAGCAGTTGCGCCATCAACTGGCGATTGCCGCAGCAGCCGCCGGCCAGCGCCACGATGCGGGTGCCGGTGGTGCGCGCCGCCTTGATCGCCCAGTCCGCCAGCGCGGCGGCCAATGTGGCGTGCCATAGGCTGGCGATGGCTTGATCGTCGTCCAGTTGACACAGATGGCGCGCCAGCGGCGTCAGGTCAAGCAGATTGGCTTGGGTGCGCCAGCTGCCGGCCAGCGGCTCCGCGGGTTCGGCCTGAGCCTCCAGTCTTTGCGCGGCTTCGCTTTCGAAGGTTTCCACCCCGCATTGGCGGGTCAGGCCGGCGACGGCGCCGAACCAGCGGCCCAAGCTGGTGCTGTCCTGGCAGTCTCGGCGGATAGAGAGTTGCTTCTCCAATTGTTGGGCGCCGGGCTGGGCCGCCAGCCGCGGCGGCAGCGGTCCCAGTTCCAGGGTTTGCCATAAGGCCACGGCCAGTTTCCAGGGCGGTAGCCGGCTGCGTCCCACGCCGGGCAGCGGCAACGGCGAGATGTGGCCGATGCGTTCGCAGCTGTCGCCGTCCACCAGCATCATTTCACCGCCCCAGGCGCCGTTGTTGTGACCCAGGCCATAGCCGTCCAGCGCCAAGCCCAAAGCCGGTTCCGCCACGCCGTGTTCGGCCAGCACCGCGCCCAGGTGGGCATGGTGGTGCTGAACCCGGATCAGCGGCACTTCCCATTGCTTGGACAGGTGTTCGGCCAGCATGCTGGAGTAGGTGCCGGTTTCCAGATCGCAAGCCACTGCCTGCGGAGCGACGCCGGTGAGGTCGAGCAAGTGGTCGGCCGCTTGTTGCAGCGCCTCGCAGGTCAGAGGGTGGTTGAGCGCGCCGATGTATTGCGACACGAAGGCGTCCTTGCCGCGCAATACGGTGACGGTGGCCTTCATATAGGCGCCCAGCGCCAGCACCGGCGGGCCGTCCAGCGCCAACGGCACCGGGTCCGGCACGAAGCCGCGCGCGCGACGGAACAGCAGCGGCCGCCGTCGCTCCAGCGACACCACGCTGTCGTCGCAACGAGTGACGATGGCGCGGTTGTGCAGCAGAAAGACGTCGGCTACCTGATTCAGCCGTTCGCGCGCCTCTTGATTGCCGGTGACGATAGGTTCGCCGGACAAATTGGCACTGCTCATCACCCATAACCGCGAACAGGGCTGACGCAGCCAACTGGTCCCGGGCGGACGGCCCAGCGCTTCGTGGAACAGCAGCCATTGCAGCGGGGTATAGGGCAGCATCACGCCCAGAGCCGACAGGCCGGGGGCAATGTCCGGCAGCAGTTGGTCGGCTTCGGGTTTTTTGTTCAGCAGCACGATGGGGCGCTCCGGGCGTTGCAGCCAGGCGGCTTCTTCTTCGCTGACGTGGCAGAGCGCGCGAATGGACTCCACGTTCAGCGCCATGATGGCCAGCGGTTTGCCGGGACGGTGTTTGAGCTGGCGCAGCCGCGCCACCGCCGCCGGGCTGGCCGCATCGCAGACCAGATGGAAGCCGCCCAGGCCTTTCATCGCTATGCTGCGGCCCATATTGAGGATTTGCACCGCGCCCACGATGGGGTCGCCGTTCAGACTCTGGCCAAAGCGGTCGGTCAGCTGCAGCTTGGGGCCGCACACCGGGCAGGCGGTGGGTTCAGCGTGAAAGCGGCGGCTGTTCGGGTCAAGGTATTCTTGGCGGCAGACCGGACACAGCGGAAAGGCCAGCATGCTGGTGTTGGCGCGGTCGTAGGGCAGCCGGTGGGTGACAGTGTAGCGCGGCCCGCAATCGGTGCAGTTGATGAAAGGAAAGCGGTAGCGGCGGTCGCCGGGAGTGAACAGTTCTTCCACGCAGCGCGGACAGGTGGCGACGTCGGCCGGCAGCCTGGCGTGGGTGACCGCGCCGCTGCTTTCCTCGATTTGAAAGCGCTGTTCTGTGTCGCGCAGCGGAATATCGCGCTCCTGCAGCGCGTCGATGTGCGCCAGCGGCGGCAGGCGGGTTCGAAGCGCCTGGCGGAAGGCGCTCAGCGCCTGCGGCTCGCCTTGCAGTTCCAGCGTGACGCCTTCGCCGCTGTTTCGGACAAAGCCGGTGAGGCCGCACTCGCTGGCCGTGCGCCAGATGAAGGGACGGAAGCCGACGCCTTGAACCCGGCCCTGAACCGATAGGTGGATGCGTTGTTGGCTCATGGTGCTTGTGTCGCTGTGTGGGTGGTTGGGCTGACTATGCGCATTGCCGCCGTTCCAACAAGTGATTTTGCTGCACCGCGCAATACCTTTGTCATTTTCATGGCGAGTTTAAATTCGCCGATTCTGTTGTCAGCCTAGCAGCCACGCTCCGCATCGCGCCTTGTTCTAGATCATGTATATGAGTATTTGACGATTTACTGAATGCAAAAGGAATGTCTTGAGGAAGAAACCGGCGGGATTTGAGAGGGGGTAAGAAGCCTCGATGCCGCTGTAGAGCGGGGCTGTTGCAATCCGACTATATGACGGCGATTTGCATCGTTATAATGCCATTTGGAATTTTTCCGTGAATAGCCCGGGTTGGATTGTTAATGTATTGCTTAAAACAGTGTATAAAAGAAATCTCTACCCCGGATATCCTGGCGTGCGCGGCGGATACGTCGCTGGCGGAGGCGGCGCGGCGCATGCTGCTGGCGGGCTGCGGTTCCATCGTGGTGCAGGACGAGGCGGGACGACCGCTGGGGATTTGGACCGAAGCCGACGCGTTGGCGCTGGACCGGTTGGACGGCGTGGTCGGCATGAGGCCGGTGGGCGGCGCGATGAGTACGCCCTTGGTGGTGCTGCCGCATAATCTACCGGTGAACGAGGCGGTGGTCCTGTTCCGCGAACGCGGCATCCGCCATGCGCTGGTGGAACAGGCTGGCGAGATGTGCGGCGTGGTGTCACTGACCGATATCGTGTTGAGCCAGGGCAGCGAATCCTTTCTGAGCGTGCGGCGGGTGGTGGCGGACCGTGCCGCGCCCTTATGTTTGCTGGGCGCTCAGGGCTCGCCTGAAGAGGCGCTGGCCTTGATGCGGCGTCAAGGCGCCACGGCTTTGGCGGTGAGTTTCGACAACGGGGACTACGGCATCCTGACCTTGCGCGATCTATTGAGGCTACTGGCCGAGGGACGCGCCCCGGCGACGCTGGCCGAAGCCTGCTCCTGGCCGCTCTTGGGCGTGCGCGAGGGCAGCAGCCTATTGCAAGCCAGGCAGTTGATCCTGCAGCACAAGATTCGGCATCTGGCGGTGTACGACGCTGATGGAAGGCTGCTGCAGTTGCTGGGGTTCCGCGACATCATCCAGTTGGTGGAACAAGAGTTTTTGCAGGAGCTGCATTCCGCCTTGCGCGAGCGCGACGATGCGCTGCTGCATTCGCGGCGCAGCCTGCTACTGGCGGACAAGGTGTTCGAATCAACGCTGGAAGGCATCCTGATCACCGACGGCAACGGGGTGATCCAGATGGTGAATCCGGCGTTCAGCCGCATCACCGGTTATAGCAGCCAGGAGGCCCTGGGCCGCACGCCCGCCTTGCTCAAATCTGGTCGGCAGCCGGCGGATTTCTATCAGAAGCTGTGGCAAAGCCTGAAAGAGAACGGGGTCTGGCAGGGCGAGGTGGTCAACCGCCGCAAGGGCGGCCTGTTGTACACCGAGCACCTGAGCATTACCGCCATCCGCGACGCGGACGGCGAATGCCTGCATTATGTGGCGGTGTTTTCCGATATCACCCAGCGCAAGCAGTCCGAGGAGCGGCTACATTTTCTGGCCAATCACGACGCCTTGACCGGCTTGCCCAACCGGACCCTGTTCCTGGAGCGGCTGCAGGAGGCGATAGAGCGGGCGCAACCGACGCGGGCCCAATTCGCGCTGTTGTTCGTCGACCTAGACCGCTTCAAGCTGGTCAACGATACGCTGGGTCATCATGCCGGCGACGAATTGCTGGTGCGCATCGCCTCGGTGCTGCTGCAGTACGCGCCGCCGCACTCCACCGTGGCCAGGTTGTCCGGCGACGAGTTTATCCTGCTGCTGCCGGTGGTGGAACGGGTGACCCAGGTGGCGGCGCTGGCGCAGCAGTTGCTGGACGGCGTCACCGAACAGTCCGGCCTGACCGGCCACGAGCTGTTCATCTCGGCCAGCATAGGCATCAGCATGTATCCGGAGGACGGGGTCAGCGCGGACGCCCTGTTGGTGAACGCGGACTCGGCGATGTACCAGGCCAAGGAGCGCGGCAAGAACAATTTCCAGTTCTACACCTCGGACATGAACGCGCGGGCGATGGAGAGGCTGAAGCTGGAGTACAGCCTGCACCGCGCGCTGGCGCAGGAGGAGCTGGAGGTGTGGTATCAGCCCAAGGTGGAATTGGCCACGCGGCGGGTGGTAGGGGCCGAGGCCTTGCTGCGCTGGCGTCATCCCGAACTGGGACTGATGGCGCCCGCCAAGTTCATCCCGATCGCCGAGGACGGCTCGCTGATGGTGCCGATGGGCGAGTGGGTGCTGGACACCGCTTGCCGAGACTGGGCTCAGTGGCATGCCATGGGCCTGGAGCCCGGCCGCATCGCGGTCAATGTGTCCGGTCGCCAGCTGAAATACGGCAGCTTCGCCGACACGGTGGCGTGCACGCTGCGCCGGCATGGCCTGGATAGCGGCGAGTTGGAGCTGGAGATTACCGAGAGCGTGGCGATGGACGAGGATAGCGGCATGGTGGAGGCTTTGCAGCGGCTGCGCGAGTTGGGCGTTTATTTGTCCATCGACGATTTCGGCACCGGCTATTCCTCGCTGTCCTATTTGAAGCGGCTGCCGGTCAAGGGCTTGAAGATTGATCGTTCCTTCATCATGGACCTGCACCATGACGGCGACGACGCGGCCATCACCAGCGCCATCATTTCGATAGGACGCAGCCTGGGGTTGGAACTGGTGGCCGAGGGCGTAGAGCTGGAGTCGCAGCGTGATTTCCTGCTGCGGCAGGGCTGCCGGCTGGGCCAGGGCTATCTATTCAGCAAGCCGCTGCCGCGAGCGGAGTTCGAAGCGTTGCTGGCGGCGCGGATGTGAAAAACGGCGCCCGCGATGGGCGCCGTTGTCTTGTGTCGGTTTTAAGCCAGGCTTGAGTTTAACCGCCGATTTTGTCGCGGCCGCCAAAGTAAGGCCGCAGCACCGCCGGGATGGTCACGCTGCCGTCGGCGTTCTGGTAGTTTTCCAGCACCGCCACCAGGGTGCGTCCCACCGCCAGGCCGGAGCCGTTCAGCGTGTGCACCAGCTGGTTCTTGCCGTTTTCGTCCTTGTAGCGCGCCATCATGCGGCGTGCCTGGAAGGCTTCGCAGTTGGAGCAACTGGAGATTTCGCGATAGGTGTTCTGCGCCGGCAGCCAGACTTCCAGATCGTAAGTCTTGGCGGCGCCGAAGCCCATGTCGCCGGTGCACAGCGTGATCACGCGGTAGGGCAGTTCCAGCGCCTTGAGGATGTTCTCGGCGTGGCTGACCATCTCTTCCAGCGCGGCGTAGGAGTCTTCCGGCTTCTCGATGCGCACCATCTCCACCTTGTCGAACTGGTGCTGGCGGATCATGCCGCGGGTGTCGCGGCCGTAGCTGCCGGCTTCGGAACGGAAGCAGGGCGAATGCGCGGTCAGTTTCAGCGGCAGTTCCTCAGCCTTGAGGATGCTGTTGCTGACGGTGTTGGTCAGCGTGATTTCCGAGGTGGAGATCAGGTACTGGTCCACATTGCCTTCTTCGCCGCCCTTGGTCACCTTGAACATGTCCTCGGCGAACTTGGGCAGCTGACCGGTGCCCAGCAGCGCGCTGTCGTTGACGATGTAGGGAGTGTAATGCTCGACGTAGCCGTGATCGCCGGTATGGGTGTTCAGCATGAACTGGGCGATGGCGCGGTGCAGCCGGGCGATGTCGCCCTTGAGCACGGTGAAGCGCGCGCCGGACAGCTTGGCGCCGGTGTCGAAGTCCAGGCCCAGCGGCGCGCCGACGTCGACATGGTCTTTGACCTCGAAGTCGAACTGGCGCGGCACGCCGACGCGGCGCACTTCCACATTGTCGTTTTCGTCCTTGCCCGCCGGCACCGATTCGTGCGGCAGGTTGGGGATGGACATTAGCCAGGCGTCCAACTGCTTTTGCACCGCGTCGAAGCCTTGCTCGGCGGCTTTCAATTCGTCGCCCAGCGTCGCCACTTCGGCCAGGATGGCTGACACGTCTTCGCCCTTGCCCTTGGCCACGCCGATCTGCTTGGATGAGGCGTTGCGCTTGGCTTGCAGTTCCTGCATGCGGGTTTGCAGGGATTTGCGTTCGGACTCCAGCTGGTTGAAGGCTGCGGTGTCCAGGGTATAGCCGCGGCCGGCCAGACGGGCGGCGACGGCTTCGATGTCGTTGCGAAGCAGATTGATGTCGAGCATGGTTAGGTTGGTCCTGTTTCTTTCACTTATTCGGAGTCTTGCCGGGCGTCGTCGTCGAGCTGACGCAGGAAATCCAGCTTGTCCCGTATTTTGCTTTCCAGTCCGCGCGGAGTCGGCTGATACCAGCGCATGTCCTCGAGCCCTTCCGGCAGATAGGTCTCTCCGGCGGCGTAGGCATGGGGTTCGTCGTGGGCGTAGCGGTATTCGTGGCCGTAGCCCAACTCCTTCATCAGCCGGGTGGGCGCATTGCGCAAGTGTACCGGCACCGGCCGGGATTTGTCCTGTTTGATGAAGGCGCGGGCCTCATTATACGCCTTGTACCCGGCGTTGCTCTTGGCGGCTACGGCCAAATACAGCGCGGCTTGAGCCAGCGCAAGTTCGCCTTCCGGGCTGCCCAGCCGTTCATATGTGGCGGCGGCGTCGTTGGCGATCTGCATCGCGCGCGGGTCGGCCAGGCCGATATCCTCCCAGGCCATGCGCACCAGTCGGCGCGCCAGGTAGCGCGCGTCGGCGCCGCCGTCCAGCATCCGCGTCAGCCAGTACAGCGCCGCGTCCGGATTGGAGCCGCGCACCGATTTGTGCAGCGCGGAGATCTGGTCGTAGAAATCGTCTCCGCCCTTGTCGAAGCGACGCGCGTTGACGGTCAGTACCTCGGACAGAAAGTCGCGGTCTATCTGGCCGGTCTTGCGGGCGTAGGCGGCGGTGCGGGTTTGCTCCAGCAGGTTGAGGAAGCGGCGGGCGTCGCCGTCGGCGTAGCCGGTCAGCGTATCGATGGCGGCGTCGTCGAAGCTCAGCCCCTCCAGCGCGCCGTTGGCGGCGGCCCGTTCGAACAACTGGCGCAGCTCCTCCTCGTCCAGACTGTTCAGAACATAGACCTGGGCGCGCGACAGCAGCGCGGAGTTGACCTCGAAGGAGGGGTTTTCCGTGGTGGCGCCGATGAAGGTGAGCAGGCCGGATTCGACAAAGGGGAGGAAGGCGTCCTGCTGGCTCTTGTTGAAGCGGTGCACTTCGTCGACGAACAGAATGGTGTGGCGGCCGGAGCGCTGCAGCGCGGCGTGCGCGCGCTCCACCGCCTCGCGGATGTCCTTGACGCCGGAGAACACTGCCGACAGCGGGATGAATTCGGCGTCGAAACTGGCGGCGAGAATGCGCGCCAGCGTGGTCTTGCCGACGCCGGGCGGGCCCCACAGAATCATCGAGTGCGGGGTGCGCGCCTCCACGGCCAGCCGCAGCGGTTTGCCAGGGCCGATCAAGTGCCGTTGGCCGATCACCTCGTCGAGGCGGCCGGGACGTAGCGCTTCGGCCAGCGGTTTTTTCGGTTCATGGGCAAACAGATCGTTCATGGCGGGGTTCTGCGGCGGGGGAAATCAAAGCGACAGTATATCAGCTGAGCCGCTGGGCGCGCCTGCCGCGCTGATTTGTTGCAGCGCAAAAAATATGGCGTTGACGGATGATTGCTGGCAGATTGTTTCCATTGTCATGATATTGCAAACGGCTTGGGAGGCAGAAATGCAAGCAGTGGATACCGGCCGCATGATTTTGCGGCCTTTCAAGGAGGATGATCTGGACGCCTTTTACCGGCTTGGTACCGTGGCCGAGGCCATCCGCTATGTCGGCAACACGCCTTTTGGCTCGCCCGAGCAAGCTTTGCAGGCAATGCGCGACGGCCCGCTAGCGGATTATGAGCGGCATGGTTTTGGCCGAGTGGCCTGCGTGTGGAAGGATAGCGGCGAAGTAATAGGCTTCAGTGGCCTGAAATACATGACGGCGGTGGACGCGGTGGAATTGGGCTATCGCTTTCTGCCGGAGTACTGGGGTTTGGGCCTGGCCACCGAGTCCGGTCGCGCCTGTCTGCGCCTAGCGCGGGATGTTTACGCGCTGGACCGGCTGGTGGGCTTGGTGCATCCGGACAATGCCGGCTCCGCGCGCGTGTTGAGCAAGCTGGGCTTCGCGGTGGAGGGGCAGGTGCGTTTGGACTTCATTCCGGACACGCCGGTGGATTTGTTCGCCAGGCGTTTGCTGTCCGACGAGGTTTTCTGAGAAAGGGCCTGGCGGCCGAAACGCTCTTGGCCGATACCGCCGCGCCGAATCGTGCAACCCGCTATTTCAGCAGGTTTTTTCATTGGATGCCGGCTTCGTAAAACTTCACTGCGACTATGGATTTGACGCGCGTCAAATGCGCTTGTGGTTGCGCATGACATGGCTGAATGGTGATGCATAGAATCTCATCGTGATAATTTTTTTGTCATCGCCATGAAACTGCAACTTGACGCGGAAGTGCTCGCCGATTTCGTGTCGGCCCTGTTGGGGCCGGACAGCGAAGTGGCTGTGCACGATCTATCCGATCCCAGCGCCTCGCTCAAAATCATCCGCAATGGGCATGTGTCCGGCCGCAGCGTCGGCGCCCCGGCCACCGACCTCGCCTTGTGCATGGCGCGGGAGTGCTCCGCCAAGGGGGGCGAGAACTATCGGCTGAACTACCGCAGCAAGACCCGAGGCGGAGTGTCGCTGCGTTCGTCCACCCTGGTGATCAAGGACGAGACCGGCCGCGTGCAGGCCATGCTCTGCGTCAACTCCGACGACAGCCGCTACAAGCGCGCGCTGGAGGCGGTACAGGCTCTGCTGCCGGTGGAACTGTCTCACGACTCGCATCAGGAAACCTTGTCGCTAGGCATTGATGATGTTGGCGTGGGGATTATGCAGGGCGTGCTGGAGCAATACGCGATTGATCCTACGCGCTTGTCCGGCGATGAAAAACTGGAGGTGATCAGGGAGCTGAATCAGCGGGGCTTGTTCTCTATCCGCGGATTCGTCGGCAAGGCTTCGCAGGCGTTGGAGATTTCCGAACCCACTCTTTACCGCTATCTGAAGCAGTGCCGCGACTGAGGGCTTCCGATACGCGTCCGAGAATCCTTTCACGCGCTGTTGGCGCAACGCGGCGGGGAAACCCAAGCATCCGGTTGGCGCCGGAGGGCTTGAGACAGTAGATGAACCACTAAAGGAACAACGAGTATGGACATCACCCAAGTGGGCGTCAAGCCCAGGGCAAGCGCTGCCGAGCGCGCGGGAATGAGCGAGGCGGAATGGCGGGAGGCGGTGCGTTTCGACGGCATCGACCGCGGTTGGGTCGTGATGAGCATAGGCATGGCGATAGGCGCCGGCATCGTGTTCCTGCCGGTGCAGGTGGGGCTAATGGGCTTGTGGGTGTTCCTGCTGTCTTCCGTCATCGGCTATCCGGCGATGTATCTGTTCCAGCGTCTGTTCATCAACACCTTGGCGGAGTCGCCGGAGTGCAAGGATTACCCCAGCGTGATCAGCGGCTATCTGGGCAAGAACTGGGGCATTCTGCTGGGGGCGCTCTACTTCATCATGCTGGTGATCTGGGTTTTTGTGTATTCAACCGCCATCACTAACGACAGCGCCTCCTTTCTGCATAGCTTCGGTGTGACCGAGACGCTGCTGTCCGCCAATCCCTTCTATGGCTTGGGGCTGATCTGTCTGCTGGTGGCGCTGGCTTCCCGTGGCGAGCAACTGCTATTCAAGATTTCCACCGGCATGGTGTTGACCAAGCTGGGCGTGGTGGCGGTGCTGGGCCTGGCCATGGTTTCGGAATGGCGAATGGTCAATGTGGGCGCTTTCCCCTCGCTGGGCCGCCTGATCAAGGACGCCATCGTCATGCTGCCGTTCACGCTGACCTCCATCCTGTTCATTCAAAGCCTGAGCCCGATGGTGATTTCCTACCGCGCGCGGGAAAAGTCGCGGAAAGTGGCGCAGTACAAGGCAATGCGGGCGATGAACATCGCCTTCGGCATCCTCTTCGTTACCGTCTTTTTCTACGCGGTGTCCTTTACCTTGGCGATGGGGCACGAGCAGGCGGTCAAGGCCTCGCATGAAAACATTTCCGCTTTGGCCATGGTGGCCAGCAGCATGCCGGGCGATATGGTGAAGCTGTTCAGCCTGATCCTGAATATTTTTGCGGTGATGACCGCGTATTTCGGCGTTTATCTGGGCTTCCGCGAGGCCTGCCAGGGCCTGGCGATGAATCTGCTGCGCCGGGTGATGCCGGAGGAGCGTATCCGGCCTGAGTGGGTGGCCAAGGGCATCATGGTGTTCACCGTCTTGCTGTCCTGGGGCGCCATCGTGCTGAACGCGCCGGTGCTGAGCTTCACTTCGATCTGCAGCCCGGTTTTTGGCTTGGTGGGCTGTTTGATCCCGGCCTATCTGGTTTACCAAGTGCCCTTCCTGCACAAATACAAGGGCGCCGCGCTCAAGATCATCATCGCCACCGGCCTTTTGCTCTGCGTGTCGCCGTTCCTGGCTTTCTCCTGATTTTCGCCGCCGGCCCGCCTTGTGGGGCGGCGGCAAGGCATTTACTTGATTTGAAAGCGTAATCACTATGTGTACACCAACTCTCAACACCGATCTGTGGCCGAAGTTCGTCAAGGCGGCGCGCGCGGAAGTGGCGCCGGCGCTGGGTTGCACCGAGCCGATTTCATTGGCCCTGGCCTGTGCCATCGCCGCCAAGACGCTGGGCCGCGCGCCGGAACGCATCGAAGCGCGGGTTTCGCCCAATCTGATGAAGAACGGCATGGGCGTGACGGTGCCGGGCACTGGCGCGGTGGGCTTGCAGATCGCCGCCGCGGTGGGCGCGCTAGGAGGCGACCCGGACGGCAAGCTGGAGGTGCTCAAGGGTTTGAGCGGCGAAGTGGTGGATGCCGCCAAACGCATGCTCGCCGAGCAGCGCGTGACGCTGAGCATCGCGGACGTGCCGAATATCCTGTATTCGGAAGCCCGAGTGTTCGCCGGCGACGAAGTGGCCCGGGTCTGCATCGCCGACTCGCACACCCATGTGGTGCTGATCGAGCGCAATGGCGCGGCGTTGTTCCGCGCTGAACTCGAGAGTTCCGGCCAGGCCGGCGCCGCGTACGACTTTTCCGACGCGACGGCGCGGGATGTTTACGACTTCGCCACCCAGGCTCCGCTGGAGGCGATGGATTTCATCCACGAGGCGGCCACGCTGAACGAGGCGCTGTCGCGAGCGGGCATGGGGGGACAGTTTGGCCTGCACATTGGCGCAACCCTGCACAAGCAGGTGAGCGCCGGATTGTTGTCGGACAATCTGTTGACCCGCATCCTCACCCGCACCACCGCGGCGTCCGACGCCCGCATGGGCGGCGCCACCCTGCCGGCGATGAGCAACTCCGGCTCCGGAAATCAGGGCATTGCCGCTACCATGCCGGTGGTGGTGGTGGCCGAGCATGTCGGCGCCGATCGCGAGGGGCTGACGCGAGCGCTGATGCTGTCGCACTTGATGGCCATTTATATTCACGCCCGGCTGCCCAAGCTGTCCGCGCTGTGCGCGGTCACTACCGCGTCCATGGGCGCGGCGGCGGGGATGGCTCAGTTGCTGGGCGGCGGCTACGCGGTGGCGGGCATGGCCATTTCCAGCATGATAGGCGACTTGGCCGGCATGATTTGCGACGGCGCGTCCAATAGCTGCGCGATGAAGGTGTCCACTTCGGCGGGGTCAGCTTACAAGGCGGTACTGATGGCGCTGGACGGCGTGTGCGTGGCGGGCAGCGACGGCATTGTGGAATGTGAGCTGGACGCCTCCATCGCCAACCTGGGCAAGCTGGCCAGCCAGGGAATGGTGCAGACTGATGCGCAGATTCTGAAAATCATGATGGACAAGCAAACCGCCGCCAGCGCTTGATTCCATCGCGCTAAATCCAACGCCCTCGACGAGTCTGCGCTTCGAGGGCGTTTTTCATGGCCTGCGTTTGTGATTCGGGAGCGTGCTTGCCGGCTAAGGCTCAAGCGGCTGGGGAAGCAGAGTGTTTATACGAAGCATGAGCAAGCTTGTTTTAACGATGTATCGCTGAAGCGCAGCAAGTTTTGAACAGGTTCCGAGGAACAGTTTGGAGCTTGGGCGGGACAAAGATAATGCAAGATAAACGGAAAACAGCGTGTTGAGCCGAGCCGCTTTGCTACGACGGTAGGGAGGGCTTAGCCCAAGCGTTTTGCAAGAGGTATGGGTACAATCAGGGTTGGTGCGAAAGGATAGACTTGAACTCGTCCTGGTCGACATGAATGTGTAAAAATTCCGATTTGATCTGACAGTCAGGTGCCATCAAAGCGGGAGAATTTCAGATCGGGTCCGAGCTTCTAAAATTCAGATTGGCTAGGGCAGGTTTTTGCGTCGTGTCAGGAAGATGGTATCGACTATTTTATCCCGCTGGCATTGCTTTCAATGGTTGTTCTCATTGATTGGCAAGGTGCTGGTTTTCTTGAGGATGACTTATTCAGATCATTTTTAACTAGGCATGCGCAGAGGGATGAGACTGTATGCGGCTGCTCGCTCTAATAGCTGACTTGTCGTGTTTACATCGAACTTTACATAAAGCCTATCGCTAATGGCTGTTTGCACCGCACGAATTGAAATGTCTTTGCCATGAATCGTTGATAATATTTTTGCGATCTCTTTTGGGGATTTGTAGATGGATAGATAGTAAATTATCTCCTGCTCTCTATTGCTTAGACTTATTTGTATTCTACTTTTTTTGCTATCGCCGTGATTTATGCCTAGACGCTGGTTTAGGATGGATAGTTTAGTGTGCTGTGCATCATTCATGAACTTGTCAACTAAGTTGGCAAGTTGTAAATGTAGTTTATCAACGCTGCGTTCACGCTCTATCTCTTGCAGTCTTCTTTCAATCGTGACGTCTTTACAAAATCCGACCAATCCCACGGTCTTGCCATCTTGTATGATTGGGTGCTTAATAGTTTCTGACCAAATGGAGTCGCCATTTCCAGAAGGTATTTGTTCGAGTCTAGTGACAGTCTGTCCCGTCTCTAAAACAAGCCTATCATCTTTTTCAAAGAGTTCCCAATTGTGTGCCCAAGGCAGATCTATATCTCGTTTTTTGATAAGGGTGTCTATATCCTCAACTTCAACCATATCAAGAAATTTTTGGTTGCACCCCATGAAGAATCGTTCCGCATTCTTCCAGAAAGTTGGGACGGGACTATAGTTTATTATCTGAAAATAATTGTCGCTCTTGTTCATACCGTTTTCCAATATCAGCTTCTTTCAGCCAAGTGGTAAAGTTTTTTACCTCGTGTTCGCCTTCGTCAGGTGCCCAGTCGGCAAATGTACGATCTACTTCTGGCCGCCCATAAGTAAAGCTACAGTTCCGTATCTCAAGATATGCACAGTCGGATAAAGGGACATAGCTGTGATACAAATTTTGCGGTATCTCAATTACGCGGTTGCAGTTCTGACTTATCTCAACCTTGTTCAGTATTTTGCCTGCATCATCAAAAATGATAACAAGCATTTCTCCAGATATCCAAGTTAACAGCTCCCATTGATTATCACTTTCATGCTTGTGCGGCTTGATGTAAGAGTCCGACGCCATGCAGTTCACGAAGCGTTGAGGGATCTCATCGTAGCTGCTATGGATGAGGATTGGCGTGCGTTTTCGAGGTGCGTTTTTGCTCTCTTCAATAACAGCTTCTATGCAGTCGTTGCTAATAAGCTTAGATGTGATTGGCTGCATTTGAATTGTTCTTTCTTGAACTATTTGTAAAATGTGTTAACTTTAGCATGTTTTTTTGCCGTCGTGAACAGTTGTTTTTGCGTCTTGAAATATCCTCAAATCTTATAAAATCCCATCAGCTTTGCTTGATCGGAGTGCTTTGCCATGAATCCAGAAGAATATGCGTATAAACATCCTTCCTGTATGGGGTTGCTGTCATTTAAGAGTTCATTTGCCCAAGTGGTGGCGCAACATGTTTTATCTTTGCCGGATAACGAGCTATCGCAGTTTGAACATTGCGCGAGGCAGCACGGCAAGATATCTGATATGGTTTGTATAGATGAGGTGTCTGTCAGTGATATGTTGGCCTCTCCATTTTATCGCCACCGAGCTGACATTATTGCTTACATTGACAGGAAGCCGGTCTTCTACTACACAGGGGTGGGCATCTATCAATGGAGCGATACCCTTGATAGGGAATGTCTGAGCTACTGGATCAGTTACCCAGAGTTGCCTTTGGGCTGGGAAATAAACTAATGAATTTCGGTGGAGATTATTAGAGGTGGGAATGTTTGCTGTTTGAGCTTGCCATGATGACTATAGTCTTTCACCTAACAAATTATCCAGCCAAGCCGTGTCTATAAAACTGCGCGTTTGAAGAAAAAATCTTCACTCGTAGCATCGTAGCAATTTACCGGATGAAAGCCATCTTTATTAAATAGGGCAACTGGATTGCGGATATATTATTTGGATACAGCCGAGAGCTATATTAATGCGCTTTGCCGTTGCTTTTTAAAGGCTGTAGCTTAGAGGCATTCAGCCCTATTCTTTCGGGCTTTTACTATGAAACGATGCTCTTGGGAGAGGGTGTCCCTGTCCTTTAGGATGGGGTCTTGCCAAACCTTGACCTAGGTCGCTTGTTCTGTCACCGCCCATCCAAATAGAATGTTACCGCTCTCCATTGTGGACCAACACCAAAAGGCCACTTTATGTAAGTGGTTTTTCTTTGCGGACATTCTATTCCATGGATATCAGCCAGCTGCTTGCCAGCTTTTCCAGTGCCTTCACGCAAGAAAATCGCCTGCTCACACTGTCCCTCGGGGATGGCAGCATCGCGGCTGAAACCTTGCTGCCCCAGACTCTGGAAGGCGAGGAAGGCGTTTCAGAGAGCTATCGCTATCAATTGACCTGCCTGTCTCCCAATGGCTCCATCGAACTGAAATCTCTGCTGGGCGTGGCCGCAAAGATAGGCATAGCCGCCGCCTCCGGGGAAGAGCTTGTACGCTGCGGGGTGGTGTCTGAGGTGAAGCAACTGGGGGCGGATGGCGGTTTCGCTCAGTACGGTTTGACGGTGGAGGCTCCTTTTTCGCTGCTGCGCTATCGGCGGACTTCACGCGTGTTCCAGGACTTGACCGTGCCAGACATCATTAAGCAGATTCTGGCGGAGCATCAGGCGAATAATGCTCAGTTCGCACGGGTTCAAACCTTGGACATTCAAGTGGGTCCGGCTTCGCCGCGCAGCTACTGCCTACAGTACCGTGAGAGCGACTATGACTTCATCGTGCGCTTGATGCATGAAGAAGGTTACGGCTGGCGGTTTGCCCACTCTGAGAAAGACAAGCTGCCGCAAGTACAGCTGATCCTGTTTGATGATCCATTTGGATTGCCCGCCGCCAGCATGGAGCGTCTTCGCTTTCACCGTAGCGATGCGACGGAAGAAGAGGATGGCTTAACCGCTTGGGAGTCTTCCCGGCAAATTGTATCCGGCAATGTCGCTCTGGCGAGCTTCGATTACCAGCCTGTCGCCAGCAATATGACGGGCGATGAAAGCCAAATCAATCAGGGCCAGAGCGGCAAGGCCTTACAGTCCACCTTGCAGGACTACGCGCCGCAGACGCTTTACTATGCGAGCGATG
>NZ_MUKU01000052.1 GCF_002081825.1 Chromobacterium haemolyticum | reverse complement strand
CAGCATATTCCATTAGGGGCAGAGGCGACGGCCTCGTCAAAAGCCCGGATGTATGGCTGCAATCCCAACCTTGTTCTTGGCTTAAACAAAAAGATGGCTTGGCAAAAGGGGGCGTCCATGTATGACAGTCGGGTGCCGTCAAAACGGGAGACTGTCAGATCAGGTCTGAACTTCTACACCTGATGAAATATGCTGACCGGCTCCGCTATCAGATCACCGTGCTTTACACACTTTGACAGTCCCGGGATATGTCGGTCATGGTCTAACCTGTCTTGCCATCACGTCAAGATTGCCTCCGCAACCGCTGGAAGTCCTCGCTAATCTGCGTTGTCAAAATCAACTGGTCCGACTACGTCCCGGCAAATGCCGGGGTATCGTCGGATCAGAATTCACACTTATGTACCAACAAGGCCAAAATAACAAGGGCATTCTTGTTGGCTAGTGCTACTGCTGCCACATTTGTATGCCACCTTATCATCACCCCGTTCAGCCACGTTGAGGTGCTATCAGTCCTGCAAAGCTCAGCACCGCACGAGCGCCATGAACCATCAGGGTACGCAAGTAACTGTCACCACGCTTGCTGATCCCGAGTAATGTCGACTTGCCGCCGCTGGAGTGTTGTCGGGGCACCAAACCGAGCCAGGCTGCAAATTGCCGGCCGCTACTAAAATTTTGCCCCCCCCCCACGGTGGCGACAACGGCACTCGCAGTAAGTGGCCCGATGCCAGGGATCTTGGCTAGTCGAACGCTGGCCGCAGAGTTGCGGTGCCAGCACTGAATGTCCTGCTCTAGCGCCTCAACCTGCCGGTCCAGCTCTTTTAGGTGATCCGAGAGTGTCCTCAACAACTGTTTGAAGGTGCGGGGCAGCTCACACTCCCCGTCCTCCAGAATCTCCGGAATACGACGACAGATAGTGTGAATACCTTGTGGAATGACGATCCCGAACTCGGCCAATAGGCCGCGAATTTCGTTGGTGGTCGTGGTGCGCGCTTTCACAAAACTGGCGCGAGCGCGATGTACCGACAGAATCGCTTGCTGCTCGACAGGTCTTGATCGGCACGAAGCGCATGTCCGGCCGGGTCACCGCTTCGCAGATCGCCGCAGAATCGGCAGCATCATTCTTGTTAGTCTTGACGTAGGGTTTGACAAACTGCGGCGCCATCAGTTGAACGGTGTGGCCAAAGCCTTGCAGCAAGCACGCCCAGCGGTGGGCACCGCCACAGGCCGCCATGCCAATCAGGCATGGCGATAGATTGGCGAAGAAGGCTGCCATCTGTTCGCTACGCAACTGTTTCTTCAGAGCGGTTTTGCCGTGTTCATCTACGCCATGCAATTGGAAAACGTTCTTTGCCAGGTCAATGCCGATAGTCGTAATCTTCATGATGGATGCCCCTTCCGTGAGCGGTGGTTTGACACTACCACTCTGGCACATCGATGCAATTAGGTGGGGGTGTCCATCCCATTAGATCAGGTCTAAACTTCTACAACTCAGGCCATGAAAGTTTGGCAAAAACAGTATCCCGATTTATTCAAAAAGCGTGGAAATAATCGCCCGGGACTGGACATCTAGGAAAGAGATGGCGATTCACATATTTCCAAATGAGGCATCATAAAATTAAAATAAATGACAAAGCATGCTCTCGCCTTTATTCCATCTAAACACTCAACAATAATTACCAAAAACCAACAAGACCATTTGACTTCAATCAATGACAGCATAAAAAAGGCTGCCAAATGCAAAAGGCATTCAGCGACGACAAGTTTCATGAGCCATGATCAAACCACTCTTGCTTGTACCGCTTTAAGAAAACAAAGCACAAGAAAAACCGCCAACAAAAATCCACAAGCCGTTTAGCCAGACAGGCGAAAAGCTGCATGACATATTTTGTTGGCGGCTCTAAGTGGTAGCGAAATTCGTAGCACAAGCGCTCATCAAGCCACCCCCATATCGATACACATATTAGGCACCCCTCAAAATTTCAATATCTTTTAATTTACCACTTTAAAAATTACATTTCTTAATTTATTGTTTTAGTCCAATACTTTCAAATATATTTTCACCAACACCAACACGACAACCAATTAATTCTTGGGCAAAACTTTGCAGATTCATTCAAAAACAACAACTTGACACAACCATAAAGTACGCAGCAAATAATAACAGCAATACTTACAGAATAACAATATAAAAGCTTTATAGCTCTAAAGACAAAAATTTCTAAAAATAGCCCTACCAATACTCAAATGTGAAGCGTGACCATAAATATCATTCACTTAAGAAACGCTAACAAAACCTCGCAGAGCACCTGAGCTAAGATACGCCGACGCAGGCCGTATCCAGTCCTACGACAAGAAGGCTCAACGAGGATCAGGGTCTAAATAACTCTAGGGCCTCTTTGCTCGCGCACCTTCGCCACCAGCACATCCAGCACTTCCAGTGTCCGCTCCGGCGGGGCCACGGCAATCGTGTACTTACCATCCACCACCAGCATCGGCGTGCTGAAAATCCGATAATCCTTGGTAAACTTAGCAATCGCTTCCACCTGGGCCTTTACCGCGAAAGAACGGTACACTGCCATAGTTTTAACAACGTCCACTCCTGACTGACGCCGCAGCCACTTCTCAAACTCGGCCTCTTTGCCCAGATTGACCTTATTATTCTGCACCGCCCGGAAGGCCAGGCCATGTAGACGATCCGTCAAACCAGCAATATTAAGGGTAGCAAACGCTTGCGCATACCCCTCCATCGGCTTGCCCCAGACCACGTGCTTGCGTACCACGCTCACATCCTCCGACTGAGTCTTTAACCAAGAAGATACCGCAGCGTCCTGAGCGTAACAATGCCCACATGGATAAGAAAAAAACTCCACCACTTCGATTTTGTCACTGCCAGACACCGGGTGCGGCTTGGGCAACACCAGATAATCCTTGCCCACCACAACCTGCGCTTGCGCTACGCCCAAGGCCAGAATAAACCAACACAGCAGCAATAATACTCTCATCAACTCTCCACTTAATTTAGAACCTGTTCATAATCTACTGCTCTGCGGCGATACGACGTTGAAAATTCTTTCTAAATACCCATATACCAGTTGTACTCTGCCTAGCTCCTACTTTCGTAACTTTGAACAGTTTTTTAAGATTCTTCATCCCAATTTAGGCAGCAGAAATATAATCACCAACATATTGCACACCATGCTCTCCAACGGAGATTCATTGCCCTTAAGCTCCGGTTCAAGCCATAATCAACAATGTTGGCACCTCAGCGGCTTTTCCCTCCTTGTTCAGTTTGATGCCTGTCTTGTCCGGCACGCGCAGACTCTGCAGCTCCTCCTCTAAGAGCTTGACTTCCTCCTGTAGCCTGTGGCGCATATCCGCTTCTGCCTTACGCACATCCAAGCTCAACTTTTTCTCCATCTCTATCGTCAATCTCTCATCGAGAAACGTCTCATACTTCTTGAACAATTCATCGCGGTAAACATCTAGCTGCAAGCGAAGCATGAGATTTTCCTCCTCCATTTCGGCCAATTTTTGCTGGAATTGGGCCACGTTTATATTGAAGCTCATATTTTCTCCAAGCAGATGGCTCGCAAACGGTGCGATCAGCTTATGCTGACAGGCCAGAGCGAGGTTCTTGTTAAAAAATCTCCCTCTCCACACAGGGAGAGGGAGGCAAACATAATGGGTTTGCTAATAGACACTAGACAACTCAACACCGGGGAAACGGCGTGAGGATCCTATGCAACGGGACACTGCACAGAATGGGAGAATTATGCGCAAACGCGCCGTCAAAAAATATCTGACCAGTACGAAAAGTCTTCACCATAACTGTCTAGTACTGGACGATTATTCATATGCTTTTTGAATAGATCTGGCTTTTGTTTACGCCAGTTCTTCATCGCCTGAATCGGCATTTGATGTTGTAAAGCAGCTGGGTAGGTACTGGTTGTAAAGCCAAACACAGCGCTCCAGCGTTTGCGCTAAATCCTCTCCAGACTCAAACCAGTGGGTGGCCAGCACATCGCTAATACGGCCATTGAAGCGCTCCACCATCCCGTCCGTCTGTGGGCTGCGGGGCTTGGTCAAAGCGATGCTCAATGCCCAGCTCCGCGCATAAGCGGTCAAATTCATGCTCACCACTGGCTTGCTTCTGCTTGTTAGGGCACCTCGAATAACCGAAGCTTTTCAGCAAACCTAACGATAACATGACGCTTGCGGCCATTTCGGATCATTTTCAGTAACGGATCCGATCCAGCCCATTTCGGGCGTCAGTAGGCCACTGATTCCGGCTTTCCGGAAGAACACCAAGCGCTTCAGGTTGTAACAGGTCGCCATCATCGTCAGCGCAAAGTTCGCGCGTGCTTGACCAATTGTGCGGACCAACTTCCCGCCCATTTGATCGATCACGGCGAACACGTGTTCGACACGGACGCACCTTGGCGATGCCGTGGTTGCCCTGCTGTTGGCACTCGGATAGCGGCTTATTGGCGTGCCCCTTGCGCTGAATCCGGTTCCGAAATCCGTCCCGGGCAAGCTGCGCTTCACGGGCTTCGGACGGATAGCCTCGATCGGCGTAGACATCCCGGCTTGTATTGCTGGTATCGAAGACTTTGTCAAAATGCTGGCTGTCGTGCGTACTGGCCGTGTCGGTTTCGAACTTGCGGATCAGCTTGTATTTATTGTCGACGTTCACCGACAGCTTGTAGCCGAAGTAGGATTTGCCGTGCTTTTTGGTCCAGCTTGCATCCTGGTCCTTCTGGCGCCGCTTGGCGGGTTTTCAATCGGCCGGCGTTGCGCCCTGATCAAGCCGCACCTTCTCGCCGCTGCTGTTGTGCTGCTTCGGCGCTGGCACCAGCGTCGCGTCGATAATTTGGCTGCCGCGTGCGATATAGCCTTGCTTGAGCAATTGCGCCGGCACACCATCGAATAGCGCATGGGCACCGGCTTCGCCAATTCGGTTCTCGAAAGTCCAGATCGCGGCGCGGTCAGGGATATTGACCGCCTGGCCCAGCCCACAGAAACGCTGATAACTCATCCGGTCGAGCAATTGATACTCCATTTGCTCGTCGGACAGGTTGTATAGTCGCTTCAAAACCAGAATCCGCACCATCGTTTCGGTCGGAAACGACGGGCGGCCGCCCTTCAGACTGACTGGCCGAGGCGCTACCCGATCGACCTCGGCCGCCAAGGCGGTAAAGCTGATGTGCTTCTCGATCTCGACCAGAGGGTGACCCAGGCGGTCAAGCTTCTGCCGGTGGTGGTCGGAGGCGAACAGGTCTTTCTTGATGGCGTTGCGCGGTTTCATCGGACTCAGGCCCAGCGAAGTTCAGAACGGTGTAATTTTACCAGCAGGCAGGTCGAGGTTTTTCGAAGAGCCCGTTAAACAGCCGGTCTGTAAACTCGCTACCATTATCTGAGAGTAGGATTCGAATGTGACACGGCGCGCCTTTTTGTAGTGTGTTCAGGAAGGCTTTGGCAGCGGCAGCGATCTTGTTGGATTTGATCTGCACGAATACCCAACGTGTTGCGCGATCGATGGCCACGAACAGATAACGGCGGGCCGTTTCATTCGGCATCTACGGCAAGTATTTGACCTCAATGTAGAAGTAGCCGGGATCATAGGCCTTGAATGGCTTACTGGTTTTGCTGGGCATTGATGGCTCCAGGTCGTGCAGGCTTCCCACGCCATAACGGCGCAGGCAGCAACCCAGCCCAGACCTAGAGACGGCGGGGGTCAGGAACTCACGGATCTCCACCAGCAAGTCGTCCATCCCAGCTGGAGGATTTTGCGCAGTTCAACCGCAATGCGCACCTACACCGGCGTCAGCGTGGTTTGCAGCCGATGCGCAGTGTGGGAACAGTCCTCGACACTACCCCGGTTTTTCCATTTGCGGATGGTATCGATGGTGACGTCATAGTGAGCGATCAGCTCGGGCTGAGTGCCGGTGGCCTGCTGAATCTCTTTGCAAATGGCCGGCGTGGTACGGGCTTGTTTGTGCAGTTTGACGTTCATGTTGTTTGGGCCTTGAGCGTTTCCAGAAGCTTACCCAAACCCTCGCAGGCCAGGGTAAGTTTCCAGAGGCGTTTACTCAGATGATCATCTGGGATGTGACACCCTGCCTATTCTGGGGGGGTATCCACACTTTCCACTCCAGCCATGCCCCCAACTCCGGCCGACCATGCAGCCCGATCAAGGTAATAGCAGTGATCGTGCCCCCCCCCCTGCATAAACAACTTATGCTTCGGTTGCGAACTAAGTTGATATAGATGTTCTCCCAAATCCATTGGTACCACTTCATCACCGGAACAATGAATGAATAGTTTTGGCACGGCGATGGCCGGTAGCTTGGAGTAGGAGGAGAAGTTATAGCGAATCAGCGCGTCAAACGGCATCCATGAAGCAGTATAGGATTTAGCGATGTCCGCTATGGACAAAAAGCCGCCATCGACAATCACCCCATCCACGCCTAGCGACACCGTAGCCAGGTCTATGGCGATGGCGCCGCCCAGGGAGTGGCCGTACACCAGATGCTTGGACGCCTCCGGTGACAGCTTCTTGAATGCCTGCCAGGCCGCCCGGGCATCGGCATAGACCGAGCGCTCAGACGGCAAGAACCAGGCGCCGCCGCCGTAGCCGCGGTAGTCGATTGCCATCACCGCCAGACCTAGCCGGCGCAGGCTGAGGATCAAATCGATATCGGTGTACAGCGTGCTGCCGTTGCCGTGCAAAAACAGCACTGCGGGCGCGGCGGGGGAGTGGGCCGGCAGCCACCACGCATGCACCAGGCCGCCGCCTTCCGTCTTAGCAATCGGTAGCCAGGTTTCGTGGTAAGTCACCCCGTAATCTTGCGGGGTTTTGCCGGTTTGATACGAGGGACTGAGGATGAAGTATCGCTGCGCTAGCTCCCATAAGCTCAGCGCCAGTAGAACGGCGGCCAACAAGACCAGAATTTTTTTAAGCGTGCCCATGCGCACCGCCAGACTTTGAAACACTACCCGCCATCAACAGAGCACCTAGTTCAATATAAACGCCATGCTCGCCTGCTTGCCGTCTTTCAGGCCCAGACGAAAATCTATCCACCAGCATAGCGATGCTCAGTGCCGGGGGATATTTGACCAGTACGAAATGCACGCCGCGCGGCGGGGATCACACCTTAAGGCGGGGATCACACCTTAAAACGACTATACTGGCCGGCCTATGCGTTAGCAGACATCGCAGGATGTGGGAACCTGCGGCGGGGAAGCGGCACCAAGGAAGGGCCGCCGGGAGAAAAACAAATGTCAGGACTTGAACAGCAGCAAGAGGTCGGCGTCGCGTTCCGCGCCCAGTTTGCGCATAGCGCTGGCTTTTTGGGTGCTGATGGTTTGCTTGCTGCGCTTGAGCTTGGCGGCGATGTCGTTGACGGTGAGCCCGGCGACAAAGAGCCGCACCACTTCGGCTTCGCGCGCGGTCAGGTCGCGCTTGGCGGCAGGTTGAGCCGGCCCGTCCGCCTCCAGCAGACGCTCCACTGCCGGGGAGAAGTAAGCCGTTTTAGCCATGGCGCCGTACACCGCCGGCAATAGGTGCTCGATGGCGTCGGACTTGCTCAGTATGCAGTGAATGCCCAAGCCGCGCAGCGAGCGCACCACCAGGGCGTTGTCCATCATGGTGAGCACCACGATGCTCAGTTCCGGGTACAGCCGACGCAAGCGCTCGAACATGGCCGTGCCGTCGCCGGATTCACAGCCGGGCATGGAATAATCGGATACCAGCACATCGCAAGGCTGGCTGGCCAGCATGTCCCACAGAGCGGTGGCGCTATTGGCCTTGCCCACTACGCGGATGGAGCGCTGGCCTTGCAAAACGTGCTCCAAGCCGCTGAGCACAGAGGGGTGATCGTCCACTAAGAAGACTTTTATTTCCGCCATAACCATGTCGCCCGCATGTAATTTCAATAATTCTTTCCAAGACAATCTATTCTATAGTTAAGCAAATATCCTGAATATGGTCAGCCGCCCAGCCAAGCCTCATCCCGGAAGCCGCATGCGCAATTCAAGCCCGCCCTCCCCTGAAAGCCAGCCACTCAGCCACTTGCGGCGCATCCAGCGCGTCACTTTGTTTGGCGGCGGCGCAGCCATTTCGCTGGCTCTGCTGGCCTTGACCGTTCTGACGCTCTGGCTGGCTGGCAAGGAAATGCTGTCTGACCGCCAGCAGATATTCGATGCTGAAAACACAGCGCTGAAGGTGATGCTGCGGGGACATGCGATTGATCTCCACCACCAGGTCAGCCAGGCCGAGGCTGCATGGAAAACGCTGCCCAAAGCCTCTCCCGCGCTGCGGCGCCAATTCACCACACATAACGGCGAAGCCTGGCTGCAAGCCTCCCCGGTCCATCCCCCAATGCTGGTCTTGGGCAAGCTCTCCGCCCAGTACCCCGCCTCCCGTTTCGAACCCTATCTGGCGCTGGCGGAGCATACCGCCAGCGCCCTGTGCGGTGGCGATTGCGAGTTGAGGAAATTGACAACCGCTTATCTGTACAGCCCGGACCAGCGGTTTCTAGCGATTGTCTCTCCCAGCTTGTCCTCGGTAGCATCGGCCCCGCCGGATACCCGGGAGCCCCTCTCGCAAAGGATTTTCAGCGATATGCCCAATCCAACGGCCGGCGAACGAGCCAGCCGTCAGCCAGCTTGGCTGGCCACCGCCGCCGCGCCGCTGACCGGCCGCCCCGCCATCCGTCTGGCGCAAACCGTCGTGGTCGACGGCGCGCCTGTCGCCGTTTTCGCCCGGGACATCCGCATCGATACCTTGCTGAATACCTGGCGCCCGGACATCCGTGACGAAACCACCTTGCTCGCCAGCCCGATGGGGCCGCTACACATCAGCTTTGGCTGGCAAGCACAGCGCGGCTCTCAACTGATCGCAACACTCCGCAACATGGCCCTACCCACCATAGACGACACAGTATCCGATCTTCAATATCGAGATGGTTTGTTCATCTTGCGCGCCCGCCTTTCCTCCCCCGACTGGGTTCAAATCCAGATATTTCCATGGCATGGCCTGCTGAATGATTTGAGGCTACCGCTGATCATCAACCTCAGCGCTCTGCTGTTTGCCCTGCTTTGCCTGTGGACCTTCATTCTGTTGCTGGATCGAAGAATCTTCAAACCCGCCTTCAACAATGCCCAGCGTATTTTCGAAAGCGAGAACCTGAACCGCATCATGGTGGACACCGCGCCGTCCGGCCTGACGCTGCTGTCCGTCGCCAGCGGCAATGTGCTGCTGGAAAACGAGGTGATGCGGCAATGGACCCGGATGGGTTCAATTGCCCACCCGCCCCTGCACCTGCAATTGCTGGACACCCACTTGGCCGCATCCCCGCTAGGCACCACGCCTTGCCACCGGGACATTCAGTTTGCGCTGGAGGACGGCAGCGCCATGGAGTTGCACAGCACCACGATGGCCACGCGCTATCAGGGCATCCGGGTCCTGCTGTGCAATGTGGTGGACATCACCGCGCGCAAGGCGCTGGAACGCCAGCTGGAAACCTCTCGCCAAACAGCGGAGGCGGCCAGCCAGGCAAAATCGTCCTTTGTGGCCATGGTCAGCCATGAAATCCGCACCCCGCTGCACGCCATCGTCAGCAGCTTGGACTTGCTCGGCCGCGCCCGGCTGGCCGCACCGCAACAACAGCGCTTGTCCGTCGCCAAGCACTCGTCGCAGGCGCTGCTGGCCATCATCAACGACATTCTAGACCTGTCCAAGGTGGAAGCCGGGCTGATGAGCGTGGAGAGCATCCCTTTCGATCTGGCCGCGCTCGGCCGCGAAGCTGCGGCTGTCATGGAGCCCTTGGCCCGCGCCAAGGGCTTGGAATTCTCCTGCATGATAGACGCGCAATTGGCGCCGGCTTATCTGGGCGACCCCGGCCGCATCCGGCAGATCATGCTGAATCTGCTGGGCAACGCCATCAAGTTCACGCTCAGCGGCGAGGTGCAGCTGGAAGTCTATCGGCAGGACGACGGCCTCGCTAATTCGCCGGTAATCATTGGCGTGAGCGACAGCGGCGTGGGCATTCCCGCCGAATACCATGATCAGGTCTTCACCGAGTTCTCTCAGGCGGACGCCTCCATCACCCGCCGCTTCGGCGGCACCGGCCTGGGCCTGTCGCTATGCAAGAAGCTGGCGGAATTGCTGGCGGGGACGATCGAATTCACCTCCACTCCCGGGGTGGGCAGCACCTTCGTCGTGACCCTGCCCTTGCCGCCATCCGCCGCCGCTGCCGTGGCAGAACCGCCCGCGGTTTCGCCAAGCCCGGCTGCTCTAGCGGCCCGCATCCTGGTGGTGGACGACCATCCGGCGATTCGGGCGCTGATCCAGGACCAGCTCCGCGAACTGGGCCACCAGGCGGATATCGCCGCCAGCGGAGCCGCCGCGCTGGCGCTGGCCGTCCGCCACGATTACGCCCTGGTGCTGACCGATCTGAGCATGCCGGACATCAGCGGCTACAACCTGGCCCAAGCCCTGCGAGACAGCGGCTTCACCGCCCCCATCGTCGCCATCACCGCGCAAGCCGGCAGCGCGGAACAGCCGCTCTGCGCTCAGGCCGGCATCGACGAGCTCATGCTCAAGCCCTTTACCCTGGAGGAACTGGACCGCGTGATCCGCAAACGCCTGGCCTTGCGCCCCGCCGAAGACCGCCCGGCCGCCAGACCGCCCGCGCCCTTGTCCGCCACCCGGCGCGCCGAACTACTGGACGCGCTCGACCATTCCCTGCTGCTGATGAGGCAAGCTTTGGAACAGATGGACTCCACCCCGCTGATGCAACAGTTGCACGCCACCAAGGGGGCTTTCTCCATGGCCGGCTTAACACCAGTAGCAACTTTGTGCGTGGAAATCGAGCAAGCGGTGGCAGCCGGCCTGCGCGAAGAAACCGGCGCGCTGCTGGACCGGCTGGAGGCGCTGGCGCATGCGAGGCTGTCCCAGGGCTAAGACCGCTATCGCGGCCCGGGGACATCGGCGACAATGGCCAGACACTTAGACCCCCAACCCAAGAGGAGCCGCCATGAAAATATCCGATCTTCCATTCGGCATCAGCGATTGGTCCACGCTGGAACCCACTCCACACGCCGGCGAAACCGGCTTCGCCTATTGGCGCACCCAGCGCTTCGGCGACATCCGCGTCCGCATGGTGGAATACACGCCGGGCTACCGCGCCGATCACTGGTGCGTCAAAGGCCACATCCTGTTGTGCCTGGAAGGAGAACTGCACACCACGCTGGCGGACGGCCGCAGCTTCACCTTGAAGCCGGGCATCAGCTATCAGGTGGCCGACGACGCCGAGCCGCATCTGTCCCATACCGAAACCGGGGCCAAGCTGTTCATCGTCGATTGACGCCGGCTCAAGCCGCCCTCGCGTGGCCCCTGGGCTCATCCACGCCAAAACGCTCATGGGCCGTGCAGCGACGTAAAGGATTTCACTCCGCATCCCAATTACGAAACGAGCCAACATGAAAAAACTCGGCCTGCTGGGCGGCATCAGCTGGGTATCGACGCTGGATTACTATCGCTATCTGAATGAAGGCGTCAACGCCGCGCTGGGCGGCCTCAATTTTGCCGAGTGCGTCGTCTACTCGCTGAATTTCAACGATATCCAGCAGCGCGGCTGGGATGACTGGGAGCACACTTACTCCATTCTGCTCAAGGGCTGCCTGCATTTGAAAGCCGCCGGAGTCGAAGCCATCGTGCTGTGCGCCAATACCGCGCACGTCCTAGCCGATCGCCTGGAAACGGCGGCCGGCCTCCCCATCATTCATATTGCAAGCGCTACAGCGCGGGAGGTATCCCGGCAACAGCTGCGGACCGTCGGCCTGCTAGGCACCAAGTTCACCATGGAGCTGCCGTTTTTCCGGGACAAGATGCGGCAAAACGGCATTGAGACCTTGATCCCGGAGGCTCAGCACACTCGCGATTTCATTCAGCGCACCCTGCGCGACGAGCTGGGCCGCGGCTTGGTTTCGCCAGCGACCAAGGCCGCTTATCTGGGGCTGATTCAGCAACTGATTGAGCGCGGCGCCGAGGGCATCGTCTTCGGCTGCACCGAGCTTCCGCTGCTGTTGAGCCAGGCCGACGTGCCGGCGCCGGTGTTCGACACCACCCGGATTCATGTCGAAGCCGCGCTTGAGTTCGCGCTCTCGGATACGGTGTTCCCGCAATAGGGGCTTAGGTCGAAAGAGCTACAGGCGCGCGCCCCGCTCCCACATATACTGCCCGCATATCGCCAATGGCGAAATTCCACCCACCCCGCATCAAGGACACCTCATGCTCACTAGCGCCCGCAATCAATTCGCCGGTAAAGTCGCCGCCATCCATCCCGGCGTGGTTAACGACGAGATCGACATCGCCCTGCCGGGCGGCGACGTGATCACCGCCGTCATCACCCAGCGCAGCACCGCCAACCTGGGCCTGACCGTGGGCGGCGAAGCCTTGGCCATCATCAAGGCGCCCTGGGTGATCCTGGCCAACCCCGAGGCCGGCATCAAACTCTCCACCCGCAACCGTCTGGAAGGCCGGGTGTCCGCGCTGCGTCCGGGCACGGTCAATACCGAGGTGGAAATCCGCCTCAACGGCGGCGACGCCCTGGTGGCCATTGTCACCAAGGAGAGCGCGGACGGCCTGGATTTGGCAGTCGGCAAGGCGATCGTCGCCTTCTTCAAGGCCTCCCACGTGATTGTCGGCGTCCGCACCTGAAGTCAGCCGGCGGTCTCCCCCGTACGGAAATTCCATAGGCTCCAAGCGGCAAGCCGTTACGCCCGCCTCGCCCGCCGCCGGTCGCGCAGATAACGCCACACGCCGTTCAGGATGGCCGCCGGCGACAGTTCGGCCATGGCCAGCAAGCCGTGGCCTTGGTGATAGTCCGGGTTGTGTTCGACAAAATAGCGCGCCGCCGGACGCGGATGCCGCAGCCAGAACTGGTGGTCCGTTTGACTGTCTCGGGTCAGAATGCCCAGCTTCACCACATAAGGTCGTTCCGGCGCGGGAACCGCCATGCCGAAACTGCCGCACAACTCCGCCGCCAGCCGCGCCAGCGGCTGCTCCATGCCCCGCTCCGGACTGGGCCACATTCCTGCGGCGTATTTATGCATCTGGATGAAGCTGGACGGGTGGATCATCGCGCCCAGAAAGTACATCCGCCGCCACGGGCTGCGCAGCCAGTAGCGCAGCATGCAGCCGGCCAGAAACGGCATATTGCTGTTGCGGCCGCGGTAGTCTTTGAGCAGCCCGGCCTGACCCCGCAAGATTTTGACCTCGCGCCCCGCCGCACGGCGCTGGAACAGGTGAACGGCGCAATAGCCCACCGCCTGACCGTGTTCGCCGCGATGCAGCAAAATGCTGCTGTGCTCGGACTCCGGCAACACCATCTTGCGGAAGGCCGCCCGGTCCAGGCCGCTGAAGACGGCGTCGTGCACTTGGTAGGCCTCGTCGACCAGGCGCTCGCGCCCGGCCGTGGTCAACAAGTGCGGATAAAGAGTGTCTGAGTGAGTGATGGTGCCCATGGGTCCTCGCACTGTGTGGCGACGTCGAAACGCAGCGGATGGTAAGCAGCGGCCTCAGGCGCAACCACTGACAGTTATGCCACTGTTGTTGTTTCTTGATGGGATCGTTCAAACAAGACTTACAGCGCGCCCCATGAATGAAAACGACTCGGCTTTCAAACGCTCGCCCAGCCTCAAAAAAACCCCGCCAAGGCGGGGTTTGTCTTTTGACGTTGCGGATCAGGACTTGGCCGGCGCTTCCCAGCCGCCGCCCAGCGCCTTGTACAGGCCCACCACCGCGTTGAGTTGGTCCAGCTTGGCGCTGACCAGGCCCAGTTCCGCCTGGAAACTGTTGCGTTGCGCGTCCAGCACGTCCAGATAGCTGGCATAGCCGTTGTCGTAACGCAGCTTGGCCAGGCGCAGCGATTTGTTCAAGGCCTGGAACTGCGTGGTCTGCGCCGCCTGGATGTCGCGCGCCGCGCCGTAGCCGGACAGCGCGTCCAGCGCGTCTTTGAACGCGCTCTGCACCGTCTTCTGGTACTGCCCCAGCGCCTGTTTCTGCCGCGCGTTGGCCGCATCCACCGCGTAGCCGGTCTGGCCGAAGTTGAACACCGGCGCCGCCAGGTTGCCGACGAAGCTCCAGGTTCGCGTTGGGCCGGTGAACAGGGTGTCCAGCGACAGGCTTTGCGAACCCAGCGCCCCGCTCAGGCTGATGCTGGGGAAGTAAGCCGCGCGCGCCACGCCGATGCGGGCGTTGGCGGCGATCAGCTGCTGCTCGCTGGCGGCGATGTCCGGCCGACGCTCCAGCAAGCTGGAGGACAGGCCCGCCGGCACTTCCGGCGGCGCGGACAGCGCATCCAGGCTTTGGCCGCGCTGGATGCCGCCGGCCACCAGCTGCTTGGGCGAGTAGCCGAGCAGCACGCCCAGCGCGCTTTCGGTCTGCGCCAGAGCGCTGGCGATCTGCGGCACCTTGGCGCGGGCGGAAGCCGCCTCGGCCTCGGCCTGCTGCTGGTCCAGCTCGGAGATCAAACCGCCCTTGAAGCGCTTGGTTTGCAGCTTCAGCGATTCCTCGCGGCTTTGCAGCGTACGCTTGGCGATGTCCAGCTGGGCGTCGTAGGCGCGAAGCTGGAAATAGGTCTGCGCGGTTTGCGCGGCGATCGCCAGCTTCGAACTGTCGCGGGCGAAGCGGCTGGCGGCGAAGTCGGCGCGCGCCGCCTCGTTGCCGCGGCGCAGCTTGCCCCACAGGTCCAGTTCCCAAGACGCGGTCAGGTTGGCGTTGCGCACGTCGCTGACCAGCGGCGCGCCCGGCGTGCTTGTCGCGGTGGAGGCGCGACCGCGCTGATAGCCGGCGTTGGCGTTCAGCGCCGGCAGCAACTGGGCGCGGGCGATGCCGGCCTGGGCCGCGGCTTCGTCGACGCGGGCGGCGGCGACGGCCAGGTCCTGGTTATGTTCCAGGGCCTCTGCGATCAGTTGGTCCAGCACCGGATCGTTGAACTGCGTCCACCAGTCCATGGCGATGGCCGGGTTCTGGGCTGGGATTTGGACCTGCCCGCTGTCCGGCAGCTCCAGTTTGGGGCGGCTGTAGTCGGGGCCGACCGCGCAAGCGGTCAGCGCCAGCGCCGCCAATGAGGGAATCAGGGCGCGTTTAAGCATTGTCGGTCTCCTCCGCCGCAGCCGGCTTTTTGCGCCGCTCCGACGCCTGCATGATCAGCCGGAAAAACAGCGGCACAAAGAATGTGGCGATGAAAGTAGCGGCCAGCATGCCACCCACCACCGGGGTGCCCAGCGCGCGGCGGCTGGCGGAGCCGGCGCCGCTGGAAATCACCAGCGGCACGCAACCCAGGATGAAGGCCATCGAGGTCATCACAATGGGGCGGAAACGCAGCCGCGCCGCTTCCAGCGCGGCGTCCATCAACGGCAAGCCCTGCTGGCGCTGCTGCACCGCGAACTCCACGATCAGGATGGCGTTCTTGGCGGCCAGGCCCACCAGCGTGACCACGCCGATCTGGAAGTAGACGTTGTTGTCCTGATGGCCGATGACGGCGGCGAGCAAGGCGCCGAACAAAGCGAAGGGCACCGAGGTCACCACCGCCAACGGCAGGCTCCAGCGTTCATACTGCGCGGCCAGAATCAGGAACACCATCAGGATGCCGAACAGGAAGGCCATGGTGGCGGTGCCGCCGGCCAGTTTTTCCTGATAGGCGCTGCCGCTCCAGGCCAGCGCGTAGTCGTTGCCCAAGACTTGCCGGGTCACTTCTTCCAGCGCCTGGATGGCCTGGCCGGAACTGACGCCGGGCGCGGGCTGGGCCAGGATCTTGGCGGCATTGAAGATGTTGAAGCGGTCCACCAGTTCCGGCCCATAGCTGGATTTGACCTCCACCAGGCTGGACAGCGGCACCATCACGCCCTCGTTGGAGCGCACATAGATGTTGGCGATGTCCTCCGGCCGCGCGCGGAAATCCGCCTCGGACTGCAACTGCACTTTGTAAGTGCGGCCGAACTTGTTGAAGTCGTTGACGTAGAGCTGGCCGAAGGTGGCTTGCAGGGTGTCGAACACCTGATTGATGTCCACACCCAGCGCCTTGGTTTTTTCACGGTCCAGATCCAGGTATTTCTGCGGCACGTTGGCACGGAAAGTAGTGGCCACGCTGGCGAACTCCGGCCGCTGCCGCGCGGCGGCCAGCAGTTTCTCCGCCGCCTGGCTGAGCTTTTGCGCGCCATGGTCGCCGCGGTCCTGCAGATAAGCCTCCAGGCCGCCGGTAGTGGACATGCCGATGATGGGCGCAGGGTTGAAAGCGCTCATCACGCCGGTCTGCACGGTGCGGCCCAGGCGATTGAACTCGGCGGACACGGAGAAAGAGTCCTCGCCCTTGGCCTTGCGCTGGTCCCAATCTTTGAGGGTAACAAAGCTGGTGCCGCGGTTGGTCTGCTTGGAACCGGACAGAATGTCGAAACCGGTGAAGGTGGTGACGCTTTCCACATTGGGGTTGGCCATCATCAGCCGGTCGAATTCCGCCGTGGCCTTGGCGGTGCGAGTCAACGCGGCCGCGTCCGGCAGCGCGGTGCTGGCGAACAAGGTACCCATATCCTCATTGGGCACCAACGAACCCGGCACTTTCTGGTACAAACCGACCGTGGCCGCCAGAATAACGGCAATCAGGCCGAAAGCGACGCCGACGCGGCGGTTGAGAAACAGCACGCCCAACACATAGCGGCCGGTCAAGCGTTCAAAAGCGCGGTTGAACCATTGGAAAAAACGCGGCGGCTGATGATGGCCGGGCTTGAGCAACAAAGCGCACAATGCCGGGGTCAGCGTCAGCGCGACAATGCCGGAGATGATCACCGACATGGCGATGGTGACGGCGAACTGCTTGTACATCACGCCGGTCATGCCGCCCATGAAGGCCACCGGCAGGAAGACCGCGCACAAGACCAGCACGATGGCCACCAAGGCGCCGGACACCTCCCCCATCGCCAGCACCGCGGCCTCCTTGGCGCTGCAACGCCGCTCGCTCATGATGCGTTCGACGTTTTCCAGCACCACGATGGCATCGTCCACCACGATGCCAATGGCCAGCACCATGCCGAACAGGGTCAATAGATTGATGGAAAAACCCAATAGCAGCATGCCGGCGAAGGTGCCGATCAGCGACACCGGCACCGCGATGCAGGGAATCAGCGTGGCGCGGAAATTCTGCAGGAACAAATAAACCACCAGAAACACCAGCACCGTGGCTTCAAACAGGGTTTCCACCACGCCGTGAATGGAGACCTTAACGAACTTGGTGGTGTCGAAGGGGATGGTGTAGTCCACTCCGGCCGGGAAGCGGCCCTTGAGTTCCTCCATCTTGGCGGCGATGGCGGCGGAGACCTTGAGCGCGTTGGCGCTGGGTTGCAGATAGGTGGTGATCCCGACGCTGGGCTTGCCGTTGCGGGTGCCGATCACATCGTAGTCGTTGCCGCCCATTTCCACCCGCGCCACATCCTTGACGCGGATCTTGGAGCCGTCCGGCATCGAACGCACGATGATGTTCTCAAACTCCTTGGGTTCGCTGAGCCGGCCCTTGGCGTTGACGGTGTAGGTGAAGCTGATGGGCTCGCTGGTGGGCTGAGCGCCGATCTTGCCGGCGGCGAACTGAGCGTTCTGCTCGCGCACCGCCTTGGCCACGTCGGACGGGGTCAGGCCCAGCTGGGCCATGCGGTCCGGCCGCAGCCACAACCGCATCGCGTAATCCGTGCCGCCCATCATCGCCACATCGCCCACGCCGGGAATGCGCTTGAGCTCGTCCATCACGTTGAGCAGGGCGAAATTGGACAGGTAGTTGCGGTCGTACTGCCCGGTGGGCGAACCAATGGAGATCACGCTGAGCACCGAGGTGGACTTCTTGCGCACGGTGACGCCTTGGCGCTGCACCTCGTCCGGCAGTTGCTTCATCGCCGCCTGCACCCGGTTATTGACGTCGATGGTGGCCTGGTCCGGATCGGTCCCCACGGCGAAATAGACATTGAGGCTGAGCTGGCCGTTGGAAGCGGCGCTGGATTGCATGTAAAGCATGTTTTCCACGCCATTGAGCTGCTGCTCCAGCGGCGCGGCCACGGTTTGGGCGATGGTTTCCGGCGTGGCGCCCGGGTAATTGGCCGACACCGACACCACGGCCGGAACGATCTGCGGGTACTGCTCCACCGGCAGCGCGCGCATCGCAGCCAGGCCGGCCAGCACGACGACGATGGACAACACGCTGGCGAAGATGGGGCGATTGATGAAGAAACGCGAGAACATAAGCCTCTCCTTACGCCTTGGCCGGCGCGGCGGTCACCGGCTTGACCACCGTGCCGGGACGGGCTTGCATCAGGCCATCGACAATCACCCGCTCGCCGGCCTTGAGGCCGGATTCGATCACCACCCGGCCGCCCACCTGAGCGCCCAGCTTGACCATCCTGGCCTGCACCTTGTTGTCCGCGCCCACCACCATCAGTTGATTGTCCGCTTGAGCCTGAACCACGGCCTGCTCCGGCACGGTCAGCACATTCTTGCGCACGCCCAGATCCAGCAGCACGCGCACGAACTGGCCCGGCAACAAACGCTCGTCCTCATTGGGAAATTGCGCCCGAGCACTGATGGTGCCGGTTTTGGGATCCACGCGGTTGTCGCGGAAATCCAGCTTGCCGCTTTGCGCATAGACCCGGCCGTCCGCCAGACGGATGCGAACCGGGTGGCTGGTCTGATCCTGAGCGCTGACCTGGCCGGTGGACAGGCTGTGTTCGTAATTGAGGCTGTCTTGTTCGGAGATGGCGAAATTGACGTAGATGGGATTGAGCTGGGAAATGGTGGTCAGCGGCTCGGCGGCGTCCACGCGGATCAGGCTGCCTTCGGATTGCACCTGCTTGCTGGTCAGGCCCGGAATCGGCGCGGCGACGCGGGTGTAATCCAGGTTAAGCTGGGCTTCCTTGACCTTGGCGTCGGCGGATTGTTTGGCCGCCTTGGCGGAGTTCAGCGCCGCCACCGCGTTGTCGTAGTCCATTTTGGAAACCGCCTGTTCCTGGTACAGCGGACGGATGCGCGCCAGGTCGGCTTCGGCTTTTTGCAGCGCGGCCAGCTGCACCGCCTGCGCGCCCCTGGCCTGCCCCAGCTGCGCTTGGTACGGAGCGGGATCGATCTGGAACAGCATCTGGCCCTGCTTCACCGGCTGGCCTTCCACATAGGTGCGTTTGAGCAGAATGCCGCCCACGCGGGCTCTCACCTCGATATCGCGGTAACCGGCGGTTTCGCCCACCAGTTCCATGGTCATGGGCACGTCGCCGGGCGCGGCGGTTTCCACGGTGACTTGCGGCACGGCGGCGGCCTGTTGCTGCGGCGAGCCGCAGGCGGCCAGCCAAACTGGCGAGGACAATAGCAGAGCAAGCGACAATAGCTGTCGCGGCGAATAGCGCATTATTATTTCTCCATATGAGCGGGTATTCAGAATGGGCGGGCCAATCCAGGCGCAAGCGGAAACCTTGTCGGGGTCAAACGGACTGCTCTGAACCAGGGGCGCGGCAGTCCTGTTTGGAAACGGCTTTAAACCGCCTCCCATTAGAACAGCCTGTTATGAAGGGTTTTTTTTGAAAACAGCCGTTTTTGTAAATTGCGGGTAAATTCACGGGAAAACGGTGTAAAAAGTTGTGAATGCGAATCAAATCCATAATGACGGACGCGACGCGCCGTTTTGGCGGTTTCCAGCCGCGCTGCCAACTGTCGCCATCGCTAAGAGCCTGTTTACGATCTTTTTTCTGTGCGTTGAAATACGGTTTGGTGCACAGGAAACCGCGTATCCGACGCTCCCCGGGTCCCTTCAAGCCTGCCGTAGGGTGGCAGGCCCGAGGTCTTAAGCGGCTGCTTGTTCGAGCAGCGCGACGTTAGCGCGCTGCGAGTTCAGCCGCGCCTCGGGCCTGACGGGGCCCGACGGGTAGCCGCAGGCCAGGCTTGCAGGGCGGCCTTTAGGGTAAAGGGAGATTTGGCCGCGCAAATCTCCCTTTCCGTTCGCCGGGCGGAACCGGCCCTTAATCATCATCCGCGTAGCGGATTCAATGCTTTGAACAATACTTCCGTTCCGGCTTGAAAAGATCGTGAACAGGTTCTAAGGCAGAGGCTGGAAGGCTTCCAATAGACGCTCATAGCTGCCGTCCCGACGCATTGCGCTCAGGCCTGCCTCGAACTTCGCCGCGTTCTCCCTGCCCTTGGGCCGTGCCTTGGAAAAAGCCAGCCAAAAGCCATCCTGGCTGATGCTCCCCGCCTTGCGGACGCGGCCCGCGGCTGCGGGATTGCCGCGTATGCGCAACTGTCCGGGCCGCGCGTTCATCAAGATATAATCCACGCGCCGGGCCAAGAGCATGCGAATCAGATCGTCATCCGAGTGCGCCACGGATTTGATGATTTTGGCATCGCGCATAAAAACACTGGGATAGGTGTAGCCCTGGGTGATCCCCACCCTTCGTCCGGCCAAATCCCGCAGGCTCAGCCCGGCGTCAGCCGCGGCAAGCGAGAAGATGGCCAGCTCCTCGGTAAACATCGGCGTGGGATGCCACCAGAACTGCCCGCGATTGTCGTCGGTGATGGTGGCGCTGAGACAAGCGGCAACGCGGCCCACCCGCGCCAACATCAAACAACGCGCAAACGGCACCAGTACGAAACTGACCAAAACGCCCTGGCGACGGAAAGCCTCCCGCGCCAGTTGCGGCGCTAGCCCCTGCGCGGAGCCGTCGGCGCCGCGCTCCGAATACGGGGGCCAGTCATCCTCCACGGCAATGAGCAAAGATGAAGCCGATGCGGCCGCTTGCGCCGCCACGGTCAGCAGGGCCGCGCACAAGATTCGTCGAAACCACGCTTGCATCTGTATTCTCCCTCCCGCAACGACACGGCCCGACAAGTGACAAGCGCCGCGCGCCAACAATCACCCGATGCCAACGTACTGTTTCCTGGCCACGCGCGCGGCCACGCTTAATATCGACAGTTTCTCCAGCCAAGACACCCTCATCAGCGCCGCGGCCTTTCCATTTCGGCGAAGCCGCGCATGAAAACCGCGAGCCCGTCGATCGAATCATCCTGAAACCGTATGACGCCGCAGGACGGCGTCCATCTTCCGCCGCACCGGGAACCGCCAGCCTCCTACGCCGCCACTTTAGCTGAAATGGAGTGCGGCAAAGCGCTTGACCCCCGCGCGCGGGCAATGCCAAGATCATGAACCGCCCCGCCTTCACGCTAACCGCTGCCGCTCGAGGAGATTGGTTTGGAACCGTTTTGCCATCCGCTGGAAGTGCGCTGGTCCGACTGCGACGCCAACCAGCACGTCCGCCATACCGCCTACGCCGATTTCTGCACCCATGCCCGCATCGAATGGCTGCGCGGTCAGGGCTTCGGCTTTGAACAATTTCAGGCGCTGGGGTTTGGCCCGGTCATTTTCAAGGAGTGGACCGAGTATTTCAAGGAACTGCGGCTGAGCGAACGCATCCACGTGCGCCTGGCCATCGCCGGACTGAGCCAGGACGGCAAGCGCTTCTGTATCCGTCACGAAATCTACAAGGAGGACGGCCGCCTGGCCGCGCGCCACGAGGTCAGCGGTTCCTGGATAGACCTGACGCTGCGCAAGCTGACCGCGCCGCCGCCGGAACTGAGCGCCATCTTCGCCTGGGCGGAGCGCACCGATGACTTCCAGGCGCTGGATTAAGAAACGCCGAACGCGAAAAAGCCCTGACTGAAACAGTCAGGGCTTTTTGCTTGCTTTGGCGGAGAGGGGGGGATTCGAACCCCCGTTAGGGTATTACCCTAAACACGCTTTCCAGGCGTGCGACTTAAACCACTCATCCACCTCTCCGGAGGTGTCTTGCTTGTTTGCGCCGGCTGGACCGGAGCAATAAAAAAACCGCCAGGGCAGCTTTTGTCAATTCTGGCGGAGAGGGGGGGATTCGAACCCCCGTTAGGGTATTACCCTAAACACGCTTTCCAGGCGTGCGACTTAAACCACTCATCCACCTCTCCAGAATCCCCGTGAAACAAGGCGCTTGGCGTTTCGTTCACAGAGGCTGCGCAGTATATAAGCCCTATTCATCCGGCGCAAGTGTTTTGTAAGCGGAATGAGAAAAAAGGGCGTCGACATACTCGCCCACCCCTTCCCGTTCACGCCGCAGCCAGCCGGCGATCGCCGCGCGGAAACGCGGGTCGGCGATGTAATGGGCGGACCACGTCCGCCCCGGCTCGAAACCGCGCGCCAGTTTGTGCTCGCCCTGAGCGCCGCCTTCGAAACATTGCAGGCCGGCCTCGATCGCGTATTCCAGGCCCTGGTAGTAGCACAATTCGAAATGCAGGCAGGGAATATCGACCAGCGCGCCCCAGTAGCGCCCGTACAGCACGCCGCCCTGCTCCAGACACAGGCTGGCCGCTAGCGGCGCGCCGTCCCGCTCGGCAACGAACATCAGGCAATGCGAACCCAGCCGCTCCGCCAACAGCGCGAAGAAAGCCGGGTTCAAATAGGGCGTGGAGCGATGCTCCAGATAAGTCTGGCGGTAGCAGCGGTAGAAAAACGCCCAGTCCTCGGAACGGATGGCCTCTCCGCGCAGAGTCCGCACATTGACGCCCGCCTCCGCCACCTTGCGCCGCTCCTGACGGATTTTCTTGCGCTTGTCGCGGCTCAGCGTGGCCAGGAAGGCGTCGAAGTCCGCGTAAGCGCGGTTGCGCCAGTGGAACTGCACGCCCTCTCGCAGCAGCCAGCCAGCCTCGTCCAGAGCTTGCGCCTCCTCCCGCGTGGGAAACAGCACGTGAGCCGAGGACAGGCCGTGCTCGTTCACGACCTGCTCCAGGCCGGCGATCAGTTGCGGCCAGGCCGCCGCGTCGCCCAGCAGCCGGCGGCCGCCCACCGGGCTGAACGGCGACGCCACCACCAGCTTGGGATAGTATTGCAGCCCAGCCCGCGCATAGGCTTCGGCCCAGGCCCAGTCGAACACGTATTCGCCGCGCGGATGCCGCTTCAAATAGGCCGGCGCCAGCGCCTGCAAGCGGCCGTCCCGTTCCAGACCCAACGGCAAGGGCTGCCAGCCGCTGGCCTCGCCCACGCAAGCGGCCCGCTCCAGCGCTTCCAGCCACGGGCGTCCCATGAACAGATTGCCGCCCTCCCCCAATCCCGCCCATTGTTCCGCGCTCCAGGCCCCCACTCCCTCATGCAATTGCAGCGACACCATGATTCCTCTCGGGCGTTTGCGCCGTCTATCAGGTAAAATTCCATCTATCTCGAAACATTCGGTTCCCTATCAAGATGCGTATCGCGCTCGCCCAGTTCAACCCCGTTGTCGGCGATATCGCCGGCAACACCCGCAAAATCCTCGACCTCGCCCACGCGGCCATCGCCCAGGGCGCGGACGTGCTGGTCACGCCGGAGCTGGCCTTGACCGGCTACAGCCCGGAAGACCTGCTGCTACGCGACAGTTTCTACCGCGCCTGCAGCCAGGCGCTGGACGAATTGCTGGAATTGGACGGCATCACCCTGGTGGTGGGACACCCGGCCCGGATGGGCGCGGAGCGTTTCAACGCCGCCACCGTGTTGCGCGACGGCAACCGCCTGGGCCAGTATCACAAAATGCTGTTGCCCAACGACGAAGTGTTCGACGAGTGCCGCTATTTCACCCCCGGCGTGGCGCCCCTGGTGTTCCAGCAGGGCGACGCCAAGGTGGGCGTGCTGATCTGCGAGGACGTATGGTCCGTCGACCCGGCCGCCGAGGCCGCGGACGCCGGCGCGGACGTGGTGGTGGTGCTCAACGCCTCGCCCTTCCATCGCAACAAGATTGAAACCCGCCACGAAGTGCTGCGCTTCCGCGCCGAGGAAACCGGCCTGCCCTTCGCCTACGTCAACCTCACCGGCGGCCAGGACGAACTGGTGTTCGACGGCGCCTCCTTCGCCGTCAACCGCGCCGGCGAGGTGGTGACCCAGGCCGCCGCCTACGACGACGAACTGCTGATCGTCGATTTCGACGGCGGCGATCTGCTGCCCGGCGCCAAGGCGGCGCTGCCCGGCCCGCTGGAAAGCGTTTACCGCACCCTGGTGGCCGGCGTGCGCGACTACATCGGCAAAAACGGCTTCCCCGGCGCGCTGCTGGGCCTCTCCGGCGGCATAGACTCCGCGCTGACGCTGGCGGTGGCGGTGGACGCGCTGGGCGCGGACAAGGTGCACGCGGTGATGATGCCCTCGCGCTACACCGCGGACATCTCGGTGACCGATTCCCGCGACATGGTGAACCGCCTGGGCGTGAAGTACGACGAAATCGAAATCTGGCCGATGTACGAAAACTTCGTTCAGGCGCTGGCGCCCAGCTTCGCCGGCCTGGCCGAGGACACCACCGAGGAAAACCTGCAGGCCCGCATCCGCGGCACCCTGCTGATGGCGCTGTCCAACAAGAGCGGCAAGCTGGTGCTCACCACCGGCAACAAATCGGAAATGACCACCGGCTACTGCACCCTGTACGGCGACATGGCCGGCGGCTTCGCCGTGCTCAAGGACGTGGCTAAGACCCTGGTGTTCGAACTGTGCCGCTGGCGCAACCTGCAAGGCGAGATCATCCCGGAGCGCATCATCACCCGCCCGCCGTCGGCGGAATTGCGCCCGGACCAGACCGACCAGGACAGCCTGCCGCCCTATGAGGTGCTGGACGCCATCATGGCGCGCTACGTAGAGGAAAACCTGTCCGCCGAGGCCATCATCGCCGAAGGCTACGCCGAGGCCGACGTGCGCCGCGTGGTGCGGCTGCTGAAGATCAACGAGTACAAACGCCGCCAGGCGCCGGTGGGCCCGCGCGTCACCCACCGCGGTTTCGGCAAGGACTGGCGCTACCCCATCACCAATAAATTCAGCTGATCCCCCAGTCGGGGCCGCCCCGCCCCGGCCCCGCGCATGACATAGGCGATGCCGGATGCGTTAAACTGTCCGGCTCGCGCCGGACCGCCACCACCCGCCCGGCGCAGAATCTCGCTCAAGGAAACACCATGCGTCTAAAAAAATCGGGACTATGCGCCGCGCTGTGCGGCATCGCGCTGCTGACCGGCTGCGTCTCGCCGCTCGCCAACAAGAGCGCCGACCAGGCCGTCCGCAAGATCATGCTGCAAAACTGGAACAGCAAGGGCTATAACATCGACGCCGACATCGGCTTCGACGAACTGAACGTCGCCGACGTCGACAAGGTCAAGGAAGACGGCGGCCAGCTGGAACAGGCCGCCGCCTCCGCCGCCGATCAAATCGCCCGCAGCATGCGCCTCAACGTCAAGGCCGCGTTGGACGTGCCGGGCGGCAAGCTGGAACTGATTCCGGCGCTGCGCCTGGAGCGCCGCAACCTGCTGACCAGCGTGCAACTGCCGCTGCAATTCCACGCCAAGGACCTGTCCTTGCTGGTGGACCCGTCCGCCGCCTACCTGTTTGTGCCGGAGATGCAAGCCTACGAGGGCAAGTTCCTGCGCGTGCGGCTGCCGCAACGCGTGGCCGACAACTTCCCGCTGCAGGCCATGTACCAGGCCATGCCTAAGCTGCTGGACGAAGCCTACGCCAAAGTGGACAAACAGGCGTTCAGCTTCCAGCCGCTGGACCCGCGCGCGGCGGAACTGGGCGCGCGCTACCGGCTGCGCATCGCCATGAACCGCGCCCAGGAAAACCAGCTGGCTTCTCACATCATCGCCGGCCTGATCCAGGTGGCGCGCCAGGAAGCCGCGCGCAAGCCGCAGATCAAACCCGGTCCGCTGGGCAGCGAAAGCCTGCTGCAGCTGATAGACAGCCTGATCAAGGCCTCCGACGCCAATCCGCTGAACAGCAACACCGTCAGCGATCTGTACGTCAGCCGCGGCGGCGACCTGCTGGCCATCCGCCAGACCATACGCTTCGACAGCCCGCGCTTCCGCGGCCAGGCCCACGCCGACATCCGCTACAGCAATCTGGGCAAGCCCGTGTTCGCCTTCCAGCCCACCGAGGCGGACATCCTGGACCTGGAACGCCTGGACAAACCGGAATGGCTGAAATCGCTGGGCCTGGCCTTGCACGCCCTCAACCAGCCGCCGGCGGCCGGCGACGAAGCCGCGGCAACGGAAAACGCCGCCCCGCAATAATCGCTAACAAACCGGCAAGGCCGCCGGCCCGCGCGAGGAAACCCCGCGCCGCGCCGGCGGTCCCATCTTGGTCACGCGGCCCGAGCCGCCCACCGCAAGGATTTCCCCGCATGAAGATGAAACCGATCCCCGCCACACTCATCCTCGCCGGCCTGGCGCTGCCGGCCGCCGTCAACGCCGCCGCCGTAGCCCAGCTAAAGGCCTTCGTCGCCGGCAACAAAACCCTGAGCGCCGACTTCAAGCAAGTGGTCAGCAACAAGAACAAGCGCGAGGAAGCCAGCGGCCGGCTGGAAATCGCCCGCCCCGGCAAATTCCGCTGGGAATACAGCAAGCCCTATGAACAATTGATCATCGGCGACGGCAAGACACTGTGGGTTTACGACAAAGACCTGGCGCAAGTCACCCGCAAGGCGCAAGGCGCGGCGCTGGGCTCCAGCCCCGCGGCGCTGCTGGCCGGCAGCAACGCCATCGAACAGAACTACCAGTTGAAGGAAGCCGGCAAGACCGGCGAAGTGGAATGGCTGTCCGCCAGCCCCAAGCAGGCCGACAACAGCTTCAGCGCCATCCGCATGGGCTTCAGGGCCAATATGCTGGTGGAAATGGAACTGACCGACAGCTTCGGCAACCACACCAAGGTCAGCTTCAGCGCGCCGCAGCAGAACCCCCCGCTGCCCGCCGCCCGCTTCGCCTTCGTCCCGCCCAAGGGAGTGGACGTGGTCAGCGGCGACTAAGTCGCCCCGCCGGCCTCCAGCCGCCTCCGGGCGGCTTTTCTTTTAGAACCCGTTCAAAGCCTGCTGCGCTTCGGCGCTACGGCCTTGAAAACGTCTTCGGAGCGCTCATGTGCTTCTTGCGCACTCAGCCTCTTCAGCCGCTTTCGCCTGGTCCCGCTCTTGCTCGCGAGACGTGGGCCGATGCGGGCATCGTGCCAAAAACGCCACAAATTCTCATCGTCCTTGCTGAGCCGGCTTGACTTTATTCTATCTAAAAACATATCTTAAGATATATTTTTCAGGAGAGCCGCCATGCCTCACCGTCTCAACACCCTGCTGCGCCGCCTGGGCGGACGCAACGCGCATCATCGTCTCCACGCGATGGCCCGGCACGGCCACGACGGCGGCCATGGCCGACACGGAGGATTCGGCGGCTTTGGCGGCGGCGACGACGAAAGCATGACCCGCGGCCGCAAATTCAGCTCCGACGAACTGCAACTGCTCTTATTGACTCTGCTGGAAGAACGTCCCAGCCACGGCTACGAACTCATCAAGGCGCTGCAAAGCCGCAGCAACGGCTTTTACAGCCCCAGCCCCGGCATGGTCTACCCGGCGCTGACCTATCTGGAAGAACTGGGCCATATCTCGGTGAGCGAGGAAGGCAAGCGCAAATGCTATGCGCTGACGGAGGCCGGCCGCGACTATCTGAAACAGAACCGAGAACAAGTGGAATGGATGATGGCGCGGCTGCAGCACATCGCGCGCAAGATGAACTCCATCCGCCACGCGCTGACCGGGGAAATGCCGCCGCCGGACGACGCCGTCGGCAGTTGGATTCCGGAACTGACCCGGGCCCGCGGCGAATTGAAGCAAGCGCTGATGCGAACCGCCAACGTAGACGAGGACGAACAGCGCCGCATCGCCGCTATTCTGCGGCAGGCCTGTGAGCAAATTCTGGGCGACACCGGCTAAGACCCGCCAACAAAACCCCTGATCCTGCGTTGCGCCTCCTTGTCGTACCACTTGTACTGCCTGCGTCGGTGCGCCTTGGCTCAGGTACGCTGCGCGGTTTTGTTAGCGGCTCTAACCCCACGCGCCCAGCCACGACTTCAAGACAGGACACCCGATGACCACACCCAATCTGACCGTGCAACGCCTGCGCCATCCGCTGCGCTTCCGCCTGCTGCAAGTGCGCGCCATCCGCCCGCTCGGCCCCAAACTGCTCCGCGTCACCCTGGGCGGCGAGGAGCTGGCAGGCTTCGCCACCGCCTCCTTCGACGACCACCTCAAAGTGTTTTTCCCCGAACACCCGGACGGCAAACCCGCGCTGCCGACGCTGGTGGACGAAACCCTGATTTACCCCGAAGGCCAGCCGCGCCCAACCGCGCGCGACTACACCCCCTGCAGCTTCGATCCGGAACGGCAGGAACTGGACCTGGAGTTCGTGCTACACGATGCCGGTCCCGCCACCAGCTGGGCGGCTCAGGCCAAGCCCGGCCAATACCTGGGCATAGGCGGCCCGCGCGGCTCCTTCGTCATCCCGGCGGACTTCGACTGGCACCTGCTGATCGGGGACGAATCCGCGCTGCCGGCCATCCGCCGCCGCCTGGCCGAACTGCCGCCCACGGCCAAGGTCGTGGCTCTGCTGCAAACCAGCGAGGCGGACGAGCGCTGCGAACTGCCGCCCCACCCCAACGCCGACATCCGCTGGGTGCATCAGGACGCCGCCGACTCGGAACCGGCGCTGCTCTCCGCGCTCAAGCAACTGGCGCTGCCGGCGGGCGAAGGCTTTGTCTGGGCCGCCGGCGAATACCACGCCATCCGCGCGGTGCGCGTGCATCTGCGCGAGGAGCGCGGCATAGACAAGAGCCGCATCCGCGCCGCCAGCTACTGGCGCGAAGGCAAGGCCGCCAGCCACGAAACCCTGGAAGACTGAAACGACAAAGCCCCCGCCAGGGGTAATGCCAGTCAGTTAAGACTTGCGGATGTAAATCCAGTAAAAAGGGGACATGTTCATCATGTTCCCTTTTTCGCTGCATGAGCCTACTACAACGCGCCTTACATGACACGCTGCCACACGCCCCTTCTCGGCTAGAGACATTGGCCGCATTGATTGACCCTGCCTGGATCGAGCAAGCACTCGCCGTTACCGGCAAAGCCTCCATTCGGCGCCGCAAACTTCCTGCTGAGCATGCCGTCTGGTTGGTCATTGGCTTGGCCCTCTTTCGCAACTTGCCGCTATGGCAGGTCGTGCAGCAATTGGCTCTGAGCCTC
>NZ_MUKU01000051.1 GCF_002081825.1 Chromobacterium haemolyticum | reverse complement strand
TTCGGCCTGCTTGAGAAAGCCAATGATCTGTTCTTCGGTGAATCTGCTCTTCTTCATGTCCGTCATTCTCCTTCAGTGACGGACTTCTCTCTACTTTTGATTGGTAAGGCCTAAGGGGAGCAGATCAAATTTTCAAAACCCCTCCCTCATTAGTCACAAACACAAAGGTTGATTCCGATTTTACTAAAAAGTCATTTTGGCAAATCTCAATAGACAAGTTACTGTCTACCTTAGATATACGCTCTGGCATAGCAAGCACTCCTCGGAACCAAAATTTTTCTTGTTATGATAAGAATAATAAGCTGGGTGCCCCTGCAAAAGTTCCATATAGAACAATTCCCCTTCGGCATATTGCCGCCCTGCCAGCCGCCCAGCTGAACCTAGCCAAATGACTATACCGGCTTTACTCATCAGAAAAAATTAGCCATTGAGCTAATTATCCAAATCATCCTATTATCACAACGACATCATAAGACAACAAAAACTACGCTACTTCCCCCAACACCACGCTAAGTGCGTCAAACTCTTGAATCCATTACGCTTTACGAGATGTTGCATATAACTTTTAACTGTTCCATAGCTTACACCTAATTCAGACGCAGCCTCACTATAAGTACATCCTTTTGCCACAACCAAGTTAAATACTTCTCGTTCACGAGATGTTAATTTAGCCATCCAGCCACTCTGTGCTAGTGCCCTCGCTGTCATCTCAGCCATCACGGGCAGCAAATACTCTAGTAACTTTCGTATCTGCATTCTCTCTTCGACTTCCTTCCCAAACAGCGATATCAGAATCTTGTGCCCACCTTTAACTTCCGCAATATATGAAACACCGTGCGACATGCCGTGATCATGGCATGCTTTTTGAAAACATTTTAACTCTGCTGTTGGCCTAACTACCCCCAATATATCACGTGACCACAATATTGGCTTATTGACACCACCATTAATTATTGGATCTACTTTATAGTAGTTTCTTTCCCAATAAAGTTCGATCCATTCAGCTTTCCAGCCTAAATTTATTGGCACAATCGCATCTTTTTTATCCGTGACTGCATCCACCCTTGCCAAAAGCAACGGCGGTTCCCCAGGTAAAAAGCCTCGCAAAAGTGTGAGGAAGTTTCTCACATCATTTTCATCTGTAACTTTTAATAGCTCCCGCTGAAGAACTGCCAACTGCCCCAGATTAATAGTTGACAAATCACTCAATAACTCAAGAACCGATGCGTTCACACCATTTTCCATATCAAATCATTCCTTAAAAAAGGACGATTCTAATTAGGTTAGTCTTGTTAACACCACAAATCTAAAGAGCGGCTCCCCCCTCCCCTAAGTTGATCACCAGTTGGTGTAAAAATGACACACCCCTCCAAAATTACACTCTTTGGTGTTGTCATATCAAACACCATATGGTGTAATGACTTCCAACAGCGCAACACCGCGCACCGATCTCTAACAACTTGCAGCGATACGGCCACCAGAGCCCCGGGCGCAGCTTCACGCCTCCCCGGTTGTCCCAGACAAGGAAGAAGAGCAAGTCAGATGAAGCGATCATCTGTGACCGGTAGACAAAGCCTTGTTGGCTGCGAATGAAGCCGGAAAACGCCCAGCTTCAGGTGGCGAGTAACAGAAGCACTTGCAGCACTGGCGACTACGACCAGGCGACCGGCAACGGAAGCGAACGGTGGAAGTGACAGGCGAGTACCGGGCCACAGGCGGCGCTGCGGCGCACCGGAGACTAGCCGCCTGGCGAGCGGCAGAACGCATTCAATCAGCCTTTGATACGACTACATCGCAGCACAATCAGCCGGACGATCATTGCCCAACCGGCGCCGGACGCTGTACCCGGCAGCCGCTTCTAACGAAGCGGCATATTGAAGCGGCGCGCAGTGGCGATGCGCAGTCCTGGGGTGGAGAGCCCTGGGGTGGCAACTAAGCACGTTCGAGCGGGTTCAAGTCCCGACGCCACGACTTAACGATGTCAAGCCGGGGGATGCCGCCGGTCCGCTTCAATGTGCTGTCGGGTGCCGGACGTTTACTAGGCCACGTGTGCGTAGGTATCACGCGCTGCTGACGGGCAAGCCGTCATTCCCACCCTCTAGGAGATTGGCATGGAAATCAAAGAACTTGCCGACATGATGCGCGTCAGTGAAGCAGACTGCGCCGCCTTTCTGAATTGCCTGAGTGTATGGACTGAAAAGGGATACTCACTGGAACACGCCATAGAACGCCACTTGCAGCAAATGAGGCGGCTAGCGAATGCCGCATCCGATATTGCCAAACATCCTGAGATCCGGATAGCAGCCGCAAACGCTGTATGGGATACGGTTCACGCATAAGGGAGTGAGCACAAAATGAGACTCTATATAGAAGGCCACTCTCCCCGCCATGGTTATGCAATCTCGAAAACTTGGAGTGATCAAGAATGCAGAATGCTTCCGCCCCCAACAGATGGAGAGACAGACGAGACAAAACCGGTGCGCTGGGTAGAGTGTCGTAAGAAAGCTTTCACCCTGGTTGAGCGCTGGAACCGCCGTTTTGCCACGCACACAGAGTAGCAAACAGGCGACAGTAGCCTGAGTATAACGCCGGCTCGAGCGTCATCACCGACATCACCGAAGGCGCGCGCGGTGCGTTCTATGCTGACGGGCAAGCCGTCACTTTCCTTCCCTTTCACTCCATCAAGGAGCTCCCCATGCTTCCACTCTATCGCTTCGAGGACATCAGAACCGTCTATCTCAACAGGCGGAAAACCCAACTATTTAAGGTTTTCAAACATTCTGACCGCGGCTATCGCTTCTACGGCCAATTCAAAGCGCCATTGAGCGCTCAATACCATGATCTCGAACGCTATATCCAATAAAGCATCAACCCAGTTTCAAGTCGGGAATGTGCAAGAAAGTTCGACTCAAAGCTACCGTTGCACTGGCAGCCGGGGAAGACCGGCATCAACACAAAAGCGGCGGCGTTGAAGGAAACGCTCTGACGTCTGAATGCCGGCCATGAAATGGAAACCATGGCGCCCCGTTAAGAACGGCTCCGAGTGGCGCAGCGATCTTAGTCCACAGCCGGTATCAAGCCCGGCCCGCTTTTGTGTTGGTGAGTAGCAAGCGTGCCCCTGGCATGGGTTTATGAGGCGCCACCTCGGCGCTAGCCGCCAACAATACCCCGACTTGGCCCGGCCCTCAGCCGGGCATTTTTTTCCTGGAGTCCACATGCACGAATGGAATGTTGATTTCGAGCCGCGCGGCAAACGCGGACAACCCTGGCTGCGAGTTGAAGCCGTTGGGGCTTCAGATAAAAATGCAGCAATCATCAAAGCGGCATCGCTTGAGAACATCAACGCAGCCAACTTCAAGGCTCATGCCGAGCGAGTGAAGTCTATGTTGCCGGAGCCAACCGAGGCCATGATGCGCGCCGCGATGATGACGCTTTGCCCGCTTGAGGATTACGAAGAGTGGCTAGAGTTGAACGGCGATGATGTACGAGCCGTCTTCCAGGCCATGTACGCCGCCCTCCTCGCTAAGACCTAAAAATGAAGGCCTTCCGCATCGACATGCAACAGCCGCGGACACGTCGCCGCCTGGCTCTCGGGGTACTGGCCAGAACACTCCAACTTGCTCTGGAGCGCGCCGCCCAAGCTCGTCCAGGCTTCCTCATTTTTGGCTGGAAGCGAATCAGGAAATGATCCGCGCCGTTGCCATCTACCTGCTCCGGATGGCCGCAATCTTTGTAGCCATCGTTTTAATCACCATGGCGATCCCATCATGAAAAACGCCCTATTCCAACTTGCGGAAATTGCTGTTCATGCCTTGGATGTTCCGATGTGCAAAGAAGAAGAACAGGCAGCCGCTCGCCGTATCCAGGCAGCCATCCTCGCAAGCTCACGACATGGCCAATGGGTCTATATGCCCAACGGCTGGATAGCCGCGCCGTTAGAGCCGACGCTGACCATGCATGCCAGCGCCCGCCTTGAATTCAATCGCTGGAAATTAACAGACATGGGGATCATTGACGCGGTGTATCGCGCTCACTTGGAGGCCATACAAAAGCCCGAGATGTAAGCAGTTCCGCCAAAAACTTCACCTATTAATTTTCTTGGAAAAGTCATGATCAGCCACCACACCATCGTGCGCGATTACCTCGAAATCGCTAAACAGGCACGAGCAGGCGAGTTGCTTCCGCACTTTCAGCCCGAGCCAGTTTCTCCTGAGTTGCGCCGACGACGGGATGACGCATGGCAACGCCGCCTGGAACGTGAACTTGCCGGAGAGGATCCCTACACCAGCCCGGATTCAACGCAGTGAATGCGGCCTTTCAAGTGCGCGCTTCCAGCTGGGCCGGCTTGTTCGACTGCGCACATCGCTGGGAGGGCTCCAACATCCTGGGAATGTGGCTTCCCAGCAGCCCGCGCGCTCTCCTCGGCACGGCGTTACACGCGGCAACCGCTGCGTATGATTCATCAGTAATGCGCGGCGAGCAAATACGTGTTCTCGACGTTGTGCCGGTATTGGTCGATGAACTGACCTCGCCTACGCAGGAAGTCGCATGGGGCTCCGACGACTTAAATCGGCGCGAGGCTGAAATCATCGGCCGCCAGTTGCTGACCCGCTACTGCCTCGAAATCGCACCCCGCTACACCTTCATTGCCGTCGAGCTCGAAGTGACGCCTTGGCGGATCGACTGCGGCAGTCAAATCGTGATCGAAATCCGCGGCACGCTGGACCGCAGCCGGGCGCGCACGGATGGCGCCGGCGGTGCCGGACTCTGCGACCTGAAGAGTGGAGGGAATGCCGTCATCCAGGGCCGAGCCAAGACCAAAGGCCACGCGGCGCAGATTGGAACCTACGAGTTGTTGTTTGAGCGCACCACCGGCCAGGAAGTCACGCTTCCTGCAGACATCATCGGGCTGAAAACCAAAGGCAGCCCCGAGGTGGCCACCGGCCAGATTGTCGGCGCGCGTGAGCAATTGATCGGCACGGCCGAGCAGCCCGGCCTGATGGAGTACGCCGCAGAGATGTTCAAGAGTGGCCTCTTCCCTCCCAACCCCAGCAGCCAACTATGCAGCGAGAAATATTGCGCACGCTGGAAGGTATGCAAATTCAAGGATACCCAATGACGTCACTTCAAGACCTGAAGCAAAAAGGCGCTGTGTCTCAGAAATCACCACAAGCAAGCCTCATGGCCTTTTTCGAGAAGAATAAAGGCCAATTGGCACTGGCGCTGCCGAAACACTTGAACTCTGATCGAATGATACGGCTGGCGCTGACCGCCTTCAGTCAAAACCGGCAATTGCAGACCGCCGATCCGCGTTCAATTTTTGCCAGCGTCGTGATTGCCTCGCAGATGGGGCTGGAAATCGGCGTCTCCGGCCAAGGCTATCTGGTGCCTTATAAGGGCAAGGCGCAGTTTATTCCCGGCTGGCAAGGCCTGGTCGACCTGGTGTCCCGCAGCGGGCGCGCCACGGTTTGGACCGGCGCCGTCTTTGCCGGCGACGAGTTCGACTTCGCACTGGGTGACTCTCCATACATCAAGCATCGCCCATGCGGAGAAGACGAGCCCGACGCCATGTCTCATGTCTACTCGGTTGGTCGCGTGAATGGCAGCGACTGGCCTGTCATCGATGTGTGGCCGATCCAACGTGTTTGGAAGCACCGTGACAAGTACAACAAAGTCGGCAAGGCGCACTACAGCTACGAAAACCCTGAAATGTACGCGCGAAAAGTGCCTTTGTTGCAGGTGGTCAAGTACATGCCCAAGTCCATTGAGTTGACCAATGCGCTGAATGCCGAGCACGCTTACGAAAATGGCAAGGGCCTCATCCTGGACGGTGATTTTGTTCGTGCCGAATTCGATGATGAACAGACCCTGCCCGAAAACCGGCAATCCGCTCTGGCCGCGCCAGAGGTTTCCAACGCCTCCGAAGGCGAGATCGAGGCCGGCAAACCGCTACCCAATGCTGGCATGGGCTCCATGTTCGGGCTGGAAGATGCCTTGGCAGCGGTCAAGCGTGGCGACTACGACGAAGCCGCAGACTTAGCTCGCAGCTTTGCTCAAAAAGACCATGACATCGTTGCCTCCGCCATTTCCAACGCCACCACCAGCAAGGACTCAGCAGAAACCACCCCGCGCCGACGGCGAAATCTGGAATAAACCATGAAGATATCCTCCGTCACCATCAAAAACTTCCAGGGGCTGCGCCATGCAGCCCTTAATTTATCAACACGCATCGCACTGATCGCCGGCGACAACGGCGCGGGCAAGAGCAGCATGTGCGAGGCCATTGCCATGGCCCTGAGCGGTCACGCCTCCCGCGTAAGCAAGAAAAAGGACTTTGCCCAGTTGCTGCGAGAAGGACAGAAGAGCGGCGAAATTCATGTTGAGTTCAGCGATGGCCGCGCCGCCGCCTTGAAGTTGCCTAGCGGCAAAGTGATTTTCAGCGGCGGCGCCGCGCCCGACGATATCGACTCCATGCGCGCTGCGCTGCCGTATGTGCTGAACCCAGCGGCGTTCGCCATGGCAACTGCGGATGAGCGGCGAGCCGCTTTGTTCGAGCTGACCGGATGTTCCATCGACGAAGAGCGCGTCGCACAACTGCTGGACGAGCGAGGCGCAGACTCGCGCTACATCGAAGCCATATTGCCGCTGATAGGTGCGGGATTTCCCGCCGCCGAGGCCGACGCCTTGCGCCGCGCGACAGAAGCGCGTGGAGCTTGGAAGGCCATTGCCGGCGAGAACTATGGGGACAAAAAGTCCGAGGACTGGAAAGCGGAAGCCGACGGGCCGGTGGATGAAAGCCTCTTGCTGCAAAGTGAGCAAGAGCTCGACGCAATCGAAATCGAGCTTGGCAACGTCCAACTCAAGCTAGGGGAAGTTCAAGGGCGCCGACAAGCGCTGCAGTTAGCTGCAGATCAAGTTACAGGGCTGGAAGAGCGCGCCGGCAGGCTTGAACGCTTGCAATCCTCCTTAGCGCGAGATGAAGCCGAACGCGATGACTGGGCAGCCAGGGTCGCCTTGCTGCAGGCCTCGCAGCTAAGCCAGGCAGCACTGCCTTGCCCTTGCTGCGGCGTCATGTTGGTCAATTTCGACGGTGTCCTTGCAGAGGCTACCCCTTTGGCCCGTGGCACCGAAGACGACCTCGCCGGCTTGCCACAAGCACTTGAGTCGTTGGCGCTGATGCAGCGAACCACGGAGAACACTAGGCGAGCAATTGAAGACGCCAAAACCGCCGCCGCTCAGTTGGAAAGCCTCCAGGCCATCTCAGCGGAGCCCACGGACGATGTCGAATTGCGCGCACAGGAAGAACTCGCCAATTCGCTGAGAGCGAAACGTCAAAGCTTGACGCTGCAACTTGAGGCGCTGAGGAAGCAACAGCGCGCCGCCGCAGAAGCCGAATCAAAGACCAATGCCGCCGCCCAGCATCACGAAGACGTCCAAGCCTGGTCCCAAATCGCCAAGGCGATGGCGCCGGACGGCATCCCTGCGGAGATTCTGGCTGATGCCCTGCAGCCGGTGAATGACCACTTGTTCCAGCTGTCGCAAATGGCCTGCTGGCCGCGAGTCCAAATCGGCCACAGCATGGAAATCACCTCCGATGGTCGCGCGTACGGTCTGTTGTCCGAATCCGAACAATGGCGCGCTGACTGTGTCATTGCACTCTCGCTTGCAATCCTGAGCGGGCTGCGCCTGGTACTGCTGGATCGGTTTGACGTGCTGTCGCTGGCCGGACGTGACCAGTTACTGGACATGCTGGAAGGCCTTGATGAGCTGATCGACACAGCCCTGGTCTTCGGCACGCTAAAAGCCGCCCCACCCAGCGATGAGATCGTTCAAGCGATATGGCTTCAAAACGGCGAAGTCATGCCTAACCGTACAGACAGAAAGGCGGCGTGAACATGATCCGCCCACCCATAAGCACTCCGGTACACCTGCATTACACCGCAGACCAGTTCCGCCAACTGTTGCGCGCAGCCAAGGCAAACGCAGCGGGCAACTACTGGGAGGAGCCGTTCATTGAGGACATGGCCAACCGTTACCAACGTTACGGGCAGGACATGTTGCTGAACATATTGCATCGCCATCAGCTACTGCGCATTGCCGCCATCAAGACAAAGGAGCCGTATGAGTGACAAATCCCCCCCAATCCGACGCCCCGCCCTAGCAAGAATTTTGGACGGGTTTTTCTTTGGACTGGGCGCCACTGCAGGCGCTGTCTCCGTCGTTTCATTGCTCCTCATTCTTCAATTCACCGCGGAAGCGCTGGGAAAGTAAAAATCATGACCTTCATCGTTCTCAACATGACACCGCAGGACCACGGCAGCGACAGCGGACACATAGAGCGGATGCGCGCCGTAATCCGTACCTTAAAAGCCGAGAAGCACGCCCTGGAGCGCAGTTTTCTTGCCGCCGGCCTTAACGCCGCCAGCCACTTTTCAGCGCTTGTAGAATCTCAGAAAGAGTTGGCTCATGCCCAGGCCCAAGTGGCGGCAGTGACGCTTGATTTTGAAGTTGAGCGGAAAGCTAACGAACGGATGGCAGCTGATCTCGACGACCTGCAAAGTCAGAACTCCGCGCTGCGTCAGGATGTTGAGCTGCGTGATAGGCAGCTTGAGGCCGGCGACAAAGAGCGAGATGAACTTCACCATGCGCTGGCCATAGCCAAATTGTCGGCTTCCAGCCGCAACAACGTGCTTGACCTGCTTCGAGACGCCACATGAAACCTGTCCAAGCCCATCGGCGCCGAATGTGGATCCGCGCCGCACTACAAAAACAGGCCCGCCATGAGCGGGTCTTGTCATTGGAGCTGCCCGTAATGGATGAAGCCGATATTCAAGCTTGGCGCCGAATGAACCCCGGCACGCCCATCAATCAGCCGCCACCCAGCCAGTAGAAGTTAGGAGCTACCATGTCCTCATTCGCCATCATTCCCCTGCCTCGTGAAATCCGCCTCAAGCTCGGACTGAACCAGCAAGAGTTCTGGAGCCGCGTAGGCGTCACCCAGTCAGGCGGTAGCCGCTACGAAAGCGGCCGCAACATGCCCAAGCCGGTACGCGAGCTTGTCCGCTTGGTCCACATCGAACAAATTGACCTGTCGGAGCTACAAGCTGGAGACGTTCAGATTGTGGCCTACTTGAAAGCAATTGAGCCGAATCTGTACAAAAGCCTGTGCAAAAAAGTAAAAGCGCAAACAGCCGCACAAGCAAAGAGCAAGGAGAGCGCGCCATGAGCGTTAAAAGCGTTCTGCTACGCGAAAACACCTTGAAGGCGGCTCAACAACTTGAGACCGCCAAGCAAGCTGTCTGCGACGCAGTTGAAGCCGAGTACCCGGTAGGAACCATCATTCAAGCCAAAATTGGTCGTGCCACCATAACTGCGCAAGTGAAGCGACACCGCGGCTGGGGACGTCCAGGTGTAATCGTCATCACCAACCTCAAAACCCGAGCAGAGCGCGAAATCAATGCAAGCTTGCCGGAACTCTATGAAATCGAAATCAACGGACGTCCCTAGGAGCAAACACCATGGGTCAGCTATCCATCATTGACGTTCTGAAAAACCACCCTACCCCTCTCTCAATGCAAGCTCTGGCCGATGCCATGGGTATTGAACGGACGGAAGCTCGCCGTCAATTGCGTGAGCTGGCGGAGGCCGGGAGCATCAGCCAAGTCACCGTCGGAAAACAAACCCTCTTCCAGCCCAAAAATCATATCTACTTGAAAATTGAGCCTGAAGCTAAGACAAGCATTCCTGAAGAAGAACCAACGACCTCGCCCAGCCTGGAACAGAAGCTGGAGAGCCAGATCGCCGATCTGAATCAACAGTTGGCCATAGCCGAGAAGGATCGTGACGAGCAAGCCGGCATTGCAAAAGAAGCATTGCAGCTTTGTCAAGAGCAGTTCAACCGGCTGGGGCAAATGGAAGGTACCGCTTCAATCCTGGGCTACTCTTCTTCCGCCGGTATTCCCCTGTTTGAATGGCTGGAGTCGAAGTTGCCGGCGCTGGCCTACGAACTCGCCTTCCTCCAAGACCTTTAAAACCAGTTGGCCCAGGCACGTAATCTGAATCGCGGCCTTTGTCTGGCACTAGAGCTCAATCCAGAGGAGCGCGCGGAGTTAGCCAAATGCATTGCGCCGGCGGCGGGATTGAAGGCGGCGTAAATTTTCTATCCAACCTGTTTAGCTAGCCTTTGCTCTATCCAATCTCGGCCATTAAAAAACTCAGATCCGACCTGAGCACCACTGACTTGAGCTGCCGTAATTCCATGTTGTTGAACGTACTCTTTAGCTTCCTCTATGGAGTCAAAGTCAAGCACCCCTTCCCTTGCAATGTAAATTTCTCCATTAGCCAAGTTCGGTTGAATCTTCTTGTAGTGCAAAACAACTCGGGTATCCATAGAGCCTCCATGGGTGACGGGGAATGAACTGACATGACAAGACGTTCCCAATTTATCACTCTCCCAAAGCTTCAGACAACACCATTGTCATGTTTTCTGATGGTGATTTACCGATTACAAAACCGCCTCACAAGGCGGTTTTTCTTTTTTGCTCTTAAGGATTCGCAATGAGCGACAAAACAAAAATCGAATGGACTGACGCAACCTGGAACCCAGTAACGGGTTGCGCTAAGGTATCCCAGGGCTGCAAGAACTGCTACGCGCTGCGCGACTGGGCGCGCCTTTCGGCCATGCCGAACACCATCTACCACGGCCGCCAATTCACGGATGTGATGTGCCACCCGGAACGACTTGGGCAGCCATTCCGCTGGGCGCGCCCTCGGCGCATCTTCGTGAACAGCATGTCCGACCTATTTCATCGAGACGTGCCATTTGAGTTTATTGCCGCTGTTTTCTGGGTAATGGGCGTCACGAGCAGGCACACCTATCAGGTTCTGACCAAGCAGCCCGCGCGAATGCACGAGTTCTTCCAGTGGGTTACGGAAGGGGCAATTATCTTCGACGATGACCGAATCTCCAGCCACATGCCCGAAAACATCCAATGGAAGCCATCAAGCAATGGTCGCGGCGGCTATGACACCTGCGGGCCACGCTACCCCTATCCGAACATCTGGTTGGGCGTCAGCATCGAGGACCAGGCCACAGCAGACGAGCGCATCCCGCTGCTGCTGCAGACTCCAGCGGCGGTGCGCTGGATCAGCGCCGAGCCGTTGCTCGGTTCGGTGGATATCCATCATCGCCTGGGTTCTTGTGTGTTTACCGGCCGGGATCAATGGGAGACGGGCCGCGGGATAGATTGGGTTGTCGTCGGCGGCGAGAGCGGCCCGCACGCCCGGCCAATGCATCCAGCCTGGGCGCGTAGCCTGCGCGACCAGTGCCAAGCTTCCGGCGTGCCGTTTCTGTTCAAGCAGTGGGGCGAGTGGGTACCAAGCAAGGAATTGCACATCGCCGGCGCAGTCGCTGGTTTCCAGCTCCATTCTTTCCCGTGGGGGCAATGCAACCCGCAAATGGCTCACGCCGGCAAGAAAGCTGCCGGCCGCTTACTCGACGGCGCCCAGCACGACGGGTATCCGATCGCCTCGTCTCAATCCCTCTAATCGAGGGCGTCTACCTTCATCGTGAGCAATTAATTGAAGAAGAACTCTTAGCCGCTCAACGCCGCTAACGTCCTTAGATAAGGGATCACACCCGCCTACTGGCGGGTTTTTTTTTGACTGTCTTTCTTATAGTTACCCGCCAGAAATTTAGACAGCAACTCCATCAGCCGCCCACCGAGGCGGCTTCGCTTTTGTAGGCCCTCATATGACCCAAAAAATCGAAGTTAGGCACGGCCATATTTGCTGTGGTGCAGGAGCTGCCGCCAAGGGATTCAATGCCGCTCAGCCTCGCGTCGGCAACCTTCAAGCATATTTCCGATGCATTGGCGGTATCGATGTTGACCCGGCTGCAATCCGCGACTTCAACAAACTGGCCGGTGTCCCAGGCACAGTGATGGACCTTTTCGACCGCCAGCAGTACATCGATTTTCATGGACGCCAGCCGCCTGAAGAGTGGCGGAAAGCGATGCCGGCCGACATCGTGCGCGCCATGGGCGGAGAGCGTCCGCACATTTTCTTCATCTCTGCGCCGTGCAAGGGTCTTTCCGGGCTCATGAGCGAGGCCAAGAGCGGAACGGCGAAATACCAAGCCCTCAACCGCCTGACCCTTCGCGGCATCTGGCTAGCGCTGGAGGCCTACGCCGATGATCCTATCGAGCTTTTCGTCTTCGAGAATGTGCCGCGCATTGCCAGCCGCGGGCGCCATCTGCTGGACCAGATCGGCGATCTGTTGCGCGCCTATGGCTACGCCGTGGCCGAGACGACGCATGACTGCGGAGAGATTGGCGGCCTGGCGCAGAGCCGCAAGCGTTTCCTGCTGGTGGCACGCCACATCGAGAAGGTGCCGCCCTTCCTCTATGAACCGCCTAAGAAGCGCTTGGAGGCCGTCGGCACCGTACTCGGCCGCATGCCGCTGCCTGGCGACCTTGTTGGTGGCCCTATGCACCGCGTTCCGTCTCTGCAGTGGAAAACGTGGGTGCGCCTCGCGTTTGTCGAAGCTGGTGGCGACTGGCGCAGCCTGAACAAACTGGCTGTCGAGAACGGCCACCTGCGCGACTATCTACTGGTGCCGGAATACCATGCCGGATATATGGGCGTGAACCGTTGGGATGACGCCATGGGCGTGATCGCGGGCAGTAGCGGGCCTACAAACGGTGCCTTCTCAGTCGCCGATCCACGCTATCAAGGCCAGGAATACAGCCAGTTCGGCGTTATCCCTTGGCAGGACACCGCCGGCGTCGTCACCAGTCAGCGCTCGCCAGGTCAAGGCTCGTTCTCGGTGGCTGACCCGCGTTTCTCCGAGCTGCGCCATAACAACGTGTTCCGCGTCGTCAGCTTTGACCAGGCTTCCGGTGTCGTAACCGGTGGCCACGGCCCGAGCTCCGGCGGCCAAGCCGTAGCAGACCCGCGCCCGAACTGGAACCGCCACAGCAACAACCTCTCGGTGATGAATTGGGAGAAGCATTCCAATACGGTGATCGCCGGCGGCAAAGGCGTTCAAGGGGGCTGGCTATCGATCGCTGACCCGCGTACCGCGCTGAATAGCCGCCAGAAGGGCGATAACTATCTGACAGGCGGCCACTACGGCGTGCTGGGGTGGGAGCAGTCCAGTGGGGCAGTATCGGCAGCCGCTGGCCACGACAATGGCCGCTGGAGCGTCGCCGATCCACGTATGCCGGAGCCGAACGAGAAACTGCAATGTGTGATCCGCGCGCTGGATGGCACTTGGCACCGTCCGTTCACCACGCTTGAACTCGCCGCGCTACAGAGCCTGGTCGAACCCGAGGAATACCTGGAGCTAGACGGCTTGAGTGATACCGCTTGGCGCGAACGCATTGGCAATGCTGTACCGCCGGCGGCGGCGTGCGCAATCGCGGAGGTGATGGGCACAACCCTGCTTCTGGCATGGAGCGGTGAAACCTTCGTGCTTTCGGCTACGCCGATCTGGGTTCGCCCGGTGGCGGTCGCACTCTCTGTACAGGCAACAGCATGAGCGCCGTCACCCGCCAGGCGCTCCGATCAACTGGCTGAGAGAGTTGGGCTAAAGCAAGTCTAAGTGAGTCTGGACTTCCTTCAAGTAGCGCTCTGTGTATTCCTTCGTAAATTTCCCGAAGCTCGGGTAAGGAAATCTACCTGGCTCTATTTCCGGCACAGGGATCGCCACTCCGCCAACCTCCATCATGATGGACTGGCTAATGTTGCCGATCCGATCTACCACGTCCGCGAAGTCAGCTTTCTCGCTCATCTTTTCAAGCTCAGACCTTATGTAGTTAAGGTCTTGATTGCACTTTGCCTTGCTCGCCTTCCTCTCTTCATCGGCCATATCAATCTCCTGTGGTTGAAGATCAATGATAGGAGAGGCATTCACTTTTGGAGATACGTACGAACCCGCAACACCTGCACGATGCACCAGGCACCAGGCACCAGCTCCGCTCTGGCCGCAGTCAACGAAGCCCACATGTAAATGCAAAGTTAATCAAAACTGAATAGCACAAATCAGTTCTTTGTTAGTTCATTTGAAATTTTATGAATCGCCGTTGATGCGAGATCAATCTGCTGAATTACCCTGCCACATGAAACTTCAAAACGGGTAACTCTATTTCGATCTACTCCGTCTTGTTTTGATCCTGAAGCCCTATTCTTGGAAAATGGCATCAGATCCTTATTTTGATCCAAATACAATTCCAAATTAACACCAAGAAGTTCCAAATGCTTAAATAGGAGAATTACATTTTTTACCGCAATATTTGAGCGCAAACTCATGAGAGGAATCTCTTTCACCGCCGAACCGTATGATTTCAGAATGTCAATTTGATAAATTGTATAGAGCTCTACATTCGGCGTACTGTCTTCATTTTTAGTTTTTACAAACGCCCCTATATCATCGATGTATTCTTTTATGGAGCTTAAAATCGAAAGCGTTGATTTAATTTCTTCTACTTTAATTTTATTTCTCTCGTAATTTGCATGCCAGAATGAAAATCCAATCACAATAATTACCCCAGCAGCTTGGGCCCAAGCTGCCATCTCTGAGCTTGTCATGTAAGAAGCGAAACATAGTTCCATATGCGAATGCCGCCAACTCAAAAGGCATATTTTAACTCACTTTCCCCATAGGGGTCCTTACTTATTGGGAGTGAGCATGATGCAACAGAACCTGAACGACACCGCGCACGCGGAGATAGCTGCCGACCGCGCCGGCGAGCACCGCGACGAGTTGCTGGCCACCTCCGCGCGCGCGACGCAGCTTGAGCGCGATATCCAGACTCCACTGCAGATGACCGTCGGCGGCGTGCGCTGGCCGGAGGGGCAAGACGCCGCGGCCGTTGCCCACTACATCGCTCAGCTTCGGCAGCAAAACATCCTGGGCGTTCACCAGTTGAAACCCGTCAACCGTTACTAGGCACGCTGCGGTCCGGGCATGAAATGGGCGCTGATTGAGGTCGGCAATTTGAAGGGCATCGAGTACGGCATGAAGGGCTGGGTATTTGTCGGGCCAGTGCCTCCACCAGTGGGTGAGTTTTGAGCTACCGGTGAAGCTGTGGTGTTGATGCAAAGTAATAACAGATGGCCGCCAGTTGGCGGCCTTTCGCTTTTATAAGGATGCCCATGAACGACGAATCAACGATGGGAGTAAGCCAAGCCGCAGAGTTCCTGCACTGCTGTGATGACACCGTTTATCAACTGGCTCGGGCAAAAAAGTTGCATGGCAGGAAGGTTGGCCGGGCATGGGTATTTTTGAAGTCTGATCTTGTTAGCTATCTGCGGGAAAGCCAAAATGGAAACCGGCAAGAGGCGCAGGTCGACGAAAACGAGAAAGGAGCAGGTGTATGTCGATCTATCAGCGCGGAAAGACTTGGTGGTGCGATTTCACAACGCCAAGCGGTAATAGAGTTAGACAATCTCTTGGGACGCGTGACCGCACCCAAGCGCAAGAACTCTTCGATAAGTTGATGGCAGAGAGATGGCGTGTTGAAAAACTTGGAGAAAAGCCAGCATATACATGGGAGCAAGCTTGCGTCCGATTTCTACGGGAAAAGGCTCACAAAAAAAGCATCGACGACGACAAAACCAAGATCGCCTATTTCTCACCTTTCTTTATTGCTCGCGCCCTACGGGATATTCGCCGTGACGAAGTGTTGGAAGCTGTATCACTATTGACTCACGAGATTGGCCCAAAGAAAGGCGAGCCTGTTAGTGCAGCCACAAAAAACCGCTATATCGCTTTCATTTCCACTTTATGGAATATGGCGACAAACGAATGGGAGTGGATCGATCGTCAGTTGGTCTTCAAGAGGTTTAAGGAACCCAAAATACGAGTTCGTTGGTTGAAAAAAGAAGAGGCTAATCGGCTGCTATCCGAACTAGCCCCTCACCTTCAACCAATTGTACGCTTTGCTCTTGCAACAGGCTTCAGGCATTCAAACATAATCGACTTAGAATGGTCACAAGTCAATCTCGTGAAACGCATTGCCTGGATTCATCCGGATCAGGCCAAGGCGGAGTCCGCAATTGGGATGCCATTAAATGAAACAGCGTTGGAGGCGCTGATAGCTCAAGTTGGAAAGCACCCCAGATATGTATTCACCTACCGTGGTAAGAAGTTGCAAAGCAAAGCCAAAACAGGCTGGAACAATGCGCTAAAGCGGGCAATGATCTACAATTTCAGATTTCATGATCTGAGACATACTTGGGCTAGTTGGCTTGTTCAGGAAGGAGTGCCACTCCACGCCTTGAAAGAATTAGGTGGTTGGCATTCTTTAGATATGGTGCAGCGCTATGCGCACTTGGCGCCAGAGCATTTACGAGGCCACACGGATGTCATCGATACGCTGATTGTATCCGCCGTCCTCAACGGTACAAAAACGTCACAGGTCAACCTGACTGGGGAGCTGGAGGAGATAACGAAAAAGGCGCTACATATTGTAGCGCCTTGATCTGAATTGGTGCCGGCGGCAGGAATCGAACTCGCGACCCCCTGATTACAAGTCAGGTGCTCTACCAACTGAGCTACACCGGCGAAGAGAGGCGTATTATGTCTTGCCTCAATGGCTTTGGCAAGCCGTCAGCGCGTCTTTTTCTGGACTTTTTTATGCGTCTTTTTGGCGCTCATGCTAACTGTTTTGTTTTTGCTGGTTTTTTTAACCGAGGCCTTGTGCGGCGATCTCTTTGCGGCTTTGGCTGCGTGACGCGGCTTTTTGACGGTCGATTTCTTAACCGTCGATTTTTTTGCCGCTGGCTTGACCGGCGCCTTGCCGTGGCGCACTTGTTTGGCGCTGATAGCCTTGGCTTGACGTTTGCTCTGCTTGGCGTATTTCGCCTTGGGCTTGCCTTTGGCCTGGCGCGCCGGCTTGGCTTGTTGACTGGAGCGCACGGGTTCAGCGGTTTGAACGGTTTTAGCGGGGGGGGCCTTGCGCGCGGGTTTGCTCGCCGGGGCCATCTGCACATCGCCCGGCAGCGGCATGTCTTCTGGTTCGGCCAGGCTGGCCGGGCTGATCAGCGCCAGGCCCAAGGCCAGCGCAATGGTGTGCGTCGCAAATTTCATGATAAGGGGTCTAATGCTCTCTGGGATGAAACGGGCCGCGCGTTGCGCCGCCAAAACCCGCATACTAGCACGGTGTTTCCCGCGCTTAGACGGAAATTGATCGCGGCGGGCAACACTCAACCCACGGAGCGGACTGATTTTTATTGCCGCAACGCGCCATCGCCTCCCCCGTATGCTATACCCACAGTGCAATGCCAATGCAATTGGCGCTGTACTCGTTTTCTCCGCTCGCTTTCCTTTTCCTGACACGCAATGGAAAACAGCATGCCTCAGCCCAAAATCTTGTTGGTGGATGATAGCGCCACCAATAGCCTGATGGTCCGTACCTTTGTTGAAGACTTGGGGTATCAATGCGATCTTGCCTGCAATGGCCGGGAAGCCGTTGCCATATGCAAGGAAGTCGACTACGACTTAATCCTGATGGACATCATCATGCCGGTGATGAACGGGCTGCAAGCCACGATGGAGTTGCGGGCATTGTTCGGCGAACACTGGGTACCCATCATTTTTCTGACGGGCCTGAGCCAACAAAAAGATCTGATAGAGGGACTCAAAGCCGGCGGCGACGACTATCTGACCAAACCGGTTAGTCCGGACTTATTAACGGCCAAGATCCAGGTATTCTTGCGCATCGCCCAAATGCAGCGACAGATCAACCAGGATGCGGTGCGCCTGGAACGCTACTTCCTCAACAATGAACGAGAACAAAGTTACGCGCTGGAACTGATTGAGCGCCTAAACCGGCAGCAATTGGAGCTGCCCTCGCATGTTTGGCGCCATTTGCGCCCCGCCTCGCAGTTCAACGGCGATCTGGTCTGCTATGCGCGTTCCGGCGGACGAGAATACTTGATGCTGGCCGATTGCACCGGCCACGGTCTGACCGCCGCGATCAGCGCCATTCCTGCAGTGGAGTGCTTTTACGACCTGGCTCAGAAGCAGGCCGCACTGGGCGACATCGCGGCGGCGATCAACGACAAGCTGCACCGCCTGCTGCCTTTTGGCCGCTTCGTGGCCGGCATCATCATTGCGATCGACGCAGCCGCCAAATGCCTGCAGGTCTGGAACGGCGGCATTCCCTGCGCGCTGATGTTCGATCCGCAGGGCCGCAAGATCAAGCAGTTCCGCTCCGAACACCCTCCTTTGGGGATTTTGGCGGCGAGGCAGTTCGACCGCTCGCTGGAAACCAGCGTGTTGCGCCCGGAGCATGCGTTGGTCGTTTGCTCGGATGGAATTACCGAGGCCCAGGCTGACAATGGCCGGATGTTCGGCCTGGACGGCGTGATAAAGGCGGTTGAGGCAGGCTGGCCGGGCCGGATCGGCAATACCGTACTGCAAGCGCTGCAGCGGCATCGTCAAAACGAAGCCATGCTGGACGACGCGTCGTTATTGGTGGTGCGTTCGCCTGCGCATGCCAGCAAGCCGGAGGGAGATGCCGGACGCGAGACGCAGGGCCGCCCGCGCTGGCACGACGCCTAAGAGCCTGTTCCCCGCCTTGATCCGATGGCCATATGGCAACATAATTCGACTTTTTCATAATCGGCAACCCATTTAAATGACTATAGCATTTGAGCGCCAGCCACTGCCCTTGCCGGGCGGCCATGAAAAAGTGCTGCTGCACTCCTGCTGCGCGCCCTGCTCAGGCGAGGTGATGGAGGCCATGCAAGCTTCCGGCATCGACTTCACTATTTTTTTCTACAACCCCAACATCCATCCGCTGAAAGAGTACGAGCTGCGCAAGAACGAGAACATCCGCTTTGCCGAGCAGTTCGGCATTCCCTTCGTGGATGCGGATTATGACCGCGACAACTGGTTCGAGCGCGCCAAGGGCATGGAAAACGAACCGGAGCGCGGCGTTCGCTGCTCCATGTGCTTCGACATGCGCTTTGAACGTACCGCTCTGTACGCGCATGAACACGGTTTTCCGGTGATCACCAGCTCTCTGGGGATTTCACGCTGGAAGAATATGCAGCAGATCAACGACTGCGGCGTGAGAGCGGCCGCGCGCTACCCCGGTCTGATCTATTGGGAATACAACTGGCGCAAGGGCGGCGGTTCCGCGCGCATGATAGAGATCAGCAAACGCGAACAGTTCTACCAACAGGAGTACTGCGGCTGCGCCTATTCCCTGCGCGACAGCAACCGTCAGCGCCGCGAAGCCGGCCGCGCGCCCATTCGTCTAGGCGTCAAATACTATGGCGATGAAGACGGCCAGGCTTGAAGCGCCGCTGTCTCACTCCTCAATTTCGCGCGCATAGCGCACCAGCGCCTGCAGGAGCTGGGCGAAGCGGTGCGCGGCCAGATTTCCGTCCGAAGGCGTGAGCCAGGTGCTGCTGATTTCCAGTTGGATAGCCGGTACGCCCAGCCGGGAAGCGAACTTGGCGATAGTCTGGTTCTTGGAGGCGGCAAAGTAGTTGTCCGAGACATTCAACAGGCCCTGTTGTCGCAGGCTTATCTCCAGTCTTTGTTGCAATTCAGGCTTGCCCAGCAGCGAGGCTCCGTTCAAAGTGCCGAAGTCCACATCGTAAGGCCGGTATGGATGGCTGCCGTGCAGGTCCAGCACCAGCAGCGGGCGTCGATCTGCAATCAGCGCCGCCAGCTTGCGCTTGAAGGCGTTGTCGTCGTCGTAATTGGGATCGGCCGGCGCGGCGCGGGTGGTGTAGATCGCGGTGGCGCCGGCCAGTTGATGCAGCATCGCCGCCAAGGCCGCGGTGCCGCCGCCGTCGGAGAAGCGGTATTGTCCTTCGCGGAACGGGCTGGTGGCGTGCGGCGCGGTCACAATGATGGGGCGCGCGCCTTCCCGCACCGCAAACCAAGGCTCGCCGTTTTGCGGCGGTTTGTCCTTGGCGGCGTCCGCCTCCTGTTGCAACTTGATGGCCTCTACAACGTGAGCGGGTTCGATGATGGCCCGTGCCGGCGGCGATTTGCCGACGGCGGACGCCATCGACAGCGCCAGGACCAGAACCCCTACTGCCAACTTGACTCTCACCGCGCCCCTCCCCGTGAACACGGACCGCATGCCCGATCTTTGCTGGACCGGGCCGGCGCCGCTTGGTTCTGCGCCCCGGCCCGGAAAAGCCGCGCTAGAGCGCCGGCTTTTGCGCGGTTAGCAGCAACAGGGCCGGACGGCGCGTGTGTGGGCGCAAACCGTCCTGACGCGCCAGTGTCTGCTCGTCCGGCACGGGCTCACCCAGATGAAGCAATTGGAAGCCGGCGCCCAGCAAGCCGGCCACATAGCTTTCCACCGTGCGGTGCTGCTTGATCACGCCGTCGACGAACCAGCGGGTTTCACGCGCGCCCAGCTGAAAGTAGGCGTCCAGCGTCCAGTGCGATGGCTCGCCCGCCGCGTCCAGCGCCCAGCCCTGAGGGCTGGCCGTGCAAATCGGATGCTCCACCGTCAGCGCGAACACGCCGCCGGGCCGCAAAGCGGCGAACACGCGCGCCGCCACGGCGGCGTAATCCGCCACGTAATGCAAGGCCAGCGACGACACCGCCAGATCATAAGCGCCTGCCGGCGATTGAAAGTCCTCGATGCCGGCGCGCCGGTATTGAATGTCGGAATCACAAGTGCGCGCTCGCGCCTGTTCCAGCATCCGTTCGGACAAGTCCACCGCGGTGACGCTGGCCGCGCCTTGGGCGCGCGCCCAACGGGCGAAATCGCCGAAGCCGCAGCCTAGATCCAGTACGTCGGCGCCGGACAGCGGCGGCAGCGCATCGCGCAAGGCGGGCTGCTCCAAGGCACCGTTCAAGCCCGTGTCGCTGTCGCGCAAGGCTTGGTATTGGGAGAAAAAGACCGGATGGTCGTAGATGTTTTGCTGCATGTGGAGGCTCCGTAAAGACTTAAGGGAAGCGCTCCAGGGCGGCGCGCGGCCATGCCGACGCGCAAAAGCGAGCCAGGCCGCTCACGGCTTGGCGCGCGTCTTCTCTCATCCGGACTCTCACCGTCGGCTTCGGCTTCGCACCGAATCTGCTGACCCGCGCATCGTGGAAACGATAGCGCGGCGCTCGCGGGCTCGCCGCCGGCATTCGCCGCGGCTTACCGCCGGTGGGGAGTTTCACCCCGCCCTGAAGACCGGCACAGCATAAAGGCGGCACAAAACTTGGACAAGCCCCGGCGCATCGCGCATAGTCGGCGCATTCCGATTGCAATGGAGCGAAGCATGACCCCGAAGCTGCCGATCTGGCTGTTTTTTTGTTTGAGCACCGGCACAGCCATCGCCGCGCCCACTCCGGCCGCCAAGAACGAAATCAATCATCTATTGGACTATCTGGCCCAGTCCGGCTGTGAATTCAATCGCAACGGCAGTTGGTACGGCTCTAAAGAGGCCCGCGATCATCTGAACGACAAATACCAGTATCTGTTGAAGAAGGACTGGGTCAGCAACGCGGAAAGCTTCATCGAGCGCGCGGCCACCCAGAGCAGCATCAGCGGCAAGGCCTACCAAGTGCGCTGCGGCGCGGCGCAGCCGGTGGCCAGCGCGGCCTGGCTCAAAGCGGAGCTGAGCTGCTATCGCCAGCGCAAATAAGCCGGTCGGTCGGGAATCCCGGCCTGCCGCAGCGCCACGCAGCTGTTATAATCGCCGCTTTCCTGTAATCCAGTGTTCTTTCCCCGATGACTGCTGCCCAGCTGCTGGCCCAACTCAAGGCCGACCTGCCCTCCTGCCTGATCCGCGACCGCCACACCTTGCGCCGCAAACTGAGCGACGCCGCCGAGCGGCTGAAGAAAAACCAGCCTGCGGACAAGCAACTGGCCGACATTCAGGCTCAGATCGAACGTTCCGCCGCCAAGGTGGCCGCGCGCCGCGCCCATCTGCCCAAGCCCGACTTCGACGACGCCTTGCCGGTCAATCAAAAACTGGCCGACATCAAAACCGCGATCGAGCGCCACCAGGTGGTGATCATCTGCGGCGAAACGGGCTCCGGTAAAACCACCCAGCTGCCCAAAATCTGTCTGGAGCTGGGCCGCGGCGTTCACGGACTGATCGGCCATACCCAGCCACGCCGCCTGGCCGCGCGTTCAGTAGCCAGCCGCATCGCCCAAGAGCTGAAATCCACGCTGGGCGAGCACGTCGGCTTCAAGGTGCGCTTCACCGACAAGCTGTCGGAAAAGTCCGTGATCAAGCTGATGACCGACGGCATTATGCTGGCGGAAACCCAGACCGACCGTTACCTGGAAGCCTACGACACCATCATCATCGACGAGGCGCATGAACGCAGCCTCAACATCGACTTTCTGCTGGGTTATCTGAAACAGTTGCTGCCGCGCCGGCCGGACCTGAAAGTGATCATCACCTCCGCCACCATCGACGCCGACCGCTTCTCCCGCCATTTCGACGGCGCGCCGGTGATCGAAGTCTCCGGCCGCACCTATCCGGTGGAAGTGCGTTACCGCCCGTTGGCGCAGCGCGACGAAGACGAGCGCGAAGTGGAGATGGAAGGCGCCATCGTCGACGCCGTCGACGAGCTGTCGCGCCAGGGCCCGGGCGATATGCTGGTCTTCCTGCCCGGCGAGCGCGAGATCCGCGAAACCGCGGAAAAACTGCGCAAGGCAGGTATTCGCGGCTACGAGATCCTGCCCTTGTTCGCGCGGCTGTCCAACGAGGACCAGCAGAAGATATTCAAGCCCTCCGGCGGACGCCGCATCGTGCTGGCCACCAATGTGGCCGAAACCTCGCTGACGGTGCCGGGCATCAAATACGTGATCGACACCGGACAAGCGCGCATCAACCGCTACAGCCCGCGCGCCAAGGTGGAGCAGCTGCAGGTGGAGAAAATCTCCCAGGCGGCGGCGCGACAGCGCGCCGGCCGTTGCGGCCGCGTCGAGGCCGGCATCTGCGTGCGCCTATACGGCGAGGACGACTTCAATCAGCGCCCGGCGTTCACTGATCCGGAAATCGTCCGTTCCAACCTGGCCGCGGTCATCCTGCGCATGGCGGCGTTGCGGCTGGGCAAGGTGGACGCTTTCCCCTTCCTCGAAGCGCCCAGCAGCCGGTTGATCGCCGACGGCTACCAAGTGCTGACCGAGCTGGGCGCGGTGGACGACAAGGGGGAGTTGACCAGCGTGGGCAAGGAGCTGGCGCGGATCCCGGTGGACCCCAAGGTGGGCCGCCTGCTGCTGGCCGGCCGCGACTTCGGCTGCGTGCGCGAAGTGCTGATCATCGCCGCCGCCTTGAGCGTGCAAGACCCGCGCGAACGCCCGTTCGAGGCGCGCGAGGCAGCCGAACGCGCGCAGGCGCGCTTCAACGACGAGAAGTCCGACTTCCTGTCCTTCCTGCACCTGTGGGACTTCTTCTCCGACGCGCTCAAGCACAAGAAATCCAACCGCCTGCTGATCAACACCTGCCACGAGCACTTCCTGTCCCATCTGCGCTTGCGCGAATGGCGCGAACTGCACGCGCAGCTGGCGGACATCGCCGGCGAGCTGGGCTTGATCAAGCGCGAACAGGCGCACGCCGACGCCGAGCAGCCGGACGCGCAGATGACGCAGAAGAAGCGCCAGCAGCTGGACGCCGTCGCTTATGAAAACCTGCACAAGGCGCTGGTGACCGGCTTGATCGGCAATCTGGGCATGAAAAACCAGGAAAGCGACGATTACCAAGGCACCCGCGGCGTCAATTTCCACGTTTTTCCCGGCTCCAGCCTGAAAAAAGCCAAGCCTAAATGGCTAGTGGCGGCGGAGCTGGTGGAAACCACCCGCCTCTACGCCCGCTGCGTGGCCAAGATCGAGCCTGAGTGGGTGGAGAAGCTGGCGCCGCACCTGGTCAAATACCATTACTTCGACCCGCACTGGGAAAAGAGCCGCGGCGAAGTGGTGGCCAGCGAGCGGGTCACCCTGTACGGCCTGACCCTGGTGCCGCGCCGGCCGGTCAGCTATGGCCGCATCGCGCCGGAAGAAGCGCGCGAACTGTTCATCCGCGGCGCGCTGGTGAATATGGACTACGTCAGCAACGCGCCCTTCTTCCAGCGCAATCAGCAATTGATCCGCGAAGTAGAGCAGCTGGAGCACAAGGCGCGGCGTCAGGACGTGCTGGTGGACGAAGAGGCGCTGTTCGCCTTCTACAGCGAGCGGATTCCGGCCGAGGTGGTAGACGCGGCCAGCTTCGAGGCCTGGCGCAAGGAGGCGGAAAAGACCGAAGCCAAGCTCTTGCATCTGACGCGCGAAGAACTGATGCGCCACGCCGCGCAGCATGTCACCGAAAACCAATTCCCGGAATGGCTGGAGCTGGAAGACGGCCGCCTCAAGCTGCGCTACCGCTTCGAACCCAATCACCCGCTGGACGGCGTCACCCTGGACGTGCCCCTGGCCATCCTCAACCGCTTGCAACCGGCGGCTTTTGAATGGCTGGTGCCCGGCATGGTGCGCGAAAAGCTGCAACAGCTGATCAAAGGCCTGCCCAAGCAAATCCGCCGTTGCTGCGTGCCGGTGCCGGACTTCGTCACCCGCTTCCTCAGCACTAACCCGGACCAGCAGCAGCCTATCGCGCCGCAGCTGGCGCGCTTCATCCTGCGCGAGACCGGCGGCGTCAAGGTGGACATCAATGACTTCCGCGCCCAGGACTTGCCGGCCCACCTGCTGTTCAACTTCCGCGTCATCGACGACGGCAAGCAGGAAATCGGCCTGGGCCGCGACCTGCTGGCGCTGCAAAAGCAGTTTGGCCAGGCGGCCCAACTGACCTTCCGCGACACCAGCGCGGAGTTCGAGCGCGACGAAGTCAGCAGCTGGGATTTCGGCGAACTACCGGAAAGCATTCAGTTCGCCCGCGGCCGCCAGCAGCTGACCGGCTACCCGGCGCTGACGCTGGAGCAAGACAAGGTGGCGATCCGCCTGTTCGACACCCAGTTGGTGGCCGAGCGCCATCACCGTCAGGGCGTGATCCGGCTGCTGCAGCTGCAGCTCAAGGAGCAGATGAAGCAGCTGTCCAAGGGCCTGCCCGGCATGACCCAACTGGGTCTGCAGCTGCGCGCGGTGGCCAATGTCGACGAACTGCTGGCCGACGCCATCGCCTGCATCTGCGACCGCGCTTTCATTGGCGACGACGCGCTGCCGCGCAACGAAAAAGCCTTCAACGACCAGAAAACCCGCGCCCGTACCCGACTGCCGGCGGTCAACCAGGCGGTGACCCAGTACCTGGGCCAGGTGGCCTCGGAATACGGCCCGCTCAGCGTCAAGATGCAAAAGCACAAGCTGGGCTACGAGCTGCAGCAGCAATTGGCCAAGCTGGTTTACAAGGGGTTCCTGGCCGCTACGCCGTGGAGCCATCTGCCACACCTGCAGCGTTATATGCGCGCGATGGGCCTGCGCATGGACAAGCAGCCGGCCAACCCGCAGCGCGACGGCCAGCGCGGCGCGGAAATTCGCGACCTATGGCAGAAATGGGAAACCCGGGTGGCCGAGGACAACGAAGCCGAAGGCGCATCCCAGGCGCTGCTGGATTTCCGCTGGCAGATCGAAGAGCTGCGCGTCAGCCTGTTCGCCCAGGAGCTGAAAACGCCCTACCCGGTTTCCACTAAGCGGCTGATGAAGCTGTGGAACGAGTTGCCTCGTTAAAAACTCGCACGACAAAACGGCGGCGTCGATAAGGACGCCGCCGTTTCTCTATGCGCGCTTCCGGCTCTTCAATGCACCGGGTGAGACAAGCCAGGTCTATCGCCCCAGGCCAGTAAAAACAAACCCATCGCCAGGCCAACCAAGCAGAAAACCATCAGATAGCCGGCCAGCGCCAGCGAACTCGCCTCCATCCACACCGACAGCAGCACCGGCGTGAAGCCGCCCACCACCGCGTAAGCCACATTGTAGGAAAAAGACAGGCCGCTAAAGCGGATGGGCGCGGGGAAGGCTCGCACCATCAGATAAGGCACCGCGCCGACGATGCCGGCGAAAAAACCAGTGAGCGTGTACAGCGGGCGCAGCCAGCTCGCGTCCTGTCCCATGGTCTGGTAAAAACACCAGCTGCTGACGCCCAACAGTAGGCTGCCCACGGTAAACACCGGGCCGCCGCCGAAGCGGTCCGCCGCCAGGCCGGCGACGACGCAGCCCACGCTCAGCGCGATGATGGCCAGGCTGTTGGCGGACAAGGCCTCCACCGGCGGCACGCCGAACTGTTTTTGCAAAAAAGTGGGCGTCATCAGAATCACCACCACGATGGTGACCGACAGCATCGCGGTGGCCGCCATCGACACGGCCATGCCGAGACGATGGCCGCGCAAGGCCGCCTTCAGCGGCAGCTCGGCGGACAGCGCCTTGCGCGCCTGCATTTCGCTAAACACCGGGGTTTCATGCAACCAGCGGCGCAGATACATCGCCACCAGGCCGAACACCCCGCCGATCAGGAAGGGAATCCGCCAGGCGCCGTCTTCCAGCTGCTGCGGCGTGAAAGCCAGATTCATCGCCATCGCGATCAGGGAGCCAAACAGAATGCCTATGGTCAGCCCCGAGGTGATGATGCCGCAAGCCAGGCCGGTGCGGCGCGGCGGCGCGTGCTCGGCGACGAAGACCCAGGCGCCCGGCACCTCGCCGCCGATGGCCGCGCCCTGCAATACGCGCAGCAGGAGCAGCAAAATCGGCGCCCATATCCCTATGCTCTGGTAGGTGGGCAGCAGGCCCATCGCCAGCGTGGGCAGCGCCATCAACACAATGCTGAGCGTGAACATGCGTTTGCGGCCGAACAGATCGCCGAAGTGCGCCATGACGATGCCGCCCAGCGGCCGCGCCAGGTAGCCGGCGGCGAAGATGCCGAACACCTGCAGTTGACGCAGCCAGCCCGGAATATCCTGCGGGAAAAACAGTTTGCCCAGCACCAGGGCGAAAAACACGTAAATGATGAAGTCGTAGAACTCCAGCGCGCCGCCCAGCGAGGCCAAGCCCAGCGTCTTGCAGTCGTTTCGGTTCAGTTTTCGCGTGTGCGCCGCTTCGGCGCTCGCGGTTTGAGTCATATCGGGTCCTTTCCGCGACCAAGATCGCGAACGCCCTCCCCGCCGCGTGGCGCGAAGGGCGGCGCGTTTATTTTTTGAAGGGGTTGATCGTCGGCGCGTCCTCGTGCTGGACGATGCCGAAGTTGCTGCGGATCAGCGAATTGAGCATGGGCTGGCGATGGCGTATCCACAGCGAAGTCGGCACCGGCCGGCAGCCCATCCGCGCCTTGGGCTCCAGCGCGGTTCGCCCGAAAATCACCCGCCGTCCGCCGGCGGCCAAGGCCGACTCGATCGCCGTGTGCAGCAAGCGCAGGTAAAGCGGCAGTTCCTTGGCCGCGGCGCGGTCGAAGCCTATCTGCGCGGCGGTGACTTCCGCGCCGTCTTTCAAGACCAGCAGGAAGCCCAGCAGCGCGCCGTTCCGCCACAAACCGCGCAGTTCCGCCCGCTCCGGCCCCAGCGCGGCCATCCGCCGCCAATAGTCGGCGCTCACCGTCACCGGCCGCAGCGTGGCATTGTCTTGCACCGCCAGGTAAAGTGCTTGCATCCGCTCCGCCTGCGCGTCCACCTGCTCTGGCGTCATCACACCGATTTCGCAACCGGCGGCTGCTATCGGCTTGAAGATCTGCTGGCGGATGGCGCTGCGGTATTTGGAGGTCATGCCGGCTAGGTAGTCTTCGTAAACGCGCCAGTCCTCGGCCAGCGGCAGCACCATATTGGGCTCCGTCTCCAAGGTGCTGTAGCTGAGCTTACCCAGCGCCCGGCTGTCTTCCCGCGCCGTTTCGTCCATATCCTTTACCAGCACGAAGTCGATCTGGCCGTTGAGCTTCTCCGCGCGGCGGATGCGGTAGAGGATCTCCGCCACCGCCTGCCAGCGGGTCTGCGGGTCCAGGTCCTCGGCGAAAGCCGCGCCGTCCAGGCCGTAGCTGAGCATATTGCCGCAGACCAGCAGCCGTTGCTGCAGCTTGGGCTTGAGATTTTGCGCCAGCGCCGCGCGCAGCGAGCCTTCCGGACGCGGGCCGGGGTGAGCGTGCATGGTTTCCAGGCTCACCTCCAGCAGTTGCATCGCCACCGCCGCCACCGGTTCGCCGTCGCGATAGGCCAGCGCATAGCGCACTTCGAAGTTGGCGAGTCCGGACTGCTCCAGCGCGCGCCAGTAATCGCGGGACATCAGCAGCCCGTGCCGGGCCGCCAGCTGATCCCAATGTTGTCCGTTCAAAAAGTCTATGCGCTCGGAGAAGGCGAAATTCAGCGCGCTGGCCTGCCGCAGGCGGCGGCGCAGCTTCCAGCCATCGCCCAGTTGGCGGGCCAGTTGTTTGATTTTCTTGCTCATGGCTTGGGGCGTAGAAGGCTGGTTCTATGATTGACAATCATTCCAGTGTGCCGCAATGCCAAAAGGGCAACAAGCCTCCCTCAATGCGCGCCATCGGTCAGCAAGCGCCGGTAGCGCTCCGGGGAATAGCCTAACTGCTTGTTGAACATGGCGATGAAGGCCGACGCGGTGCCGTAGCCCAGGTCGGCGGCGATGCCCTGCACCGGACGCCCTTCGCGCAGCCAGGCCAGGGCCCTTAGCAAGCGCACCCGGTTGCGCCACTGGACAAAACTCATGCCCAGCTCGCGTTGAAAATGGCGCGCCAGCGTGCGCTCGGTGCCGTGCACGCGCTGCGCCCACTGCGCCAAGGTGGCCGCATCGGCCGGATTATCCCGGATGGCGGCCAGGATGGGCGCCAATTGACGATGACGGCTGTCCGGCAGATAGCTGTCCTGGTGGCCGGCCTGAGCCAGCCGCTCCAGCAGCAGTTCGGCCTGCCGCCGGTCCCACGGATCCCGAACGACGGTGACGCCGCGCTGACAGAAATCCTCCAACAAGGCGCGCAGCAAGGGCGTTTGCGGAATCAGGCAAGGATGGGCGGGCAAGCGGGCGGCCTGCTCGGCGCCCACATAGACCGAAGTGTAGCGCATGGCCTGACGCACCGAAGCGGAATGGCGAACCCCGGCCGGCACCCAGATCAGGAACTCCGCCGGCGCCGCCATCGCTCGCTCGGCTTGGCCGGGCTCGATCAAGCTCAGCTCGATCACTCCCAGACTAATGCAGTTCAACTGCCCCCAGGGATGGCTGTGCGGCGAAAACTCCGTCTGCGGCGTCAGTTGGTCGTAGCGCAGATGGATGGGCGCCGGTTCCGGCAAGCCTTGGTCCAGTTCTGAGTTGTAGAAGTTCCGATTTGATCTGACAGTCAGGCCTTGCCGATAGGTGGGGTTACCCGTTTTGATAGAGGTGCGAATCTTCATCAAGACAGCGCGCAAGCGCAGGAGTAACCCCATGACAAGTCTCAA
>NZ_MUKU01000050.1 GCF_002081825.1 Chromobacterium haemolyticum | reverse complement strand
AGACTTTGGAGGAAACCGATGGTCTGCCGCAAAGGTAGTCCAAACAGGTTCTTGATAGTCAAACAGAATTGAATAGCCACATCGCTATAGGTCTGCGTCCGTCCGCGCTTGCCCCGTGGTGTCGCCTGCCATGACATGCTCGTGTTCAGCCAGACGGACAGAGAGCCGCGTTGGATCAGGGCTTGGTTGTAGACGTTCCAGTTGGTCGTTCGATAGCGTTTTGGAGCGGGCTTGGTCATGCCATTACCTTACCAAGCCGCGGGACGGGCGGATTTGTGCAACAGCGCCTAAGGACGGAAAGGTTCGCGCCGATACGACAATGAACACCGCCCCGGCGACCTACGGCCGACGGGGTGGTGTTCTTGGCTGTGGCCGGCCTCAAGCGGCCGCCATCAAGGCCTTACTTGCCTTTGCACTGGTGGTGCATTTCCGGCGCACCAACCACACGCCAAGCCCCCCACTGACCATCCGAGCCCGGTACAAGGCCCTTTGTCCACCAGCCGTTCATCCACTGCTTACCATTGTAGGTCACCTTGGTGCACACCTTGTCATAAGTCTTGGCGGCATCCCAGTTACCCTCCACCGGCGGCGTGGTGCCGCTGTCGTCGGCCTTGACCGTCAGCACATGCGCGGCGGTTTGCTCGCCTTTGCTGTTGCTGACCTTGACCTTGAAGCTGTAGGCGGTGTCCTGCTGCAGCGTCGGCGCTTTGAAGTTGAGGGTGGCGGAGTTCAGCGGCAGACCAGCAATATTGGGCGACACGGTCCACAAGTATTTCAAGTTGCTGCCGGAGGCGGCCTGGGCGCTCAAGCTGACGGCTTCGCCCGCCTTGGCTTCGGTCTTGCCGGTAACCGTGACCTTGCCCGGCACGATTTCATCCACCGGTGGCGGCTTGATCTCGCCCATGGAGGTTTCGATTTCGAAGTTGTAGGCCTTATTGAGGCCATAGACCGCGTTGTCGGTGGCGCTTTCCAGCGGCTTGACCTCGTTGTTCACCAGCTTGCCCAGCTTGACGATGCGGGACTCCTGATTCACTTGCTGAGCCAGCGCATACACCCATTTTTCCGGCTGCAGCTGACCAGCGGCCACTGTGATTTCATGACGCGCAATATCGCTGCCGCGCGCGCGGTCGAACACGCGCATGGTCACTTTCATGCCAGGGCTCAGCACCGTGTTGCTCTTGTCGATTGTGCCGCTATGTTTCCACTGAACATTGGCCGAAACCACATCCACATCGGAGCAGGAGTAGAAGGCTTCGTCGTTGTCGTCCGGAGCGCGCTGCCATACGGTGTAGACCACGCGCTTGCCGGTAGCCCAGGCAGGCAGAGTCACCGCGATGTCGGTGTAGCCGACTTTACGGCTGGCCAGATCGCCAGTCAGCTCCGGTCTATCGCGGCGTTGATCCTTGCCGATGGACACCAGATCGTTCCAGGTCAGCGGCTTGGAGGGATCGTAGCTGTCCTTGCTGATGAATACCTCGAAATACTTGGTGTAGTGCGGAGCGCTCTGAGCGTAGCGGAAAGTCATTTTTCCATCCGCGCCCGGCGTCAGCACCGTGGCCGTCGGCCAGCTGTGCTTGGGGTTGTCCAGCTGGGCCCAACTGCCGGCTTTACCGCCGCCGCACAATTTGCCGTTGGGCACCAACTGCTGATGGTTGCCATCCGATTTAGCCTGGGCATTAGCGGTCCAGTCATCGACAGCATTCGCCGCGGCCTTGCAGCCCGAGAATTTGCTGGAGCCGTTCCAATGCCCCCCTTCCAGCTTGCAAGCCACTTCGCGGCTTACCGGGAAAGACATGGAGCCATGGGCGCTGGCGGTTGACGGGACAATGGCCATCAGGGAGGCGGCGATCTGGCTCAGAGCCAACACCGGCAATGCGAGCTTGCCGGCGGTGCGAGGTGCGGTCATGTTTCTAAAACCTTAGTCTAGGGTTGGGTTGTCGTTCTTCTTGGCCGCCATCGGCCGAAAAAGGACTTGCCCGCATTGTTCCAAACCCCACCGCAGCACCCAATCATTCTCAATAAAAGCTAAATTTGGGAAATTCTTAATCAATATCCGCCATCAGCGGCAAAAGCCCGGCAGGCCAATGCCTGCCGGGCAGAGCCCGAAACCGGGTCTTACACCTGCGCCCAGCTGGAACTCAGGCTGGGAGGGATGGCCATCCGAGCATTACTTGCCCTTGCACTGGCCGTGCATTTCGGCGGCGCCCACCGCACGCCATACGCCCCATTTTCCATCCGACCCCGGAACCGTGCCCTTGGTCCACCAGCCGTTCGTCCACTCCTTGCCGCCATATGTCACTTTGGCGCAGGGCTGGGCATAGGTTTTGGCCGCGTCCCAGCTGCCTTCAACCGGCGGCGGGGCGTTGTCGGCCTTGACCAGCAACTGGTGGCTGGCGCTCTGGCTGCCCATCACATTGCTGACCTTGACCTGGAAGGTATAGCGGGTGTCTTGCTTCGGCGTCGGCGCCTTGAAGTTGAGGACGGCGGCGTTCAACGGCAGCCCGGCTATGCTGGGCGACACGGTCCACTGATATTTCAAATTGGTGCCGGCGGCGGGTTTAGCCGACAGGCTGACATTGGCGCCGCCGTTGACGCTGGCCGGGCCACTAACGGTGACTTTGCCTGGCGGGATTTCGTCCACCGGCGGCTTGCCGCCCTCGTCCGATTGCTCAAGCGCGAAGCTGTACTCCTTGCCCAGGCCGAATACGGTGTTGGCGGCAGCGTTCTTAACCGGCACCACTTTGCCGTTTTCCAGTTGGCCGACTTTGACCACGCTGGATTTTGCGTTGGCCTCAGTGGCCAAAGCATAGGTCCAATCATTGGCCGCAGTTTGGCCGGCGGCGATCTTGATCGAATGCTTTTCAAGATCCGTACCGCGCAATTTATTGAAAATGCGCAGGGTGATGGTGGTGTCGAGCTTGGCGTCGAACGGCCTGGACACCAGCGGCCCCAGTGGCTTGAAGTCGACGTTGTTGGCCACGATGTCAACGTCGGAGCAGCTGTAGAAAGCTTCGCCGCTGTCGCTGCGCTGCCATACGTTGTAGATCACCCGCTTACCCTGCATGCCGGCTGGGATCTTGACGTCCAGCTTGGTTTTGGCGCTAGGCGCCACCGCGCCGGAGTCGCCGATCAGTTGCAGGTCGTCCCATTTCAGCGGACGCTTGAAATCATAGGAATCCTTGCTGATATAGGATTTGAAATAGGCCGTCTGATGCTGAGCTGTCTGATGATAGGTCATCGTGTATTTGCCGTCCGGCCCCGGCTGGATGGTGGTGGCCGGCCAGTCAACGGCCGCATCCAGGCCGCCAAATTTTTTAGCGCCACCAGCGCACAGCTTGCCGTTGGGCACCACTTGCTGGTGATTGCCGTGGGCGCTGCCTTGGAGCACGCTATTCCAGTCGTAGATGGCTTGCGAGCCGCCGCCTTGCTTGACGGCCTGGCACCCCGGTGTTCGAGGGGATTCAGGATTATCCGCGGAGTGGCAATATTTAATGCGGCTAATCGGCTCTTCCATCGAACCATGGGCGGAGGCGGCGACTGGTGCCAGCAACATCAGAGAAGCGGCGATCTGACTCAACGCCAGCGCGGGCAGAGCGAAACTGCCGGCCTTGCGGGATTGGGACATGGTGTTCCTTGTATAAAGGTGGGTGGGGTACATCAGCGTCCGTTCTAGGCCTTCCGCGCAGCGGCGATAGGATATTGAACGGCTTCAGAGGCCGGGACAGCGCCCAGCGCCGTCACTGCCCGCACCATTGTTCCAAACCCCTACTGCTCCCCCAATCAATCTCAAGAGATGCTCAAGCAGACCCGCACGCTCCAAGCTCCTTCTCCGCCTCTATCTTTGGAGCCAGCAACAGGAACTCACTTCCGAGTCTGCTTTGAGATTTGACCTCTACCCTGCCGCCATGGCTTTGCATCACCGCCTTGACAAAGGGCAGGCCCAAACCAGCCCCGTCGCGGCGGCCTTCGTCCACTTGATAAAACAGTTCAAACAGCCTGGGCAGCGCATGCTCGGGAATGCCTATGCCCTGGTCCGTCACGCTGATGCCGGCCATCTCGCCCCATCGTTCCAGTCTCACCACGATATGGCTATTGGGCGGCGAGTATTTGACGGCGTTGTCCAGTACATTGACCACGGCGCGCAGCAGCATGTCGTAATGCCCTCGCACCCAAAGCGCTTCCACTGTTTCCGGCCCATGCAGCGTGATGCGTTTTTGACGGGCGCTGGCTTCGATCTGGTCCATCGCGTCTTCGGCCAGATCGGTCAACGCCACTGGCAGAAAGCTGGACGGATCGAGTTGTTCCGCCCTAGAGAGTTGCATGAAATCCTGCGCCACGCGCAGGCTGTAATGCACTTGTCGACGGAGATCGTTGAAGAATTGATCCTGCCGCGGCCCGGTTTCGCCGCCTCGCTGTTCAATCATCGCCAGCATGGTGGTCAACGGGTTGCGCAGGTCGTGCGCCATCTGGCGCAGCACGCGCCGGTCGCCGGATACGCTGGCCTTGACGTTTTGCAGGTCTACCAGGCTGATCAGGCTGCTGGACAGTCCGTCGCACAGTTCATGACAAGGCGTGACCAACAACAAGTGCTCGCCCTGGCCGCTACGCACCTCTTCCACGCCGATACCGCCGCTGCGGAGCGCCTTCTCGCGGGCCGGCGCGGCCAGACCCAGCACCCAGGCTTCAGCTTTATCCGAGGCGCCGTGCTCGCACAGCAGCTTGCGCGCCGCCTGGTTGCTGAGAATGATTTTGCCGCCCTGTTCAAAGAAAATGGGGTAAGGCAACATATTGAGCACGCTGGCGTAAGAGTTTTGCCAGGCGCGCATCTGCCGCATCAAGCGCTCTATTTCATCAGCGCCGGCTTCGGTCACCTGGGCGCGTAGCGGCAGATTCATGCCGGCCTCGCGCAAGCTCAGTTGCATCGCAGCCATTTCCTGCCGTAACAATAGATGGGTCTTTGTCTGCCAGCGCCAAGCGCAGCCGGCGTAGATCAGCAGACCTCCGATCAAAGGCGAGCTCACAGGAATCCAAACCTGGCTCTGCAGCAGTAGCAAGGTGGACACCAGCCAACAGCCTCCCAGCCACAAACAGGCGCGGACATGCATGCGCGCCGGCGGCGTCAACAGGCAGATCAGCAACAGGACGAACATAATGCCGAAGTTGACCAATAGCTTATACGGAGCGGCCAACATGGCAACCGGGCCGTGATTCATCAGGGTTTGGGTTTGCAAGGCCAGAATCTGGCTGCGGGTGTGACCTTCTCGATCCAGTGGATAACGGTTGGCGCGCAGCCCCTTAAACGGGTCCAGCGCCAGGTGCCCCACAAAAACGATCTTATTGTGAAACGCCTGCCGCGGCACCGCGCCGGTCAACACATCCAACATCGAATACTGCTGAATATGGTGCTGAGCAGGCAGCACCAGCAGCCAGCCGTCGGCTTGCGGCGTGCAGCGCCGCCACAGCGCGGCAAAACACCAGGTATTTTCCCGCGGCGGCAGCTCATAGCCGGCGACGCGGATAGCCTCCATCACCATATGCGGGGCGAGTTTCTCCCCATGCAGCTTGTAAGGCACGATGCCGGTGACCACGCTGCGGTCGCCAATCAGCAGCTCGCGATGTCCTTGCCCAGCCGCAGCGGCGTACACGGCTGAGGGTCCGGGGCCGTCTCTCCCCTCCCCTTGCTGGAATTCGGCCGGCAAAGCCAGCACTACGCGGCCATGACGCCGAATGGCGTTCGCCAGCATGCCTTCGTCTCGGCGCGACATCAGGTTCATATTCAGCGCCACGCTGTCCGCCTGGCTCAGGCGCTCGAGCAAAGAGGCATAGAGCACATTGCCGTTGACCTCTTCGCGCCCCAACGCCTGGACCGTGGCCTGGTCGACGTTGACGAGCACGACATCGTGTTCATCGTCTTCGGTTTGCAGTGTGGAGAGCAGTTCGAAATACAAGCGGTCCAGCGAATGGAACAGGGCATCCTGATTGGGGATGGCAAACACCACCGCCAACAGGACGAAAGCGATCAGGAAGCGCACATCATGCCGACGCACGCGCCGAAGCGCTTGGCAAAACCATTTCATAAGACATCCAAAACGCGGAATGAGAACGCAGGGGATCGAACTTCCGACGCCAGACTCTGAACTTGTTTAAAATCCACCGGGCAAGCGGGGCAAGACAGCACCGGCTGAAGACGCGAAGCGGGCATACGACAGGCGCGCATTCAGAAGACGACGTTCATCACGCGCGGCGTCCCCCGATGCGCCACGGATTATGAACAGCTCAGACTCTCTCCAGCCGGTAGCCGTAGTTGTACACGGTGGAGATCACCACGCCGTTGCGCGGTCTCAAGCCCAGCGCCGAGCGCAGATTGCTGACATAAGTGGCCAGGCTGGCGTCGTATTTGCGGTCCGGCTGGCCCCAGATGCGCTGACTGAGGAAGTCCTTGGTCAGAATGCGGCCCAGGTTGCGGAACAACAGCGTGGCCAAAACGAATTCTCGCGCCGGCAGCGTGGCTTTGCCGCCGGGAAAACTGATGCTGCGCGCCTCCGGGTTGAAAGTGTAGCCGTCCACCTCGAACGAGGCCTCCGGATCACCCAGCCGCTGCTGCTTGCGGAACTGGGCGTTCAACCGCGCTAGCAGTTCCCGCTCGCGAATCGGCTTTTGCAGGTAATCGTCGGCGCCGTGCTCCAAGGCCAGCACGATGTCTTCTTCGTCATCGCGCTGGGTCACCATCAGAATGGGCAGCGCTTGCGGCAACTTGGCGCGCGCCCACTTGAGCACCTCCACTCCGTCCCGGCCCGGCACCCCCCAATCCAGCAGCATCGCGTCGCAGCGCTGTTGCCGAAATTGAGCGACGAATTGGTCTCCATCGGCGCAGGTGATGGGCTGATGGCCATGCTGCTCCAACAACCTGACGATGCTGCTGGATTGGAGCGGGCAGTCTTCTAAAATTGCGACAATCATAATATGTGTTTCGGTTAAATGAGGCGGATTCACGGTAGAAGCGGCAACGGAGAGCACCAGTGCCTCTGTGCGCTCGCGAATTCCAAAGCTATAGACAGGAGGCCGCCGCAAATCGCAAAAGAAGGTGATTCTTACGGAAGGATGACTAGGGAAGATATAGGATTACTCTTAACTTTCTCAATAAGCCCTTAATTAATCCATCCTCATTAGGATCAAAACAAACAAAAAAGCATTCCAAAGCAATAAATATCCCCTGCATCAGCCTCACAGCGCGGTTGGCGCCAAAAACACCCATTGCCGGTAGCTGCCCTTGTCGGCGAAATCGCCCAGCTCCGCGGCGAAGCCCCGCTGTTTCAGCGGCCGGCCCTCCGCCAGGCTATGCACGCCCACGATGCCGCCGTCCGCGCCCTTGATCAGCCCCCATTCCGGCTTGCCCGTCAGCGGATCGGCATAGAGCCGGCGCAGGTAGCGGCGGGTAAAGGGCAAGCGCTCGTCCTTGAGCAGGGCTTCCAGGGACTTGGGATAGGCCGGCGCGGGGCCGGAACGATGGTAGGCGGCGATGGCGCGCTGCAATTGCAGGCCGATATGCAGCAGCTCTTCTTCTTTGTCGCGTTGCAGTTGCCGGCTCCAGGCGCTGGCCGCCGCGCTGAGGGCGACGCCCATGGCCAGCGACAGCGCCAGCACCCCCAGGTAGGCCAGCCCGCGCTGCTTACCAACTGCCATAGCTGCTGCCGTCCAGGCCTACGCCAGGCGCGCCGCTGGCCACGTCGCCAACGCCCCCCTCCTCCGCCGGCTTGGTTTGCCAGCCGTCGCGCCGGCCGGCAACGGGATCGAGCGGCAACTCGCGCAGATAGCGGCCGCCCACCAGATCCTGCAAGGCGGACGGATTTGCGCCGTGGTCGGCGCGGTAGTCGTCTATCGCCTGGCGCAGCGCGGCCAGATTGTGGCGCAGCACGGTTTCGCGGGCGCGATCGTTATGCTTGAAGTAGCTGGGGCCAACCAGGGCCATCAGCGCGCCGATGATACTCATGACCACCAGCAATTCAATCAGGGTGAAGCCGCGCGCCAGCTTACCATTGTTGGTAGGGTACGCCATTGATGCCCTTTCTGAGGCTTTTGGAACGGATGTCGTATACGTCGCCGCCGGAGGAGAACGCCTCGGCCGAGCTGGCGTAGCTGCGCGTCTCCCAACTGGCCGCCGGGTCCGCGCCCGCGCAGCCTTCGCACATCGGATCCGCCGGCAGCCGCCTCAGGAAGTAGAGCTTGCCGCCGTTGGGGTCGCTCTTGTCCGTCACCCCGTCGACCAGGCTGGCGAGGCTGGGCGGGTAGCCGCTGCGATCCGGCGAAACCTCTATCTTCTTGTCAGTCACCGCTTGGCGGTAGGCGTCGATGGCATTGCGGATCTGCCGCAGGCTGTGTCTAAGCTCCGCTTCCTGCGCGCGCCGTCTGCTCAGTTCGCTCAGCGGGAGACTGGCTCCCAGCAGCAACGCCATCAGGGTGAGCGCGGCCAGCATCTCGATCAGAGTGAAACCGGTTTGACGCGACATAAGCACCTCAGGGCGCGGCCAGCGGGCTGTCCAGCGCCGGCGCGGCGGCATTGGCGGGAACGACCGGCCTGGCCGCTTCGGTAGTCAGACGCTCCAGCGTCATTCGCCCCTCTGTGCCGGAATGGAAGTAGCTGTTGGAGGCCGCCGGCAGGTCCAGCGCCCGCTCGATGCGCGGAGTCAGCAGCAAAATGAGCTCGGTGTTTTCCGCGCTCCGCTTCTGGCTGCCGAACAAGCTGCCCAGCCACCCCAGGGTGCTGAGACCGGGCAGGCCGCTGCTGCCACGGTCGTACTGCTGTTTGATCAGGCCGGCCAGCACCTGGGTTTCGCCATCTCGCGCGGTCATCACGGTTTCGGCGTTGCGAGTGCTCATCGGATAGACGGTGCCGCCGCCGGCGGTCTTGACTTCGCCCTTGAGATTGCTGACCTCCATATTGACCTTGACGCTGACTTCATTGCTGAGACTGATCCGCGGTTCCACTTGCAGGATCAGGCCGACATCCTGATAGTTGACCGACTCCGTCACCACGCCGTTGGCGTTGGTGGTGGTAACCACCGGCACTTTCTCCCCTATCTTGATGCTGGCCTTTTCCATATTACGCACACGGATCTTGGGGTTGGCCAGCACCTTGGTCTTCCCCTGTCTTTGCAGAAGTTTGATCGCCGCGCCCAGGTCCCCGCCATTGCTGCCTCCTACGCCGATGCCGTCGCGGTTCAGGCCCAGCAGGTCTCCCACCGTCACCTTGTCCGAGCCCTCTTTCGGCAGCACCGAAAAACGCAGCTCCGCCGGATAGTCGACGCCGACGTCGAGCACGTCGTTGGTGTTCACCTCCAGTACTTGCACATCCATGGTCACTTCGGACTGAGCGATGTCCAGGCTGGCCACCAGCCGTTCGATCACCGCCATCACTTCCGGCGTATCCCGCACGATCACCGCATTGGTGCGCTCGTCCAGGTGGACGTTCTTGGGCGAGCTGATCTGGCGCAGCGCGGCCAGCACATGGCTGGCGTTGGCCTGACTCAGGTAGAAGGCGCGGGTGAGCAGCTCCTGATATTCCTTGGCTTTTTCCGATCGCGCAGAGTAGATCAGCATGCTGTGCTGGCTAAGCACTTTCTTTTCCAGCTGATGGGTGCGCAACAGCAGATTGATGGCATCTTCCGCCGTGGTCTGACTGGCTACGATGCTGGCGGGGGCGGCGATGGGCACTTCCGGGTCGAACACGAAGTCGATGCCGGCCAGTTGGGAAATCGCGTCGAAGATGCTGGAAATCGGCTGTATCTTGAAGTTCAGCGTCACCGGCTGTCGCAGGGCTTCGGCCAGGCTGGGGCGCGCGTCACGGCGGCCGGCTTCCTGATTTTGCAGTTCATCGCGCAGCGCTTGCGCTTGCGGGTAGTCGGGCTGTTCCTGCAAGATGCGGCCCAGCCGTTCCAGCGCCTCGCGCGGACGCTGCGCACCGATCTCGGCGGCGGCGTCCAGCTCCAGCTTCAACCGCAGCCGGCGCTCCAGTTGCCGTTTCAACTGCTGGGCGCGCATATGCTCCGGCGCCAGCGCCAGCAAGCGGCTCACTTCCGCCAGCGCGGCCGCGTCGTCGCCAGTGTCCATCCTGGCCTTGGCCGTCCGCAGAGCCTCCTCCGCCAACGCCGCGCTCTTGACCACAACGTTTTTGCGGCGCTCGACATCGTCGGGCTTCCGCCGCAAGGCGGTTTCGGCAGCGCGCAATTGTTCTTCTGCGCCGGGCAGGGAAGCCGGATCGAAGATTTTCTTGACCGGCCCGGGCAGCGCGCATCCGCCCAGCGTCAATCCGAGGGCGAGGGCCAGCAGTGTGGGTTTGCAATGTCTCATGATGCCTGGTGCCTAGTGAAAACGGCGTCGTCGCGGTGACAATGACGCCTCAGTTAGCCAATGGATGCAGCGGAATCGAATGCTCTCGCCCTTCGGTGTCCAGCAGCAGCACGCGCTCCGCCTCCAAGGCCTTGAATGTGTATTGTTCCGCCAGCCTGGCGCCCGGCTGCAACGCCTTGGGCATGCGGCAGCCGGAACACAGCAGGAAACTGCGTCCTTGGCCCTCCAGCACCAGCACGCGCTGGCCGTCCTGCCGCCATTCGCCGACGACGCTGAACGGCGCCGGCGCGGCTTCAGGCGGAGCCGACGGCAAGGACGCGGCCAGTTCCGGCGCGGCGTCCGGCGGGGGGACGACGGGCTTGGCCTCCTCGCGCAACGACGTCCAGCTCTGAATCGGAAATAGGTTGACGCCTTCGGCCTGCGGCTCTTGCGCCAGGGCCGGCGCCGCGCAAGCCATCGCGAGAGCACTCAGCCAATGGACGCGCCGCCTCATTGCCCGGTCCCCAGCAGGCTGAAGCGCATGCGCATGCTCAACGCCGCGGTATCGGTTTGCGGCCGTTCCAGCGTCATCGCCTCCAGCCTCAACAGCGGCTGCGCGGTCAGTTCTCCCAAGGCCGCCATCAAATCCGGATAGCGCCCGCTGGCGCTCAGCTCCACCGAGACGCGCCGCAGAGCGCCGCCGGCCTCCGTCTCCTCCCGATAACTGGCCTCGGACACGCTCAGGCCGGATTGGCGCAGTTGCTCAAGCAAGGCCAGCTTGCGCGGTGCGAGCGCCAGTCTCCGTTGGGCCTGCCATTGCCGCTCGCGCCCCGCCGTCGTCGCCTGCTGCGCGCGCAACGGAGCGCTCAATTGCTGACGACGCTGTTGCAAATCCGTATCTTGCGCCTCTTGCACCAGCACGCCGTAAGCCAGCAGCAGGCCGGAGGCCGCCAGCGACAGCCGGCCGCCTCGTCCCAGCCGGCAAGCCAGCGTTTGCCGTTGCCAACGCAGCCTGGCGCGCCACTGCCGTCCGCCGCCGACGGGCCGGGCGCCGCGTTTGAAGGCCGCCAGCCAACGTCCGGCGCTTTGCATCCAGGCCCTCATCGCAAGACCACCTGCACCGTGGCCAGCACCGTCTGGTTCGGATCGCCGGGCTTGAGCCCGTGCCGCAGCAGCTGCGCCTGGCCCTGTCCGGACGGCAGATTCAACCGTTCGACGAAATGGAACACTTCCCGCAGCTCCGCAGCGGCCAGCTCCAGCCGGACTTGTTTGCCCGCGCCTTCAAGATGCAACGACAAAATACCCAGCCGCGGCGACCAAGCTTGTTCTATCGCCCGCAGCAGCGCCGGGCGCAGCCGGGTTTGATCGTCGCCTTGGGCCTGCAGCAAGGCCTGCACCTTGCGCGCTTCCGGCGAGGCGGCTTGGTCGCGGCGCTGTTCGCGCTCTCGCAAAAAACGCTGCTGCTCCTGCCGCTGCTCCCAGGCAGCGGTGTCCTCAGCCAGCAGCTCCAACTCCCATTGCCGCCAGCCCAGCGCCGCCAGCAGCGCCAGCAAGACGACGACGGCCACGCCGGCCAGCGGCGCGCTCGCCTCGGGACGACTGAAGTCCAGGCCGCGGGCCTTCAAGCGGCGCATGACTGGCTCGCAAGCAGAGGATGGGGAAAACCCAGCCAGCGCGCTCGCGCCGCCAGCGGCTGTTGCGTCGGGCCTTGGGTCGCGCACCAGTCGTAGTCGCCGCCAGGCTCGCGGCCGCACAAGGCCTCCGCCGCCGCCACGCCTTCGGCCGCGCGCTGTCCCGGCGCCAACGCCAGGGTGAGCAGTTCTTCCCAGCCGCGCTCGCCCCGCCACAAGCAGGTAACCGCGCCGGCCTCGGCCAACACCAGCCCGCCCGACGCCGGCGCGCGCGGATGATGTTGCAGGCAGGAGGACAGCAAGTCGCGGCAGCCGGCCAGCCGCCAGCCGGCCTCCCGCGCGGCGGCGCGCAAGTCGGCCACTAACGGAAGCTGGGCGGCGAAGGCCAGCCGCGTCGCGCCGTAAGCCGCCGGCGCCAGACGAATGTCCAGCTCCCCAGCTACGCCGCGTTCGCGCAGCAGCCCCTGCGCATAGGCCCGCCACTGGCCGCGCTGTCCGGACAGACCGTCCTGCCACGGCAAGAGCTGGCTGTGCGCCCACGGATAACCCAATAGCACTTGCACGCGGTTGCGCCAAGCCAGCCGTCGACGCTTGACGCCGCCCAGCAACATGGCCAGCGCCTCGGCCGGCTTGCCGTGATGACGACAGCGCCACGGCTGGCCCGGGATGTCGCCTGGCGGCAGCAGGGTGGCCAGTTCGGCGTCGATCAATACGATTCTGTCATTCCATGGCCACGGCACGGCTGACCTCCTGATAGGTAGTGAGTCCGCGCGCCACCGCCTCGCGGGCGGCGTCGCGCAGCGATTGATAGTCGGCGCATTGCGCCAGCGCCTGTTGGCGCTTCTGCGGCGAGCGCTCCAGCAGCGCGTCTTTCATCCGGCTATCCAGGCGCAGCACTTCCGCCAGCGCAATGCGGCCGTGGAAGCCGCCGCCGCGACAGTGGTCGCAGCCCGCGCCGGCGCAGGCGACGCAAAGCCGGCGGACTAGGCGCTGCGACACCACGCCGTTCAGCGCTTCCAGAAAGGTGGCCGCTTCCACGCCCATATAGAGGAAGCGGTCTATCACGCTAAAGGCGTCGTTGGCGTGTACCGAGGACAGCACGCGGTGGCCGGTCAGCGCCGATTGCACCGCGATGGCGGCGGTTTCGGCGTCGCGGATTTCGCCCACCAGAATAGTGTCCGGATCGTGACGCAGGATGGAGCGCAGGCCTCGGGCGAAGGTCAGGCCTTTTTTCTCGTTGACCGGGATTTGCAGAATGCCGGCCATTTCGTATTCCACCGGATCTTCGATGGTGATGATTTTTTCCTCGCCGGTGTTGATCTCCGCCAGCGCGCCGTACAGGGTGGTGGATTTGCCGCTGCCGGTGGGTCCGGTGATCAAGGTCAGGCCGTAGGGCAGTTGCGCCAGCGCGCGCACGCGGCGCGCGGTTTCACCGTGGAATCCCAAGCTGTCCAGGCTCAGACTGTCGCCGCGTTGGGATTTGTCCAGCAGGCGCAATACGGCGTTTTCTCCGTGGGCGCCCGGCATGATGGAGACGCGGAAATCCACCTCGCGGCCTTGCAACGCCACCTTGAAGCGGCCGTCCTGCGGCACGCGCTTTTCCGCGATGTCCAGGCTGGACAGCACTTTCAGCCGCGACATGGTCTGGCTGGCCGCCAACAGGCCCGGCACCTGGCGAATGGCCTGCATCACGCCGTCGATGCGGTAGCGGATTTGCAGCCCGTCGTCGCGCGATTCCAGATGGATGTCGCTGGCGCGGCTTTGCAAGGCGTCGTACAGGGTCATGTTGACCAGGCGGATCACCGGACTTTCATCCTTGGCCAGGCTGGTCAGCGAGATCGACTCCACCGCTTTGGCCAGGCTGTCCTCGGCCAAGTCCACCTCGGCGCCGTCCATGACCCGCTCGCGGGCCTCCGCTTGCTTCAACCAGGCGTCGACCACGCCCGGCAAACAGATGGCGAAACGCTGCTCGCCGCCCAGCAGCCGGTTTTGCAAGCGCAGGCGCAGGTCCAGCCGCAACGGCTCGGCCATCACCAGATACAGCCCGCCCCGCCACTCCAGCGGCGCCGCCCGGCAGGACAAGGCCTCCGCCAGGGGCAGCAGATCGAAGCGCGCTGCCGCCTCTCCTACCTGAGCCTCGCTCAGCGCGGTCAGGCCCAGCAGCCGCGCCGCCAGCGGCAGGCTGGCAGGCTCGCGCTGCAGCTGTCTGCCCAGCAGCTCGGCCATAGGCAGGTCTTGTTCTCCGCTTTCGCGCCGCCATTGCCAGCCGGCCGGCGACGTTGGGTCCATCATTGCTTGCATCAATCCTCCTCAACCCATCCCGCCGGCCAATTCGAAAATCGGCATATACAGCAGGGCGACGATCAGGCCGACCAAACCACCCACCGCCAACATCAAAATCGGTTCGAACACTTTGCTGAACACTTCTATCGCTTGGTCCAGCGCGCCGTCGTGAAACTGGGCGATGCGCTCGCACATGCCGCCCAGGTCGCCGCTCTGTTCGCCAACCCTCAGCAGCCGCTCCGCCACCGCCGTGGTCAGCTCGTGGCGCGCCAGGGTGTCCGCCACCGGCCGGCCGGCGCGCAGTTCTTCCAGCGCGCGGTCCAGGCGCTGACCATACGCGGCCGGCAGCAGCCGTCCGGACAATTCAAAGGCCTGCAAGGCCGGAGTACCGCCGGCGATCAACAAGCCGGCGGTGCGGTAAAACCGAGCCAACACAAACAGGCGCGCGACATCGCGCAGCCGGGGCAGCGTCCACAGCAAGCTCAGCAAAACGCGCTGAGTGCGCTGCGCGCGCAGCAGCAGGCACAGCGCCGCCAGCCCCGCGGCCAGGCCCGCGCCCAGCAAGCCGCCGTGGGCCTGCACCAGGCGCGCCCACCACAGCATGGCGGCGGCGGTGGCCGGCAGCTCGCGCAGCGATTCGAACACCGCGGCGAACCGGGGGATCACGAAAAACAGCATGAACAGCAGGATGCCGAAGCCGACGGAGAGCACCAGCGCCGGGTAGACCAGCGCGCCGGTCACCCGCTTGCGGATGGCCACGATGCGCAGTTCGTAGTACTGGTAGCGCTTCAAGGCCGCCGGCAGTTGGCCGCTGCCTTCGGACGCGGCCACGGTGGCCGCCAGCAGGGCCGGAAACACCTCCGGCTGGGCCTCCATCGCCCGCGACAGCGGCTGCCCCTGGTACAGGGCTTGCAATAGCCGGTCCAGCACGCTCTGCAAGGCTTTGTCGCCGCCAGCCTGATCGCGCAGCGCTTGCAGCGCTTCGATCAAAACCAGGCCGGCTTCCAGCAGCGCCGACAGTTCTTGCAACAGCAGGCCCAGCGCCGCGCCCTTGAGCGCGCGCTCGGCTCGCCGGCCGCCGGCCTCGCGAGCAGCCTCCAGCACCAGGCCGTCGTCCACACTCAATTGGGCCAGCGCGGCGGCTTCGCTGTCCGCCCGCACCCGATGCGTCCTCACCTCGCCCTGCCGCAACACGCTGATCCGATAGGCCCCCATCTCAGCGCCTCGCCTCGCGTTCCGCGCGCAATTGCAGATACTGCCGCCACACCTTGTCCACGTAACGCTTGCGCGCGCCTTCGCGGGTCGCCGCGCCGCCGGCGTTGTAGGCGCCCACCGCGCGCCAGGTGTAACCGTAACGCGCGATGAAGTCCGCCAGAATGGACGCGCCCACCTGTACGCTCAGGCAGGGCTCGTCCAGCAGCCGCTGGCGGCTGATGCCGCGCTTGGCCAGCGCCGGCAGATGAAGGCTGTTGATCTGCATCAGGCCGATATCGTGGCTGCCGTCCTTGTTGTGATTGACCGCGAGGGGATTCAACGCGGACTCCACCTTGGCGATCGAATACAGCAGCAGCGGGTCCACCTGGTGGCGCGCGCCGGCTTCGCGCCAGCAATTGGCCGACGCCTGCACGCCGTCGGACAGCGCGGCGCACGCGGCCAGCAGCGGCAGCAGTCCCTTACAGCGCATGGGCCAGTTCACCGTCGCCCCCCGTCCGCCCGGCTTCGCCCAGGGAAACGATCTCAGCCTCGGCCTCGCGGCCAGGCACCCGCCATTGATACGGCCGGCCCCAGGCGTCCATCGGCACGTCCTTGGCCAAGTAGGGGCCATGCCAGCCGGCCACGCCCGGCGGCGCTTTCACCAACGCCTCCAGGCCCTGTTCCGCGCTGGGATAGCCGCCAACGTCCAGCCGGTATTGCGCCAAGGCGTCGCCCAGAGTTTTCATTTGCGCCTGGGTGGCCTTGACCTTGGCCTTGTCCACTTGGGAAAACAGCTTGGGTCCGACATAGCCGGCCAACAGGGCGATGATCAGCAGCACCACCAGTAACTCCAGCAGCGTGAAGCCGCCTTGACCGGCAAAGCGCCGTCCAGCGTTCATCGTCGTCATAAGATCGCTTGTCCAAAAGAAGGCCGCGCCAGGGGCGTGCGCTTGAAGATAAAGAAAGATCCGCGCCGGGAACGGCGACGGTCCCACCCGTTGCCAGCGCATGCTCACATGAGGCTTCCGCCGTTCTCAATATTTCTGAAAGGAATCTAAAATCGGGCGCGGCTGATATGGGAAGGAACCACGCAGCGGCGCGGACGTACGGATTGAGAATGGTTTCAGAATGATGGCGCCCTCACAGCCGGCGGCGTTTGAATTGCGTTTTTTATCGAGCGCCGTCGCGGGTTCTGCCTGATGCGGCCGCGCCTTGGAGAAACGCATGTCCCCTTCCCCCCTTTCCACCCCCGCCGCGGCCAGCCATGGCTACCCGCGTCTGCAAATCCTGTTTCACTGGCTAAGCGTGCTCTTGATGGCCTGCCTGGCGCTGGCCGGCGGGCTGCGCCACGTCTTGGTCAAGCACGCTTCCATCGAGATGCGCAGCGTGATGATCGTGCACATCGGCTGCGGCATGGCCCTCCTCTTCGTGACTCTGCTTCGCGCCGCCACACGGCTGGTCGGCTCCGCTCTGCCTCCGCTGGCCGGCAGCGGCCGCGCGCAACGCGCTTGCGCCCACGCCGCCCATCTGGCGATCTACGCCTTGATCCTGGCCTCCTGCCTGCTGGGTTGGGTCATCGTCAACGCCAAGGGCCTGGCGATCCCGATGCCGCTGCTGGGCTTCGAGTTTCCGCGTCTGGTCGCGGCCGATCCGGCCCTGGTCGTCGCGACGGTGCGGCTGCACGACTGGCTGGCTTGGGCTTGCTACGCCCTGCTCGCCGTCCACATCGCCGCCGCCGTCTGGCACCATGTCGCGCTGAAGGATGGCACACTGCAGCGCATGAGCTGGCCGCGGCCGGCTCCGGCTCCCGCCGTGACCGACTGCCACCGTTGCTCGCCGAACACCGAGGCGCAGAACGAGAGCCTGGCGCCAAGCGACCGGCTGGCCTCCTGATCCACGTTCGCCCCACCCTAAGAACCTGTTCAAAGTCTCGCGAGCAAGAGCGAGACAAGGCGTTGCGGCTGGAGAAGCGGAATGTACCCGTGGCATCTGAGCCGTTCGAAAGGGCGCTCACCCTGTCACGTTCCACAACGCACAGCAGATCGTAAACAGGTTCTAACAGCCAGGCTCCAAACAGGAAGCAAAATGGCACAATCGGAGTCTTGATCCCTCCCCCGCCCTACACGGAGAACCGCCCCATGTTACGCACCCTATCCGCCATGCTGTGCTGTCTGCCCGCTCTGGCCCTGGCCCAAAGCGTGGAATTGTCCTTCGTCGACGCCAAGGGCAATGCCGGCCCGGCCGGCAGCATCGTCATCGAGGACACGCCCTACGGCGCGCTGCTGACGCCCAATCTTGAAAAACTGCCGCCGGGCCTGCACGGTTTCCACGTACATGAGAAACCTTCCTGCGCGCCGTCCGTCGGCGTCAACGGCGCGGCCACGCCGGCCGGCGCGGCCGGCGGCCACTGGGATCCGGACAAAACCGGCGCCCACGCCGGCCCATACGGCCAAGGCCACAAGGGCGACCTGCCCGCGCTGTACGTGGGCGCCGACGGCAAGGCGAACTATCCCGTGCTGGCGCCGCGCTTGAAAGCGGCGGACTTCTCCGGACACGCGCTGATGGTGCATGTCGGCGGCGACAATCACAGCGATCACCCCCAGCCGCTGGGCGGCGGCGGCGCGCGCATGGTCTGCGGCGTGGTCAAATAAACCCGTCCTCGACAAAGAAAAACCGGCGCGATTGACAAGGCCGGTTTTTTTATTGACGATGATCGAATTCAAACGACTGTTTTAATACAATGAAACCACCCGCCTGGCTCTTCAGACTTTTACTCAATTTATGGCCGCCCTTCTTGGGAGCCGGCATCCGCGTCAAGCGGCTGACCGCCGACTTCAGCGATATCGAAGTGCGGCTGAAGCTGGGCTTCAGCAATCGCAACTACGTCGGCACCCATTTCGGCGGCAGCCTGTACGCGATGACCGACCCCTTCTTCATGCTGATGCTGATGCGCCAGTTGGGACGGGACTACTATGTGTGGGACAAAAGCGGCAGCATAGACTACGTCAAACCGGGCCGCGGCACGGTGCGCGCGCATTTCCGGCTGGAGCCCGCCATGATGGAGGAGATCAGACTGCACACCGCCGCCGGAGACAAATACCTGCCTAAATTACAGGTGGATGTTCTGGATCAGCAGGGCGAGTTGGTGGCGAGGGTATTCAAGACGCTGTACATCAAGCGCAAGAAAAGATGAGACGGCGCGCCGCCCCGCTGTTCAATGCGTGGAAAACGGCAGCAGGTAGCGCTTGCCGTCCAGGCTCAAGGCGGCCAGCCAGTCGCGGCTGCCGCTGACGCACAGCGGCAGGGTGACCACGGCCTTCCAATCCGCGCCGTCGCGCACAAAGGTGTAGCGATTGAAGCCCATATCCATGTCGGCCATATTAAACTCCACCTGCGGCGCTTCCCGCGCCGCGACGCCTTCCAAGCGAATCTCGAACGGCTTGCCGTTTTGCGGCGGCGACGCGAAACGCCAGACACCGCCGTCGGGCAGATCACAGGATGGCCGGCCGGCGACGCAGGCCAAGGGCGACGGCTTGACCGCTTGCCGCTCGCCGTACCAGCGGTAGATCAAGCTGAACTTGAGGCTGGCCAACAGCAACAAGGCGCCGCCCAGAGCCAGCCATTTACGCTGCTTGGCGTTCATCGCCAAGCTCCCCGCATCAAGGCGACGCCGTGCGCGCCATGACGGCGGGCGGCATCCAGATCGTCCAGACTCATGCCCCCCAGCGCGTAGACCGGCGCGGGCGCGCCGGCGGCCAGGCACTGCAGGAAACCGTCCCAACCCAAGGGCGCCGCGCCGGGATGACTGGAGGTAGCCGCCACATGGCCGAGCAAGGCGTAGTCCAGGCCCAGCTCTCCGATCCGCGCCACTTGCGCCGCATCATGCGCCGACGCCCCCACCCAGGCGAACGCAGGGCGCTCCGTCAGCGAGGCCAGCCGCGCGGCGTTCAGATGCACGCCGTCCACCGGCCATTCCGCCGCCCAGGCCGGATCGGCATTGACCAGCAGCTTGCCGCCGCGGCCATGAACGATAGCCGCCGCCTTGGCGACAAAGTCGGCCAGTTCCGCGCGCGGCATCCCCGGCTCGCGGATCTGCACCATGCTCCAGGCTGGCCCCTGCTCCAGCCGCCGCAATTGGGCGTCGACGCCGATCTCGTGCGCGCAGCTGATCGCATAAGCCGCCGGCAATTCCAGCGATTTGAGAATGGGCCCGTTGGCCGGCAGCATGGGTTGCACCGTGCACGCGCCCGGCGTCTGCCAAGCGAAGCGCTGGCCTTCCCGCGACTGCGGCTCGCCGCGCCAGGACCAGACCCGGAAGAAACGCAGCCGCACCGAAGCATGTTCATAATGGTGGACCTTGGTCAGCCACGGCGTCGCGGCCTCCATCTCAATGCCCATTTCCTCATACAGCTCTCGCGCCAGCGCCTGCTCGCCGCTCTCGCCCGGCTCCACCTTGCCGCCGGGAAACTCCCAATAACCGGCGTAGGGTTTGCCCTCCGGCCGGCTGCCCAGCATGAAACTGCCATCCGGCCGCATCAGCGCGCCGGCCACTACCTCTATGATCTTGCTGTCGCTCATTGCTTGGTCTTGCCCGGTGAATATCATCCCGGCTCTCGGCGGCCGGCAGCGCATTCTACCCCAAGCGCCACCCAGCAATAAGGGCGCCGCGGCGCCCTTAATGGATTCAAGCTTGTCTCAGCCCGGGCGGCCCGGCTTGGTGCAACCCGCGTCCTTATAGGGCTGGGAGCTGAACTGCGTCCAGCCCGGCCCCAAAGAGAATTGCGAGCAGGCAAGCTTGCCGTCGATCTTGCTCTGCCACAGATACCAAGGGGCGGGAGCGGCCAAAGTCATCAAGGGAAAAGACAAGGCCGCCAGGGCCAGAATGATTTTGCGAGTCATCGTGCGTACCTCAGAACAAAGTGAAGAAAAGCATGGCCCAGACCCAACTGTCACCATGCGCACAAAATGCCAAACAAATATACAGCACAATACCCTTGGCATAAAGTGCGCCGTATCGCTTCGCACAAAGGACAGCTCCAAGACCTGTCCGCCCCTCCCCGCAACATCCAATAATTAAGGGCGCCTCAGCGCCCTTGTTTTTCACCGTTCTTAAAAATTACGTCCATAGAACGTGTTTACGATCTCGCGAGCTAAGGCGAGACAAGGCGAAAACGAGCGAAAAAGCGGAATGTACGCGTGGTACATGAGCATTCTGAGCTCGGTTTCAACGCCGTATCGCCGACGCGCAGCAGATCGTAAACAGGTTCTTAGTTCTGGACTGAAATCGTCGGCCTCAACACGCGGCGCCGTATTGAACAAACAGGACCGCGCGCCAAGAGCAACGCTGCCAAGGCCTAGCAGCGAGCCTAATCAGCCCGGACGGCCTTGAATGCGGCAGCCTGCGTCTTTGTAAGGAATGTCATTGAACAAAACCCAACCCGGTCCATAGGAGAATTGCGAGCACACCAGATGGCCGTCGAACTTGCTTTCCCATCTGTACCAAGGAGCCATGGCAGCAAAAGCCATCCAGGAGATGCACAGGCCCACAGCCAGCAAGGCAATTTTACGAACAGTACATACCCACCCCAACCTATTTATATGTCATAAATATAATTATACAAAATGCAAAACAAATATACATTGCATTTAACAAAAAATAAATATCAAGTCATATATTCGGCAATGTTGCCAAGCCAGAAAAATTCATAATAAGCGGTAAAACCGCAAAAAAATGAGTCAATTGCCGGTTTCAAGCGCGGCTGATAAGTCTCAAAGTGTTACCATTAGCACTGTAAACCTGCGAAATCTGCATATTTATCCCGTTTGTCATTTCATCGCGTAGCGACACAAGGCAGACCATCCGCGCTCCGCCTACGGGCTTGATCGATTTCGTCACGAACTCCCCCATCCCGCCGAAGGAGCATGCACTTGGACACCTTAAACTCACTCATCCTGGCCGGCTCGCTGGTATTCCTCGCCAGCCTGGTGGTGTCCTCCATCGCCTCCCGCTTCGGCGCGCCGCTGCTCCTGGTCTTCCTGGCCTTGGGCATGTTGGCCGGCGAGGACGGCCCCGGCAAAATCGCGTTCGGCAACTACCAGCTCAGCTATGTGATCGGCACCATCGCCCTGGTGGTGATCCTGTTCGACGGTGGGCTGCGCACGCGCCAGGACAGCTTCCGGATCAGCCTGAAGCCGGCCGGGGTGCTCGCCACGCTGGGGGTATTGATCACCACGGGCGTGACAGGCCTGTTCGCCGCCTGGGTGCTCAACCTCAGCTGGCTGGAAGGCTTGCTGATCGGCGCCATCGTCGGCTCCACCGACGCCGCCGCGGTGTTCGCGCTCCTGTCCGGACGCGGCCTGGAAATCAACCGCCGCGTCGGCAGCGCGCTGGAGATAGAATCCGGCAGCAATGACCCGATGGCGGTGTTCCTGACCTCGGCGCTGATCGGGGTGCTGGGCCAGCAGGGCCAAGACGCCGGCGTCGCTTCCATGTTGTGGCTGTTCGTCAAGCAAATGGGCCTGGGCGCGCTGGCCGGCTGGGCCGGCGGCAAAGCCATGGTTTGGCTGTTCCAACGGCTGGGTCCGCGCGGCGCGATGCTGGCGCTGTTCAGTTTGGGCACCGCAGGCGCGCTGTTCAGCCTGACCACCGCGGCCGGCGGCAGCGGCTTCCTCGCCATCTATCTGGCCGGCATCGTGGTGGGCAACGCCCGGGTGGCGGACCTGCCCAATCTATTGAACATCCACGACGGCTACGCCTGGCTGGCTCAGGTGACCATGTTCCTGGTGCTGGGGCTATTGGTGACGCCGTCCAATCTACTGCCGGTGGCGCCCTACGCGCTGGCGATCTCCATCGTGCTGATGCTGGTGGCGCGGCCGCTGGCGGTGTGGCTGTGCATGCTGCCCTTTCCGGTGCCCAAGGCGGAAAAGCTGTTCATGAGCTGGGTGGGCCTGCGCGGCGCGGTGCCGGTGATTCTGGCCATTTTTCCGCTGATGGCCGGCCTGCCCAATAGCCAACTGTTCTTCAACGTGGCCTTCTTCGTGGTGATGATGTCGCTGCTGTTCCAAGGCTGGACCATCGCGCCGCTGGCGGAGAAATTGAAGCTGAAGCTGCCGGCGCGGCCGGACGTCGAACACCGGGTGCCCGTGGTCAGCGGCCAGGAAGCCCGCTACGAGGCCGCCTCCTGCCTGGTGCGTGCTGATAGCCCGGCCGAAGGCCAACTGGCCGGCGAACTGGCCTTGCCCAGCGGCGTGCGGCTGGCGGCGCTGTATCGCGATGAACAAGCGCTTGAGCCGGCGGCGCGCCAGACGCTGCGCGCCGGCGACTGGGCCTGCCTGATCGGCCCCGGCCCGGCGCTGGAGACGGCCGGCGAGGCCTTTCACCCACCCGGAGACGATCCTTATTACGGCTACTTCACCGTATCCGGGCTGGCGCGTCTGGCCGATCTGGCCGACAGCTACGGCCTGACGCTGAGCGAACGCGACCGCGCCGACAGCATCGCAGAATACTGCAAACGCGCTTGCGGCTATCCGCTGGTGGCCGGCGACGTGCTGCGGCTGGACCGGCTGGAGATGGTGATCCGCGCCGCCGCCAACGGCCAGGTCAAGAGCGTGGGCCTGCGCTATTTGAAGTCATAGCAAGGCCTTGCGCTCCTTGGCGCTGCGCCCGGCCCAATCGCAGGCGAACTGCCAGGCGACGCGGCCGGAGCGGCTGCCGCGCAGATGACTCCAGTGCAGCGCGGCCTTTTCCGCCTCGGCGTCCAGCTTCAGGCCAAAATGCGCCAGCCATTCGGACGCCGCCGCCAGGTAGGCGTCCTGATCGAACGGGTAGAAGGACAGCCACAAACCGAAGCGGTCCGACAACGACACCTTCTCCTCAATCGCCTCCCCCGGATGGATTTCGCCGTCCTGCACCCAGCCTTCGCGGTTTTCGCTCATCTTTTCCGGCATCAGATGGCGGCGGTTGGAGGTGGCGTACACCAGCACATTGTCGACGCGGCGCGCCAGGCCGCCGTCCAGCGCGGTCTTCAGCGCCTTGTAGGCGTCGTCGCCCTGCTCGAAGGACAAATCATCGCAAAACAGGATGAAGCGCTCCTTGCGCCCAGCCACCAGCTCGACGATGCGGTTCAAATCCCCCAGTTGCGCCTTGTCCACTTCGACGAGACGCAGGCCCTTGGCGGCGAACTCCGGCAGCAGCGCCTTGACCAGCGAGGATTTGCCTGTGCCGCGCGCGCCGGTGAGCAGCACGTTGTTGGCCGGCCGCCCCTTGACGAACTGGCGGGTGTTGCGCAGCAGCTGCGCGCGCTGGGCGTCGATATGGGTCAGCCGCTCCAATTCCGGCGCGTGCGGCTCCGCCACCGCCTCCAGCCAGCCGGCCATGCCCTGGCGCTGCCAGCGGAAGGCCTTCGCGCTCCAGTCCGGCTCCGGCCGCGCCGGCGGCAGCAAGGGCTCCAAGCGCGCCAGCATGGCTTCGGCGCGGGTCAGAAAAGCTTGCAACTGCTCCATGATTTCCCCTCGATGCGAAACGACAAAAACAAACAGCCTGGCAGAAAGCCGCCAGGCTGTCGATGTCGCGGCCACGCCGGCCGCGGGCGCTTAATCCGCCAGATGCTGGAACAGCGGCGTGGACAAATAGCGCTCGCCGAAAGAAGGAATCACCACCACGATCAGCTTGCCGGCGTTTTCCGGACGCTTGGCCAGCTCCAGCGCCGCCCACACCGCCGCGCCGGAGGAAATGCCCACCAGCAGGCCTTCGCGAGCCGCCACCGCGCGCGCGGTTTCCATCGAGTCCTCATTCTTCACCCGGATGATTTCATCGTAAATGCCGGTGTTGAGGATGGCCGGCACAAAGCCTGCGCCTATGCCCTGGATCGGGTGCGGGCCTTTGGGGCCGCCGGACAGCACCGGAGACGCGTCCGGCTCCACCGCTACGATGCGCACGCCGGGCTTGCGCGCCTTCAGTACTTCGCCCACGCCGGTGATGGTGCCGCCGGTGCCGACGCCGGCGACGAAGATGTCGACCTGGCCGTCGGTGTCCTTCCATACTTCTTCGGCGGTGGTGTTGCGGTGGATGGCCGGGTTGGCCGGGTTCTCAAACTGCTGCGGCATGAAGTGGCTGTCCGGATTCTGCTCCACCAGTTCGCGCGCCTTGGCGATGGCGCCGCCCATGCCGTCGGGTCCCGGGGTCAGGATCAACTCGGCGCCGTAGGCGCGCAGCAGTTGACGGCGTTCCCGGCTCATGGTTTCCGGCATGGTGATCACCAGCTTATAGCCGCGCGCGGCGCAGACCATGGCCAGGCCGATGCCGGTATTGCCGGAGGTGGGTTCGACGATGGTGGTGTCCGGGCCGATCTTGCCGGCCTGCTCGGCAGCGTCGATCATCGCCACCGCGATGCGGTCCTTGACGCTGTGAGCCGGGTTGAAGAACTCCAGTTTGGCGACCACGGTGGCGCCGCAGCCGTCGGTCACTCGGTTAAGCCGCACCAGCGGGGTGTTGCCGATCAAATCCGTCACAGCATTGGCAATTCGCATCTTTATTCTCCACAGACAGTTTTGAAGAAAACCATATTACCCAGCATCATAAACAAGCTGAGCAACGAACCAAAATATTGTTTGCTTATAATCGACAAACTTGGCAGTCTCAGCCGGCCCCGCGCGCGCCGCGGTCCGGCAACTACACTGAAACCATTGCCCACCACCCGCAGACCGAGGCCCACTTCCCGCTTATGCCCACACAGGAAACCCTGATCCCGCTCACCGGCTGGCGCCGAAAGCTCTACATCATCATTTACGAGGCAGACACCCGGCCGGGCCGCATCTTCGACCTGGCGCTGATCGTCGCCATCCTGCTGTCGGTACTGACAGTGATTCTGGAGAGCGTGCAAAGCATACAAGCGGCCTGGGGCGCTCAACTCAAGATACTAGACTGGTGTTTCACCATTCTGTTCACTATCGAGTACGCCTTGCGGCTGATCTGCATCCACAAGCCGATGCGCTATGTGAAGAGCTTCTTCGGCATCATCGACCTGCTGTCGGTGCTGCCGCTGTATCTTGGGCTATTCATCCCGGAAAGCCGCTTCCTGGCCGATATCCGCATCCTGCGCCTGTTGCGCATGTTCCGCATCCTCAAACTGACCCGCTACATAGGCGAGGCCAGCGAGCTGAAACGGGCGATGCTGGCCAGCCGGCGCAAGATTACGGTGTTTCTGGTCACCGTGGTCTTGCTGGTGGTGATCCTGGGCACGATGATGTTCGTGATCGAAGGCCCGGAACACGGCTACACCAGCATCCCGGTCAGCATTTACTGGGCCATCGTCACGCTGACCACGGTGGGCTTCGGCGACATCACGCCCAAGACGCCGCTGGGCCAGGCGCTGGCCAGCGTGGTGATGATCACCGGCTACGGCATCATCGCGGTGCCCACCGGCATAGTCACCGCCGAAATCGCGCGCGGCAGCGGCGCCAAGATCAAGACCGCGGAAGCCGTGTCCGGTACCCGCCTGTGCCCTCACTGCTTCACCGAGGGCCACGACTGGGACGCGCGCTTCTGCAAACACTGCGGCGGTCAGTTGCCGCGCCCGTCCAAGGGCGAGGTCAGCTAGCCTCGCCGGCCAACAAGCGTCGGTAGCGGCCGGCCATCGCGTCGTCGAAGGCCACCAGCAGCACGCGCCGCAACGTATGCTGCTCTTGCGCCAGCCACTGACGAACGGTGCCAACCGCGATATCGCTGGCCTCTGTGGCCGGATAGCCGTAAACGCCGCAGCTGATCGCCGGGAAGGCGATGCTGGCCAGCCCGTGCCGCGCCGCCAGCGCCAGGCTGTTGCGGTAGCAGGCGGCCAGCGACTCCGCCTCTCCCTGAGCGCCGCCTTGCCACATCGGCCCCACCGTATGAATCACATGCCGCGCCGGCAGCCGGTAGCCGGCGGTCAGCTTGGCCTCGCCGACGCGGCAGCCGTTCAAGGTCAGGCATTCCGCCAGCAGCTCCGGCCCCGCGGCGCGGTGAATGGCCCCGTCCACGCCGCCGCCGCCCAGCAAGCTGGCGTTGGCGGCGTTAACGATGGCGTCCAGCGCCAGCGTGGTGATGTCGCCCTGCCATACCGTCAATTCGGTCTTCGCTTCCATCGTTTCTCCTCCTCCGTCCCTGCCGCCATTATCCGCCCGCAGCCGGCCGCGAGCGCAAAAAAAGCCGGCTAAAGCCGGCTTTTTCACGCTCCGCCTCAGGCGGGATTGTTCAACAGCGAATTCCGCCGCGAATACCCAAAGTACACCACCAGGCCTATCAACAGCCAAGCCATGAAACACAGCCAAGTCAGCAACGACAGCTGGGTCATCAGAAAGCCGCAGCACAGAATGGCCAGCGTCGGGATGTAGGGCACGCCTGGGCAAACGAATTTGCGCGGCAGATTGGGTTCGCGCTTGCGCAGCACGATCACCGACAAGGCGATCAGGGTAAAGGCGGCCAGCGTGCCGATGTTCACCAATTCCGCCAGAGTGTGCAGCGGCACAAAGCCGGCCAGCAAGGCGATGATGCTGCCGATAAGCCAGGTAGCCTTGTACGGCGTGCCGTACTTAGGGTTCACCTCGGAGAAGATCTTGGGCAGCAGGCCGTCGCGCGACATGGCGAACAGGATGCGAGTCTGACCGTAGGTCATCACCAGAATCACCGTCATCATGCCCAGGATGGCGCCCAGGTCGACAAAGCCGGCGAACCAGTCAAGCTTGGCCACTTGCAAGGCCAGCGACACCGGGTGGTCTACGCCGGCGAACTGCATATAAGGCACGATGCCGGTCATGATGGCCGCCACCACCACATAGAGCAGCGAGCACACGCCCAGCGACCAGATCACCCCCCGCGGGATGTCCTTGGCCGGGTTCTTCACTTCCTCGGCGGCGCAGGTCACCGCGTCGAAGCCGATGAAGCTGAAGAACACGATGGCGGCGCCGTGGAACACGCCGGAAAAGCCGAAGGGCAGCGCCGGCTGCCAGTTCACCGGCTTGACGTGCCACACGCCGATGCCGATGAACAGCAACACCACGCCCACCTTGATCAGCACCACCACATTGTTGACGCGCTTGGACTCCTTGATGCCGAAGGCCAACAAGGCGGTGATCATCAGCGCCACGCAGAAGGCCGGCAGATTGAACAGCGTCTGCTTGCCCGGCAAGGAGCCGGCGGCGGCGGTCAGGTATTCGGGCAAGGTCACGCCAAAGCCGGACAACAGGCTCTGGAAATAGCCGGACCAGCCCACCGACACCGCCGACGAAGCCAGCAGGTATTCCAGCAGCAGGTCCCAGCCTATAATCCTGGCTATCATCTCGCCCAGCGTCGCGTAAGCGTAGGTGTAAGTGGAGCCGGAAACCGGCAGCATGGAGGCGAACTCGGCGTAGCACAGCGCGGCGAAGCCGCAGGCGAAAGCGCTGATTATGAAGGAAAGCACCAGGCCGGGGCCGGCCACGGTGGCGCCGGTGCCGGTCAGCACGAAGATGCCGGTGCCGATGATGGCGCCGATGCCGAGCATGGTAAGGTCGAAAGCGGAAAGCTCCTTGCGAAGCCCACGCGAGGTTTGAGCGGTAGCCAGCATTCCCTGGACGCTCTTTTTGCGCATCAAACTCATTGGTTTCACTGTCCCGTAACGGCCGTCCGGTACAACGACAAAGCGCCCGCTGTCCCGGCGGGCGCTTCATACTCGGATGGGGCCTGTATGATCTGTTGTGTCCTCTCCCCGCTGCTCTGTCTGTCGTTGGCTTTAAATAAACGCGATAACAAGGACTTGCCGTTGTCGAGCGCGGTGCTTAAGCCGCCGATCCACGCAGTTCATGCCGGGGAAGAATGCGATAGTACCGTAGGGCCCGAAGCCGGCAATGCGGGAAACCCCATATAGCCCGCCATTGGCAAACCCTGCACGTCATCATAGCGCAAAACAAATTATGGCAAAGGCATCAAATCTATCAATTTGCGCGCGGCGTTCTCCAATTGCTGGCGCCCGTTGTCCCCGTCGCCCAACTCCTGCTGACCCTGCCACAGCACAGCGCCGTCCGCGCTGTTGACCACCTCCAGCGCCAACGTGCGCACCGTTCTCACCTGATAGTCCGGCGACCAGTACATGCCGCCGCCGTAGCGCCAATCGCGCCAGCCGCCGGCATACCAGCCGTCCGCAGGCCAATACACCTGGCGCTGCTGGCTTTGCTTGAAGCACAGCTTCCACTGAGGCCGCGCCTCGTCCACCGCCGCTCCCTTCAAAGCCAACCGGTCCAGCAGCCATTCGCGCATGTCCACGCCGGCGCCGGCCGACGGCAGGCAGCTCAGCCCCACCGTGCCCGCGCCGGCCCAGGCCGGAGCGGCCGCCAGCACCGCCAGCAGCGCCGCCATCGCTGTTTTCATCTTCATCGCCTCAATTCCAATAAGCCGCGTCAGCATATACTGACCGCAGATAGTCGACGAAGTGCCGCACCCGCGCCGGCAGCAAGCGTCGCTGCGGCACCACCGCGCATACGGGATAGTCCGGCGCGGAGAACTCATCCAGCACCGTCACCAGCCGACCGTCGGATAGATCGTCCTTCACTTCCCACAGCGAGCGCCAGGCCAAACCCAAGCCCTGCAGCGCCCAGTCGTGCAGCACCGCGCCGTCGTTGCACTCCAGCCGGCCAGCCACGCGCAGGTTCACCGCCTCGCCCTCGCGCCGAAACGCCCAGCCGCGGCTCTGGCTCTCCCCCAGCGACAGGCAGTTGTGCTCGGCCAGGTCCTCCAGCCGAAGCGGCAAGCCGTGGCGAGCCAGATAGGCCGGCGCCGCCACGACTACACGACGGTTTTCCGCCAGCCTGATCGCCACCAGCGAGGAATCCGCCAGGTCTGAAATACGGATCGCGCAATCGATGCGGTCGCGCTGCAGGTCCACCAGCCGGTCAGACAGATCCAGCGTCACCTTGACGTCCGGGTGAAGTTGCTGGAAACCCGCGATGTGCGGCGCCACGTGCTTGCGGCCGAAACCGGCCGGCGCCGATACCCGCAAATGGCCTCGCGCGCGGCCGCTGCCGGAAGCCACCGCCGCCTCGGCGTCCTCCAGATCGGCGAGGATGCGCTGGCAGTCTTCGAAAAAGGCCGCGCCCTCCTGCGTCAAGGCCAGGCTGCGCGTGCTGCGGGTCAAGAGCTTGACGCCCAGCCTATCCTCCAGCGCGTCTATGCGCCGGCCGATGATGGCCGGCACCACCCCTTCCTGGCGCGCGGCGGCCGACAAGCTGCCCTGCGACACCACGGCGACAAAGGTCTCCAATTGTTTCAACATTCAGGCCGCCCTACGATTAGCTAACAAAAAGTAAAAGATGATATGTCTATATATGCATTTTTTTTTACGCTTTGCCTAGATAGACTAGCCAGGTCCCGCTTCACTGTCCCAGGTCCGGACGCGCCCGCATCCCGTCCGGCCCAATACTGCAAAGGAGTCCCAGCATGGCAGCCGCGCTTCCCCAGGGGATGGAAATCCTCGCTACGCTCACCCCGGCCTACGCCGACATTCTCAGCCACGACGCGCTGGCCTTCATCGCCAAGCTGCACCGCCGCTTCGAGCCGCGACGCCGCGAACTGATGGCCGCCCGCGCCGCGCGCCAGACCGAGCTGGACGCGGGCAAGCTGCCGGACTTCCTGCCGGACACCGCCGCCGTCCGCGCCGGCGACTGGAAGATCGCGCCGCTGCCGGACGACTTGCTGGACCGCCGCGTGGAAATCACCGGCCCGGTGGAGCGCAAGATGATGATCAATGCGCTCAACTCCGGCGCCAAGAGCTTCATGGCGGATTTCGAGGACTCCAACTGCCCCAGCTGGGACAACCAGATCAACGGCCAGATCAATGTCCGCGACGCCTATCGCAAGACCATTTCCTTCGCCAACCCGGACGGCAAGCAATACCGGCTCAACGCCGACACCGCCACCCTGCTGCTGCGCCCGCGAGGCTGGCATTTGATGGAAAAACACCTCAAGGTGGACGGCGACATCGTCTCCGGCGCGCTGTTCGACTTCGCCTTGTCCTTCTTCCACAACATTGCCTATCTGCACAGCGTGGGCAGCGCCACCTATTACTACCTGCCCAAGATGGAAAGCCATCTGGAAGCGCGGCTGTGGAACGAGGTGTTCGTGTTCGCCCAACAGGAGCTGTCCATCCCGCAGGGCACCATCAAGGCCACGGTGCTGATCGAAACCATACTCGCCGCCTTCGAAATGGACGAAATCCTGTACGAACTGCGCGAGCACAGCGCCGGACTCAACGCCGGCCGCTGGGACTATATTTTCAGTTGCATCAAGAAATTCCGTCAGAACCGCGACTTCTGTCTGGCCAACCGCGCCCAGATCACCATGACCGTGCCCTTTATGCGCGCCTACGCGCTGCTACTGCTGAAGACCTGCCACCGTCGCGAAGCGCCGGCGATAGGCGGCATGGCGGCGCTGATTCCGATCAAGAACGATCCGGCGGCCAATGAGAAGGCCTTGGCCGGCGTCCGGGCGGACAAGGAGCGCGACGCCGCCGACGGTTACGACGGCGGCTGGGTGGCGCACCCCGGCCTGGTGCCCATCGCCGCAGAGGCCTTCGGCAAAGTGCTGGGCGACGCGCCCAACCAGATCGCCAAGCAAAGGCCGGACGTTCAGGTCGGCGCCGCCGAATTGCTGGATTTCCGCCCGGACGCACCGATCACCGAAGCCGGACTGGCGATGAACATCAATGTGGGCATCCAGTACCTGGGCGCCTGGATTTCCGGCAACGGCTGCGTTCCCATCCACAATTTGATGGAAGACGCCGCCACCGCAGAAATCTCCCGCTCTCAGATCTGGCAATGGATACGCAGCCCCAAGGGCGTGCTGGACGACGGCCGCAAAGTAACAGCCGAGCTGTTCCACCAGTTGCACGCGGCGGAAGTGGCCAAGCTCAAGGCCGAGTACGGCGCGCGCTGGACCCGCCAGTACGACGACGCCGCCGCGATGTTCGACCTGCTGACCACCTCCGACGATTTCGTCGAGTTCCTGACGCTGCCTGGGTACGAATACCTGGCCTGACAGGACAAATGGATCCCGACGGCCTGATTGTCGGGATTTGTCAGCCTGGCTGCGTAGCTTTGCGGATTGAAGAGCATGGACAACGGCCCTATGATGGGCCGCTTGTCATAATTCACCTTGCAAAGCGCGCCCGCCCGGAACCTGTTCAAGCTCTGGCCAACGCTCGCGAGACAAGACGCCGCGCCCAAGGCGCGAGGTTTCACGACGCACAGCGGACTTTGAACAGATTCCCACATGCAAAGCATCCTCGACTTTCAGGCCACCGTGCTCAGCACCACCGGTTACGGCCTGGCGCTGACCGCCGTCATCACGATGTTCTGGCTGCGCAACCGCGGCGAGCAGGCCTTCCTGTATTTCTGCGCGGCCGGCGCCAGCGTCAGCCTGGGCGGCGTGTTCAGCCTGCTGCCCATCGGCCTGCCACCGTGGCCGCAATTGGTGTTCAACAATCTGCTGTGGATGCTGTTTCATCCCCTCGCGCTCTGCGGCATCCGCCACCTGAACGGCAAGAGTCCGCGCGTCTGGCAAAGCCTGTTGCTGGTGGCCGCCGGCATGGCCGCCTATCTTCAGGCCGGCCCCGCCGATATGGGACAGCTCACCATCGCAGTCTGCCTGGTCTATCTGGTCGCCTGGCTGCTGGCCGCGCGCGAACTGTGGCCCGGGCACTCGCGCATTGCCGGCGCCGGCCGCAAAATGGCGCTGGCGGTCAGCCTGCTTTACGCCTTGCTGGCGCTGGCGCGCCTCGTGCACGCCATCTGGACCGGCAACGTTTACGACGCGCACTCAATGAGCTTTTCCATGCTCAGCTCGCTTGGCATGCACTGGCTGAGCTTCAGCTTCATCTTGTGCGCGCTGTACATCTGCTACGAGCGCGCGCTGGAACAGACCCAGCACCAGGCCAGTCACGACGGCCTGACCAATCTGCTCAACCAGCGCGGCTTCCGCGAACTGGCCGAGGCCGCCTGCCGCCGCGCCTGGCGAGAGCGCAAGCCGCTGGCCTTGCTGCTCTTGGACGTCGATCACTTCAAAAGCATCAACGACCGCCACGGCCACCAGTTCGGCGACCTGGTGCTGCAACAACTGGCCGCCTGCCTGCGCGCCCAAGCGCGCGCCGGCGACATAGTCGGCCGTTACGGCGGCGAGGAGTTCGTGATGCTGCTGCCGCGCACCGGCCTGCAAGACGCTCACGCGGTCGCGCAACGCATCCTGCGCGCGGTGGACGCGCTGCGCCCGCAACCGGCCGCCGCCGCCCCGCCCTTGAGCATCAGCGTCAGCATCGGCGTGGCCAGCACCAGCCAGCAGCCTTACGACGGCCTCTCCAGCCTGTTCAGCGCCGCGGACAGCCAGCTCTATCGGGCCAAGCGCAACGGCCGCAACCGGATAGAACTGGCCGAAGGGCAGTATGCCGTCGGAAACTTTTCTCGGGCATGATGGGCCTACACACTGCAAATCGGACTTTTCCGATCAAGACAACAATGTCATGGGAATCGACACATGAACAAACCAACTCTCTTGCTTGCCTGCCTCGGAACCCTATTCGCCGTCAGCGCCGCCCCGGCGCTGGCCGAAAGCACCCAGCTCAATCTGTCCGCCAGCGCGCAGCGCGAAGTGGCCAACGACCAGATCAGCGCCACCTTCTACCAGCAAATGAGCAACACCCAGCCGGCGGTGCTGGCCAATAGGCTTAACAAGGCCGCCGCCCAGGGCATTGCGCTGGGCCGCAACCACTCCAAGGTGCAGCTGTCCAGCGGTGGCTACAACACCTGGCCCAATTACGACAAAAACGGCAAGATTCAGGGCTGGCAAGGCCGGGTGGAAATCCAGCTGAAGAGCCGCGACTTCACCCAGGCCGCCGAACTGATGGCCAAACTGCAACAGAACCTGTTGCTGCAAGGACTGCAATTCAGCGTGTCCGACCAGGCGCGCAAGGAAGCCGAGCAGAGCATGCTGCCGGAAGCCATCGCCAACCTGGAAGCCCAGGCCAAGATCGCGGCCAAGGCAATCGGAAAAAATGTTAGCAATATCAAAGAGTTGGATATTGGCAGCCAGTCCCCCATCTTCCGTCCGCCTATGATGATGAAGGCTGCCGGCATGGCCGCCAACGCAGAAGTGGCGCAACCGGACCTGCGGCCAGGACAATCTCAACTGCAACTGCAAGTCAGCGGCAAGGTGGAGTTGAAGTAAGCCTTCCAGCCGCCACGGCATTGCGCTAAAGTAGTCGCTCGCCGGGCCTTATCCGTCCGGCGAGCACTTCGCCTGCCATCATCCAGAACGACCCGAAACATGAAACTGATCGCCTCGTTGACCAGCCCCTACGCCCGCAAGGTGCGCATCGTGCTGGCCGAAAAGAAAATAGACTGCCCGCTGGAGAAAGACGTGCCGCGGAACGCGGATACTCGCGTCGGCGATTACAATCCTCTGGGCAAGGTGCCGGTTCTGGAACTGGATGACGGCTCGACGCTGTACGACTCGCGCGTCATCGCCGAGTATCTGGACAACATCTCGCCGGTATCGCGCATTCTTCCCCAGGAAAACCGCCTGCTGATCGCCACCCGGCGCTGGGAAGCGCTGGCCGACGGCATCGTCGACGCGGCGGTGGCCATCGTGCTGGAAAGACGCCGCCCGGACGACAAGCAGATGCCGGAGGCGATAGCCCGCCAGCGCGGCAAGATAGACCGCGGCCTGGCCGCGCTCGCCACCGATCTGGCCGACCGCCAGTGGTGCAACGGCGTGGGCTACAGCCTGGCGGACATCGCCGTCGGCGCCTGCCTGGGCTATCTGGATTTCCGCTTCCCGGAAATAGACTGGCGCGACAGCCACCCCAATCTGGCCAGCCTGCTGGAGCGGCTGATGACGCGGCCGTCCTTCGCCGACACCCTGCCGCCGGTCGCCTGAGCCGCGCCGCCGTCAAAAAAAACCGGGCCCAAGCCCTAATGCCGTTCACTTAAGCAAGTGAACGGCATTTTTCATGGTGCGAATCTTGCTCATACTTCGCTCATGTTGACTCACTCATTTCCGTCCCTATGGTTGGCAAGGCTCACAAACACCCTGATTTCTCTGCTCTTTCTCAGAAAATTGATCCTCAATGGATCGTCCACGCCCTTGCAGTGACC